>NZ_JAHYSG010000078.1 GCF_022095675.1 Dactylosporangium sp. AC04546 | reverse complement strand
GGCGGGGTGTCGTGGGCAACCGAGCGCGGTGGCCGCGTGGGACGTCGCCGGAAAACGTTGAGTGGGTTCAGCCCTTCACGGCGCCGGACGTGAGGCCGGCGACGAGGTAGCGCTGCAGGACGGTGAAGCCGATGACGACGGGCAGCGACACGACCAGCGACGCGGCCATGAGCTCCGGCCAGGCGGTCTCGAACTCACCGAGGTAGGTGTTGACGAGCCCGGGCGGCAGCGTCTGCTTGTCCGGGCCGGCGAGGGTCAGGGCGAAGATGAAGTCGTTCCAGCCGCGGATGAAGGCGAACAGCCCGGTCGCGACGAGGCCCGGCAGCGAGACCGGGAGCAGGATGCGGTGGATGATGGCGCCCTGCCCGGCGCCGTCCACCTTGGCCGCCTCGATGAGCTCGTCGGGGATCGTGTCGAAGAAGCCCTTGAGCATCCAGACGCACAGCGGCAGCGTGAACGTGATGAAGGACAGGATCAGCGCGAGGTACGAGTTGAGCAGGCCGACCTGGCTGAAGACCAGGTAGAGCGTGATCAGCAACAGGGCCTGCGGGAACATCTGGGAGGCGAGCACCAGGTACATCAGGGAGCGGCGGCCGCGGTAGCGGAACTTCGCGAACGAGTAGCCGGTGTACGCGCTCACGATGACGGTGAGCACGGCCGTGATCAGCGAGACGATCATGGAGTTGAGCAGGTACTTCAAGAGGCGGGGGCTCTCGAAGATGCTGCCGAAGTGCTCGAACGTGATCCGGTCGGGGATGAAGTGGGGCGGGAACCGGAACACGTCGTGCGTCGGGGTGAGCGCGGTGACGAGGACCCAGTAGACCGGGCCGAAGGCGAAGACCCCGATGATGGCGACGACCGCGGCGGCGCCCAGGGTGCGCGGGCGGCGGGGCTTGCGGACCGGGGCCGGGGGCTCGGTCGGCGTGGGCGTGGGACGGGCGAGCTCCTGCACGGTCATGCCACCTTCTCCCCTCGCTCCGAGACCCGGACGTAGACCACGACCAGGGCGAGGATCAGGACCAGCCACAGCGCGCCGAGCGCGCTCGCGTTGCCCAGGTCGAACGCCTTGAAGGCGGTGTCGTAGACGGCCACCGCGAACGTGGTCGTCGAGCCGGCCGGTCCGCCGTTGGTGAGGACGTAGATCATGTCGAAGTGCTGGACGTTCCAGATGACCTCCAGCAGCACGACGATGCCGAGGATGCCCCGCAGGTGCGGCAGCGTGACGTGCCAGAACCGCTTGGCCGCGCCGGCGCCGTCCAGGGCCGCCGCCTCGTGCAGCGTCGCCGGCACCGTCTGGAGGCCGGCCAGCAGCATCACCATGATCCAGGGGAAGCTGGCCCAGCTCTTGGCCACGATGATCGCGGCCATCGCGGTCGTCGGGTCACCGAGCCAGGTGACCGGCTCGTCCACGATGTGCAGCTGGACGAGCAGGCCGTTGAGCAGGCCGTAGTTGGCGTTGAAGATCCACAGCCAGACGAACGAGACGACCACGCCGGGGATCACCCAGGGCATCAGGAACAGGCCGCGCAGCACGGCCCGGCCGCGCAGCTTCGTGTTGAGCGCCAGGGCGAGTGCGAACCCGACGACGACCGGCACGACCGTCGCGCCGACGGTGAAGACCACCGTGTGCTGCAGGACGGGCCAGAAGTTGCGGCTGAGCACCGCCGTGAAGTTGTCGAGGCCGGCGAACGAGCGGCCGGGCAGGACCAGGCTCTGGTGGAACAGGCTGGTCGACAGGGCGCCGACGAGCGGGTAGAGCACGACGGCGCCGAGCAGTGCCAGCGCCGGGAGCGTCAGCAGGAAGCCGAACGTGCGGTCGCTGAGACCTTTGTTCATGTGGGCACCTCAGTCGTCGTCCAGGTCGATGAGGGAAGGGTCGAGCGTCGCGCGCAGCTCGACGCCCAGCTGCCACTCGACGTGGTCGCGGGCGGCCATCTCGGCGCGGTCGGCGTCGCGGCGGCGCAGGGCGTCGAGGATGGCGGCGTGCTCGGTGACGACCTGGCCCCAGGCCGGCTCGACGCGCACGCCGACGCGGTAGTGCTGCACGCGCAGCAGGGTCAGGTCGGTGAGCTCGCGCAGGGTCGCGTAGTGCGTGGCGTCGGCGATGCCGGTGTGGAACCGCCGGTTGAGCGCGGAGAGCTCGCTGGTGTCGCCGGCGGTGAACCGCTGGCGCATCTGCTCGTGCAGCTCCTGCAGCTCGGCCAGCTCGGCGTCGCTGACGGTCGTGGCGGCCACCCGGGCGGCGAGGCCCTCCAGCGCGCCGCGGGCGAGGTACACGCCGCGCATCTCGCGCAGCGACAGCGGGGCGACCTGCGCGCCGGCGTGCGGGTTGGGCTGCACGACGAGGCCCTGGGCGGTGAGCCGCTGCACGGCCTCGCGCAGCGGGATCTTGCTGATGCCGAGCTCGCGGGCGAGCGCGTCGATGTTCACCCGCTCCCCCGGGCGCAGCTCGCCGGTGAGGATCGCGTCCCGGAGCCGCTCGTAGACGAGGTCGGCCTTGGTCTGGAATCCGGCGAGCGCCATGTGGGTCCCTCCGCGTCGGCGATCGTATACTATCGACCGTGTGCGAAGGAGTGTGCCACCCCGGGTGGTGGTTCGGCAAGCGGTCATCTGACCTGCTCCAGTGGTACGTGGTGGGCCGGGCCGACGTAGCCGAGGCCGATGCTGATCGAGTCGCAGGCCTCGATGACCGCGCGGGACAGCTCGGCCTCCCGTTTCTGCAAGTCGATTGCGGAGAGCGGGCCCGAGACCGACAGCGCCGCCACCACGCCGCCCGAGGAGTCGCGGATCGGAGCGGCCACGCAGGCCCGGCCGAGCGCGAGCTCCTCCAGCTCGGAGCCGTATCCCCTGGTCACCGTGCGCTCGATCTCGGCGTCGAGCTCGGCGTGGGTGGTGATGGTCCGCGGGGTGTAGGAGACCAGGCGGTCGGCCGGCAGCAGCGCCCGCCGCTCGGCCGCGGTCAGGCCGGTGAGCAGCGACTTGCCCAGGCCGGTGGCGTGCAGCGGGTTGCGCTGGCCGGCCAGCACGAACGCCCGCGGCGCCTGCCGGCCCTCGAAGTTGAGCAGGTAGAACAGGCTGGCGTCGCGGCGCACCGCGACGTTGACGCCGAGGCCGAGCTCGGCCGCCAGGTTCTGGGCGATCTGGCGGGCCTCGCGGTGCACCGGGTGACTGTTGAGCACCGCGCCGCCGAGGCTGACCGTGTCCAGGCCCAGCCGGTAGAGCCCGCTCACCGGGTCACGATCCACGAAACCCGCCGCCTCGAGGGTTGCCAGCAGCCGCGACGCGGTGGAGAGTCCGAGGTCGGCGAGCTTGGCGACGTCGGACACGCGCAGCTCGGCGCGGCCGGCGGTGAACACCCGCAGGACCGTCAGCGCCCGCTCGACGCTCTGGTTGCTTCCGGCATCCGAAGCCATCGGAACCCTCTCTGGAAGTTACTTGCGTGATACGGCAAGATATCCCGCATGTTGCAAGCGGTCAACCGCCCAGCGGAGGTCACCTTGTGAAGATCGTTGATGTCAGCACCCATCCGCTGAAGCTGCGCGGCGACGACGTCTACCTGGGCGCGGCCACGCGGGCTCCCGTCGAGGCCGACTACTACGTGCGGCCACCGTGGCGCAGCCTCTACTCCGACCGCTTCGAGACCCTGATCGTGCGGCTGACCTGCGACGACGGGACCGTCGGCTGGGGCGAGTGCCTGGCCCCGGTGGGCCCCGAGATCGCGCAGGCGATCGTGGACCGGCTGCTCGCGCCGGTGCTGCTCGGCGCCGACCCGCGCGGGGTCCGGCCGCTCTGGTCGCGGCTCACCGGGCTCATGCGTGAACGCGGCCACCTGGTCGGGCACCAGGCCGACGCGCTGGCCGCGGTGGACATCGCGCTGTGGGACCTGGCCGGCAAGGCGGCCGGCCTGCCGGTCCACGCCCTGCTCGGGGGCGCGTTCCGGTCGTCGGTGCCGACCTACGTGTCGGGCCTGCCGGTACCGACTGACGCGCTTCGCACGGAGCTGGCGCGCAAGTGGCTTGCAGAGGGTGCAAGCTCAGTGAAGCTCCACCTCGGCCGGGGCGTCGCCGAGGACCTCGCGACCTACGACGCGGTCGCCGCCACGGGCATGCGGGTCGCCGTCGACGCCCACTGGGCGTACGACCTCGCCGACGCCCTGCGCCTCGGCAAGGCGCTCGACGAGCGCGGCGCCTGGTTCTACGAGGCGCCGCTGGTGCCGGAGGACGTCGAGGGCCACCGCGAGCTGGCCGCCGCGCTCGTCACGCCGGTCGCGGTCGGCGAGACGCTGCGCAACCGCTACGAGTTCCGGCACTGGCTGCAGGCCCGCGCGCTCGACATCGCCCAGCCCGACGTCGGGCGGACCGGCATCACCGAGGCGATGGCGATCGCCGAGGTCGCCGCCGCCCACCACGTGCCGATCGCCCCGCACCACTCGGTCGGCCTGGGCGTCGTGCTCGCCGCCGGCCTCCACGTGGCCGCCGCCGTCGAGGCGATGCCCGTCTTCGAGTTCCAGCCGGGCCCGTTCCCGGTCGCCAACCGCATCCTGGCCCGGCCGCTGCCCGGCGGCCCGGGCTCGTTCCCCGTCCCGACGGCGCCGGGCCTCGGCGTCGATGTCCTGCTGGAGGACCTGTGAGCCGCTCCACCGACGTGCGCGGGCTGATCCCCGTGCTCGCCACCCCGTTCCACCCCGACGGTTCGCTCGACCTGGAGAGCCTGCGGCGGCTGGTGGCGTTCTCGCTCGCGTCCGGCGCGGACGGGCTCGCGGTGTTCGGCTTCGCGAGCGAGGGCTTCACGCTCACCGCCGCCGAACGCGCCGCGATCCTCGGCGTGGTCTGCGCCGAGGCCGGCCCCGACCTGCCCATCGTCGCCGGCGTCTCGGCGACCGGCACCGGCGACGCGGTCACGCAGGCGCTCGCCGCGCAGGAGGCGGGCGCGAGCGTCGGCATGGTCATCCCGCCGTTCATGGTGAAGCCGTCGCCGGCCCAGATCGTCGACTTCTACGGGACCGTCGCCGCCGCCGGGCTGCCGGTGATGGTGCAGGACGCGCCCGGGTCGACCGGGATCACGCTGCCGGTGCCGCTCATCGTGGAGCTGTCGAAGCTCGACGGGGTCGACTCGGTGAAGGTGGAGACCCAGCCGACGGCGCCGAAGGTGGGCGCCGTCATCGACGCCACGGCCGGGGAGTTCCTGGTGCTGGGCGGGCAGAACGCGCTCTTCGTGCTGGAGGAGTACGCGCGCGGCGCCGTCGGCACCATGCCCGCCAGCGAGTTCCCCGACCTGCTCGCCGAGGTGCTGCGGTTGTACCTCGCCGGCGCGCACGACGAGGCGCGCGCCGCCTTCAACCGGCTGCTGCCACTGGTCCGGTTCGGCCTCCAGCCGGGCATCGCCTGGGCGATCCACAAGCACGTGCTGGTGCGGCGCGGGGTCATCGCGTCGGCGACGGTCCGGGCGCCCGCGCTGGACGCCGACGCGGCCACGCTCGCGGCCCTGGACCTGATCCTGTCGGACCTGGCGCTGTGAGAGGCGTCCTGGTGCTGGGCTGCTCCTCCCCCATCGGCCGGGCGATCGGCGCCGCCTTCGCCGCCGGTGGGGACCGGGTCGCGGGCGTGGCGCTGGATCCGCTCGCTGATCCGTCCTTTGTGGACACCGCGGTCGTCGACTGCTCCAGCAGTACCGGAGCGGCCGCGGCGATATCGTTCGCGCGGTCCCGGCTCGGCCGGCTCGACGTCCTCGTGCTCGCCGCGGCGGTCATGCCGATCGCGCCGGCGACCGAGCAGAGCGACGAGCAGTGGCGGGCGGCGCTCGACGTGACGCTGTCCGGGGCGTTCTACGCGTGCCGGGAAGCGCTTCCGGTGCTGCCACCGGGCGGCAGCATCGTGGCGGTCACGTCGGTGAACAGCTTCCTCGCCGCACCGGGGCTGCCGGGCTACGCGGCGGCCAAGGCGGGGCTGGACGGGCTGGTGCGGCAGCTGGCGCTGGAGTACGGCCCGCGCGGCATCCGGGTCAACGCGGTGGCACCCGGGATGATCGGCGGCGAGCACCTGCCGCGGGTCGCCGAGGGGTACCCCCTGGGCCGGGTCGGGCGGCCGGAAGAGGTGGCGGCGGCGGTGCGGTTCCTGGCCTCGGCGGAGGCGGGCTTCATCACGGGCGTGTGCCTGCCGGTGGACGGCGGGCTGTCGATCGCCTCCCCCGCCGCCTGGCTACGGCCCGACCTGCGGGCCCGGTGGCTGCCATGATCGTGGGGCTCGGCGAGGCCATGGTGCTCTTCCAGCCCTCGGACGGGGAGCCGCTGGACGGTTGCCGGTCGGCCTCGGTGCACGTCGCCGGGGCCGAGCTGAACCTGCTCGCCGCCGCCCGGCGGGCCGGGGCGCGGGCCGCGTTTTGCAGCCGGGTCGGAGCCGACCCGTTCGGCCGGCGGGTGTGCGCGGCGGCCGCGGAGCTCGGCGTCGACACCGGGCTGGTCGCCGTGGACGAGTCGCGGCCGACCGGCGTGTTCTTCAAGGACGCGCGGCCCGACGGCGCTCGCCGCGTGCACTACTACCGGGCCGGCTCGGCCGCCTCGGCGCTCGACGAGGCCGACGCCGACCGGGCCTTGGCGGCCGGGCCCGCCCTGGTCGCCGTGTCCGGGCTCACCGCGGCGCTCGGGCCCGGCCCGCGTCGGGCGGTGGCACGGCTGGCCCGCGCGGCGCACGAGCGCGGGATCCCGGTCGCCCTCGACCCGAACCTGCGGCCAGGGCTCCCGCCCGTGACGGACCTGCTCGTCGAGCTGCTGCCGATGACGACGTACCTCCTGCTCGGTCTCGACGAGGCCGGCCCGCTGCTGGGGGTCGACGAGCCGGCGAAGGTGTTCGAGCGGGCCCACGCCGCCGGGGTCGGCGAGGTGGTGCTGAAGGCGGGCGCCGACGGCTGCTGGCACGCGGATCCCGGCGGCCCGCGCCGGCTCCCCTCGGCGGCCGTGGAGGTCGTGGATCCGGTCGGGGCCGGGGACGCGTTCGCCGGGGCGTACCTCGCCGCGCGGCTCGCCGGCATCCCGCCGCGCGGTGCGGCCTGGCTCGGCACGCGGTTCGCAGCCGGGGTCGTCGCCGCGCCGGGCGACACTGACGGCCTGCCCGCACCGGCGGAAGCGGCCGCGCTCGTCGGGGAGGCCGCCCGAGCCGCGGCGTGACGATTCCAGAACCGTGGCGTGAGGCCTACAGAACCGGGGAGCGGGGCCGATAGGTCGGACAGCACTGTCGTCGTGGGGAGCGTGCATGTCCGGGGTCCTAGCGTGGCTCATGCCCAAGGTCGGGCTCAGCGGCGCCGCGTTCCGGTCGCGGCACCGTGCGCTGCGCGCGATCCTGTGGCTGCACGTGCCGCTCATCGCGGTCATCGCCGTCGTGAACGGCCACAGCGTGTTCGGCGAGCACGCCCACGCGGGCGGCTGGCTGGTCTGGTCGGCGGTCGGCGGGATCGTGCTGTGCGGCGTGGGCGCCGGGGTGGCCCGGACCAACCGGGGCGGCGCGGTCGCCACGTCGACCGGACTCGCCATCTGTGCGGCCGGCCTGGTCCACGCGGGCAACGGCCTGACCGACCTGCACTTCCACTTCTTCGTGATCATCGGGCTGGTCAGCCTGTACCAGGACTGGGTGGCCCTCGTCGTCACGGTCCTCTTCGTCGCCGGGCACCACCTGCTGGTCGCGCTCACCATGCCGGAAATGCTGTTCAGCAGCCCCCAGGCGCGCGACTACCCGGTGCTGTTCGTGCTGATGCACGCCGGGTTCGTGCTCGTGATGTGCCTGACGTCGCTGGCGTACTGGCGGTTCGCCGCGACGGCCGAGTCGGAGGCCGACGCCGAACGGGCCCGCCTCGAGGAGTCCTCGGCCCGGGCCCTGCGCGCGGCGGCCGAGGACGCGGCCCGCCGCGAGGAGGAGGCCGCGTCGAACGCCGCCTCGCAGGTCGAGCGCAGCGAGCGGCTCGGCCGGCGGCTGGAGACGGTGCTGGCCGACGTGGCCGACGCCGGCGTGCGGCTGGGCGCCGAGGCGGGCGCCGCCATGGAGTCGTTCGAGGAGGCCCTCGCCCGCATGAACACCACGGTCGGCGGCGCGGTCCAGGACGTCGAGGCCGCCCTGCACGACTCGAACGAGGCGCGGCGGGTCATCAGCCAGCTGGAGTCGGCGATCTCGGAGATCTCGACGGTCGCCGGGCTGATCGAGGCGGTGGCCGACCAGACGAAGCTGCTGGCGCTGAACGCGACGATCGAGGCGGCCCGCGCCGGCGAGGCCGGCAAGGGCTTCGGCGTGGTCGCGAACGAGGTGAAGGAGCTGGCGGCGCAGACGGCCGCCGCGACGGGCCGGATCGAGCAGACGGTCGGCCAGGTGACGACGGGCGCGGCGGCGGCCGCGACCGCGGTGGGCGGCGTGGCGGACCGGCTGGGCGCGGTCGCGACGGCGCAGCGCGAGGTGGCCGACTCGCTGCGCGAGCAGACGACCCTGGCCGCGACGACCCGCGGCTCGGTGGCCGCGGCGGCCGGCAAGGTGAGCGCGAGCGCCCACCACCCGAGCTAGCTGACCGGCGCCGACGGTGCGGCGGCCGGCGTGACGGCCGGGGCGTGGGTGCGGAACGACGGGGCCAGGGCCACGATGCCGGCCGCCAGGACCGCCGGGACCACGAAGGCCCAGCGCAGCGACGCGCTCTCGGCGATGGCGCCGATCATGCCCGCGCCCACCACGAAGCCGACGTAGTTGAAGAGGTTGACCCGGGCGATCGCGACGCCCGTGCCGGCCGGGTCGAGGCGCCCCGCCGCCGAGAACGACTGCGGCACCACGAGTGACAGGCCCAGGCCGACGACCGCGAAGCCCGCGATGCCGACCGCCGGGTTCGGGGACGCCGCGACGAGGACCAGGCCGAGGCCGCCGACCACGCCACCGACGGAGACGACGCCCGCCGGGCCGAAGCGGCGCACCACGCGGTCGCCGGCGGTGCGGCCGATGAGCATCGTGGTCTGGTACGCGGCCAGGCCGAGCGCGGCGACGCTCGTGCTCGCCGAGAGCACGTTGTCCATGAAGACGGCGCTCCAGTTGGACACGGCCGAGTCGGCGATGAACATGAGCATCATCGCGATGCCGACCAGGACGATCGGGCGCCACGGGATGTCCGGGCCGGTGCCGGGCTCGGCCTCGGAGGCCTCCTCGGACCGCTTGAGCTGTGCCGGGCCGGCCAGCAGGGCCAGCACGACGCCGACCGCGGCCACCGCGCTGAGCGACGCGCCGACCGACCAGTCGAGCCGGGCGGTGCCGGCGGTCGCCAGGGCGCCCAGGATCGCCCCGACGCTCCAGACGGCGTGGAACGAGTTCAGGACCGGGCGGCCGTAGCGCCGCTCGACGCTCACGCCCTGCATGTTCATCGTCGCGTCGACGATGCCGAGGAACAGCCCGACCAGGGCCAGCGCGGCGAACAGCTGCCAGTGGGCGGCGGACAGCCCCGCGAGGGCGATCGCCACGCAGACGCCCGGGCCGCCGGCGCGCAGGACCGGCGAGCTGCCGAAGCGGGCGCTCAGCGCGCCAGCGACGACGCTGCCGACGCCCGCGACCACGGGGACGGCCAGCAGTACCAGGGACAGCTCACCGTCGGAGAAGCCGAACTTCTCCTGGAGGACGCCGGTCTGGGTCAGCAGCCCGGCGAAGCAGAACCCCTGCACCAGGTAGGCCCCGGCGACGGCGGCACGTGCACGGCGGTCGCGCAGATCCATCGCCGACTCCCCGGGACGCAGAAGTGAGAATATTTCGGAAGCATCGTTCAACGGACGGCGGAACGCAAGAGCACCATACGGTGTACCTGGATCGTCGCGGCGTATCCCACGAGCGTGACCAGGTGGAAGACGTAGAGCCACAGGGCGGCCGGCCGGCAGCGCCGCCGACCGCAGGGTCAGCAGCGCCACCGGGACCACCGCGGCCGCGTGCAGGTTGAGGTCGCGCCCCCGGAAGCAGCGCGACATCACTCCGGGGCGGTACCCACCTTCGACGCCGCCGAAGCGGGCAGCAGGTCGGTGAGCAGCGTGCGGAGCAGCTCGATGCCGTCGTAGCTCAGCACCGACTCGGGGTGGAACTGCACGCCGGCGAAGCTCGGGCCGCGCAGGGCGTGGACGTCGCCGTTGGCCGGGTCACGGGCGACGCCGACCTGGCCGTAGGGCGTCTCGACGCGGTCGCCGGGCGCCGTCGCCGTGAACGTCGAGTAGAAGCCGACGCGGGCGGGGCGGCCGAAGAAGTCGATCTCGCGCTGCATGCCCTGGTACGGCGCGGACTTGCGGCGCAGCGGCAGCCCCAGTTCGCCGCAGAGCAGCTGGTGGCCGAGGCAGACGGCGAGCAGCGGCGCCCCCGTGTCGAGCCGCCGCCGGATGAGCCCGCGCATGGTCACCATCTTGGGATCCTCGGCGAGCCGCGGGTCGCCCGGGCCGGGCCCGGCGACGACGAGGTCGAAGCCGTCGGTGGTGATGTCCGAGTCGTACCGCCGGAGCGTCACCGCCAGCCCCAGCACGCGCAGCTGGTGCAGCAGCATCCCGGTGAACGTGTCCTCGGCGTCGACGATGAGCACGCGGCGGCCGGTGAGCGCCGGGTCGGGGGTCGACGCGTCGCGGGGCCGCAGCCAGAACGGCGCGAGGGCCGCGTTGCGGGACACGAGCGCGGCCTGCACCTCGGCGTCCGCGGCGAGCCCGTCCACTGTGGAGGGATTCGCCGCGGGACCGGCGGTCAGGCCCAGGGCGGCCAGGACGCCGGCGGCCTTGGTGTGGGTCTCGGCGACCTCGCCGGCCGGGGTCGAGTGGCGGACCAGGGTGGCGCCGACCGGGACGCGCAGGCGGCCGGCGGCGTCGATGTCGGCCGTCCGGATGAGGATCGGGGCGTCCAGCGTGCCGCCGTCGATCAGGGCCAGCACGGCGCCGTAGTAGCCGCGGCCCCGCCCCTCGTGGCGGGCCACCACACGGCAGGCGTTCTCGATCGGGCTGCCCACGACCGTGGGGGCGAACATGGTCTCGCGGAGCACCTCGCGCACGTCGAGCGAGCCGCGGCCGGCCAGCAGGTACTCGGTGTGGACCAGGTGGGTCATCTCCTTGAGGTACGGGCCGATGACCTGGCCGCCGAGGTCGGCCACGGTCGCCATCATCTTCAGCTCCTCGTCCAGGACCATCGACAGCTCGTCGATCTCCTTGCGGTCGGACAGGAACTCGAGCACCGACGCCTTGTCGGGCCGCCCGCGCAGGGTGCCGCTGATGGGGTTCATCATCACCAGGCCGTCCTCGACGCTGACGTGGCGCTCCGGGGTGGCGCCGACCAGCGTGCGGTCGCCGGTGTGGACGACGAAGGTCCAGTAGGCGCCCCGCTCCCGCGTCAGGAGCCGGCGGAACACGGTCAGGGCCGCGGCCACCGGGTCGCCGGCCAGGTCGGCCTCGAAGACGCGGTGGATCACGAAGTTGGAGCCCTCGCCGCGGCCGATCTCGTCGCGGAGGACGGTCTCGACGATGGAGGCGTAGGTGTCGTCGTCGACGTCGAACGCGCCGCCCGTCAGCGCCGGCAGGGCGTCGGGCAGCGCTTCGAGCGCCTCGGCCACCGGTACCTCGTGACGGGCCTCGATCCGCAGGACCGACAGCGGCGTACCGTCGTCGACACAGGCGAAGCCGCGCTCGCGGACCTGGCGGAACGGGATCAGGGACAGCGAGTGGTCCGGGATGTCGGCCAGGCGGTCGACGGTGACGACCGGGCCGGTCAGCACCTCGACGACGTCGCGCCCCTCGCGCCGCAGCAGCGCGAACGGTGTGCCAGCAGGCAGCATGTGCGTTCCCTTCGGACGGGATCGGATGGCCGGCCGAGGCGGGTGTTCCCAGGGAACGAAAAAGCGACCGCCTCAGGGGCGGCCGCGGAAGTCGTGTCACGCGGAAGTGGGCCGCCTCGTCAGGCGGGCCACCAGCAGCTGTTCAATCGCGCGGACACGCAACGGAATGTACAAGGGAAAGCCCGGCGGCGCCAGCGGCACCGCCGGGACTCACGCTCAGTTGCCGAGCTGGCTCATCGTCGCCTCGGCGTAGCGGGTGCCGGCGACGTCGGTGGCGATCGCGAGCTTCTCCAGCGCGGCCAGGTCGTCGGGCGTCAGGGAGACGTCGAGCGACGCGACGTTCTGCTCGAGGTACGTGCGCCGCTTGGTGCCCGGGATCGGTACCACGTCGTCGCCCTGGGCCAGCACCCAGGCCAGCGCGAGCTGGGCCGGCGTCACGCCCTTGTCCTCCGCCAGCGAGCGCACCTCGGCCACCAGGTCGAGGTTGCGGGTGAAGTTCTCGCCCTGGAAGCGGGGGTTGCCGCGGCGGAAGTCGTCCGGCGCGAACTGGTCCGGGCTGGTGATCTCGCCGGTGAGGAAGCCGCGCCCGAGCGGGCTGTAGGCGACCAGGCCGATGCCCAGCTCCCGGAACAGGGGCAGGATCTGCTGGTCGGGCTCGCGCGACCAGAGTGAGTACTCGTACTGCCCGGCCGTGACCGGGTGCTCGGCGTGGGCGCGGCGCACCGTCGCCGGCGACGCCTCCGAGATGCCCAGGTGCAGCACCTTGCCGGCGGTCACCGCCTCGGCCATGGCGCCCCAGGTCTCCTCGACGGGGACGGTCGGGTCGACGCGGTGCTGGTAGTAGAGGTCGATGTAGTCGACGCCGAGCCGCTGGAGGGAGGCGTCGACGCACCGGCGCACGTAGTCGGGCCGGCCGTTGACGGCCCGCCGGTCGCCGTCGCGCTCGATGCCGAACTTGGTGGCGAGCACCACCTCGTCGCGGTGGCCGGCGATCGCCCGGCCGACGAGTCGCTCGTTCTCGAACGGCCCGTAGGCGTCGGCGGTGTCGAGGAACGTGACGCCCAGGTCGATGGCGCGGTGGATGGTGGCGACGGACTCCGCGTCGTCACCCGGGCCGTAGAACTCGCTCATGCCCATGCAGCCGAGGCCGAGGGCGGAGACACTCAGTGAGCCGAGGTTTCGCTGTGGCATGCCCTCGACACTGCCCCTTTAACCTGGGAAACATGCTGACGATCGCGGAGGTCGCGGAGCGCACCGGTCTCTCACCCCACACGCTGCGCTACTACGAACGCGCCGGCCTGCTGGACCCGCCCGAGCGGGGCGGCAACGGCCACCGCCGCTACTCCGAGCAGGACCTGAGCATGCTCGGCATCCTGTCCCGGCTCCGGGCCACCGGCATGTCGATCGCCGACACGCGGCGGTACGCGCAGCTGTGCCGGGAGGGGGAGGCCACCTACGACACGCGGCGGGAGCTGCTGGAGGAGCACCGGCGAAAGGTGCTGGAGCGCATCGCGGCGCTGCACGAGGACCTGACGACGATCGAGTACAAGATCAAGCTCTACGCCGGGGCCGACCGGAACCTGACCGGGCCGTAGCCGCTACTCGCGGGCCGAGCGGGACCGGGCCAGGCCGTAGAGGCACAGCAGGGCGGCGAGCACCAGCGGGACGCCGTCGCGCAAGACGCCGTCGGGGCCGAGCAGCAGCCAGCACAGCACCGGCTGCGCGATCATCACGAAGACGCTGACCAGCGCCAGTAGTACCCGCGCCCAGCCGTGACCGAAGAGCGTCAGGAAGCTGATGATCCCGGCGACCAGGCCGACCGTGAACGAGAGCACGAACCACGAGACGACCAGCGGGACCGCGGTCTCCGGTGGGCGGCGCGGCTCGTCGAACAGCGACCCGAGGGCGACCAGGCACGGCACGAACATCAGCGCGGAGTACGACAGAGCGGCCACGCGGGCGGTGAGCACCCACGGCGGGACCGCACGGCGCGGCGCCCGGCGGGTCAGGTGCGCCTCGATCTCGGGCGAGCGGAACAGCTGCCACAGCACGGCGGCGCAGAGCGCGGTGACGACGGCCAGGCCGGCCAGCACCGGCCACGGCGGCAGCAGCCCGCCCGCGCGCGGCTGGCTCAACCGGCCCGACGCGAAGATCGTGGTGACCGTCAGGATGAGCCCGAACGGGCGGGCGGTGAGCCGGCCGAATCGAATCTCCCGCATCAGGAACAAAAAGCCCAGGGCGCGCAGGATCGCCCAGACCGTGCGCACTCCGAGGCCGAATCCGGCCTCCGCCGAATACTCCAGGTTGACGATGTCGACCGCCACAGTGACGACGGCGGTCGCCAATATGAGCCGGCGCAAACGACGGCTGGCCGGAGTGGGTGCCGGCGGGCGGTCGATTTGCAACAGTTCACGCCAACTGCCACCCATGAATGGGCACGCTAGCACCCGCGTTCCGCACATCCGGTGCGTCAATGCACTATCGTTTCCGCCCATGACCGGGCGATTCCAGAACGGACGTTGGACGCTGAGGCTCGCCGTCATTGTCGGTTTTCTCAGCGTTCTGGCGTTTTCGGGCACTGCTGACGCGTACGCGCCGCGGCTGGCGCTCGTCTCCAGCGACCCGTCCGCCGAGTCGTCCGTCGCGCACCTGCCGCGGACGTTGGAACTCCAGTTCACCGAGACGCTCGTCGAGGCGCACATCAACCTGACGGACAGCGCCGGCCACACGATCGAGCTCGGCACGCCGGCCATCCGCAACGAGACCGTGAAGGTGTCGGTGGCGGTGCCCGACGCGGCGCCCGGGCGGTACACGGTGTCGTACTCGACCACGAGCACGCTGGACCGCGCCAGCCACGGCAGCCTCTCCTTCACCGTCACGACGGGCGTGAAGCCCTCGAAGGGCGCGACCAAGAGCCCGTCGGCGACGCCCACCCAGGCCGTGGAGAGCACCGCCCCGGCCGCGGCCCCGGCCGACTTCTTCTCCAGCAACCCGGGCACCCGGCTCGACGCCCAGCTGCCGGAGCCTCGCTCCGGCCCGCCGGCCTGGTGGACGTACGCCGCCGCGGCCTTGGTGGCCGCCTGCATCCTGGTGGCCTTCCTGGGCTTCAGCCGCCGCCGCATCCGCCCGGCCCCGGCCCAGCGCGTCGCGTCGCCCAGCACCGCCAACGAGGCGAACTAGCCCAAATCTGCCCGTATCGCGGCCTATCGTGGGGGCATGCTGGAGCACCTGCGCATCCTGGTCGTCGACGACGAGCCGGACCTGATCGAAATCGTGCGCCGGGTGCTCAGCCGCGCCGGCGCCGAGGTCATCACCGCGTCGGGACTGGCGGGCGCCGAGCGGCTGTGCGCCGAGCACCCCAAGGGGATCGACCTGGCGATCACCGACCTGAAGCTCAACGACGGCTCGGGCCCGCAGGTCGCCGAGGCGGTGCGCGCCACCTGCCCCGACGCGCTGATCATGTACATGTCGGGGCTGCCCTACTTCGACTCGGCCGTCGTCGACCTCGGGCCGGACGCCTCCGTCATCGCCAAGCCGTTCCGCGCGACCGAACTGGTCGACATGGTGCAGGTCGCCCTGATCAGGGCCGGAAGGGTCGCACCGGAACGTTAAGCGGGCACAGCCGCCGGGCATAGGGAGCGTATCGACCCCCGGCGGACGAGGTGGCGTCATGATTGAGGACCATGAGCTCGACGGCGCGCCCGACAAGCCGACCGAGCTGACCAGGCGCTCCTGGATCGACGTGCTGAAGCGAACGGTCAAGGAGTTCAACCGCGACAATCTCACGGACTGGGCCGCCGCCCTCACCTACTACGGGGTGCTGTCGATCTTCCCGGGCATCCTCGTGCTGCTGTCGGTCTCGGGCATGCTGCTGACCGACACGACCCAGGATGCGGTACTGAAGAGCACCCAGGCCCTCTTCCCCAAGGCCATCGCCGGCCCGGTGAACGGCGCCGTCGACGAGCTGAAGCAGGGCTCGGGCTCGGCCGGCGTGCTGGCGATCGTCGGCCTGCTGGGCGCCCTGTGGACGGCGTCCGGCTACGTCGGGGCGTTCATGCGGGCCTCCAACGCCATCTACGACGTGCCGGAGGGCCGGCCGATGTGGAAGCTGCTGCCGCTGCGGCTCGGCATCACGATCGCGGTCGGCGTGCTCATCTCGCTCGCCGCGCTGTCCGTCGTGTTCACCGGCCGGTTCGCCCAGGAGGCCGGCGGCTGGGTCGGGCTGTCGAAACAGGCGGTGCAGGTGTTCGACATCGTCAAGTGGCCCGTGCTGCTGCTGGTGGTGATGCTGATCCTGGCCCTGCTGTACTGGGCCTCGCCGAACGCGCGGCAGACCGGGTTCCGCTGGATCACCCCGGGCGGCGTGCTGGCGGTCTTCATCTGGCTGGTGGCGTCGGCCGGCTTCGCGATCTACGTGTCGAACTTCTCCTCGTACAACAAGACCTACGGCACGCTGGGCGGCATCATCGCGTTCCTGGTGTGGCTGTGGATCTCGAACATCGCGATCCTGCTGGGCGCCGAGCTCGACGCCGAGCTGGAGCGCGGCCGGGCCGTCGAGGCGGGCGTGTCCGAGGACGAGGAGCCGTACGTCCCGCTGCGCGACACCAGCAAGGTCAAGGAGGACGACCCCCGCCATCACCACGGCGGCGCCGCCGAGGAGGAGTCCCGCGACGGCACTAACGCAAAGAGGGCGTGAGGGCGTCGCCGACCTGCTCCGCCAGCCCCGCCATCTCGAAGGCGACCACGCCGACGTCACAGCCGGGCTGGACCATGGTCGCCAGGCTGGCGAGCGAGGCGCCCTCCCCGAGCGCCGTCACGAACAGCAGGCTGTGCCCCATCTCGACGATCGTGCGCACCACCGGGCCGGCCCCCGTGCACCCCGAGACGCCGTGGGCGAGCGAGACCGCCCCGGCCACATCGCGGCGAGCTGGTCGGCCCGCTCGGGCGGTAACTCCTCGGACGCGGCGACCAGCAGCCCGTCGCCGGAGACGGCGACCGTGTGCCGCACCCCGTCGACGCGTTGCGTGAAGCCGCTCAGCAGGCGGTCCAGCCCCGTGGTGGAGGTCATGTCGTCGAATGTCCTTCCGTGCTGACGGATTTCGCGGTGTTGGTGGGCTTCTTCGAGAGCAGGCGGGCGGACTCGGCGTCGACGGTCGGGCCGTCCGGCGCGACCCGCGGCCCGGGCACGACGGGGACCACCGTGGTGCCGTTGCGCGGGGCGGGCACGTCGACCGGCTCGCCGCCGGGCAGGGCCGCGCTGCGCTCCAGCAGCCGGGGCAGCGCCTCCCGCTGGCCGGCCTCCCGCTGGCCGGCCTCCCGCTGGCCGGCCTCCCGCTGGCCGGCCTCCCGCTGACCGGACGCGACGGGTGCGACCGTCACCGGCTCGGCGGCCCGCACCAGCCCGGCCGGGACGCGCACGACGGCGACCAGGCCGCCGCCGGACGGGGCCGGCTCCAGGTGGACGTCCACGCCGTGGCGGGCGGCGAGGCGGGCGACGACGGCGAGCCCCATGCGGCGCGAGTCGGCGACGTCGAGCGGCGGCGGCTCGGCGAGCCGGCGGTTGAGGTCGGCCAGCCGGTCGGCGGCGAGGCCCGGCCCGTGGTCGGCCACCTCGATGACCAGCCCCTCCCCGGCGCGCCGCGTGTCGACGAGCACGGGCTCGCCGAGCGGCGCGTGGCGGGCGGCGTTGTCGAAGAGCTCGGCGAGCAGGTGCACGATCCCGTCGACCGCCTCCGGGGCGAGGGCGGCGTCGGTGTCGATGCGGCCGTACTCGACCCGCTCGTAGTCGAGGATCTGCGACTGCGCGGCCCGCAGCAGGTCGTAGAGGGCCACCGGCCGGCGGTGGGCCCGCGACGGGTCGATCCCGGCCAGCACGAGCAGGCTCTGGTTGTCGTGGCGGATGCGGGCGGCGAGGTGGTCGAAGCCGAACAGCTGGGCCAGGCGGTCCGGGTCGGCCTCGTCGCGCTCGGCGGTGTCGAGCCGCTCGACCAGCGAGTCGACGAGCCGCTGGCCGCGCCGGGCCAGGTTGACGAACGCGGTCGACACGCCGGCGCGCAGGGCGGCCTGCTCGGCAGCGGCCCGGACGGCCTCCCGCTGGACCGCGTTGAACGCCTCGGCGACCCGGCCGATCTCGTCGCGCCCGGCGACCGGCACGTCGGTGGCGGCGGTCTGCTGCGCGGCGACCTGATGGGCGGTGGCCGCGTCGGCCTCCTGGAGCGCGCGGACCGTCTGCGGGAGCCGCTCGTAGGCGATGCGGAACGCGCCGGCCTGGAGCGCGCGGAGAGCGCCGGCCGTGGACCGGCCGACGATGACCACCACGGCGATCGAGCCCGCGACGACGACGAGCAGGAGCGCGAACCCGGCGACGATCGTGCGCTGCTGCCCGCCGCGGGCGTCGCCCGCCAGCCGCAGCGTGTCGGCGGCGGCCAGGTCGGCGACCGTCCCCAGCCCGTCGAGGTGGGCCACGGCGAGCCGCGGGAAGGCCGGGTCGACCGGCCCGCCGAGCAGCGCCCGGTCGACGGCGGCGGCCTCCTCGGCGGACGGGACCGCGTCGAGGGCGGCGCGCCAGGCGGCCGGGGCGTCGGCGGTGAAGCGGCGCACCGCGTCGAGGTGGGCGCCCCGGTGGGCGATCAGGCGCTGCTGGTCGGCCGGGGTGGTGACGCCGCGGACCACACTCACCTGCACCAGCGCGAGCTCCTCGCGGGCCACCGCCAGCCAGCCGGCCGCGCGGGCGGCGGAGCGGACCGCGGCGGGAGCCGGGCGGTCGGCGATGGCCTGCTGGAAGGCGGCGAGGTCGGCGATGACCTGACCGTACTGCAGCAGCACCGGCTGGAGGGGACCCTGCGTCACCGGCGTGGCGCGCAGCGCGATCAATGCGTCGAGGATCTTCCGCAGCGGTGGACCGGCCGCGTCGCCGGCGTCGAGCCGGGCCACGCGCTCGCGGAACCGCTCGATGGCGGCATCGGTGACGGCCGCCTCGGCCACCGTGGGTGCCCCCTGGGCCAGGGCCAGCCGCTCGCGCTGGAGGCCGTCGGCGACGTGCCCGGCCTCGGCCGCCACGGCGGTGACGCCGCGCAGGTCACCCGGCCCGGCGGCGATCGCCGCGGAGACGGCGTAGCCGGTCAGGACCAGCAGGCCGAGCAGCGGCACGACGAGGATGAGGCCGAGCTTGGCCACCACCGGA
Organism: Dactylosporangium sp. AC04546; assembly: GCF_022095675.1. Taxonomy (GTDB): domain Bacteria; phylum Actinomycetota; class Actinomycetes; order Mycobacteriales; family Micromonosporaceae; genus Dactylosporangium. Next base: position 40,280 of record NZ_JAHYSG010000078.1, on the reverse strand, counting down.
AGGTCGGCGAGCCGGAGCCGGCGGCGGCGTTGCTCCACCGTCTATGCGTACACCCTTGAGCGCTGCGTACGGAAGAGATAACTTTTAGTAGTGGTCCGGATTGACGGGTTTCACGGCAAATGCGGGGCGCTTAAGCAAGAACAAAGACAAGTTTGAACCGGGCCCGTGCTTCCCCGCTTGAGGCCGGAGATCGCGCTCACTAGGGTTTCGTCCGTGCCTGAGCGGCTCTTCTCCGACGACCCTTCGTACGGCGGCATGCCCAAAAAGGTCAAGGGCGAGTACTTCAGCGACTACACCGGCGAGTTCCCGATGCCGCGCGTGCTCCAGGAGCCGCGCCAGGAGGCGGAGCCCGCCGAGTCCCAGCCGGCCCGGCGCAAGGCGTCCGGGCCCGCCCCGGCCTGGCTGCGCACCGGCCGGCCCGCGCTGCACGAGCTGACCCGCAACCGGCGGCAGGCCCTGCTCGCCCTCGGTGGCGGCGCGGTCGCGCTCGGCGGCCTGGGCTCCGGCGCCGCGGTGATGCTCGGCCGCCCGCCGACCACCGAGGACGAGGACTTCGTCAAGACCGGCCACGGCGGCGGCAACATCTCGCCCCGCGACGCCGGCTCCTTCTCGAACCGCGACTCCAGCTACACCAGTGGCCAGGGCGACCTCAACGACCTGGGCGCGGCCGGCGTCGCCGACACGGCCTCGGCCGCGGCGGTCGCCGCCATGCGGGCCACCCCCAGGTTCCCGTCGCCGCTGAACCGCGACCCGGTGCTGCACCTGCTGCGCCGCTGCACGTTCGGGCCGACCCTGGCCGACGTGGCCGCCGTGAAGCAGGCCGGCATCGACGCCTGGCTCGACCAGCAGCTCGACCCGGGCAGCGTCCCCGACCCGGTCGGCGACGCGGTGCTCAAGGTGACCCCGACGGTCACCATGACGACCCAGCAGATCCGGGCCACGGTCAAGGACAACGACGGCCAGGCGATGCAGGAGCTGTCCCGCGCGGCGATCGCCCGGCAGATCTGGAGCTCCCGCCAGCTGTTCGAGGTCATGGTCGACTTCTGGAACAACCACCTCAACATCACCAGCCCGTTCGACGGCGGCTGGGACACCCGGGTGCCCTACGACGTCAACGTGATCCGCAAGAACGCGCTGGGCAAGTTCTCGGACATGCTCATCGCGTCCGCGCGGGACCCGGCGATGATGCGGTACCTCGACAACACGTCGTCGGACAAGCGCAACGTCAACGAGAACTACGGCCGCGAGCTGCTCGAGCTGCACACCGTCGGCATCGACGGCGGCTACAACGAGAAGGACGTCCGCAACTCGGCGTACCTCATGACCGGGCGGACGGCCACGCGCGACGGCACATTCCGCTACGAACAGGGCCGCCACTGGACGGGCGCCGTCAAGGTCCTCGGGTTCCAGCACGCCAACAAGTCGGCCAAGGACGGCCTCGCCGTCGGCGACGCCTACCTGCTGTACCTGGCGAGCCACCCGTCGACCGCGCGCTACATCGCCCGCAAGCTCGCCGTCCGGTTCGTGTGCGACACCCCGCCGCAGGCCCTCGTCGACCGGCTCGCCAAGACCTACCAGGAGAGCGGCACCGCGATCGTCCCGGTGCTCAAGGTGCTGTTCCGCTCGCTGGAGTTCTGGATCGCGTCTGGGCTCAAGACGCGCCGGCCGCTGGAGAACTTCGTCGCGACCGCGCGGGTCGTCGGCAACCAGCCCGGCCCGGACATGAAGAAGGCCCTCGACGACCTCTACAACTTCACCCGCAAGCTGGGCCAGCCGCCGCTGGGCTGGGAACCGCCGGACGGCTACCCCGACGTGGCGACCGCGTGGAGCTCGGCGGCGGGCATGCTGGAGACCTGGAACTCACACCGGGCGTTCATCCAGGGCCAGTGGAAGGGGCTGTCGAACCCCAAGGCCGACACGCTCGTGGCCCAGCCCGCCGCGACCATGGCGACGTACCTCGACGTGCTGTGCAACCGGCTGATCTTCCAGCCGATGAAGCCGGCCGAGCGGGACGCGCTCATCAAGTTCCTCGGCGCGAAGCCGGACACCCGCATCACGGACGCCAACCTCGGCGGAAAGCTGCCGAACCTGGCCCCGCTGGTCCTCGACTCCGTCTACCACGCGCTGCGGTGATCAGGCCAAGAGCCGCAGGCCGCGGCCCGAACGAGAGAATCAGCCAAGCCAAGAGCCGAAGGCCGCGGCCCGAACGAGAGAATCATTCATGATCCTCGATCATTCTTCCCTCCCCGAGGGCGAGCGCCGCCCGGCCAGCCTCGACGAGCTGCGCCGGCACGGCCCCAACCTGTGCGAGGCGGCGCTGCGCGTGCAGGCCGAGCAGGTGCAGGACGAGCTGTCGGCCGAGCGGGACAAGTGGAGCAAGGGCTTCACCCGGCGCCGGTTGGTCCAGGGCGCCGGCTTCGTCGGCGTGGCCGCGCTGGGCAGCCAGCTGGTCACCAGCCGGGTCGCGTTCGCCGCGCCCGAGGACAACAAGGGCACGCTCGTCGTGATCTTCCTGCGCGGCGGCATGGACGGGCTGTCCGTGGTCGCGCCGGTCGAGGACGGCAACTACCGGCAGATGCGGCCCAGCATCGCGATCCCGGCGGCGGCCGCCATGCCCGCCGGCCGCGGGTTCGGCCTGCACCCGGCGATGGAGCCGCTGTTCAAGTTCTGGCAGTCCGGCCAGATGGCGGCGGTCCACGCGGTCGCCTCGCCGGACGCCAGCCGCAGCCACTTCCAGGCGCAGGACGCGCTGGAGCGGGGCGCGGCCTCGGTCGCCGTGCGCACCGGCTGGCTGGACCGGGTGCTGGCCCAGATGGGGCCGGGCACCACGTTCCGGGCCGTGGCCCAGGGCTCGGCGCTGCCGCGCTCCCTGGTCGGCGGCGAGCAGGCAATCGTCCTCAACGGCATCCGGGACTTCCGCATCGACAACGACGCGATGCGCACCCAGACCATGGAGGCGCTGAAGACGCTGTACACCGGGCTGGACCACTCGCTCGCCACGACCGCCAACGGCACCATCCAGGCGATCAACACGGCCCAGCGGATCGCGAACACGCAGTACCGTCCGGCCGAGGGCGTCCAGTACCCGGGCGGCGGCCTGGCCGACCGGCTGCGCGACATCGCGCAGCTCATCAAGGCGGGCGTGGGCCTGCGCGTCGCGGCGCTCGACGTCGGAGGCTGGGACATGCACACCAACCTCGGCCGGGTCGACGGCGGCGACATGCGCAACTCGCTCGGCAACCTGTCGCAGGCGATCGGCGCGTTCGCCACCGACCTGGGCCCGGCGCTCGACCAGACGACGATCGTGACGATGAGCGAGTTCGGCCGGCGCGTGCAGGAGAACGGCAACGTCGGCGTCGACCACGGGCACGGCAACGCGATGCTGCTGCTCGGCGGCGGCCTCAACGGCGGCAAGGTGCACGGCAAGTGGCCGGGCCTGTCGCAGGGCGCGCTCGACCAGGGCGACGTCGCCGGTGCGAACGACTACCGGGACGTGCTCGCGGAGATGCTCAAGAAGCGCTTCAACGTGGCGGACTCGGGGGCGATCTTCCCGAACCACCAGTTCCAGACGCTGGGCGTGTTCAAAGGCTGAATACGGGCCCCGTCGCCGTCGACAGCGTGCACGCGTTGCCGAAGGTGTGCTGGTAGGCGACCTTGCGGCCCTTCCAGCGGCCCTGGGCGGTCACCGTCACCGGGTCGTACTGCATCGTGCAGGCGCCCCCGGCGACCTGCAGCCTGCCGAAGTTGCCACCGACCTTGGCCAGCTCGGCACAGGCGTTGCGGGCCTGCTTGTGCGTGCCGCCCGCGGGCGAGCAGGTGAGGAAGGCGCGGCGCTGGGCCGGCTTCGTGGCCTCGCCCTTGGCGACCGTGAGCGTGAGCAGGGTCGGCTTCGGTGTGGCGGCCGCGGCCGGTCCGGCGTCGGCCGCCACGATGGCCGCCGCCGTGAGCGCGGCGGTCGCGGCGCCTCTGGACAGCCGTCGTACACCCATGCTGCATCCCCCGATTCGCACCTGTTCGGCCCCGGAATACTACCCGACTTTTCAGACTATTTTCGGCTTTATCCGGTATTTCGGGTGCCACAAATCGGTCGCGTCGCGCCCCCTGTTGATCGACGTGCACGACTAGTGTGTTGGCAGCAGGGCCGACGTGGAGCGGAGGTCGCCGTGACGCTGGAAGCACAGGCCCAGAAGCTGGAAGCACAGGCCCAGAAGCTCGTCGCGGGCCTGGTCCGGCTGGCCGTGATGGCCCCGGCCGACGGCCCGGAGCCGCAACACGGCCTGCCGCCAGCTCAGCGGCAGGTGATGCTGCTGCTGGGCCGGCGCGACCGGGAGTTCCGCCTGTCCGACCTCGCCGCCGAGCTCGGCTCGACGGTCGCCGCGACGATGGCGATCGTGTCGCCGCTGATCGCCGAGGGCCTGGTCGAGATGCGCCCCGCCCCGTCGTACGCCGCACGTGACATGCGCATCGCCGCGACCGAGCGGGGCCTGTCGACCACACCCGCCCCGGCGAACTGGGCCGACTCGCTGCTCGGGCATGTGGAGGACCTCGACGACAAGACCCAGGCGCGGTTGCTGCGGCTGGTCACCGCGAAGATCGGGCTGCTCCAGCAGCAGGGCAGCATCCCGGTGACGAAGATGTGCCTCTCGTGCCGCTTCTTCGACGGGTACCGCCACCCCGGCACCGACAACCCCCACCACTGCTGGTTCGTCGACGCGCCGTTCGGTTACCGCGAGTTGCGCCTGCACTGCCCCGACCACATCGCCGGCAACCTGCCGCCGCAGTCCGGGTGACGCCTCACCCCCGCCCGCTGCACAACCCTTCGCCAGCTCTTATGCTGGGGCGCGTGAGCACAGTGGGGGAACAATGTCGATGTCGGTAACCGTCAACGTGACCATGGACGGTTCGACGATCGTCACCGTCCGCGGCGAGATAGACCACACCAACGCCACCACGCTCCGCCAGGAGATCGTCTCCGCCGCCACCAGCCGCCGGCCGAGCGTCCTGCGCGTGGACCTGGGCCTGGTGACGTTCCTGGACTCGGCCGCGGTCGGCGCCCTGGTCGCGGCACAGCGCGAGGCGGGCGCCGAGGGCGTCCGGGTGATCGTGCACCGGGCCAGCCCGTTCGTCCACCGCCAGCTCCGCGTGGCGGGCGTCCACGAGATGCTCGGCGCCCCCGCCGAGCCGGACCCGGACCACATCCCCTTCTGAGCGCCGCTAAGCGCTGGGGGTCTCCGTCGCCACCTTGGCCGCCGGCTGCACCGCCTGGGCGGGCACCTCGTAGCGGTTCGGGGCCGGGCGGACGTCGTCGTGCGGGAAGACCCACGCGCGGTAGGCCCACAGGCGGAAGAGCATCGCCAGCAGCGTGCCCAGCACCATGCCGAACGCGAAGTCGGACAGCTCCTCCACCAGGTTGCTCACCGCCGGGTGCTGGAGGCCGAACACGTACCGGGCCACCCACAGCGGCGCCGCGTTCACGACGATGCCCGCGGTGTTGATCGCGAGGTACAGCATCATCTCGTGATGACGGCGGCGCCCGCCGCGTGTGCGGAACGACCATTCGCGGTTCAGGAAGTACGAGACCACCGATGCCACGACATTGGCGATCGTCAGTGCCGTCACCGGCTTCTCGTCCAGCACGGTGAGGCGCAGCCCGTAGTTGACCAGCAGCGTCACGACGTAGCAGAAGCCGCCGACAATCACGAACTTCACCGTCTCGCGATACCTGCGAAGCAGGGTCGCCAACCGTGTGGGCAGGTGGTTCAGCGCCCGGTCTGTGAGCCGCATCGGGCGGACTATACCCCGGAATTCTTGCCGAATGCTCAGCGGTCGCCGGTGCAGACGGTCTGCGCGGGGGTCATTACCTGGGTGACGTCAACCGGTCCGACGACGACGCAGTAGGCCACCCCGGGCTCCACGCCGCGCACGACGTACGAGCTGGTGCCGGGCGGCACGGTGGCCAGCACGACGGCCGGGCCGCCGGCCCGTGAAACTGCCACGACCAGGGTGACGCGGGGGTCGCTCCAGCTCACGGACAGCGCGTTGCCCTGGTCCTGCAGACGCAGATCCCGTACCACAGGAGCCCCGCTCGCCCCGGACGTGGACGGCTGGGCGCCGCCGTCACGGGCGCGCCCGGTGCTGACCTCGCGCCAGATCGACAGCCCCGCCACGAGCAGCGCGACGACGACCACGGCGACCACGGCCTGGAGCGGCACGACGACCCGGCGCGGCGGCGCGCCCTCCGGCACGACGGATTCCCACGCCGGCGGGTCGGGAGCGGGTATCGGAACGGGCGCGGCCGGCGGCGGAGCGACGACGACCTGCGCGGGGGGCGCCGACGGGCGGCGGGCCGACACCGGGCCGGACGACACGGGAATCGCCGACACCGGCACGCTCGAGACCGGTGCCGAGGGCATCGGCGGCTCGACCGCGGCGAGCTCCCACTCCACCGCCTTCGTGAACGCGTGCCGCGACCCCAGCCGGGCCCGCGCCGAGGCGTGCGCGAGCGTGAACAGCCGCCGGGCCGCGTTCAGGTCGCCGTCCGCGTGGTGCAGCGCGGCCAGTTCGGCGGCGATGCGGATCGTGTCGAGGTCGTCGGCGCCGTACTCACGGCGGTGGATCACGTACGCGGCGTTGAGCATGGTCAGGGCCAGCCGCTGATCGCCCTTGTCGCGCTGGAGCAGGGCGAGGTTGGCCCGGGCCAGCAGGATCGCCCGGTGCAGCGACTCCGACTCCTCGTCGAGGCCGCTGTCGAGCACGGCGTGGTAGAGCCGCTCGGCCTCGTCGCGCTCGTCGTAGTCGTGCCGGACCGCGGCCAGCACGGCGAGGGCGTGGATCGTGGCCGGGTGGCCGGCGCCGTGCAGCCGGGCGGCGTTCGTGGCGGCGGACTCCGCCAGGTCGTACGCGGCGGCGAGGTCGCCGAGCTCGCGCAGCGCCTCGGCCAGCAGCCGGCGGGCGGTCACCCGGTCCTCGTCGGCCAGGTCCGGCTCGTCGAGCAGCCGCTGGGCGAGGTCGCGGGAGCCGGCGAAGTCCCAGTCGAGGATGCGCTCCTCGACCTCGTCCAGCCGGTCGGTGATATTGACGCTACTCACAGTCTGCCTCCGCCGGAGAGCTTAGAGGCATACCGTGACGCTGCGCCAGCGCCCCATCACCGGATGGCGTCGGCTCCGGCAGCCTGCCACGTCGCTGCCGGAGCCGAGCCGTCCGCGTTACCGCGTGCACAACCGCGGGCGCCGCACACTGTGAAGGTTCGGCCGGACGCGGGGGGCCTTGAGGAGATCTACCCGAGCAGTCGCCGGTAGAGGGCCAGGTAGTCGTCGACCATCCGGTCGGCCGAGAAGCGCTCGGCCGCGCGGGCGCGGACCTGGGCGCGGTCCAGCTTGAGCGCGTCGTCGAGGACCGCCACCGCGTCCTCCGCGGAGCCCGCCAGGAAGCCGGTCACGCCCGGGTCGACGACCTCGGGCATCGAGCCGAGCGGATACGCCACGACCGGGGTGCCGCACGCCATGGCCTCGACGACCGAGAGCCCGAACGGCTCCGCGAAGCCGATCGGATGCAGCAGTGCGGCCGCGGTACCGAGGATGCGCGCGCGATCGGCCGGCCCCACGTTGCCGGCGTAGACCACCGACGCCCCGTCGACGTGCGGGAGCACCTCCTCCTCGTGGTACCGCCGATCGTGCACGGGACCGCAGATCAGCAGCCGCCGGCCGGCCGCGCGAGCGATCCGGACGGCCTCCGCGGTGCCCTTGTCGGGGTGGATGCGGCCGAACGCGACCAGCTCCTCGCCGGGGGTCTCGCAGTACGGGAACTGGCGCATGTCGATGCCGTGGTAGATGGTCGCGGCGTAGTCGAGGCCCGGGCCGCGGTCGGCGTCGGAGATGGACACGTACGCCGAGCGGGCCCGCTGGTACGCCGGCAGGATCGACGGCGAGCAGAACCCGTGCACTGTGGTGACGAGCCGGCTGCGGCAGAACTCGCTCATCGCCAGCGGCAGCCAGTCGAGGTTGTTGTGGACGAGGTCGAACTCGCCGCTGCGCGCGTAGCAGTGCGCGACGTGGATGGCCTCCCAGACCCGCCCGTCGTAGCCGCTGTCCTCGTTGTACGGGTGCTGGACGACGCCGTCGAGCCGGGCCGCGGTGACCGAGTCGAGGCTGGCGAAGAGGGTGACGTCGACGCCGCGCGCGACCAGCCCCTCGGCGAGCAGGGAGACGATCTGTTCCCACGGGCCGTAGGCGCGCGGCGGGGTCCGCCACGCGATCGGCCCGAGCAGTGCGACCTTCATCGCGTCCCCCTACCCCTGCCCGTTCTGCACCAACCTCCTCCATCTTGGGTGGCGCTCAGCTTCCGCGCGGCGCTGCCGATGAGCAGATCATCCGAACAAGCGACAGGGAGTTCGATGGCCGCGTGGCGCTGGTATGCGGTCCTCGGTCTCGGCGCCGTCGCGGTCGGCGGGTTCCTGCCGGTCATGCCGCGCCAGGGGCTGTACGCGCTGATCGGCGTGTCGGCCGCTCGGTACTGCTGCTCATCGAGGTCGCCGCGCGGCTGCTCGGCGAGGTCTCCACGTCCGACACGCTCGTGCGGCTCGGGGGTGACGAGTTCGCGGTACTGCTGGAGGACGTGACCCCGCCGCGGTGGTGGCCGCGCTCGGCCGCCCGTACACGGTGCACGGCCGGGAGCTCGGCGTCACCACCTCGGTCGGCTCGCTGCACTTCGCGGCACCGACGACGCCGTCGGAGGCGCTGCGCAACGCCGACCTCGCGCTGTACGCGGCGAAGGCGGCCGGCAAGAACCGGCTGGCCGTCTACGAGCCGCGGCTCGCGGTCGAGCGGAGCGAGCACATGCGCATCTCGGCCGCGCTGCGCCGGGCCGTGGCCGAGGAGGAGTTCGTCGTGAACTACCAGCCGGTCGTGGACCTCGCGACCGGCCGCGTGACCGCGGTCGAGGCGCTGCTGCGCTGGAGCCCGGACGGCACGCCCGTGCCGCCGCTGGAGTTCATCCCGATCGCCGAGCAGTACGGCCTGATCGTCCCGATCGGGGCGTGGGTGCTACGGCAGGCCTGCCGGGACGTGCGGTCGTGGCACGAGCGGTTCGGCATCTCGGTGACGGTCAACGTGTCGGGCCGCCAGCTGCGGGAACCGGGCTTCGCGGCCGTCGTGCTGGCGGCGCTGCGCGAGGCCGCGCTGCCCGGCTCGGCCCTGATCCTGGAGATCACCGAGTCGGTGCTGGTGTCCTCCACCGGCGTCTCCGATGTGGCGGAGTTGTTGTCGTCGCTGCGGGAGGCCGGAGTGCGGGTCGCGGTGGACGACTTCGGGACGGGCAACTCGTCGCTGGCCTACCTGCGGCACCTCCCGGTCGACATCCTGAAGATCGACCGGGCGTTCACGCCCGGCGGCGCGCAGGCCGAGGAGATGGCGTTCACCCGCGCGATCGTGGAGCTGGGCAACAGCCTGCGGCTCTCCTCGATCGCCGAGGCGGTCGAGACGCCGGAGCAGGCCGAGCGGCTGCGGCAGCTGGACTGCCCACAGGCGCAGGGCTACCACTTCTCCAGGCCGCTGCCGGCGGACGCGCTGGACGGCCTGCTGACGTCGTCGAACGGCGTCCTGCGCGGCGCGCCGGCCGCACTCTCAGGCCCCTCCGGCCGATCCTGCGGTTGCGGTTGCGCCGCAGGATCGGCCAGGCGCTGGGCTACGGTCCACCACCGCATGGCTGGTTCAGTCAGCGAGGATGGCGTAGAGCTTGCGGCGGGTCTCGGTGAGCACCTCGAGCGCCTGCGCCCGCTGCTCGCTGGTCCCGTTGAACCCGACCTGCCGCAGCGCGTCCATGATGCCGATCGCGGCGTCGCGGAACTCCTGGGCCTGCGAGACGTTCTCCGCCCCGTACTCCTGCCAGGGCGCGTTCTGCGCGGCCGTCTCGGCCTCCGGCCGACCGGCGTCGGTGAGCACGAACCGCTTCCGCCCGCCGGACTCCTCGGCCACGATGAGGCCCTCGTCCTCCAGCAGCTGCAGCGTCGGATACACCGAGCCGGGGCTGGGTCGCCAGATGCCGCCGGTGCGCTGCTCGAGCTCCTGGATCATCTCGTACCCGTGCATCGGGCGCTCGTGCAGCAGCGCGAGCACCGCCTGCCGGACGTTGGGGCGCCCGCCCCGCCCGCGGCCCCAGCCGCTGCCGCGGCCGCCCTGGCCGTGTGGCCCCCAGCCGCGCCCGGCGCCGGGCGGGAGGAAGCTGCCGAACCCTCGTTGCCAGGCTCCGGCGTCGAAAAATGCTCCGTGTCGCGACCTCATGCCGCTCCCCCTTCGTAGGACTATCGTTGATACCTCGACGATATATCGGAAGACTATCGCCGACAACTCCTTCCCGATACAAAGTTGAGCGGAGCCACAGCAACCCCCACCGGGCCCGACGGAGAGGCCCGGCATCGCGGGCGGCGGGAAGGCCCGGCACTGCGGGCCGCTTGCTCGATCCGGGCTCAGATCGCGATCAACCCGGGCTGGCCATGATCGATGGCGAGTTCTGGTTGCCATGACAGCCAGAACTCGCCATCGATCATGGCAGCGTCAACAAAACAGGGGCCGATCAACCCGACAGGACCCATGATCAAGGGAAACGTCTGGCTGTCCCGGCAACCAGACGTTTCCCTTGATCATGGCGGGCGGGTCAGAGCATGATCACGGAGCGGAGGACCTCGCCGCGCTCCATCTTGTGGAACGCCTCCTCCACGTCGCCGAGGTCGCCCGTCTCCGTCACGAACTTCTCCAGGGGCAGGCGGCCCTGGAGGTACAGGTCGATCATCGTCGGGAAGTCGCGGGAGGGCAGGCAGTCGCCGTACCAGCTCGACTTCAGGGCGCCGCCGCGGCCGAAGACCTCCAGGAACGGCAGGGTCAGCTGCATGTCCGGGCGCGGGACGCCGACCAGGACCACCGTGCCGGCCAGGTCACGGGCGTAGAAGGCCTGCTCGTACACCTGCGGCAGGCCGACCGCCTCGATCACCACGTCGGCGCCGAAGCCGCCGGTCAGGGCGCGGATCGCCTCGACCGGGTCGCTCTCGCGGGAGTTCACCACATGGGTGGCGCCGAAGTCCTGGGCCCACTGGAGCTTGCGGACGTCGACGTCCACGCCGATGATCGTCGTCGCGCCGGCCAGCGCGGCCCCGGCGATCGAGGCGTTGCCGACGCCGCCGCAGCCGAAGACCGCCACCGAGTCGCCGTGGCGGACGCCGCCGGTGTTCAGGGCCGCGCCCAGGCCGGCCATCACGCCGCAGCCGAGCAGGCCGGCGACCATCGCCGGCGCGCGCGGGTCGACCTTCGTGCACTGGCCTGCGGCGACCAGCGTGTGCTTCAGGAACGCGCCGATGCCCAGCGCCGGGGTCAGCGGCGTGCCGTCGGCGAGCGTCATCTTCTGCGTCGCGTTGTGGGTGTTGAAGCAGTACCACGGCCGCCCGCGCAGGCAGGCCCGGCACTCGCCGCAGACCGCGCGCCAGTTGAGGATCACGAAGTCGCCGGGCGCGACCGACGTGACGCCCGGCCCGACCGACTCGACGATGCCGGCGGCCTCGTGGCCGAGCAGGAACGGGAAGTCGTCGGTGATCCCGCCCTCGCGGTAGTGCAGATCGGTGTGGCAGACGCCGCACGCCTGCACCTCGACCCGGGCCTCGCCGGGGCCGGGCTCGGGGACGACGACGGTTTCCAGGCTGACGGGGCGGCCCTTGCCCAGTGCGACCACGCCCTGCGTCTCGATAGGCATGGTTCCGTCCTATCAGAGAATGGAGCGGTGCGTGGCTGGCTGATCGGGTTGGGTGTCACCGTCACCGTCGTGGTGGCGTTCGGTACGCGGCCCGGGGAGCCGCGGCTGCTGCGGCGGATGATAGGAAGGCGGCCATGACGGTCACGGACGAGCTGCGTCGGGTCGCACGGGAACGCTTCGGCTGGGAGCGGCTGCGCGACGAGCAGGTACGCGCGATGGAGGCCCTGATGGCGGGCCGCGACACGCTCGCGGTGCTGCCGACCGGGGCCGGGAAGTCCGCGATCTACCAGGTGCCCGCGACGCTGCTGCCGGGGCCGACGATCGTCATCTCGCCGCTGCTCGCGCTCCAGCAGGACCAGATCGCCTCGCTCACGGCACGCCACCACGAGTCGCTCGTCGCGGTACGGCTGTCGAGCGCCGAAGGCAAGACCGAGCGGGCGGAGGCGCTGGAGGCACTGCGGGCCGGCGACGCGGAGTTCGTGTTCCTCACGCCCGAGCAGTTCGCCGACCCGGCGCGCGCCGCGCAGATCAAGGCGCTCAAGCCGAGCCTGGTCGCGGTCGACGAGGCGCACTGCGTGAGCGCCTGGGGGCACGACTTCCGCCCCGACTACCTCCAGCTCGGCCAGTTCATCCGCGAGCTCGGCCGGCCGCCGGTGGTGGCGCTGACGGCGACCGCTTCTCCGCCGGTACGGGAGGACATCGTCGAACGCCTCGGCATGCGCGACCCCGAGGTCGTGGTGACGGGGCTGGACCGGCGGAACCTGTTCCTGGAGTCGGTGCACTGCCCCGACGAGGACACCCGCTGGCGGCGCCTGGTCGCGCGGCTGCGCGAGTCGACCCCGCCCGGCATCATCTACGCGCCGACCCGCCGCGCCACCGAGGAGCTGGCCGAGCGCCTCGAACGCGAGGGCTTCGACGCCGTCGCGTACCACGGCGGCATGAGCGCCGGCGAGCGCGAGCGGGCGCACGAGGCGTTCCTCGCCGACGAGGTGCCGATCATGGTGGCCACGACGGCGTTCGGCATGGGCATCGACAAGAAGAACATCCGCTGGGTCAACCACGTCTCGCTGCCCGACTCCCCCGACTCGTACCTGCAGGAGATCGGCCGGGCCGGCCGCGACGGGCAGCCGGCCCACGTGCTGCTGCTGCACCGCACCGAGGACAGCGGCCTGCGCAAGTTCTTCACCAACGTCTCCGTCGACCGCGACGAGGTCGCCGACCTGGCCGCGCTGCTGCGCGCCGCCGGCGCCCCGCTCACCCGCGACGAGCTGGAGGAGAAGACCGGGCTCGGCGCGCGCAAGCTGGGCCAGCTGCTGACCCTCCTGGAGGAGGTCGGCGGCGCCCGCATGCTCAGCGGCGGCAAGGTCAAGGCGCCCCGCTGGGCGCCCGTCCCCGCCCGTGCGGCCGAGCTGGCGGAGGCGCAGGCCGAGCGGCAGCAGACGGTGTCCCGGTCGCGCCTCGACATGATGCGCAACTTCGCGGAGACCGAGCTCTGCCGGGGCCAGGCGCTGCTGGCGTACTTCGGGGAACACCTGCCGGCGACGTGCGACCACTGCGACAACTGCGCGGACGGCAGCGCCGCCGCCGGTGCGGCGGCGGCGGGCGACGTGCCGTTCCCGATCCACAGCGAGGTCAGGCACGGCGAATGGGGCAAGGGCGTCGTGCTCTCCTACGCCGGTGACCAGATGACCGTGCTGTTCGACAAGGTCGGGTACAAAACCCTCTCGGTGCCGGTCGTCGAGCAACACCGGCTCCTCAAGAAAGTCTCCTAGCTGCTCAGGGCCGGCGCGCCGGGTCCTCGTTGCGCCCGCCGAGCGCGGCCCAGATCTGGTTCACCGTGTCGTACACCTCGCCTTCCGGCAGGCGGCCGAGCACGTCGATCACCTCGTCGGGCGCGTTCATCTCGGTCGCGCCGGCGATGAGGTCGTCGCGGTCGCCGGGCAGGCTCGCCTTCGGGATGAAGCGGCCGAGCTCGCTGCGGGCCTCCACGTCTTCGGGAGTCATACCGACGGGTGTACCGATCGGGCGCGCGAGGGTCGCGTCCGGCGCACCGCCGCCGGCGGCCTCGTCGCGCATCTGGTCGTCCAGGGCCACGCCGTGCTTCGTGTTTCCACGTTCCATGAAGCCGCAGTACCCGGGCGAAATCCCCCCAAACGGTTCACCCCTCGATTGAGACCGAGGCTCCCTGGGTACCTCCCGCTGCATCCGCCCGATCTCGCCGCACACCGACCCCCGGGCGTGCGGGCCGGGCGCACCTTGGAGGTGAACTCACGTGGCACGCATCGGGCAGCTGTTCGGCGGGCGCACCGGGGCCGACCACTCCGGCAACGAGCTGGAGACCACTGAGCGCAAGATCGACTCCACTGACGAAACGCGGGAACGCCCGACGAAGCGCATCCCCGCGGTCGGCGTGCTGGACAGCGACACCGACCGGCTCGCCACGCGGCGCAGCATCGACCGCGAGGCGCCGGCGGCGCCGGTCAGCCCGGCCCCCGAGCCGGTGCCGAACCTGCGGCCGACCCCGGCCCGCGCAAGCCTGCTCGCGACGTTCGGCCTGATGCTCGGCCTCGTGGCGGTCGCGGTGTCCCTGACCGGCCTGCTCGCACCGTGGGCGCTCCCGATCGGCGCGCTGGGCCTCATGTTCTCGTTCGCCGGCATCGTCGCGGGCGCCCGCCCGGGCGTGGCCGGCCGCGGCCTCGGCACGCTGGGCGTCCTGGCCGCCGGCACCGCGATCGTGTTCGGCATCATCGCCATGACCGGCCAGGTGAGCTGGCTCGACAGCAACGTCGACCAGGTCGCCCGGCTCAACGACTGGCTCGACGCGAAGCTCCCGTGGATGAAGGACTGGTAACCGCTTCACGCCGCAGGGACCTGCCGAGCACTGCTGGTCGAAGCGCTTGAGAAGGCCAACCGCCGCGCCACTGCCGAGGCCCGCTGAACCCCTCGCGCCGCCCGGGCCGGGACCCCATGACCGGCCCGGGCGGCGCTACGCCGTCCCTCGATCCGACTTGATGCATCAACCTTGATACATCTGATTTGATGCATCAGGCGCGGTGGAAGTGGTACGGCGTGCGGGCGGCACGGTTCGGCGTCCAGCTCTGGCGCACTCGCGCGCGGGCCCGTCCGAGCTTCGCCGCTCCCAGCCGGTTTGATGCATCAGTTTTGATGCATCAAAAACGTCGGAACGATGCTGAGCGCGGCACGCCGCACGCAGTGGGCTTCCCGGCAATTTTGATGCATCGCCTGCGATGCATCAGATCTGATGCATCGCAAGCGATGGGAATCGGTGCGGCGTCCAGCGCGGCCCGAGCGTTTGACGTTGGTCGATCTACCCTCGCAAGCGGTGATCACTCCGAGGGTAGATCGACCAACGTCTGTGCAGGCGACGCGAGCCGTAGCGCCGGTCAGTGGCCAGGTGCTGCCGGCGCCTCCGCAGGGTCCGCGCGACCAGCAACGTCCGCCGACGGCGGGGACGAGTCAGCGGAGCGGCGGGTAGCCAGGAACGAACCCGCCAGGATCAGCACGAACGCCACCCCCGTCAACACCGTCACCTCCTCGCCCAGGATCAGGAAGCCCAGCACCACCGCCACCGCCGGATTCACGAACGTGATCACCGTCGCCCGAACCCCGCCCACCTCCGCGACCAGGGCGAAGAACAGCACGAACGCCAGCGCCGTGCAGATCACCGCCAGCGCCAGGGCGGCCAGCGCCGGGCCGGTGGAGACCGTACGGGCCAGGGAAGGCAGGGACGGAACGGCCACCGGGGCGAACAGCACCGCGCCCACGACCAGCGAAGCGGCCGCGACGCCGTAGCGGGGGACGTCGGTCAGCCAGCGTTCGATGATGAGCGGGCCGGCGGCGTAGCAGACCACCACGCCGACGAGCTCGAGCATCGGCACGATGCCGCCGGTACCCAGGTGGAAGCCCATCAGGAGGGCGACGCCCGCGAAGCCGGTGAGCAGGCCGCCGACCCGGGCCGCGGTCAGGCGTTCGGCGCGGGAGGACAGGCGGGCCAGGACCGCGGCCACGAGCGGTACACCGGCGATGACCAGGCCGGTGAACGAGCTGTCGACGTGGCGTTCGGCGTCGGAGAGCAGCAGCCAGGGCAGGCCGATCTCGACCACCGTGTACACGAGCAGGGGCAGCCACGGGCGAATCGACGCGCGCAGTTCCTTGCGGGCGAGCGCGATCGGCAGCAGCAGGACGGCGCCGATCGCGGTGCGGATGAAGACCAGCTCGGCCGGGCCGATCTCGCGTACCGCGATCTTGATCAGCAGGTAGGGGATGCCCCACACGACGCACATGGCGGCGAAGAGGATCCATCCGCGACGACTCATGCCCGCAGCATCACGCGGGGCGGCGCGCCGGGTCTTGAACGCTGTTGCGGAATGCCGCCGGAGTGACCCCCGTCACCCGCTTGAACCAGCGTGTGAGGTGGGCCTGGTCGGCGAAGCCGACGGCGCTGCCGACCTCGGCCGGTGTGTGGCCGGCGGCGAGCAGGTGCCGCGCGCGGCAGACCCGCTCCAGCACCAGCCAGGCGTGCGGCGGGAAGCCCGTGGCGTCGCGGAAGACGCGCAGCATGTGGTACGGCGACAGCTCCACCCCGGCCGCCAGCTCGCGCAGGCTCGGCGCGCAGCGCAGGTCGGCCATCAGGCGGTCGCGGATCTCGGCGACCTTGCGGGCGGCGGCCGCGTCGGACGGCCGCAGCGGCGCGGGGGAAGCGCCGGTGGACCCGTGCCGCGCGACGATCGCCTCGAAGGCCCACGCGAGCCGGGAGTGGGCGGCGAGGAGGTCCACGCCGGCGGTGAGCTCCTCGTGCGCCGATCGCAGCAGTTGTACCGAACGGGCGTCGTGCACGATCGGCTCGCGGAACGACGGACGTACCGGCCGGTGCTCCAGCAGCATGGCCTCGCTCGGGTACAGCACCCGGTACGCCCAGCCCTCGGCGGTGGCCGCCATCCCGTCGTGCGGCTCGCCGGGCTCCAGGACGGCGAGGCTGCCGACGCCCGCGCGGCGCAGCTCACCGCGGTAGTGGAACTGCTCCTCGCCGCGCACCACGACGCCGATCGCGAACGTGGCGTGGCTGTGCCGGGTGAAGGCGTGCCGGCGGTAGCTGGCGGTGAGCAGGTCCAGCTCGAAGCAGCCGTCGTTGACCCTGGTCCAGGTCGCCGAGTCGGTCACAACGAGACGGTATACCCGAACGGGAGCTCCAGGCGGTGCCCGGCCAGCAGGTCGGCGTCGGCGAGCAGCTCGCGGGTCGGGCCGTCGGCCGCGATCCGGCCGCCGTCGAGGATCACCGAGCGGGAGCAGAGCTCCAGCGCGTACGGCAGGTCGTGGGTCACCATGAGCACCGTCACCGGCAGCTCGCGCAGGATGCCGGCCAGCTCGCGCCGGCTGGCCGGGTCGAGGTTCGACGACGGCTCGTCGAGCACGAGGATCTCCGGGCGCATCGCCAGCACGGTGGCGACCGCGACCCGGCGGCGCTGGCCGAAGGACAGGTGGTGCGGGGCGCGGTCGCGGTGCTCGCTCATACCGACCGCGGCGAGCGCCTCGTCGACCCGCGCGGCCAGCTCGTCGCCGCGCAGGCCGAGGTTCGCCGGGCCGAATGCCACGTCCTCCCCCACGGTCGGCATGAACAGCTGGTCGTCGGGGTCCTGGAAGACGATGCCGACCCGGCGGCGGATCTCCTTGAGGCAGGCCCGGTCCTTGGGGTCGACGGTCAGGCCGGCGACCGTCACCGTGCCGCCCGAGCCGTCCGCGCCGGTGGAGGGGCCGGTCGCGTGGAGGATGCCGTTGAGGTGGAGCACGAGCGTGGTCTTGCCGGCGCCGTTCGGGCCGAGCACGGCGACGCGCTCGCCCGCCGGCACGGTGAGGTCGACGCCGCGCAGCGCGACGTGCCCGTCGGGGTAGGCGAACCGCAGGTCACGGACCTCGAGGCTGGGGGTCGTCACCGCAGCAACGCTACCGTCGCGATCGCCGCCGCCACGAGCGGAACGCCGGCCGCCGCCGCCCACTGCCCGGCGGTCGCGCCGGTGCCGGCGATCGCCAGCGGGATGCGGCCCTCGTAGCCGCGCGAGACCATCGCGAGGTACACCCGCTCGCCGCGCTCGAACGCACGCAGGAACAGCGCCCCGATGCCGGTGGCGAAGCCCTTGATCTGCCACAGGAAGCGGGGGTCGTACCCGCGGGAGCGCTGGGCGACGCGCATGCGCCGCGCCTCCTCGGCGAGGACGTCGAGGTACCGCAGCATGAACGTCGCGATCTGCGTCACCAGCTGCGGGCAGCGCAACCGGTCCAGGCCGAGCAGCAGGTCACGGGGACTGGTGGTGGCGGCGAGCAGCAGCGACGAGAACACGCCGAGTGTGCCCTTGGCCAGGATGTTCCAGGCGCCGTACAGCCCGTCCTCGGAGAGGCTCAGGCCCAGCACCGAGACCTTCTCACCGGTACCGAGGAATGGCAGGGCGAACGCGAGCAGGATGAACGGCAGCTCGATGAGCGAGCGCAGCGCCAGCCAGCCCAGGCTGATCCGGGCGACCAGCGCCACCGCGACGATCACCAGCAGGTAGGCGCCGAACGCCCAGATCGCCTCGCGGGGCGTGGCCACGACGGCGACCGTGAACAGGACGCTGGCGGCGATCTTCACCTCGGGCGGCAGGTCGTGCACCGGCGAGTGCCGGCGCACGAACAGCGCGTGGCTGTGGCCTGCGCCCACGTCACGCCTTCTTTTTGAGCAGCCAGAACGCGCCGGCGCCGACTCCGAACGTGATGAGCACGCCGAGGACGCCGGACAGGCCGGTGGACAGGAACTCGTTGGAGATGCCCTTCACCGAGTAGCCGGCGAGCGGGCTGTCCTTGGTCTGGTTGTCGGTCTCGGCCTGCGCCATGCACTGGCCGCCCGTGATCTGGTCCTGCTCGTCGAACGTGCAGCCCTCGCGGGCGACCGAGTCGAGGCCGTCGGGGTGGCCGGAGGCGAAGTTGCTGACCACGCCGGCCAGCAGCAGCGCGGCGAGCAGGCCGCCCAGGATGAACCAGGTCGACTTCTTCCTCATGCCGTGACCTCCTGCTGCTTCGGCGCGGCGCCCGGGCGCTGGAGGTTGCGCACGGCGTAGACCAGGTCGGGGCGGACCTTGGCCACGTAGGTCACGGTGATCGCGGTGATGATCCCCTCGCCGAGGCCGATGAGCAGGTGGACGCCGGCCAGCGCGGCGGCGATCCCGCCGATCGAGCGGCCGACGTCGGTCGCGCCACCCATCCAGTACTCCAGGACGAAGCCCTGCGAGGCGACCGCGACCGACACGACGGAGGCGGCGACAGCGGTGACCGTCAGCGCCCAGGTGGTGCGCGGCAGCACCCGCAGCAGCGCGGCGACGAGCAGGTAGCCGGCGGCGGCGCCGATGAGCGCCATGTTGGTGATGTTCAGCCCGAGGGCGGTGACGCCGCCGTCGCTGAGGATCAGCGCCTGGACGATGAGCACGATCGCGACGCAGATGGCGCCGAGGTACGGACCGACGAGCATGACGGCGAGCGTGCCGCCGAGCAGGTGGCCGCTGACCCCGGGCAGGACCTGGAAGTTCAGCATCTGGACCGCGAAGATGAACGCGGCGACGAGCCCGGCCATCGGCACGAGGCGGTCGTCGAGCTCGCGGCGGCCCATCACGAAGCACAGGACCAGCCCGGCGAGCGCAACCCCGGCGAAGAGCAGCGCGATCGGGTTGTCGATGATCCCGTTCGAGATGTGCATGGCTACTGCTGGCATGGTGTTCCTCCCGCGCGCAGCCTATTGCCGGGGTTGCGTTGTTGCCAAGAGGTTGCAACAGCGGGGTGGATCACCACGTCACGGGCAGGGCCTCCACCGAGCGCACGATCATGCCCTGCTTGAAGCGCAGCTCCTCGTCCGGCACCGCGACCCGCAGGCCGGGCAGCCGCGTGAACAGCCCGCGCAGCGCCTCCTGGAGCTCCATCCGGGCCAGCTGCGCGCCGAGGCAGTGGTGCACGCCGGCGCCGAAGCTCAGGTGCGACACGTCGGCCCGGGCCACGTCGAGGCGCTCCGGCCCCTCCGTGTTGCGCGGGTCACGGTTGGCCGCCGCGATCGCCGGCAGCACGATCGAGCCCTTCGGGATAGTGACCCCGCTGAGCACCACGTCCTCGGTCGCGACCCGCGGCAGCGACGTGGCGCCGTCGCCGAGCTGCACGAACCGCATGAGCTCCTCGACCGCGCCCGGGATGAGCGACGGGTCGGCGCGCAGCCGCGCGTCCTGCTCGGGGAAGCGGCGCAGGGTCAGCAGGATCATGTTGATCTGGTTCGCGGTGGTCTCGTGGCCGCCGATCAGGATGCCGAGGCTGAGCGTCACCAGCTCGCGCTCGGTGAGCTTGTCCTGCTCGTCGCGCGCGGCGATGAGCGCGGTCATGAGGTCGTCGGCGGGCTGGGCGCGCTTGGCGTAGATGAGGCCGCCGAAGTACTCGCCCATCGCCTGGAGCGCGGCGCCGGTGATCCGCGGGTCGGCGCCCGGCCCGCTCATGAGCGCGTCGGACCAGCCGTGGAAGCGGTCGCGGTCCTCGGCCGGGACGCCGAGCAGCTCGCAGATGACCTGGACCGGCAGCGCGAGCGAGAAGTACTCGACGAGGTCGACCGGGCGCTCCCTGGTCTCCAGCTCGTCGATGAGCTTCTCGACGATGTCCGCCGCGCGGGGCCGTAGCTCCTCGACGCGGCGGGCGGTGAAGGCCCGGGCGACGAGCCTGCGCAGCCGGGTGTGCTCGGGCGGGTCCATGGCCACGATGGACTCGCTGGCGAGGTCGCCGAGGCCGAACTCGGCGGCGCCGTCCTGGAGCTTGGCCGCCTCGGCCCGGCTGAACCGCGGGTCGACGAGGACGGTGCGCACGTCCTGGTAGCGGGTGACGACGTACGCGACGCTGCCGTCGGCCGCCTCCACCTGCGCGACGGCCTGGTCACGCTGGATCTCGGTCAGCTGGGGCAGTGGCGCGTACATCGTCGGAGCGTGGGGCAACGGATACGAGAGGTTCGCCATGGGCGGCAACCTATCGAAGTTTCACGATCTATGCTGTCCCGCTGACGCTCCGTGACGCGCACAGACGTTGGTCGATCCATCCTCGCGATTCGTGATCAAACTGAGGGTAGATCGACCAACGTCTGTGAAAAGCGGTCAGGCGTGCGTCGTGACGCTCAGGACCTGGTCGGCCAGGTGCGGGGCCGCGCGGAGCTCGTCGGCCGTGTGCGTCGCCACGACGCGGCCGTCGGCCAGGAGCGCCACGTGGTCGGCCACCGCCAGCGCGTGCTCCGGCTGCTGCTCCACCAGCAGGACCGTCAGGCCGCCGCGGGAGAGCTCGGCCACCACCGCGCGGACGCGGGCCGCCAGCTCCACCGCCAGGCCCTCGCAGGGCTCGTCGAGCAGCAGCAGGCGGGGCTGGGTGAGCAGCGCGCGGGCGATCGCCAGCATCTGCGCCTCGCCGCCGGAGAGCTGGTTGCCCTTGTTGCGCAGCCGCTCGCCGAGGCGGGGCAGCAGCTCCAGTACCTTCGCCACGGTCCACTCGCCGGGCCGGCGCGACAGCTGGAGATGTTCGGCGACGGTCAGGCTGGCGAACACGCGGCGGCCCTGCGGCACCAGGCCGACGCCCGCGCGGGCGACCTTGTGGGCCGGGCGGCCTGCGAGGTCGCTGTCGCCGAGCACCACGCGGCCCTCGCGGGCGCGCAGCAGGCCGGCGATCGTGTGCACCAGCGTCGTCTTGCCTGCGCCGTTGCGGCCGAGCACCGCGAGCGCCGTGCCCTGCGGGACCTGGAGGTCGATGCCGTGCAGCACGGTGCCGCCGCCGTAGCCGGCGTGCAGGCCGGAGACCGTGAGCGTCATGGGGCAACTCCCGCGTAGGCGGCGGCGACCTCCGGCGAGGAGCGGATCTCGGGGACGGTGCCGGTGTGGACGTGCTTGCCGGAGTGCAGGACGGTCACCCGGTCCGCGAAGCCGTAGACGAGGTCGAGGTGGTGCTCGACGAGCAGGATCGCGACCGTGTCGGGCAGCGCCGCGAGCAGGCCCGCGAGCAGCTCGACCTCCGGCGGGGCCAGGCCGGCCGCCGGCTCGTCGAGCAGCAGCAGGCGCGGCTCACCGGCCAGGGCCATGGCCAGCTCCAGCTGGCGGCGCTGGCCGTGCGACAGCGAGCCGGCCTGCGTGCCGGCCACGGCGTCGAGGCCGACCGACGCGAGCAGCTCCTGGGCCCGGGCGCGGCCGCCCGGGCGCAGGCGGCCCCACGGGCGGCGGCCGGCGACCAGCACGTTGTCGAGGGCCGACAGGCTGGACCAGACGGCCGGGTGCTGGTGGGTACGGCCGACGCCCAGCCGGGCCCGGCGGGCCGGGCCGAGCGACGTCACGTCACGGCCGCCGAAGTGGATCTTCCCGTCCGTCGGACGCAGGCCGCCCGCGATCAGGTTGAGGAGCGTGCTCTTACCGGCGCCGTTCGGGCCGATGAGGGCCCGGCGCTCGCCCGGCGCCAGCTGCAGGCTGACGCCGTCGAGCGCGCGCAGGTCGCCGTAGCGCCGGCCGAGGCCGTGGACAGAAAGCAGCTCCGAGCTCATGCGCCCTCCGCTTCGCTCCGGACGCCTGAGCCACAATCTGAGCCCATGATGAGTGGCCTCCTCCGCTTCGCTCCGGAACCACTCATGCGCCCTCCGCTTCGCTCCGGACGCCTGAGCCACAATCTGAGCCCATGATGAGTGGCCTCCTCCGCTTCGCTCCGGAACCACTCATGCGCCCTCCGCTTCGCTCCGGACGCCTGAGCCACAATCTGAGCCCATGATGAGTGGCCTCCTCCGCTTCGCTCCGGAACCACTCATGCGCCCTCCGCTTCGCTCCGGACGCCTGAGCCACAATCTGAGCCCATGATGAGTGGCCTCCTCCGCTTCGCTCCGGAACCACTCATGCGTTCCGCCTTCCCAGCAGGCCGCGCGGCAGGAGGTACACGCACAGGATGAACAGCAACCCGAGCAGGAGCGGGGCGTTGCCGGGCCAGTAGCTGCCCAGCCAGTCCCGGGTCAGCACGACGAGGGCCGCGCCGACCACGGCGCCGAGCATCGACGTGGCGCCGCCGATGGTGACCGCCAGCAGGATCAGCGCCGACACCTCGAACCCGCCGGTGCCGGGCGACACGAACTGGTCGACGGTGACGACGAGCGAGCCGGCCGCGCCGGCCAGGGCGCCGGCGCCGACGTAGGCGGCGGTGAGGTAGCCGGCGACGGGGTGGCCGCTGGCGCGCATCCGGGCGTCGTCGTCGCGGGTCGCGCGCAGCAGGGCGCCGGCCGGGGAGCGCAGCACCAGCAGCACGACGCCGACCAGGACGGCCACCACGATCAGGACGTAGAGGTACACGTCGGCGTCGCTGTCGAGCTTGGCGAGGCCGGGCACCGGGTACGGGCGGGCGAACGCCAGCTTGCCGTCGGTGCCGCCGGTGATCGCCTTCCACTGGCCGGCCAGGGTGTACGTCAGCTCGCCGAGCGCGAGCGTGATCATGAGCACCACGACGCCCCGGGCGTAGACCACGATCGGGGCGGTGATCAGCGCGAACAGCGCGCCGGCGCCGGCCGCGGCCAGCAGTTGCACGACCGCGATGTCCATGTCGAAGTCGACCAGGTTGGCCGCCGTGTAGGCGCCGACGAGGTACGGCGCGGTCTGGCCGAGCGTCGGCAGGCCGGCGGTGCCGGTGAGCAGGGCGACGGAGACCGCGAGCAGGCCGATGATGAGGACCTTGGCGATCGTCGCCTGCGCGTAGTCGGCGAGCGTCCACGTGAACGACACCAGCAGGAGCAGGACCGCCGGCACCGCCGCGATCCCGAGCACTCGGAGAAGCTTGCCGTTCATGCTGTCCGCCGGGAGAGGAGGCCGGTCGCGCGGAGGGCCAGCACGATCGCCATCGCGCCGAACATCGCGAACGGCTGGAACATCTGGAAGTCGGCCTTCGCCGCGCCGAGGGTGTGGATCTCGCCGACGGCGATCGCGGCCAGGAACGCGCCGCCGATCGAGCCCATGCCGCCGAGGACGACGACCACGAGCGACAGCAGCAGCACCAGGTCGGCGGTGCGCGGGCCGGGGCCGATGATCGGGGCGCCGAGAGCGCCGGCCAGCCCGGCGAGCGCGCCGCCGGCGGCCAGGACGCTGATGCGCACCGTGGCGGGGTTGACGCCCAGGGTCGCGACCATGTCGCGGTCGTCGACGGTCGCGCGCACGAAGCTGCCCGCGCGGGTCCGGGTGACGACGAGCCACAGGCCGACCGCGATGAGCGCCGCGACGCCGATGAAGGCCAGCCGGTACCCCGGGTAGCTGTGCCCGGCGAAGTCGACCGCACGGTCCACCGACTTCGGCACGACGACGGGCAGGTCGTCGGGGCCGAAGACCAGGACGATCAGCCGGCTGAACACCAGCGCGACGCCGAACGTGAGCAGCGCCTGCGCGAGGTGGCCGCGGCCGGAGATCGGGGCGAGCATCAGGGACAGCAGCGCGCCCCCGGCCCCCGCGGCCGCGGTGCCGACGAGCACCGCGAGCGCGAGGGAGAGCCAGCTGCCGTCACTGACCTTGGCGGCGGCGTACGCACCGAACACGAACAGCGTCCCGTGCGCGAGATTGAGCACGTCACCCACGCCGAAGGCCAGGGTGAGCCCGGCGGCGACGACGAACAGCAACAAGCCGTACGCCACGCCGTCGACCGCCGGGATCAGGTAAGCGTCCAACTGAGCTAGGCACCGACCGTCGCGAGGTCCTGCACCAGCACGTTCGCGATGGCGCGGCCGTCGTTCTTGACCTGACGCAGGTACCACTTCTGGATCGGCGCGTGGTTCTTGCCGAACTGCCACTGGCCGCGCGGGCTGGAGATCTGGCCCAGCTTGCCGACCTGCTCGTTGATCGTCTCCGAGGTGACGTTGTCGCCGGCCGCCGCGATGGCCCGGTCGAGCACGGCCGCCGCGTCGTACGACGCCATCGCGTACGTGGTCGGGGTCGCGTCCGGGTAGGACTGCTGCCAGGCGGCGACGAACTTGCGGTTCTCCTCGTTGTCGAGGTCGGGCGAGTAGTTGCAGACGGTGTAGACGCCGGTCGCGGAGTCACCCTCGGCCTGCAGGACCGAGCCCTCGGTGAGGAACGCGCCGTACAGCGGGATGTCCTTCGCGTCGGACTGCTTGTACTGCTTCACGAAGTCGATCGCGGCCTTGCCGGCGTAGAAGGTGTAGACGGCCTTCGCGTTGGCCGCCTTGACCTGCGAGAAGAACGGCAGGAAGTTGGTGGTCGTCGGGAACGGCGTCCACAGCGTCTTGCCGTCGGGGTTGGCCAGCTTGCCGCCGATCTTGGCGAACTCGGTGGTGAAGCCGCCGACCTCGTCCCAGCCACCCTGGTAGTTCGGGCCGATCGCGAAGACCGGGCCGTCGATCTTGTCCTTGATGTACTGCGCGATCGACTGGCCGGGGTCCGTCGACATGAAGCTCGTGGTCCAGACCCGGCTGACGTCCTTGAGGTCCGGGCGGCCGTTGGAGCCGATGAGCGGCACCTTCGCCTCGTTGAGCAGCGGCGCGACGCCGGCCACCGACCCACCGCCGACGATGCCCGTCAGCGCGAGGACCTTCTCTTCCTTGATGAGCTTCGTGGCGGCGGGCACCGCGGTGTCCGCGCCGTCGCCCTCGTCAGCGACCTTCAGGTCGATCGGGTGGCCGCCGAGCTTGTTGTCGTGCATCTTGAGGTAGAGCTCGAAGCCCTTCTTCAGGTCGGTGCCGACCGCCTGGTAGGTGCCACTGAGTGAACCGAGGAAGCCGATCTTCAGGGTCGAGGCCGCGCCGGCGCTCCCCGACTCCTCGTCTTTGGCGCAGCCGGCCGCGGCGAGCAGCAGGCCGGTCGCCAGGATTGCGCTGACGGCTCTGGTCCAGCGTCCGTGCAGGGACATGGGTCTCCTCTTGATGTGCATTCTTCGGGGCTGAGCGGAGGGGCTGAGCTGGGGGGCTGAGCTGGAGGGGCTGGGCTGACGCGCTACCGGCGCACACCGGTGCGCAGCGTCAGCGCGTGTTCGGTGACGGTCACGAGGATCTCCTTCGCCGACGCCCGCGAGCGCACGTCGGCGTCGAGCATGGGCACGCTGCGGTGGATGGCCAGCGCCTCGCGGATGTCCTCGAGGTGGTAGCGCGCCGACCCTTCGAAGTTGTTCACCGCGATGACGTACGGCAGCCGCCGGTTCTCGAAGAAGTCGATGGCCCCGAAGCAGTCCGCGAGCCGGCGGGTGTCGGCGATGACCACGGCGCCGATGGCGCCGCGGCACAGCTCGTCCCACATGAACCAGAACCGCTTCTGGCCCGGGGTACCGAAGAGGTACAGCACCAGGTCCTGGTAGAGCGTGATACGCCCGAAGTCCATGGCGACCGTGGTGCTGCCCTTGTCGGGCACGAGTGTCGCGTCGTCGTGCGCCATGCTGGCGGTGGTCATGAGCGCTTCGGTCGTGACCGGCGGGATCTCGGAGATCGCGCCGACGAGCGTGGTCTTGCCCGCGCCGAACCCACCCGCGATGATGATCTTGACCGCGGTGGGACGGCCGCGACGTCCTGGCTCGGTCACAACGACGGTCCCCGCACAGCCGGAGTCAGCGCGTCACCGATGCGGTTCGCCAGGTCGGTCATCTCGTAGGAGACCTTGCCGACGTCGGCGTTCGGCGAGGCGAGCACGAGCAGCGAGGCGCCGTCGCTGAACGCCATGCAGAACATGAAGCCGCCGTCGAGCTGCGTCACGTTCGAGATCACGCTGCCGGCCTCGAAGAACCGGGCCGCGCCGGCGAGCAGCGCGACAAGGCCGCTGCCGGTGGCGGCGAGCTGGTCGGCCCGGTCGCGGGGCAGCGCCCGCGTATGGGCCAGCACGAGACCGTCCGTCGAGATCGCCAGTGCGTGGGCGACGTCAGGCGTACGGCTCGCAAAACTGTCCAGCAGCCAACCGAGATCCCTCGGGTCGGTCACAGAAGTGGTCCTCTCGTTTCCTCACGTGGTTCAGTTCGCCGAGGTACGGCGGTTGGCCACACCGCGGGCGTAGGCAGACATCGCGGCGGCGACCTTGGTGGGGTCGCGACGCGGCGCACCACTGCCGGTGGCGGCCGCCCGCTCTGCCGCGGACGGCTCGGCGGCGCCGGGCACCAGGTGCCGCCCCGCCGCACGAACCGGCAGGCCGGACGAGGTGGTGGAGCTGACCTGGGGGGTGGCGGCCTGCTGGGCCGCCCGCCAGCCGGTGTCGGCACTGGTCTCCCAGTTCACCGGCTCGGCCACCGTCGTCGCCGCCGCCGTCGTCGCCACCGTCATCTCCACCGCGACCGCCGCCGATGCCGACGACTCGACCCGGAACCACCCGTTGACCGACTTGAAGATGGGCAGCTCGATCGACTCGTCAGCGACCGCGGCGAGCGCGGCCGGGACGTCGGGCGGCGGCAACGGGGGCCAGGCGCCCGGACCGGGCGGCGGTGGCGCCGCCGCGGGCATCGGCATCGCGGCCGGCGGCTGGTACCCCTGCGGCGGGAACTCCTGCGTCTGGTACGCCTGCGGCGGCGCGGCCATCGACGGTGGGGCCATCGACGGCGGGGCCATCATCGGCGCGGCCATCGCCTGCGCGTGCGGTACCGCGCGGAGCTCCTGCGTGGGAACCGAGAAGAGACTGTTCTCCGGCGACGCGGCCGCCGGCTGCTGGGCCTGCGGCGTGAACAGGTCGTTCGCCGGGCGCTGCGCACTCTCGCCCCCGCCCGGGGCGCCGACCGGCGCCAGCTGCGGCTGCCGCTCCGACGCCATGATCGGGCGGAACACGGTGCTGGGGATCGTCACCTCGGCCAGCGTGCCGGTGTGCTGGCCGGGACGCAGTTGGACGAGGATGTTGTACCGCGCGGCGATGTGCCCGACCACGGTGAGACCCATGGCGCGGACCGCGGCGATGTCGATCGCGGGCGGCTCGGCCAGCAGGTCGTTGAGCTGCTCGCGGCGGGCCGGCGCCAGGCCGACGCCGGAGTCGACGATCTGGATGATGACCCGGTCGCCGAGCGCCCGGGCGGTGACCCAGACGTCCGACTCCGGCGGGGAGTAGCCGGTCGCGTTGTCCAGCAGCTCGGCCAGGAGGTGCACGATCTCGTCGACCGCCTCGGCGACCACGGCGACGTCGTCGTCGATGCTGCCGAAGCGGACCCGGACGTAGTGCTCGATCTGCGAGATGGCCGCCTGGAGGACCTTGCCGAGCGGCGCGTCCTCGCGCCGGATGCGGGCCGCGCCGGAGCCGCCCAGCACCAGGAGGCTCAGGTTGATCCGGGCCATGCGGGTGGCGAGGTGGTCCAGTTGGTACAGCTGTTGCAGCCGGTCGGGGTCGGTCTCGTCCCGCTCGACCCGGTCGACCTGGGCGAGCACGGCGTCGACCAGTCGTTGCTCGCGGCGGGACAGGTGGACGAAGATCTCGGCGACGTTGGACCGCATGACGGCCTGCTCACCGGCGATCCGGACCGCCTCGCGGTGGACCGCGCGGAAGGCGCTGGCCACGTCGGCGACCTCGTCGGCGCCGGACACGGCCAGCGTGGCCGAGGCCCGGTCGGCGACCTCGTCCGGGTCGACCGTGCCGGGCGCGGCGGCCCGCAGCTCGGAGACGACCGCCGGCAGCTGGTCGTAGGCGACGGTGCGGGCGGCGTCGTGCAGGTAGCGCAGGCGCCGTGTGATGCGCCGCGCGACCATACCGGTGAGGATGATCGCGATGAGCAGCACGGCGGCCACGGCGGCGATCTGGATCGCGGCCTGGGTCATCTGGTCGCCGCGCAGGTCCTCGACGGCGGCGACGACAGCGTCGTCGACCTTCTGCTCCACCTGGTAGAGCAGGCCCGACCAGCCGGACATCGCGTTGATCCAGCCCACCGGGTCGACGTTGATCTGCTGGCCGATCCCGGTGCGGGCGACCTGGTCCTGGAAGCGCTGCGCGGCGACGACCTGTTCACCGGTGCTGGCCTGCTCGTACCAGGTCCGCCACTCGCCCGGGGCGAGCTGGTTGAACGCGACCGACGCCTCGACGAAGCTCGTGCGCGTCGCGGTGATCTCCACCTGGAGCGCCGGGGTCAGCAAGACCCCGTTGACAGCGCGGAGCACCGCGACCTGCTGCTGGCCGAGCGCCTCGGCGGCCCGGGAGAGCGCCGCGGCGGCGCGGATCTCGTCGGCGAGGTCGGTCGGGGCGCCGGATCGGGCCACCGACTCGCGGTAGGTCAGCAGGTCGGCGACCAGGATGCGGTAGGTGAACGCCAGACCCGAAACGGTGATCTTGGCGTCCTTGTTGCGCACCTGCTCGCGGACCTTGGCGAGCGCCGCGAGGCTGGTGTCGATGCGGCCGAGCAGGTCGCTGCCGCCGACCGAGCCGCGCTTCTCCGCGTAGGTGCGCGCGGTGTCGTCGGTCAGCATCACCTGCTGGTTGAAGGCGTCGAGCTGCGGTGCCGAACTGCTCAGCACCGCGTTCACCGCAGCGGCCCGCTCGCGCTGGAGCGCGTGGGCGAGGCCGCCCGCCTCGGAGGCGAGCGCGGCGAGGTTCTGCAGGTTCCGCGTGCGGTTGACCTGCTGGACGGTGCTGATGAGGGCGATGCCGGCGAACACCACAACGGCGACGAGCGGCACCGCGACAATGAGACGCAGCTGGTCGATGATCCGGCGGCCCGCGCGCTGCCCACGTCCCTGACCGCCTGAAGGTTGCTCTTGGCGGTTATGACGGGTGGGGCGGCGCTCGATCTGCCGAGGGTCGCGGCCCTGCCGTTGGGCGGGCACGGGCAGCGCACTCTGGCTTTGGGTCACGAAAAGTCCCCGCAGGCATCCGAGGTTGACAATGCAGGTCGAGCGCAGGACGAGCGGGAGGCGGCGCGATCGGCGCCCAAAACTTCCCACTCTGCGCATCGACGATGAGCACAATCACAGGTCGGCCCATCCGTGTCAATACCGACGTACGTCATCCAACGACGATCGCCTCTTTCTCACTCATCCGTTCGCCTCGGATTCCGGAAGACGTACGGACCCAAACGGCTGGTTCCGGTGGGAATCGAGGGATTGTTCGCCGCGTCGCGAAACTTCCGCGTGACGCAGAAGTTACGTGTTCGAAATAATTACACTATGCGCTGTCGACAATGCACCGGGTAATTGTTTGTCGATCGACAATATGTCCGGCCGACAATGCCCACGCGTTCGCAACGATTTCGTCAACCCCTGCCACCCCGGCGTTCACCAGGGCGGAGGCGGCCACCGAAAGCGCACCGGCGCAGGTGCGCCGCCGACACACGCGGCCCCACTGGAGCGGCGATTCCGGCGACGGCACTCGCGACGACAGCCATCGATTCTATCCGCAACAGCCGGTGCGCGGCAGAGGGCAGAGAGCGCTTTCCGCAACCCCCGGATGCGCGGTTGGCCCGTCTCATTCGCCCGTTTGGCCCTAGTTGGACCGGGGTACGCGCGACCGTAGGGGGAGGGCATCGCTTTTCGGGAGGGGTTATGGCAACCGACGCCGTCACGCTGATCGTGAACGACCACCGGGTCATGGAGCGGCTCTTCGACAAGCTGCGCTCCGGCCACGGCGACCGCCAGCAGCTGCTCGACGAGTGTGCGGCCCGGCTCACCGCGCACAGCCACGCCGAGGAGGAGAAGGTGTACCCCGTGCTCGCCGAGATCGGCGAGCAGGAAGAGGCCCACCAAGGCGCCGACGAGCATCACCAGGCCGAGCGGATGCTGCACGACCTGCAGCGGATGTCGCCCGAGGGCCCCGACTTCGAGGACCGGCTGGAGGACTTCATCGAGGCCGTCCGGCGCCACGTCGAGAAGGAGGAGAGCGAGATACTGCCGGCGCTGCAGGAGGCGCTCCCGGCCGAGCGCCTCGACGAGCTGGGCGCGGCCTTCGAGGAGGTCCGGCTGCGGGAGCTGCAGGTCGCCGGTCTCGGCCTGCGGCGGTGAACTTGCCGACTGGCCCCACTTCGGTACAGTCGGGCTGGTCATGGTCAGTTCGGGCCCGCGCACCCAGCCCCCGGGCGCGGCGGTCGCTGCGACGCAGCCGCTCGCCGGTCCGGTCGCCACCGCGCGGCTGAGCGACCTCCCCGTGGACCGGATGCCGCAGCGCACCGAGGACCACGTGGTCATGCTCGTCACCGCCGGGCAGGGCACGCACGCGCTCGACTTCGTGACGTATGCGTGCCGGCCCGGCACGCTGCTGTGGGGCCGGCCCGGCCAGGTGCACCAGTTCGGCGGGCAGACCGGCTTCGACGCCACGGTGCTCGCGTTCTCCCACGGCATCCTGCCGGCGCTGCCGGAGATCGACGGGCTGCGGGAGCTGGTGGCCGACCCGCTCACGGCGACCTGCTGGCAGCCGGCGGGCGAGGACGAGGAGGCGATCGTCGCCGAGATCGCCCAGGTCGGCGTCGACCAGGTGCGGTACGGCGGGACGCAACTGGGCGCGGCGCTGCTCGCGCACTCGATGGCGGTACTGCTGATGAGAATCGTGGCCCTGGCACCCCCTCCACCGGCCGGTCCGGCGGCGCTGCTGCTCGGGTTGCTGCGCTCGGAGCTGGAGCGGGACGTGACGCACCGGCGGGTCGAGGAGTACGCGGAGGCCCTGCGCTGCTCGGTCCGCACGCTGACCCGGGCCAGCCTGGCGGTCACCGGCCGCAGCGCGAAACAGATCATCGACGAGCGGATCGCGCTGGAGGCGAAGCGGCTGCTGGCCACGGGCGACGACCCGGTCGCCGACGTGGGGCGGCGGCTGGGCTTCGACGAGCCGACGAACTTCGGCCGCTTCTTCGCCCGCGAGACGGGCCAGTCCCCCGGCGCCTTCCGCGCGGCGCTGCGCCGCTCCCCCGCGCCCCGGGTGCCGCACCAGCGCTCGGCGCTGCCCGGCCGCCTGACTCCCCGATCTGCCTAAGGCGTGATCGGGCAGGCCTCCGGGCGGGCCCGGCCCGGCGGGGTGTCGTCGTCGAGCTCCAGCGCGGCCTCCTCGCGGCCGACGAACGGGACCAGCGTGAAGTACGACAGCGTCGGGAGCAGGCCCGGCAGCTCGTCGACCCGGCCGCTCGCGACGTAGCGGTAGACCGTGGCGTAGATGCCGCCCACGATCGTCTCCACCAGCTCCTCCGGCATCGGCAGGTCGGACGCGCGGGGCGCGTCGGCGAAGAAGCGGTCGAAGCGGCGCAGCAGCTGGGCGCGCTCGGCCCGGGCCAGCGGGCCGGCCGCGTCGATCTCGACGACCGCCATCGTGGCGAACGCCGGCAGCTCGGCGAGCACCTGGAGCATGACCCGCAGGGCCGAGCGGGCGCCGTCGCGCCACTCGGGCTCGGCCCGGTACGCGTCCTCCATGAGCTTGAGCAGCAGGTCGGTGCCGTGGCGGTAGGTCGCGATGAGGGCGTCGTCCTTGCCGGCGAAGAGCGCGTAGAACGCCGGGCGGGTCACGCCGGCGGCCCGGCAGATGTCGCTGACGGTCGCGTTGGCGTACCCCTTCTGGGCCACCGTGTGGACGAGCGCGTCGAACAGCCGGTCGCGCTGGTTGGCCGCGACGACCTCGGGCGGCACGCGGCTCGGACCCCGCTTGATGGCCCGGGAGGGATCGCGTCCTTCGCGGGCGCCCGGCAGCGGGGCAAGCTGTTCGTTCGCCATCTGACAAGTATCGATCGTGCGGGCAACTTGCGGGGTGGCGCCCGGGGTGCGGGACAGGGCAGAGTATCGGCGTGTCCACGACCGGCCGACTCGCCAGCGCCGTCCAGGGCGCCCGGGCCGTCGCGGCACAGGGCGACACCCGGGGCGCGTTCGCGCTGCTCGACGAGGCCGTCGAGCGGGCCGGCGCCGAGGCCGGGCCGGACGACCCCGAGGTGCTGGCGGCGACCGGGCTGCTCGCGAAGTTCCACGCCGATCTCGGTGAGCTCGCCGACGCCCGGCGGGTGCTGGAGGAGAGCCTCGCGGCCGGCTACCACCGGCTCGGCGACGGGCACGAGGTCATGCTCGGCCTGGCCTACGAGCTGGCCCGCATCGCCGACGAGCTGGGCAACGTCTTCGAGGCGAAGCGGCGCTACGGGCAGCTGGTCCGGCTGGGGCCGCTGGCGCTCGGCGACGATCATCCGAGCGTCCGGGCGGCCCGGCGGTATCTCGGGCTGGCCGAGCAGGCCCCGCCCGTGCACGTGCCGCACGCCACGGCGCCGGCGTCGTTCGATCCGGTGTCGCCGCCGACGGCCGCCGGGCCGCAGATCTGGCCGGCCGACGACCCTCCGGGGGACGATCCGGTGCCGTTGTGGCCGCCTTCGGGGCCGCCGGCCTCCGGGCCGCCGCCGGTCCCGGTGCCGGTGGCGGGTCCGATCGTCTCGGCGCCGCCTTCGTACGCACCTCCGCCGATCTCGACGCCGCCTGCCTACGGGCCGCCGCCGGTCTCGACGCCGCCTTCGTACGGGCCTCTGCCGTCCGCGGAGGCGCCGGCCTACGGTGTGACCGGTTATCCGGCGTCCGGGCCACCGGCCTCCGGGCCGCCGTACGGGTATCCGGCCTCCGGGCCGCCCGCGTCGGCGCCGCCCTGGGTGGCGCAGGAGCCGGCCGAGGTCGCCGAGTTCGAGGAGGCGCCCCGGCGGCGCTCGCCTGTCACCGCACTGCTCGTGATCGCCCTCGTCGCCGTGCTCGGCGGGGCCGCGGCGGCCGTCGTGGCGTTCGTCATCGCACGGCCGCAGACGAGCGATCCGGCCGCCCAGCCGTCCGGCGCACCGGCGGCGACCCTCACGACCGCGCCGGCGATCTCAGCCAGCGGGCCGGCCGGCAACCCCAAGGCGCCGGCACAGCTCAGGCTGCGCGACGACCGTACCGCCATCACACTGACATGGGTCGATCCATCCGACGGCACCGTGCCGTTCATCGTGGCCGGGGGACAGCAGGGCGCGCTGCGCCAGCTCCAGGTCATGCCGGCCGGATCGACGACGTACACGATCAACGGACTGAATCCGAAGCTCGACTACTGCTTCACCGTCGCCGCGGTCTACAGCACCGACAGCGTGGAACTGTCAGACCTGGCGTGTACAAACAGAACCTGACACCCACCGTGTCAGGCGATGCACGCACCGCACACCCCGCGCGTGCCAAGGCATCGACGGGAATATGATGGGCGCCGGTTTCGGGGAGGGGGCCGAAGATGAGGCTGAGCCTGCGTTCGCGCAAGAGCGGCGGGCTGGTGACGCTGAGCACCGTCGTCGGACTCGTCGTCGTCCTGGGCCTCACGCTCTTCGGCACCGGCGCGGCCAACAACGCCGTGGCCAGCTTCGACGTCAGCTCCTGGCTGTGGAGCGGCGACAAGGGCGAGGTCGCCCGGGTCAACGGCGTGACGGGCAAGGTCGACACCCGCACGAAGATCACCGATGCTCAGGGCCACACGATGCAGGTGAGCCAGAGCGACCGCTTCGTGATCCTGCGCGACCTCAACACGGGCAAGATCAGCGTCCTCGACCTGTCCAGCCTGACGCTCGGCGCGACGACCCAGTCGACGCCGGGGCTCGGCGTGACGGTCGCGGTGCACGACGACGTGGCGTTCATCGTCGACGCGGTACAGGGCCTGGT
The DNA here is from genome assembly GCF_022095675.1 of Dactylosporangium sp. AC04546. GTDB lineage: Bacteria > Actinomycetota > Actinomycetes > Mycobacteriales > Micromonosporaceae > Dactylosporangium. The sequence goes on along the minus strand of NZ_JAHYSG010000078.1, from coordinate 5,968 downwards.
CCGCCAGCTCGACCCGGCGACGCTGCTGCCCATCGGCGAGACGCTGAGCTTCCCGCCGGGCATCTCGGGCGGCGCCTTCGACGACGGCGGGCGGCTCTGGCTGCTCGTGCCGTCGGAGGGCACGGTCGTCGCGGTGAAGCCGGCGGCCCGCAAGCCGGCCGCGTCCGCGAGCGCCCAGGGCGGCCAGGGCGGCGGCACCGGCGGCAGCCCGGGCATCGTCAAGACCGTCGGCGTCGCCGACCCCAGCCACGACCTCGCGCTGTCCATCCTCGACACCGGCGTCGCCGTGCTCGACAAGACCGCGACCACGCTGACCACGCTGCGCGGTGACGCGGTCCGCAAGGTGCCGCTGCGCCTCGCCGGGCCGGGCGCGATGCCGCCGCGCACGGTCGGCAGCGACGTGCCGGTGACGGTCGTCGACGACCGCCACGTCTACGTGGTGAACGGCGACCGGGTCGCCGACTTCGCGGTGCCCGGCGAGAGCCCTGCGCTGCAGCCCTGCGTGGCCTGGTCGGGCCGGTTCTACTGCGCCGACGACTCGACCGGCACGGTCTACGTGCTCGACGGGCAGGGCAAGGCCCTCGACCCGATCCGGATCGAGGCCGGCGGGAAGCCGCTGGAGCTGGAGGTCCGGGAAAACCGGATGTTCATCAACGCGCCCGGCGGCTCGACCGCCCGGGTCGTGGACGAGCAGCACCACGTGCGCACCGTCGACAAGTATGCGAAGGACGTCGTCGGCGGCGAGGCACCGCCGGCACCACCGCCGCCGCCCCCGGCCAAGCCGCCGGTCGGCCCGCCCGGCGCCCCGCCGCGGGTCAACGCGACCGCCGGCAACGCGCAGGCCCGGGTCACGTGGACCACGGCGGCGCCCAACGGCAACGCGATCACGAAGTACGTGGTGGAGGGCGACGGCAAGACCCACGAGGTCGGCGCCAACGTGCGCTCCCTCGACGTCACCGGCCTCACCAACGGCCAGTCCTACAAGTTCACCGTGCACGCGGTCAACGCGAAGGGCGCCGGCCCCAAGCGGGCGGCCAACCCGGTGACGCCGACGTCCGAGGTCCCCGACCCGCCGCTGAGCGTCGCCGCCACCGCCAACCCCGACGGCACGGTCACGGTGACCTGGCCGGCGGCGAACGGGCAGGGCCGCAAGGTCGTGCGCTACGTGGTGACCAGCGTGTCGACGGGCGAGGGCAAGACGTTCGAGTCCGGCCAGCCGACGCTGACCGTGCCGGCGGGCGAGCTGCCGTATGGGACGCAGGTCGCCTTCCGGGTCGCCTCGGTCAACGACATCGGCGCCAGCTCGACCCAGTCGCCGCTGAGCCCGTCGGTGGTGCCGTTCAACAAGCCGTCGGCGCCGGGCGGGCTGACCGTGAAGGCGGTCGCGACCAAGCGCGGCACGGTCGTGGCGGCCTGGCGGGTGCCGCAGGACAACGGCGCGCCGATCACCGGCTACGAGGCGACCGTCAACGGGCAGAAGCAGACCCTCGACACCGCCCTCAGCCACGAGTTCACCGGCTTCAAGGACGCCGAGCACGTCACGATCCAGCTGCGGGCGGTCAACAAGGCCGGCCCGGGCGCGGTGGCGACCGGCGCGGCCGACACGCTGGCCCAGCCGAAGATGACCGTCGACGCGGGCAACAGCACCGCCGCGCTCAACTCGATCACGGTGCGGTTCACCGCGACCGACGGCGGCGGGGCGCCGGCCAACTGCCGGCTCGACGTGGCCGGCGCCGGCGCGATCGAGGGCGCGTGCTCGGGGTCGCTCACGATGAACGGGCTGTGGCCGGCGACGGCCTACAGCTACACGGTGACGGTCACCAACGCGGCCGGCATGACCGCCAGCGGCACCGGCTCGATCACCACGCCGACCTACCGCGGCACGGTCATCTGCGGCGACACGAGCTACTGCGGCCGGGGCGCGCCGAACGGCGGCATCTGGGTGTACCGCACGCCCTCGCAGAACGGCGCGTCCGCCGGCGACGTCTACGCGCCGGACAGCTACGTCGCGGTCTGCCAGGTCAACACCGGCACGTCCATCAACGCCGAGCCGTGGGGCGGGCGCAAGAGCACTGTCTGGATCAAGATCCAGTTCCAGGGGGAGAACTACATCCCCTACGCCTGGTTCAATCTCCCCAACGGCACCGGACCGTTGAAGCCATGTTGATGGAGCACCGTGACCCCCGAAACGCCCACTGACCCGCCCGGCACCGAGGAGATCGCGGCCGCGGCCGGCCTGGTCGGCCGGCTCGCCCGCAACGTCGAGTCGATCGTGCTCGGCAAGCCGCTCGTGGTCCGGCTGACGATGACCGCGCTGCTCGCCGAGGGGCACGTCCTGCTCGAGGACGTGCCCGGGGTCGGCAAGACCACGCTCGCGCGGGCCATCGCGGCCAGCGTGCAGGGGCAGTGGCGGCGCATCCAGTTCACGCCCGACCTGCTGCCGTCCGACGTCACCGGCGTGACGATCTTCAACCAGGCGACCCGCGGGTTCGAGTTCCACCCGGGCCCGGTCTTCGCCAACATCGTCATCGCCGACGAGATCAACCGCGCGTCGCCGAAGACCCAGTCGGCGCTGCTGGAGGTCATGGAGGAGCGCACGGTCACCGTCGACGGCGTGCGGCACGGCGTGCCGCGCCCGTTCCTGGTGGTCGCCACGCAGAACCCGATCGAGATGGACGGCACCTACCGGCTGCCCGAGGCCCAGCTCGACCGCTTCCTCATGAAGCTCGCCGTCGGCTACCCGAGCGAGGCCGTCGAGATCGAGGTGCTGCGCGGCGCGGTGACCCGCTCCCCCGAGGCGCTGCCCGCGGTCACCGACACGCAGGTGGTGGCCCAGCTGGTGGCCCTCGCCCGCCGCGTGCACGTCGCCGACCCGCTGTATGGCTACGCGGTGCGGCTGGCCAACGCGACGCGGAGCCACCCGCGGGTGCGCATCGGGGTCAGCCCCCGCGGCGTCATCGCGCTGACCCGGGCCGCGTGCGCCTACGCGCTCACCGACGGCCGCGGCTACGTGGTGCCCGAGGACCTCAAGGTGCTGGCCGAGCCGGTGTTCGCGCACCGGCTGGTGCTCTCCCCCGACGCGCAGGTCCGCGGCGTCGCCCCCGGCGACGTGGTGCGCGAGATCCTCGACGCGGTGGCGGTCCCGACCCCCGTCGCGGCCTGAGCGGTCCCCGATGCGTGTCACCGCCCGCGGCGCCGGGCTCGCCGCCGGCGCGGCCGTGCTGCTGGCCACCGGCCTCGTCTTCGGCTACCCGCACCTGGTCGTGCTCGGCACCGCCTGCCTGGCGGCGCTGCTGTTCGCGGCCACCTACGTGTGGTGGCGCCCCCGCCTGACCGTCGAGCGTGAGGTCGAGCCCGACCGGGTCATGCGCGGGGAGTCGAGCACCGTCACGCTCCACGTCGGCAACACGAGCCGGCTGCGCGGGGCGACCCTGATCGCGCACGATCGGTGCGGGCCGGCGGCGGTGGCGGTACCACTGCTGCGGCTCAAGGCCGGTGGCACGACCACGGCGTCGTATCCCGTGCCCACCGCCCGCCGCGGTGTGGTGGCGATCGGCCCGCTCCGCGTGGTGCGCCGCGACCCGCTCGGGCTGCTGGCCCTCTCGCGGGGGTACGGCGGGACGAGCACGGTGTGGGTCTACCCCCGCGTCCACCGGCTCACGGCCGTGCCGACCGGCGTGTCGCGGTCCCTCGACGGCCGGGTCGACCGGGTGCCGCACGGCAGCATCACGTTCGACACGCTGCGGGAGTACGTGGTCGGCGACGAGCTGCGGCACGTCCACTGGCGCACCACCGCGCGGGTCGGCGAGCTGATGGTCCGCGAGCACCTCGACACCAGCCTGCCGCGGCTCGTGGTGCTGCTCGACGACCGCCGCGGCGCCTTTCCCGACGTGGACCGCGCCGGGGAGTCGGCCCGCTTCGAGGCGGCGTGCGAGGCGGCGGCGTCGATCGTCATGGCGGCGTTCCGCGAGGAGCTGCCGGTGGCGCTGCGCCTGGTCGGCGGCGCCCACGCGGGCGGCAAGGGCAGCCGGGGCTTCCTGGACGTGCTGGCCGAGGCGGCGCTGCACGAGCCCGCAGCGGGGCTCGACGAGGCGGTCGCGGAGCTGCGCACGCGGAAGGCCGGCGACACCCTGGTGTACCTCAGCGGCACCGCCGCCGATCTCGGCCGGGTCGCGACCCTGCGCGGGGCCTACGCGGCCGTGGTCGCGGGCGTGTTCGGTGACGGCGACGCCCCCGGGCCGGAGCGGATCACGGTGCTCGCGGCCCGCGACGGCGCCGACTTCGCCGCGGCGTGGGACGGGGTCCAGACGTGGTGAGGCGGCTGTTCGTCCCGGTGGCGCTCGCCGGCATGCTGGTGCTCAGCGGGTTCGCGCTCGCCCCGATCTACAACGGCACGCTGCTGCCGGTGCTCATGGCCGCCGCGGCCGCCGGCTCGGTGCTCATCGGCACCGGCGTGCGGCGGCTGCCGGCCTGGACGGCGGCGCCCGCCTCGGTGCTCGGGCTGGCGGTGCTGACGTTCGTCGCCGTGCGCGTCTCGGCCGCGGCCGGCCAGGTGGCGGGCAGCGTGCCCGACATCGCCCGCGAGGCGCTGCGCAACAGCATCCCGCGGCTGCTCACCGCGCTGATCCCGATCGAGCCGCAGCCCGACACCGTGGTGCTGCCGGTGATCGCCACGTGGCTGGCCGGGCTGGCGGCCACCGAGCTCGGCGTGCGGTACGGCCGGGTGCTGCTCTCCTACCTCCCGCCCACGCTGTTGTTCGGCGGCGCGCTCTACCTCGTCGGCCCGGACACCACCGCCGCGCGGGCCACGACCTGGGTGCCGCTCGCCTACGCGGCGTTCGCCGCGCTGGGCCTCATCGCCAGCGCCCGCGAGCCGCAGCCGGACGAGCTCACCGCCGGCCAGCGCCGCACGATCCGGCTGCGCGTCGGGGCCGGCGCCGCGGCCGGGCTGGCGATCATCGTGGTGCTCTCGCAGTTCCTCGGCCCGGCCGTCGCCGAGCAGGGCAGCTCGACCCCGGTCGATCCCCGCAACTACGTCACGCCGCCCCAGCTCGACTCCCTCGACGAGAACCCGCTCGTGCGGCTCTCCGGCTGGAACCTCAACAAGGACCAGCACCTCTTCGACGCCGAGGTGACCCCGGCGGCGCAGCCGCTGATCCGCCTCGCCGTCCTCACCGACTACGACGGCGTGACCTGGCGCATCGACTCGGTGTACCGCAACGCCGGCCGCGTGCTGGGCCGCCCGGAGGGCACCGGCCCCGAGGTGACCCAGCGGATCACCATCGACGAGCTCGACGGCCGGCTGCTGCCCGGCGTCGCCACCCCGCAGCGGGTGGACGGCGTGCGCGTGGCGTTCGACGCCGAGACGGGGACGATCGCCTATGCCGAGCCGCTGCACAAGGGCCTGACGTACACGGTGACCTCCCGCCGCGACCCGCGCCCCGACGACAACGCGCTGTTCGTCGCCGAGGTGCCCGCGCCCGAGGAGGTTCCCGGCCTGGTGGCCCTGCCGGGCAAGGTGCCCGACGCGATCAGCCAGCTCTCGTCGCACCTCGGCGAGGGCGTCTCCAACCCGTACCAGCGGGCGTTCGCGATCCAGCAGTGGCTGGAGGAGCACTACCGGCTGGTCGCCGACGCCCCGAGCGGCCACGCCTACCCCAACGTCGAGTACTTCCTGTTCGGCCCCAAACAGGCCGGCGGCCAGAAGGGCACGTCCGAGCAGTTCACGGCCGCGTTCGCGGTGCTCGCCCGGCTGGCCGGCCTGCCGACCCGGGTGGTCGTGGGCTTCCAGACCCGCAAGGACGACCCGGCGGTCCGCGGCGGCGACGCGCTCGCCTGGCCGGAGATCCTGTTCAAGGGCGTCGGCTGGGTGGCGTTCGACCCGCTGCCCAAGTCCGACACCGTCCAGCGCCCGATCGAGGACGACTTCAAGCCCAAGGCCCCGCCGTCCCCGCCCCCGCCGCAGTCC
>NZ_JAHYSG010000077.1 GCF_022095675.1 Dactylosporangium sp. AC04546 | reverse complement strand
GGGGTGCGGACGGTAGCGGGGCGGGCGCCCTCACGACCACCAGGTTGCCGCCGATCCGGACGGTATGGAGCGGCATCGGCGGACGGAGCCCCGGCGGGCGGCTGTCCGTGGCGTCGCCGCGAACCTGGTCCTCGGCGCCCTCGTCCTCGCCGCCGCCACGCCGTTGCGGCTGCCCCGGCTCGCGCCCGAGACGTCCGTGGCGCCGCCCGGGACCAGGGCCACCTGGGTGTGGCAGCGAGGCGGTGGGGAGGCCGGGGCGCTCGTGCGGTGGGCCCGGACGAACGGGGTCCGCGCCATCTTCGCCTTCTACCAGCGGACGATCAGCGACCCGGCCTTCGCCGAGCGCCTCACCCGCCAGATCCAGCAGACCTGCGGGACCCCGCGGTAGCGGAGCGGCGCCGCTTCTTCGCCACGGGCACCGGCTCGCGGCGCGCCGCCGTGCCGATCATGACGGCGACCCCGGCGATGATCAGGCCCGGGATGAGCCAGTCGGTGAGCACGAAGGGAGCGGCCGGGGCAGGCGCGGCGGGCGCCGGCGCGGCCGCGGTCTCGGTGGCCGTCGGGAAGGCCGGCTGCCCCGCGGTGGTCTTGCCGGCCAGCGCGTCGGCCAGCGCCTGCGGCGGCCCGTCGGTGGGAGCGCTCCAGCCGGCCGGCGGCGCCGTGACCGGCCCGGCGTAGGTGAACTTCAGCGTGCCCTTCACGGCCTCGCCGTCCGAGGCGACCGACTGGTAGGCCGCCACGTACACCCCCGCCTCCGGCCAGTGCGAGACGGTGAGCACGGCGGGGTATCCGGTGTGGTAGGTCTTCGGCTCGAACTTGCCCTCCACCAGGAAGTACTCCTGGACGGGCTTGTCCAGCCGCTTGGGCTCGCCGGTGCGCCAGCCGCCGTCGACGCGCACGCCCGACGGCGCCGTCACGGTGAACCAGGCGAAGGAGGCCGGCTGCTCCGTGAAGTACAACTTGAGCTCTTGCCGAGGCTCCGAGACCGTGCTGTCGGCGACCGGGTCGGACATGGCGAGCTGCCCGTGTGCGGATGCGGGCGTGGCGGGCACCAGCACGGCGAAGACAGCGGCGAGCGTCAGCACCATGGCCCTCACCGATCGCATCGGCACATGATGCCGGGTTCCGCAGCGGGCGACAAGCGGCTAAATTCACAGCCCTGACAAACCCCCGCCGCCATTCGGAGCCCGCTCGTGCCCACACCCCCCGCGATCGTCCTGGCGCACGGCGTCGGCGGTCGGCAGGATCTGCCCCTCACGCTGACCCAGCTGGTGATCGGCGCCGCCCTGGCCCTGGTCATCTCCTTCGTCGTGCTCGGGGTCGCGTGGCGGGAGCCGCGCCTCGACCCGTCCGCCGGCCGGCCGGTGCCGGGCTGGCTGGCCCGCACCCTCGACGCGCGGGTCACCGCCTGGGTCCTGCGCGTGGCCGGTCTGGGTCTGGCAGCGGTACTGCTGTGGTCGTTCACCCGCCCCGACACCGCGGACAACCCGGCCGCCGGCCTGGTGTACGTCCTGTTCTGGGTCGGCCTCGTCCCGCTGTCCCTGCTGTGCGGCCCGGTCTGGCGCCGGCTGAACCCGCTGCGCACGCTGACCGCCTGGGCGAGGCCGCGCCGCGAGCTGCCCGAGTCCGTCGGCTACTGGCCGGCCGCCGCCGGCCTGTTCGCGTTCGCCTGGCTGGAGCTCGTCGCCCCGAACCGCGCGACCCTGCCGGTCATCGGCTGGTGGCTGGCCGCGTACGCGGTCGCCATGCTGGCCGGCGGCATCGTGTTCGGCCCGGCCTGGCACTCGCGCGGCGACGCCTTCGAGGTGCTCAGTGACCTCGCCGGCCGGCTCGCGATCATCGGCCGACGCCCCGACGGCACGCTCGTGTTCCGCAACCCGCTCGACGGCATGGCCGGCCTGCGCCCGGCGCCGGGCCTGGTCGCGGTCGTGGTCATCCTGCTCGGCGCGACCTTCTACGACGCCCTGTCCGGCGCCCTGTTCTGGCTGCGCTTCACCCAGGAGAACGGTCTGCCCGCGCCGGTCACCGGCACGGCCGGCCTGCTCGGCGTGGTGGCCCTGGTCGCCGTCGCCTTCACGGTGGCCACCCGCCAGGCCGGCCGCCGCGGCCACACCTCGGCCGAGCGCACCCCCGGCGAGCTGGCCCACTCGATCGTGCCGATCGCCGTCGGCTACGTCGTGGCCCACTACTGGTCGCTGTTCATCCTCGAGGGCCAGCGGACCGTCGCGCTGGTCCTCGGTGACGAGGAGTTCCGCCCGTACTCCGGGATCATCACCCCGACCGGCGTGGCGAACCTCCAGGTGACGACGATCGTCCTGGGTCACCTGGTGGGCACGGTCCTCGCCCACGACCGTGCCCTGAAGCTGTTCCCCCGCGCCCAGGCGGTGACGGGCCAGGTGCCGCTGCTGGCGCTGATGGTCGCGTACACGGTCGCCGGTCTTCTGCTCCTCTTCGCCGGCTGACGTATCAATACCGGCCCCCGGCGCTCCGTCGGGTATGTTTCCGGGACCGATCCGGGTGGCGCTCGCGCGGTTCATCTGGCGCGAGGTCAGCCCCGACGCGCAGCGGCACATGTTCTGGGGGCCGGACGTCTTCTCCGCCCTCCTGGAGCGCCCCAACGGCTTCAGCATGCGCGACTACTGGTCGCGCATGACCTTCGGCCTGCTCAACCTCGAGTTCGTCATCCCGCGGATAATGCTGCTCGCACCACCCCAGGCGTTCTGAGCCCGGCCCGGCTCAGCGACTAGCCCCGCGCGATCCAGACGTCGTCGAGGCTGCCGTGGAACTGGTCGTTGTCGCGGCCGTCGCCCTTGCCCCCGATGCTCAGCGGGACCGTGTTCGTCACCGACAGCGTCGCCGGGATCGTCGCTGTGGCGTGCACCGCGTCGTCGACCAGCAGGGTCAGCGTGGCGCCGTCGCGGCGGCACTCCAGGCGGTGCCACGCGCCGTCCGACACCGAGATGTCGGAGCGGGCGACGTGGATGCCGCGCACCACGTTGTCGGCGACCACGCAGCTCGGCCGGCCGGCCGCCCCGTCGACCTGGAGCTTGTACTGGCTGCCCGACGCCGAGTAGCCCTTCTGCACGACGTTCTGGCCAGACCCCGCCTCCTTGCGCGGCAGCCGGACCGTCGCGCCGTACCGGATCGGGCCCGTACCCGGGTTCAGGTCCGGCGCGTCGGCGGCCTGCAGTACCGCGTGCGGGCACTTCTTCCCGGCGCACTTGGCCGGGAAGCCGACCGCCCGGCCCGGCGCCCGCCGCTCCGGCTTGACCGCACCGCCGTGGCCGGCCGACGGGGCGAGCGTGTGGCCGCGCCCCGATTCGTCGGCGACCGCGCCGCCCTTGGTCATGGCGTCGAAGGTGTACCGCGCGACGACCACCGGCCCGGCGGCCGCCACGGCCGGCATGCCCGTCCCGGCCAGGACGGCAGCGGCCAGCCCCAGGGCCGCGAGCGTGTTCCCCCATGTGTTCATAGCCGAAATGTGGCACATATCGGTACGAAGTCCGCTCCGGTTTCACCAACGGGTCGGCTGCTCTGTGTAACTGAGTGACCGACGGAGGGTCACCGAACCGGGTGATCGACTGGTGGACCCGCCCCGGTGACGCGCGGCTCTGGCAGACTCGGAGGTATGCGGCGGGCGGTGTTCACGGCGGCCGTCGTCGCCGCGTCGGTGCCGCTTGCCCCTGCCACCGCCGGCGCCGCGGTGCAGGCCGCGGAGGTGTGCCGCATCGCCGATCCGGCCGTGACCGAGGTGTCCGGACTGGCCGTCGTCCCGGGTGGCTTCCTGGTCGAGAACGACTCCAACCCCGACCCGCGCCGCACCCGGATCTTCTACCTCGACGAGGGCTGCCGGGTGACTCGCAGCGTGGGATACCCGACCACCGCTCGCGACCCCGAGGACCTCGCCGTCGACCGCTCCGGCACGGTGTGGGTGGCCGACATCGGCGACAACAGCCCGCTGATGGGCGGCTCGGGCAACCGCCGCAGCACGATCGCGCTGTGGACGCTGCCGCGGGGCGCCAAGAGCCCGAAGATCCATCGGCTGCGGTACCCCGATGGAGAACCGCGAGACGCGGAAGCGCTGCTCATCGACGGGGCGGGCCGCCCGGTCATCGTCACCAAGGAGCCGGGCGGCGAGGTGTACCGGCTGGACACCCCGCTGCCGACCGACAACGCGGAGGGCGCGCCGCTGACCCTGGTCGGCCGCTTCCAGCCCAGCCGCACCGGCACCGCCAACCCGCTCGGCGTCTTCGGCAGCGCGCTCATCACCGGCGCCGCGGTCTCGCCCGACGGCACGAAGGCGGTCGTGCGCACGTACTCCGACGCGTACGAGTTCGACGTCACCGGCGGCGACGTGGCCGCGGCGATCACCGGCGGCACGCCGGTCGTGACCCCGCTGCCGGACGAGCCGCAGGGCGAGGCGATCGCCTACACCGCCGACGGCAACGGCTTCCTCACGGTCTCCGACCAGCCCGGCCCGGTGAGCATCCGGCACTACCCGGCGACCCGCAAGGCCAGCCCGGAGCCGGCCAAGCCGGCGCCGAGCAGTGCCGCGGCGCTCCCGCCGCCCGAGCGGCCGGCCCGGCAGGGCCGCATGGCGCTGCTCGTGGGCGCGTTCGGCGTCGTGGGGCTGATGCTGGTGGCCGCGGCGGCCCGGTATGCGCGGCGGCGGCGCTGACGGCCGGTGTCGACGGCGGGGCATCCGCGTGACACGATCGCTACCGAGCGAAGGGGAGGCCGGGCGGTGGTGCGCATCGAGGTGGAGCGGGCGACGACGCGGGACATGCGGCGGCGCAACCGTTCCACGCTGCTGTCCGAGCTGTTCTTCCGCGGCCCGCTGAGCCGCCATGACCTCAGCCGCATCACCGGCCTGAGCGCCGCCACGGCCAGCAGCGTCACCGGGGAACTGCTCCAGGAGGGCCTGATCGTCGAGGCCGGGCAGATCGACTCCGACGGCGGCCGCCCGCGCGTGCTGCTGCGCGTCGATCCCGACTTCGGCCGGCTCGTCGGTGCCGACGTCGGCGAGACCGGCGTGAAGGTGGAGCTGTTCGACCTGTCGATGCGCCGCCTGGCCACCGTCGACGAGCCGCTGCCGTCGTCGCGCCCCGAGCCCGAGGCGGTCGCCGGCCAGCTCGCCGCCGGCATCGAGGCGGTGCTCAAGGACGTCGACCCGGCGGCGCTGCTCGGCGTGGGCGTCGGCGTCCCAGGCACCGTCGAGCAGTCCGACCCGGTGCGGGTGCACGCGCCCACGCTCGGCTGGCAGGGCGTCTCCTTCGAGGGCCTGCTGCGCGAGCGGGGCGTCACCGCGCCGGTGTTCGTCGAGAACGGCGCGAAGACCCAGGGCCAGGCCGAGATGTGGTTCGGCGCCGGGCGCGGCACCGCCAACGCCGTCATCGTGCTCGTCGGCTCGGGCGTCGGCGCGGCCGTCATCACCAACGGCACCCTCTACCGCGGCGCGTCCAGCAGCGCGGGGGAGTGGGGGCACACGACCGTCGTGTACGGCGGGCGGCTGTGCCGCTGCGGCGCCCGCGGCTGCCTGGAGGCCTACGTTGGCGCCGAGGGCATCCTCGACCGGTACCGCTTGGCCGACCCGGGTGCGGACACAGCCGCCCCGGAGGACGAGGTGGCCGACATCACCGCGCTCGTGGCCGCCGAGACCCCGGCCGCGGCCGAGATCCTGGCCGAGACCGCCGGCATGCTCGGCGCCGGGATCGGCAACCTGGTCAACCTGTTCAACCCCGAGCGGGTCGTGCTCGGTGGCTGGGCCGGCCTCGCGCTCGGCGCGCGGCTGCTGCCGCAGATCCGTGCGGCCGCCGGCGAGCAGGCCTTGGAGCACCCGTTCGGGCAGGTGTCGATCGAGCTGGGCGAGCTCGGCCCCGACGCCGTCGCGTTCGGCGCGGCCACCCTGCCGATGGCCGAGCTGCTGCGCCGCGCCTCCCGTCCGTAAGCCGCCGCGGCCCTGTCCGGAAGCCGGTAGCCGCCGCCCGGCGCGGTCCCGCACCATCCCGCCATGAGACTGGGCTGTAGTGCGGCGCGCAGCGTCGCGTGGGGGGTGTGGGGTGGGAACCCCCCACGGGACCGCGGGCGGAGCCGGCGGAGCATGAGACTGGCTGTAGTGCGGCGCGCAGCGTCGCATGGGGGGTGTGGGGTGGGAACCCCCCACGGGACCGCGGGCGGAGCCGGCGGAGCATGAAACTGGCAATGGGATGGGCGCTGCTGGTCGCGGGATCCTTCGGGACACTGGTGACCGCCTGGGCGGGTGAGTCGCTCAAGCCGCACTGGTTCGACCCGGACGAGGCCTGCGTGGACCGCTTCGGCCCCACCAGCGGCTCGTACACGATCGAGACGGGCTACTTCCCGGTGCGCGCGACCTGCGTCAGCGGCGGCGGTGCGCGGCTCGAGCTCGTCGATCCCGGCGACACGGTGATCGCGTCGTCGATCCTGGCGGCGATGGTACTGGCGGTGCTCGCCGGGCTCGTCCTCATCGCGCTGGGCTGGCTGCGCCGCCCGGTGGGAACGTCCACCGTGGAGCCCGCCGCCCCCTTCGAGGGCGGCAAGGTCGCGACGCACGCCGTCCTCATCTGGTTCATCGTCCTGGTGTTCACCGGCGTCATGGCGCTGCTCGTGGCGTGCGCGCTGTTCGTCGCCGGCCCGATCGCCGGGGCCGTCCTCCCGCTGCCAGTGCTGGTGCTCGGTGGTGTCTTTGCCGCGATCATCGACCGCACGATCGGCCCGGGCCGTGCGCAGGGCCGCGCCTCGCTGCGGGCCCGCCACCGCGGCCTGCTCGTCGGCGCGGGCGGCCTGCTGGCCTCGTTCGCGCTGCTGACCGGCGTGTGGATGTGGAGCGAGGGCCCGGACCTCGTGCTGCTGCTCACGCTGCCGCTGCTGCCCGCCCCGGCCGCACTGACCACGGTCGCGCAGAACGCCATGCTGTCCGTCCGCGTCTAGCGACCGCCGGGGCAGCCGGTTGGTTGCCCGCGGCCGCTGTCCGGTTCCGGCCCGGCGGCGAGCCGTCCACTGTGGACTCGGAGCCGTCGTTCGCCCGCGGTCGCGCGGTCGCCCACGCCGTGCTCGCCTGGCTCGTCGCGCTGGGGCTGGCCGTGCTGCCGCTCGTCGCGGTGCCCGCGGGGCTGCTCGCGGCGGGGCGGCACGTGCCGCTGTCCAGCCGCCCGTAGCGGTTCGGACAGTCGGGAAAACGGCGCCACGCAAGGCGGTTCGACGGTTTCGAGTGACGCGGCGCACGTTCGTTGTCGGGTGGCATACATCCGGGAGTCAACGGCGCCGCCGGACGCATACGTTGCTCGCGTCAACCGAGATCGCCCGCCTCATGCGGTACCACATATGGAAGAGAAGACAATGAAGCGTCTGCTGCTGGCCGGATCCATCGCCTGCGCCACCATCCTGTTCACCGCCGCCTGCGGCGACGACAAGAAGGCCGACACTCCGGCGGCCGCGCCTTCGGCCGCGAACTCGGGCGCCCCGGCCGCCGACGCGTCCGGCAGCGCGGCGCCCAGCGGCTCGGCGAAGGCGTCCGGCGCCGCCTCGGGCAAGGCGGGCCAGCTCAGCTACCAGACGGTGGCGAAGCTGACCGGCGAGCTGTTCACCAAGGACCCGGACTGCCCGGTTGGCCAGTGGGACTCCAACTCGACCGGCGTCGACGCGAAGTACCGCTCGGCGGTCGCGACCTTCAAGCAGTTCGACTGCTACGAGAAGAAGGGCGCCATGATGCCGCACCGCGGCCAGCAGGCGATCTTCGTCGAGTTCAAGTCGGCCAACGCGGCCAAGGCGTACGCGCAGGACCAGGCGAAGATGTACCCGACGCTCATCGTCGGCAACACCGTGGTCGTGGCCGGCACCGGCCTCAAGGACACGGACATGAAGGCGTACCTGGAGTCGGTCCAGGAAACGGCCGGTGGCGCCGGTCAGATCCTTAACGGGAAGGCTTAAATCCGCAGCTCACTCCCTTAATTCGAGTCTCGTATTGACTTGTGGTCCTGGGCGGGAATAGCCTCCGGTGGATCTGTGAGGTTGCCTTACAGATCCACCGCCCGCCCTCGGACCCGACCCCCGACATCGGGTCCTTCGGCGTGGGCCGCCCCGCCCAGAAGGGACCCCGCCCGTGACCCCCACCCGTTCCAGGCCGCGCCTGCGGCTCGGCCTCGCCGCGCTGGCGACCGTGCTCGCGGCCGCCAGCATCGCGTTCGTCAGCATGAGCACCGCGTCGGCGGCGACCGTCGGCCCGATCACCGGCTACGGCGGCAAGTGCGTCGACGTCGCCGGGGCCAGCAGCGCCAACGGCACCCAGGTCCAGCTCTACACCTGCAACGGCACCGGCGCTCAGCAGTGGACCGTCGGCGACGACGGCACCATCCGGGCCCTCGGCAAGTGTCTCGACGTCGCCGCGGCGAGCAGCGCCAACGGTACGAAGGTGCAGATCTACGACTGCAACGGCACCGCCGCGCAGACGTGGAGCCGCAACAGCGACGGCACGCTCCGCGCGCTCGGCAAGTGCCTCGACGCGACCGGCCCCAGCTCCGCGGACGGCACGCCGCTGCAGATCTGGGACTGCTTCGCCAGCGCCAACCAGCAATGGACGCTCCCAGGAGGCACCACGCCACCCACCAGCACCCCGCCGTCGAACGGGACCAACCCGGACCTCGGTCCGAACGTCTCCATCTTCGACCCGTCGATGTCGGCCACCACCATCCAGAACCGGCTGAACCAGGTCTTCAACGGCCAGGTCACCAACCAGTTCGGGACGCAGCGGTACGCGCTGCTGTTCAAGCCCGGCACCTACAACGTCAACGCCAACGTCGGCTTCTACACCCAGGTCGCCGGCCTCGGCCTCTCGCCCGACCAGGTCACCATCAACGGCGCCGTGCACGCCGAGGCCGACTGGTGGCCGGACGGCTCGCAGAACGCGACGCAGAACTTCTGGCGCTCCGCCGAGAACCTGTCGGTCACGCCGACCGGCGGCCTTGACCGCTGGGCCGTGTCGCAGGCCGCGCCGTACCGGCGGATGCACGTCCGCGGCAACCTCGCACTGTCCGACGGCGGCTGGTCGTCCGGCGGCTGGATCTCCGACAGCAAGATCGACGGGCAGATCCAGTCCGGCTCGCAGCAGCAGTGGATCACCCGCAACACGGCGATCGGCAGCTGGAGCGGCTCGAACTGGAACCAGGTGTTCGTCGGCACCAGCGGCGCCCCGGCCAACAGCTTCCCGTCCCCGCCGTTCACGACGGTCGGCAGCACGCCGGTCGTGCGGGAGAAGCCGTTCCTGTACGTCGACGGCGCCGGCGCCTACCAGGTGTTCGTCCCGGCGCTGCGGACGAACTCCAGCGGGAACAGCTGGTCCAGCGGTACCACCGCCGGCTCCTCGATCCCGATCAGTCAGTTCTACATCGTGAAGGCGGGTGCCACGGCCGCCTCCATCAACGCGGCCCTCGCCGCCGGGCAGAACCTGCTCTTCACGCCCGGTGTGTACCACGTGAACGACACGATCCGGATCACCCGCGCGAACACCGTGGTCCTGGGCCTCGGCCTGGCCACGATCATGCCGGACAACGGCGTGACCGCGATGACGGTCGCCGATGTCGACGGCGTGAAGGTGGCCGGCGTGCTGTTCGACGCCGGCACCGTGAACTCGCCGGTGCTCATGGAGGTCGGCCCGTCCGGCTCGACGGCGGACCACTCCGCCAACCCGACGTCGCTGCACGACGTGTTCTTCCGGGTCGGCGGCTCGGTGGCCGGCAAGGCGACGGTGAGCCTGCGGGTCAACAGCAACAACGTGATCGGCGACCACATGTGGATCTGGCGCGCCGACCACGGCAACGGCGGCACGGTGGGCTGGACGGTCAACACCGGCGCCAACGGCCTGGTCGTGAACGGCAACAACGTGACGATGTACGGCCTCTTCGTCGAGCACTACCAGCAGTACCAGGTGATCTGGAACGGCAACGGCGGCCGCACGTACTTCTTCCAGAACGAGATCCCCTACGACGTGCCGAACCAGTCCTCCTGGTCCAGCGGCGGCGGGGCACAGGGCTGGGCGGCGTACAAGGTGGCCAACTCGGTGACCACGCACGAGGCGTGGGGCCTGGGCAGCTACTGCTACTTCAGCACCAACAGCAGCGTCGTGCTGGGCCACTCGTTCGAGGTGCCGCAGACGGCGAACGTGAAGTTCCACAACATGGTGACCGTGTCGCTGGGCGGCACGGGGACGATCGCCCACATCATCAACAACACGGGTGGCCCGTCGAACTCGTCGACGAACGTCGCCAACTGGGTCAACTACCCGTAGGTTCGCTCGCTGGTTCGGACGTTGGGCGATCCACCTCGGTCCGCTCCGCTGTTTGACGTTGGTCGATCTACCCTCGGCTCGCTCCGCGCGAGGGTGGATCGACCAACGTCCGGGCTAGGCTGGCGCGGTGCGGACCGTGCTCATCCTCGGCGGGACCGGCGAGGCGCGGCGCCTGGCCGCGGCCCTGACCGGGTTGCGGGTCGTCTCGTCCCTGGCGGGCCGGGTCGCCCAGCCGTCCCTGCCGCCGGGCGAGGTCCGCGTCGGCGGCTTCGGGGGCGTCGCCGGACTGGTGGACTACCTGCGCGCCGAGCGGGTCTCGGCGATCGTCGACGCCACACACCCGTTCGCCGCGCGCATCACGTCGAACGCGGCCGCTGCGGCCGTCGAAACCGGCGTGCCGCTGCTCGTCCTGCGCCGCCCCGGCTGGACGTTGGGCCCGGGCGACCGCTGGCAACGGGTACCGTCGCTGGATGCCGCGGCCGAGGCGGTCCGTGACACGGCCCGGGTGTTCCTGACGACGGGCCGCCAGTCGCTGCCGGCCTTCGCCCACCTGACGGCGCCGTGGTTCCTGTCCCGCAGCGTCGACCCGCCGGAGCCCCCGCTGCCCCCGAGGCTCGAGGTGCTCCTGGACCGCGGCCCGTTCACCGTCGAGGCCGAGACGACCCTGCTCCGCGACCGCGCGATCGACGTCCTGGTGACCAAGGACAGCGGCGGCGACATGACGTCGGCGAAACTGACGGCCGCCCGCGCGCTGGGGCTCCCGGTGGTCATGGTCGACCGCCCACCGCTCCCGGCAGCCGTCGAGGTCACCTCCACCGTCCCCGAGATCCTGACCCGCCTGGACGCGTTGATGGACTTTAGGATACGCTAAAGTCAGCTCGCAGCGGGGAGGGGGCCGCTGTGGCTTGGGAGATCCTCATGACCATCCAGGTCGAGGAGTTTCTCGACGGCTTGCACGACACGGATGTCGGCAGTCACGTCCTGGTGAATCAGGCGATCCTGCAGCTCGAGCGGAGCGGGCCGGCCATTGGTCGACACGGTTGCCGGGTCGGCCATCGCCAATCTCAAGGAGCTCCGGCCACCGTCGAGCGGGCGGAGCGAAATACGCATCATCTTCGTCTTCGATCCATGGCGTTGCGCTGTGCTGCTGGTCGCAGGGGACAAGTCCGGCCAGTGGCAGCGGTGGTACCGGACCGCGATTCCCATGGCCGAGGACCTGTACCGCATCTACTTGAAGGAACGTCAGGAGGAGGTCGGCCCGTGAGTGAGTTTCGACGCTGGCGGGAGTCCGGGCATCTGGAGCGGGCCGTCGACGGGGCCGGTGGGCGGGACGCGTTCGACGCGGCCATGGGGCGGATGCTCGACGAGGCGCGGGGGTGGCGGCTGGCCGAGTTGCGGCGGCGGCGGGGGTTCACGCAGGAGCAGGTCGCGATCCGGATGGGGGTCACGGTGGCGCGCGTGTCGCAGATCGAGGGCGGGGACGTGTCCACGCAGGAGGTCCTCAACCGGTACGTCGCGGCGCTCGGCGGCACGTTGAAGCTCATCGCCGACTTCGGCGACGAGCAGCTGAAGATCGCCTAGACGGCGCGGAGGCCTCGGCGGGGGGTCGCGGTTGCCAGGAACTCGGCCAGGCGTTCGCCGTCGCGTTGGGCCTGGCCGGCGCAGCAGGTGTTCATCAGGACGTGGAGTTCCCCGGCGTCGGCCGACAGGTGGTGCAGGCGGGCCGCCCAGTCCTTGAGCTCCTGGTCGGAGTACGTGAGCTCCTTGCTGCCGGGCTCGTGGGCGTGGAAGCGGACCATCGCCGGCTCGGCCGTCACCGCCAGCAGTGGTGGGGGTGACAGTGGGGTGTCCACGCACACGTACGCGGCGCCCGCCTGCTGGAGCATCCGGAGCGTCTCCGTGGCCTGAGCGCCCTCGAACCAGGAAGGGTGGCGCAACTCCACCGCGGCCGGGCGGTGTGCGCAGCGTTCGACCGTGTCCAGGACCCGGCGGGTCGCCGCCGGGCCGTGCGCCAGCCAGGACGGGAAGGCCAGCACCACCGTGCCCAGGCGGTCCGCCTCGTCCAGCGGGTCCAGGGCCCGGTGGAAACGGTGCCACAGCTCCTCCACCGCCTCCTCCGGCAGGTCCCGGCGGCGCAGGCGGATGGTGACGTCCACGCCGTCCGGGCGGAGGTCCGACGGCAGGGCGGCCAGGCGGGTCGGGTGGCCGGTCAGCAGGCCGAACGCCTTCACGTCGAAGGTGAAGCCGTCCGGGGTCGCGGACGCCCAGGCGGCCGTGATCTCCGGGGCCGGGATCGCGTGGAAGCTGGTGTCGGCCTCGACCAGGTCGAAGCGGCTCGCGTAGTGGGCCAGCCGACCGGCCGGGGTGCGGACCGAGCGTGGGTACCAGCCCGACGTCAACAGCTGCCGGTCCGCCCACGAGGACGTGCCGAGCCGAATCACACCCATGTAATTCATTCGACCCCGAACGGCCCGTGGTGGCAAGCCGGGGAGCGGCCCGCGCCTCAGTCCGTTCCGGGGTACCGCCGGGGAGTCCACACCAGCGGCGGCGCACCGTCGCGTTCCTGGACCCGCGTCTGGGACGAGCCGACGATGAGCAGGGTGCGCATGTCGACCTCGGCCGGGTCGAGGTCGGCCAGGCGCACCACCCGCACCCGCTCGCCGGAGCCGCCGACGTCGCGGCCGAGCACGACCGGGGTGTCGGGGGAGCGGTGCGCCAGCAGCAGCTCGCGCGCCTCGGCGACCTGCCAGGTGCGGCTGCGCGAGCCCGGGTTGTAGATCGCGATCACCAGGTCGGCCTGGGCCGCGGCGGTGAGCCGGCGGGCGATGACGTCCCACGGCTTGAGCCGGTCGGACAGCGACAGCACGCAGAAGTCGTGGCCGAGCGGCGCGCCGACCCGGCTCGCCACCGCCTGGGCCGCGGTCAGGCCGGGCAGCACCCGTACCGGCACGTCCTTCCAGCGTGGCTCGGCGGCGACCTCCAGCACGGCGGCCGCCATCGCGAAGACACCCGGGTCGCCCGATGACACCACCGCGACCCGGCGGCCGGAGCGGGCCAGGGCCAGGGCGAACTCGGCCCGCTCGGCCTCGACCCGGTTGTCGGAGGCGTGCCGGCGCTGGCGTGGGTTGGCCGGAACGCGGTCGAGGTAGGGGCCGTAGCCGACCAGGTCGTCGGCCGCCTCCACGGCGGCGAGGGCCTCGGGCGTGAGCCAGTCCCGCCCGGCGGGGCCGAGCCCCACGACCACGACGTCGCCGGTGCAGGCGGGAGCCGCTGCGTCGGCGACGTCGGAACCGGGGGAGGCGGGCGCGGTGTGCAGGCGGCTCGGTACCAGTGCCAGGGAGAAATAGGGGACCGTCGACGGATCGACATCGGCCAGCGGTGATATCCGCTCGCGTGACGTGGTCGCGCGCTCGACGTACCAGGCCTCGGCGAGCCGGCCGGACTCCGTCAGCGCGTCGCGGACCGCCGGGAACGTGCGGCCCAGCTTCATCACCGCCGCCGAGTCGGTCGCCGCCAGCCGGGCCGCCAGGTCCGGCGCCGGGAGTGTGCCGGGCAGGACCGTGAGCACCTCGTCCCGCTCGACCAGCGGCCGGCCGAGCACCGCCGCCGCGCCCGAGATCGACGTGACCCCGGGGACGACCTCGGTCGGGTACCGGTGGGCGAGCCGCTTGTGCATGTGCATGTACGAGCCGTAGAAGAACGGGTCGCCCTCGCACAGGATGACCACGTCACGGCCGGCGTCGAGGTGCGCGGCGAGCCGGGCGGCCCAGGAGTCGTAGTGCTCCTCGATCGTCCCGCGGTAGTCGTCGGTCTGCTCGGTCGTCACCGGGTAGACCAGGGCCTCCTCGATCTGGCCCTCCCGCAGCAGCGACGCCGCGATCGAGCGGGCGATGCTGCGGCCGTGGCGGGCGCTGTGGTACGCCACAACCGGGGCGGCCGCGATCAGCCGTGCCGCCTTGACCGTCATCAGCTCGGGGTCGCCCGGGCCGAGGCCGACGCCGTACAGCCGCCCACTGTCCACTGTGGTCATTCCTTCTCGTTCGCGATCGCGTTGACGGCGGCCGCCGCCATCGCGCTGCCGCCGCGCCGGCCGTGCACCACCAGGAAGTCGAGGCCCGACTCGGCGAGCGCGACCTTCGACTCGGCGGCGCCGATGAAGCCGACCGGGATGCCGAGCACGGCCGCCGGCCGGGGCGCGCCCGCGGCGACGAGCTCCAGGAGGCGGAACAGCGCGGTCGGCGCGTTGCCGATCGCGACCACCGCGCCGCCGAGCCGGTCGCCCCACAGCTCGAGCGCGGCGGCGCTGCGGGTCGTACCGAGGCGCGCGGCCAGCTCGGGCACGCGCGGGTCGCGCAGAGTGCACACGACGTCGTTGGCGCGGGGGAGCCGGGCACGGGTCACGCCGGCGGCGACCATCTCGGCGTCGCACAGGATCGGCGCGCCGTCGCGCAGCGCCTGCCGCGCCCGGGCCACGACGCCGGGGGAGTGGGCGACGTCCCGCGGCAGGTCGACCATGCCGCAGGCGTGGATCATGCGGACCGTCACCTGCGCGACATCCGGCTCCAGCGCGGACAGATCGGCCTCGGCGCGGATGGTGGCGAACGACCGGCGGTAGATCTCGGCCCCGTCACGGATGTAGCCGGCCCCGGCACCGATCGCCGCCGGAAGCGGCCCTTCGCCGGTCACAGCACCCCCCGCCGACGGAAGCGGCCCGTCGCCGGTCACGGCACCACCCGTTGGTACCCGGAACCCGTCGCGATCATCTCCACGTGCCTTCCCTTCGGCGCACCGCAGCGCCGCTCGCAACCCACCCAGTGCACCGGCTCGTCGCCCACGGACCGCGTCCGTGCGGCGGCAGCGGCGTCCGCGCGCACGTCGGCCAGCGCCTTGGCGCACCCGGGCCGGCCGGCGCAGGCCGTGACGCCGATCCACGGCGACGCCGGGTCGCTGGAGAGCCCGGCGGCGGCCAGGCGCTCAGCTTCCGCCATCGGCAGCCGGTGTACCGCCAGAGTCCGCCACGGCGTGACAATGATCTCTTCGGCGACGTCCGCCAGGACCGCCGACTGCTCCGGCGTCAACAACCCGAGCGGCACGACAACGACGGCCCCCTCCGGGAGAGGACCGACCGGCGTCGGTCGCGGCGGCAGCTCCGGTGATCGACCGACGTCTGTCCCGAGCCGCGCGGCCACCCGCGCCGGCCCGTCGGCCAGCTCAACCAGCCGCCACGCCTGCGAGCCCTGCGCCGCCCGCTCGTCCAGAAACGCCTGACAGGCCCGGATCAGCAGCTCAGCACCCCCGCGCAGCGACGTCGGGCAGCCGCCGAGCAGCAGCCGGTCGCCCAGCAGCCCGACGTCTGCGCCGAGCCCCGTCACGTCCCCGCGCCCGTCGTCGACCGTCACCAGGAACCGCCCCGGTAGATCGACCAACGTCGAAGAGGAGCACAGCAGTGCGTCGAACGCCGCCACCACCGGCCGCACCGCGAGACTCAACGGCGAGGCGATGATGTTGCGCACCCGCTCGTGCGCCTCCGACGGCAGCAGCCCGGCCTCGTGCAGCCGCCGCGCCAGCACCGCAGGAGCACCCGGCCGCAGCGCCCTGACCTGGATGTTCCCCCGCGAGGTCAGCTCCAGCACCGGGTCGCCCAGATCGATCGCCGCGGATCGCAGCACGCGCAGCTGGGCGGCCGTCAGCAGCCCGCCCGGCAGCCGGACGCGGGCCAGGCCGCCGTCGGCCGCGGGGTGCACCTGCACGGCGCCCGGGCAGCGGTCAGGAGCGTCACGTCCGTGCACGGGCCGGATACTACCTGCGCTTGACGTGGGCGAGCCGCGTCGAGGAGAGTTGGCGGTGCTGTAACGGCGACGTGTGGAGGAAGCCGGTGGAAGTCCGGCGCGGTCCCGCCACTGTGACCGGGGAGCGAGCCTCCACCAGACGGCCACCGGGCACCAGCCCGGGAAGGCCGGGGGTGAGCGCCGATCCGGGAGCCAGGAGACTCTCCGCCGCCGGACCCATCCCGACACACTTGGGGCGCGGACCCCGAGGGAGGACCCCGGCGTGATCCTGCTGCTGTCCACGTCCGACACCGACCTGCTCAGCGCGCGGGCCAGCGGCGCCGCCTACCGGCTGGCCAACCCGTCCCGCACCGCCGTCGACGACCTGCCCGGCCTGCTCGACGGCGCCGACCTCGTGGTCGTGCGCATCCTCGGCGGCTACCGCGACTGGGAGGACGGCCTCGACGCGCTGCTGGCCACCGGCAGGCCGGTCGTGGTCCTCGGCGGCGAGCAGGCCCCCGACGCCGAGCTCATGCGCCACTCGACGGTGCCGGCCGGCCTCGCCGCGGAGGCCCACGCCTACCTGGCCCACGGCGGCGCGGCCAACCTGGCCGAGCTGCACCGGTTCCTCAGCGACACGATCCTGCTCGACGGCAACGGCTTCGCGCCCCCGGTCGAGACGCCGGCCTGGGGGGTCGTCGACCGGCCGCCGGCCGACGGCCCGACCGTCGGGGTCATCTACTACCGGGACGTCGACCGGCCGCCGGCCGACGGCCCGACCGTCGGGGTCATCTACTACCGGGCCCACCACGTCGCCGGGAACACCGCGTTCGTCGGCGCGCTGTGCGACGCGATCGAGGCCGAGGGCGGCCGCGCCCTGCCCGTCTTCGCGTCCTCGCTGCGGACCGCCCCCGCCGAGCTGCTGGAGACGCTGGCGCAGGCCGACGCCCTCGTCGTCACCGTGCTCGCCGCCGGCGGCACCCGCCCGGCCGAGGCCCAGGCCGGCGGCGCCGAGGAGGCGTGGGACGTCGGCGCCCTGGCCGCGCTCGACGTGCCGATCCTGCAGGGCCTGTGCCTCACCGGCAGCCGCGACACCTGGGACGGCAGCGACGACGGGCTGTCCCCGCTCGACACCGCCACCCAGGTCGCGATCCCCGAGTTCGACGGCCGCATCATCACGGTCCCCTTCTCGTTCAAGGAGATCGACGCCGACGGCCTCACGGTGTACGTGGCCGATCCCGAGCGCGCGCGGCGGGTCGCCGGCATCGCCGTCGCGCATGCCCGCCTGCGCCACGTGCCGGCGAGCGAGAAGCGCGTCGTGATCATGCTGAGCGCCTACCCGACGAAGCATGCGCGCATCGGCAACGCGGTCGGCCTGGACACCCCCGCGAGCGTCGTGCGGCTGCTGGCCGAGATGCGGCTCCGGGGGTACCACCTGGGAGAAGGCTTCCCGGAGGACGGCGACGCGCTGATGCACACGCTCATCGCCGCCGGCGGCCAGGACGTCAACTGGCTGACCGAGGAGCAACTGCAGGGCAACCCGATCCGCATCTCGGCCGCGAGCTACCGCGCCTGGTTCGAAACGCTGCCCTCCGCGCTGCGGGAGGAGACGGAGCGGCACTGGGGGCCGGCCCCGGGGGAGCTGTTCGTCGACCGCTCGCGCGACCCCGACGGCGAGATCGTCCTGGCCGCGCTGCGCGAGGGCAACGTCGTGGTCATGGTGCAGCCGCCGCGCGGCTTCGGCGAGAACCCGGTCGCCATCTACCACGACCCCGACCTCCCGCCGAGCCATCATTACCTGGCCGCGTACCGCTGGCTCGCCGACGAGTCCGACGGCTTCGGAGCCCACGCGGTCGTGCATGTGGGCAAGCACGGCAACCTGGAGTGGCTGCCCGGCAAGACCGTCGGCCTGTCCGCCGCCTGCGGTGCCGACGCGGCCCTGGGCAACCTGCCGCTCATCTACCCGTTCCTGGTCAACGACCCCGGCGAGGGCACCCAGGCCAAGCGGCGC
Source organism: Dactylosporangium sp. AC04546 (assembly GCF_022095675.1). Taxonomy (GTDB): domain Bacteria; phylum Actinomycetota; class Actinomycetes; order Mycobacteriales; family Micromonosporaceae; genus Dactylosporangium. Next base: position 42,940 of record NZ_JAHYSG010000077.1, on the reverse strand, counting down.
GCCCACGCGACCCTGGTCGACCACCTCATCCCGCCGATGGCCCGGGCCGACACCTACGGCGACATCGCCCGCCTGGAGCAGCTGCTCGACGAGCACGCCACGATCGCGGCGCTCGACCCGGCGAAGCTGCCGGCGATCCGGGCCCAGATCTGGACCCTGATCCAGGCCGCCCGGCTCGACCACGACCTGGGCCTCGACGACCGGCCGCACGACGCCGAGTTCGACGACTTCCTGCTGCACGTCGACGGCTGGCTCTGCGAGGTCAAGGACGTGCAGATCCGCGACGGCCTGCACGTGCTGGGCCTGGCCCCATCCGGCGAGGCACGGGTCGACCTGGTCCTGGCGATGCTGCGGGCCCGGCAGATGTGGGGCGGCCAGGTGGCGGCGCTGCCCGGCCTGCGCGAGGCCCTCGGCATGTCGGAGTCCTCGACCGACCGCACCTCGACCGACGACTTCGAGGCGCGGGCCCGGGACCTCGTCTCGGCGATGGAGTCCCGCGGCTGGGACCCGGCCGCCGCGTCCGACGTTTCGGAGCTTCCGGATGTCGTACGGGTGCTGCGCTTCGCCGCCGAGGAGATCGTGCCCCGGCTGGCGCGGACGACCGACGAGCTCACGATGGTCCTGCACGCGCTCGCCGGCGGCTACGTGCCGGCCGGCCCCAGCGGCTCGCCGCTGCGCGGCCTCATCAACGTGCTGCCGACCGGGCGCAACTTCTACTCGGTCGACCCGAAGGCGATCCCCAGCCGGCTCGCCTGGGAGACCGGCCAGGCCATGGCCGACTCCCTCCTGGCCCGGTACCGGGCCGACAACGGCGACTGGCCGCGCTCCGTCGGCCTGTCGATGTGGGGCACCAGCGCGATGCGCACCGCCGGCGACGACATCGCCGAGGCCCTCGCGCTGCTGGGCGTGCGCCCGGTGTGGGACGACGCGTCGCGCCGTGTCGTCGACCTGGTGCCGGTCGACCCGGCCGAGCTGGGCCGGCCGCGCATCGACGTCACGATGCGCATCAGCGGCTTCTTCCGTGACGCGTTCCCGCACGTGGTGGCGCTGCTCGACGACGCCGTGCGGCTGGTCGCCGGCCTCGACGAGGACCCGGCCGACAACTACGTGCGCGCCCACGTGGCCGAGGCGCTCGCCGAGCACGGCGACGAGCGGCGCGCGGCGCTGCGCATCTTCGGCTCCAAGCCGGGCGCCTACGGGGCCGGCATCCTCCCGCTCATCGACAGCCGGAACTGGCGCGACGACAAGGACCTGGCCGAGGTCTACGCGGTCTGGGGCGGCTACGCCTACGGCCGCGGCGTCGACGGGCTCCCGGCCCGCGGGGACATGGAGCAGGCGTACCGCCGGATCTCCGTCGCGGTCAAGAACACCGACACCCGCGAGCACGACATCGCCGACTCCGACGACTACTTCCAGTACCACGGCGGCATGGTCGCCACGGTCCGCGCGCTGACCGGCCGGGCCCCGGCGGCGTACGTCGGCGACAGCACCAACCCCAGCGCCGTGCGCACCCGCACGCTGAGCGAGGAGACCGCCCGCGTCTTCCGGGCCCGCGTGGTCAACCCCCGCTGGCTCGCGGCGATGCGCCGGCACGGCTACAAGGGCGCGTTCGAGCTGGCCGCCACCGTCGACTACCTGTTTGGCTTCGACGCCACGGCCGGCGTGGTGGCCGACTGGATGTACGAGAAGCTCGCCGAGTCCTACGTCTTCGACCCGGAGACCCGCAAGTTCCTCGACGAGTCGAACCCGTGGGCGCTGCACGGCATCACCGAGCGGCTCCTGGAGGCGGCCGACCGCGGCCTGTGGGAGCACCCGGCGCCGGAGACCCTCGACGGGCTGCGGCAGGCCTACCTGGACACCGAGGGCGACCTGGAAGCCGGCCCGGAGGACTAGGCAGCCGGCCCGGAGGGCTGGCGCAGCAGCCGGTCGAGGACGGCGTCGAGCCCGGCCCGGATGCGGTCCGGGCCGATGCCCAGCACCCGCTGCTGGTGGTCGAGCACCGCCGGCTGCAGCAGGGCCAGCAGCGCGCCGGCCCAGTAGTCGGCGTCCGTCACCAGTTCGTTGAGCAGGGTCCGCAGGTGCAGGTGGTAGGCGTTGTACGGGCCGCTGCCGTAGCCCTCCGGCGCCTTGGTCACCGCGAGCAGCCGCAGGTCCCACTGCTCCCATTGCAGGTCGAGCAGGCCGTGCACGAAGGCGCGGACCCGCTCGGCCGCCGGTGCCCCCGGCCCCAGCGGCGGCGGGCCGCTCAGGAACGCCTCCTGGAAGCGGAACTCGTGGCCCTCCATGAGCGTGTACGCGAGGCCGCTGACGTCCCCGAAGCGCCGGTACGCGGTGCCGACGCCGACGCCGGCCTCCTTCGCCACCTCGTCGAGGGCCAGCCCCTGCACGCCCTTCGCGGCCACGATCCGCTGCGCGGCCTCAACCAGCCGCTGCCGGTTGCGGGCGGCGTCGGCCCGCTCGGCCGGGGGCTGGCCGACGAGTGGCAGCAGGGGTGGCTCGCGGCGGTTCACGTGAGGATCCTCGCATCCCTTGCAAGTGGAACACGTTCCACTTACCGTTGTCGGCGGTAAGCGGAAACGATTCCAGTTCTTGGAGGGGTCATGGGGGCCAAGGTCGCCGTCATCTACTACTCGGCCACCGGGAGCGTGCACACGCTGGCCGAGGCCATTGCCGCCGGCGCCGCCGACGCGGGGGCCGAGGTCCGGCTGCGCCGGGTGCCGGAGCTGGCGCCGGACTCGGCGATCGACGCCAACCCGGCCTGGCGGGCGCACGTCGAGGCCACGCCGCACGTCGAGCTGGCCACGCACGAGGACCTGCTGTGGGCGGACGCCTACGCGCTCGGCTCGCCGACCCGTTACGGCAACGTCGCCGCCCAGCTGAAGCAGTTCATCGACACCACGGGCGGGCTGTGGGCGCAGGGCCTGCTCGCGAACAAGGCGGCGACCGCGTTCACCAGCGCGGCCAACGCGCAGGGCGGCAACGAGTCGACGCTGCTCGCGCTGTACAACACCTTCTACCACTGGGGCGCGTTCATCGTGCCGCCCGGTTACACCGACCCGAAGATCTTCGCGGCCCGCGGCAACCCCTACGGCGTCGGGCACCCGGGCTCCGAGGGCGGTCCGAGCGAGGCGACCCTGGCCGTGGCGCGGTACCAGGGCCACCGCCTGGCGACGGTCGCCGCCCGCCTCGTGGACTCGCCCGCGCTGGTCGCCTATGCGGGGCAGGCCTAGACCGGCCGCTGGACCAGCCAGTGGTCCCACGGGTGGCGGCCCGGTGCGAAGCCCGCCGCCTCGGCCAGCGCCGCGGCCTCGGTGAATCCGGTCGCGACCAGGTCGGGGCGGTGGGCGTCGCTGCCGAAGCTCACCGCCCGGCCGCCCGACTCGCGCCACCACCGCAGGACGAGCGGCTCGACGGCCCGGCGGGTGTTGACCTCCAGCGCCCGCCCGGTGCCGGCGAGGGCCCGCAGTACCGCGCGCAGCTCCTCCTCGAAGTCCTCCGGCCGGAACGGCTGATCGGCCGGCAGGTAGCGGACCGGGTAGTCCCAGTGGGTCAGCGCCTCGAAGGCGTCGCACGTCTCGATGAGCCGGATCGTCTCGGCGAAGTAGTCGCGCAGCACGTCGGCGACCGGGCGCAGCTGGTACTCGTCCTCGACCAGGCGGTACCGCCCGTCGACCAGCAGCGAGTGCAGCGAGCCGATGACCCGCTCGAACGGCGCCGACGCCAGCAGGGCCGCGGTCGGCCCGGCGAACCAGTGCGGCTCGCCGAGTTCGACGCCGGCGATGATCTTCAGGCTCGGGTACTTCACGCGGCAGCGGTCGATCGCCTCCAGGTACCCGGCCACGTCGAGTGGCGGCGGTACCAGCTCCTGGTCCACCACGTGCCGGGTGAACCGGTCGGGCAGCCCGGCCGCGTCGACCGTCCACGACACGAAGTCGGTGTGCTCCGTGAACGCGATCGCCGGCAGGCCCAGCTCGACCGCCCGCGCGCACGAGCCGGCCATGTCGCCGGTGGCGGTGTCCCAGGAGAACTCGGAATGCGTGTGCAGGTCCGCGGGCAGCATGCCGCGCATGGTGTCACGGCCGGGTGCCGGGTCCGGCCGTGCCCCGCGGTCATGAGGTGACGGCCACCAGGATCTCGCCGTGCAGGATCGACAGCCAGCCGTCCTCGGCGGCCGTCCACGTGCGCCAGCCCGCCGCGAGCCGCTCCAGCTCCGCGGCCGGGACGCCGCCGCCCAGGGCCTGCGTGGCCATCGCCGAGCGGCGGACGCGGTCCGCCCACATGCCGCCCCACCAGGCGCGGTCGTCGGCGTTGGCGAAGCACCAGGTGCTCGACGTCGCCGTCACGTCGGTCAGGCCGGCGGCGTGGGCCCAGGACAGCAGCCGCCGGCCGGCGTCGGGCTCGCCGCCGTTGGCGCGGGCCATCCGCTGGTACAGCGCCATCCAGTCGTCGAGCTCCGGGAGCTGCGGGAACCAGGTGAACGCCGCGTAGTCGCTGTCGCGGGCCGCCACCCAGCCGCCCGGCCGGCACACCCGGGCCATCTCGCGCAGCGCGAGCACCGGGTCGGCCACGTGCTGGAGCACCTGGTGGGCGTGGACGACGTCGAACGAGTCGTCGGGGAACGGCAGCTCGTGGACGTCGCCGACGGCGAAGTCCACGGTGGCCAGGTGCCCGGCGCCGGTGCGGGTCACGTCGAGGGCGTCGGCGGTGGCCTCCAGGGCGGTGACCCGGCCGACCCGCCCGGCCAGGTCGGCCGTGATCGTGCCGGGGCCCGCGCCGACGTCGAGCAGGTGCTGGTCCGGCCGCAGGACGGGCAGCAGGTAGGCGGCGGAGTTCTCGGCGGTGCGCCAGCGGTGGGAGCGCAGGACCGACTCGTGGTGCCCGTGGGTGTACACGTTGCTTGGCATGTCCCACACCGTAGTATCCGCATTCCATAATGCGGGAGGCGCTTCCCGAATCATGGGAGCCCGTAAGATCGCCGCGTGACCAAGGTGAAGGCCTCGCTGCTGGTGCTGGCCTATTTCGCGTTCATCAGCCTGGGCCTGCCCGACGGTCTGCTCGGCGTCGGCTGGCCGTCGATCGCCACGACGTTCCACGTGTCCCTGGACTCGGTGGCGTATCTGCTGATCGCCTCGACGACCGGCTATCTGACCTCCAGCATCGCCGCGGGCTTCCTGCTCAGCCGGATCGGCGTCGGCTGGCTGCTGGCGGTCAGCACCGCGATGGCCGGGCTGGCCCTGGTCGGCTACGCCACCGCCCCCGCGCTGTGGTTCCTCATCCCGTGCGCGCTGCTCGGCGGCCTCGGCGGCGGCGCGATCGACGCCGGCCTCAACGCCTACGCGGCCACCGAGTTCGGCCCGCGGCACATGAACTGGCTGCACGCGTGCTTCGGGCTCGGCGTCGCGATCGGCCCGGTCATCATGACCAGCGTCATCGAGGGCGGCGCCGTGTGGCGGCTCGGCTACGCGATCGTCTCCTCCGCGCAGCTCGTCCTCGCCCTGTCGTTCGTGTTCAACGCCAAGCGCTGGGGCCGCACCCCGCTCCCCGAGCACCACGCTTCGTCGCCGGCCCCCGGCGGCGTGCTGGCCCGGCCGGCGGTGTGGCTGAGCGTGATCGCGTTCGCCGTGTACGTCGCCGTCGAGGCCGGCGCCGGCCTGTGGGCGTTCCTGCTGCTCACTCGCGGCCGCGAGATCGACGCCGGCATCGCCGGCCTGTGCGTGTCCGGCTACTGGGCGATGCTGTTCCTGGGCCGGGTCGTCCAGGGTGTCGTGGCCGAGCGGTTCGGCTCGCACGCCGTGCTGGTGGCCAGCCTGTCCGGGATGGCGCTCGGTTCGACGCTGGTCGCCGTGCCCGGCCCCGGCTGGCTGGCGATCGCCGGGCTGGCCCTGATCGGGTTCGCCGCCGCGCCCGTCTTCCCGCTGCTCACCCTGACGACGTCGGAGCGCGTCGGCGCCGCGCTGGCCGACCGGGTGATCGGCCTGCAGATCGGCGCGGCCGGACTCGGCGGTGCACTGGTACCGAGCGCGATCGGCGTCCTGCTCACCCGTACCACGGTCGAGGCGCTGGGCCCGGCGCTGCTCGTGCTGTCGCTGCTGCTGATCGTGCTGTGGTGGCTGTCCACACCCCGGCATCGTGATGACCGGATCGGTCCGGTCGGCGGCCAGCCGGTGCCTGGCGCCGCGCCGGTTCCGGCCGCAGGATCTTAAGGTATGAGAAGCGCGCTGATCGTCATCGACATCCAGGAGTCCTTCCGGCAGCGGCCCAGCTGGGCCGCCTGCTCCAACCCCGGCATCGTCGACGCGGTGAACCCGCTGATCGACGACGCCCGCCGCCGCGGTGACCTGGTCGTCTGGGTCCTGCACCACGAGCCCGGCACCGGCAACGTCTTCGACCCCGACGCCGGCCACGACTACGTGCGGCTCATCGACGGCCTCTCGCCCCTGCCGGGCGAGCCGGTGCTGACCAAGACCTCGGCCAACGCGTTCACCACGACGGGCCTGGCCCAGCTGCTCACCACCGAGGGCGTCCGGCACCTGATCGTGACCGGCATCCAGACCGAGCTGTGCTGCGAGACGACCACCCGCGTGGCCGGCGACCTGGGCTACGAGGTCACCTACGTCACCGAGGCGACCGCCACGTTCCCGATCGCGCACCGCGACGACCGTGGCCGCCCCTACGACGAGATCCTCGCCAGCCCCCGCACCCTGTCGACGGCCGACATCATCGCGCGCACCGAGTACGCGCTGGACGGCCGGTTCGCCACCGTCGCGACGGTCAAGGAGGTCCTCTCCCGGTGAAGGTGGTCTTCCTGCTCGTGCCGCAGCTGCACCTGCTGGACCTGGCCGGACCGGCCCAGGTCTTCTCGACGGTCCGCGACTTCGGCCTCGGGTACAGCCTGCACTACGTCGCCGAGCAGGAGGACGTCCCCACCGCGCAGGACGTGCCCGTCCGGGCCGAGGTGGCGTGGCCGGACCTCGCCCCGGACGACCTGATCCTGGTGCCGGGCTGGCGCGGCAGCCGCTTCGGCGTGCACGGCCTGCTGACCGGTTCGACCCGCCAGCGGCTCGCCGCCCACCACGCCGCCGGTGGCACGGTGGCGAGCGTGTGCGCGGGGGCCGACGCGCTGGGCCAGGCCAACCTGTTGGACGGCCGCCGCTGCACGACCCACCACGACCTGCAGGACCACCTGGCGGCGCGCTACCCGGCGGCCCGCGTCCTGCGCGACGTGCTGTACGTCATCGACGAGCGCGTCGTGACCTCGGCCGGCATCGCGAGCGGCATCGACCTGGCCCTGCACCTGGTGGCCACCCGCCACGGCCCGGCCGTCGCGGCGCGCGTGGCGCGGGAGATGGTGGTCTACGCGCGGCGCAACGGCGACGAGCCCCAGCACAGCGCCATGCTGCGCCACCGCGCCCACCTCTCGGACGTGGTCCACCGCGTGCAGGACCTCATCGACGGCCGCTTCACCGAGCGCCTGTCGCTGCGCACCCTGGCCTCGTCGGCCGGCGTGAGCGAGCGGACCCTGACGCGGGCGTTCGGTGAGGCGACGGGGCTGACGCCGCTGCGGTACCAGCAGATGCTCCGCCTGGAGCGCGCGGAACACCTGATCGGCCACGGCGCCACGGTCGAGTCCGCCGCCCGGGCGACCGGCTTCGAGGACGCCCGGATGCTCCGCCGCCTGCGCTCCCGCGTCTAGCGCACGCCCGCCAGCACAACCGCGGCCGGGTCGTCGATCATGCGCTCGACGACCACGCCGGCGCCGCCGCGGGCCGCGGCCGTGAAGCCGAGGTGCGAGGCGACGAAGTGGCAGCGGGCCGCGGTCGAGGCGAGGGCCAGCCGGGCCAGGTTGGCCTGCGCCGAGGGGATGAGGTGGTCGGCGAGCTCGGCGAAGTACCCGCCGAGGACGATCACCCGCGGGTTGAACAGGTTGACCAGGATCGCCCCGCCGTGGCCGAGCCAGGAGCCGACCTCGGCGACGGCCTCGGCCACACCCGGCTCGCCCGCGGCGAGCCGGCGGGCGATCTCGGCGACGCGCTCCTGCGGGTCGGGGATCGGGCCGGCGCCGATGCCGTAGGCGGCATCGGGCGTGGCCCGGCGGACCAGCTCGGCCAGCCCGACCTTGGTCTCCCAGCAGCCGACCCGGCCGCAGCCGCAGCGGTCGCCGCCGGGCTCGACCGGCAGGTGGCCGACCTCGCCGGAGAAGCCGTCGGCCCCGCGCAGGAGCCGGCCGTTGACGATCACGCCGCCGCCGACGCCGACCTCGCCGGTGAGGTACACCAGATCGTCCGTGCCGGCCGCGACGCCCCACGTGTACTCGGCCAGCGCCGCCAGGTTGGCGTCGTTGTCGACGCCGATCCACAGCTCGGGCGACAGGCCGTGAGTGAGCCGGGTGGCGACGGGCACGTCCCGCCAGCCGAGGTTCGGCGCCAGTACCACCACGCCGCGGGACACGTCGACCAGCCCGGGGACGGCGACCGTCAGGCCGACCGGCGTGACACCGCGGCGCGTCAGCTCGGCGAGCGAGCGACGGGCGGCCTCGGTGAGGTCATCGAGGCAGCGCTCGACGTCGCGGCCCTGGGCGTCGAAGCTGACCCGCTTCTCGATGACGGTGCGGCCGGTGAGGTCGCTGCCGTGCACGGCGAGGTAGTCGACGTTGATCTCGATGCCGACGGCGCCGACGTCGGGGCTCAGCGCGATCCCGCGGCCCGGCCGGCCGGCGCTGCCGGAGTGCTCGGGGCCGAGCTCGCGGACCAGCCGCCGGTCGAGCAGCTCGTCGACGAGGCTCGACACGGTCGCCTTGTGCAGTCCGGTCGCGGCGGCGATCGCCGCGCGCGAGCGCGGGCCGTTCTGCCGGATGTGCCGCAGCGTGCGGGAGAGGTTGGCACGGCGCAGGGCCAGCTGATCCGTCGGTTCGGCGGCGGAGCCCGCGCCGGCCCGTTCCTTGCTCACCGTCGCCTTGGTCACCATCGATGTCCCTCCCCCGGAAGGTGTGGCGCCGGCGTCATCGACGCGCCTCATTCGTCGGTCAGTCCGACGAATCAACCACGAAACATCCCGGCAACACCAGACCCCCGGGCAACGAATCAGGAACGTTTCGAAACTGTGCGCGCTCACGGTGGAGGACCACTCACGATCAAACGCAAGAAGCACACGGGATGCCACAGAACCACATACCAAGGTCAATAAAGTGGCACCCGGCCATCGACGCGCCTTTTTGGCCGCAGCCGTTGACGCGACGGCAGCACGTCTGCAACATTTGGCGCACAGCTGTGCAAGATTCCTACAAGCGATCGTCAGAGTTTCGCTACCGTCCGCAACTCGACCACAGCAGGACCTGCCGGAGACGCCGACCGCACCGCCAACCGGTCCCCGTCCCCCGCAGGCGGCCACCGCCAACGCCGCGAACCCCTGCAACTCACCCACACCCCGCTCGCAGGACTTAAGGAATCCGATGAGGAACAGGCACGTGACGCGAAGGGTGCTGTCGACGCTCGCCGTCGCCGCCCTGGTCGCGCTGACGGCGCAGGCGGTGCCCGCGCAGGCCGCTGGAGGGCCCAACCTCGCCAGCGGCCGGCCCGCGACGTCGAGCACCACCAACGGCGCCAACGGGATCGGCAACATCAACGACGGGAACCAGGCGTCGTACTGGGAGAGCGCCAACAACAGCTTCCCGCAGTGGGCGCAGATCGACCTCGGTACCGCCCGCAACATCGACCAGATCAAGCTGAAGCTGCCCAACGACACCGCCTGGCAGACCCGCACGCAGACCTTGTCGGTGCAGGGCAGCCTAGACGGCAGCGGCTTCAGCACGATCGTGGGCTCGGTCGGCTACGTGTTCAACCCGGCCTCCCAGAACACCGTGACCATCGACTTCACGGCGACCAGCACGCGGTACGTCCGCCTCAACATCACGGCGAACACCGGCTGGCCGGCCGCGCAGATCTCCGAGTTCGAGATCTACGGCGTCTCCACCTCCGGCACCAACCTGGCCGCCGGCAAGACGTTCACGTCGAGCACCAGCAACGGCCAGTACGTGCCGGGCAACGGCGGCGACGGCGACCAGAACTCCTACTGGGAGAGCTCCGGGGCGTTCCCGCAGTGGCTCCAGGTCGACCTCGGCTCGGCCGTGCCGGTCAGCTCGGTCGTGCTGAAGCTGCCCGCCAGCTGGGGCGCCCGCACCGAGACACTGGCCGTGCAGGGCAGCACCACCGGTAGCTCCTTCTCGGACATCGTGGCCTCCGCGGGGTACAACTTCGCCCCGGGCACCGGTAACACGGTGTCGATCCCGTTCAGCCAGACGACGACCCGCTACGTGCGGATCAACATCTCGGCGAACACCGGCTGGGCGGCGGCGCAGATCTCCGAGCTCGAGGTCTACGGCCCGAGCACGGGTGACACCCAGGCCCCGACCGCGCCCGGGAACCTCGCGTACACCCAGCCGGCCAGCGGCCAGATCCGCCTGACCTGGACCGCCTCCACGGACAACGTGGGCGTCACGGGGTACGACATCTACGCCAACGGCTCGCTGCGCACCAGCGTCGCCGGGAACGTCCTCACCTACACCGACACCCAGCCGGACTCGGCCACCGTGTCGTACTACGTGAAGGCCAAGGACGCCGCCGGGAACCAGTCGGCCAACAGCAACACGGTCACCCGCACCGGCACCGCGCCGGACACCCAGGCGCCGACGGCCCCGGGCAGCCTCGCCTACACCCAGCCGGCCAGCGGCCAGATCCGCCTGACGTGGAATGCCTCCACGGACAACGTGGGCGTCACGGGGTACGACGTCTACGCCAACGGCTCGCTGCGCGGCTCGGTCGCCGGGAACGTGCTCACCTACACGGACACCCAGCCGGACACGGCCACGGTGTCGTACTACGTGCAGGCGCGCGACGCCGCCGGCAACACGTCGGCCAACAGCAACACGGTCACCCGTACCGGCACCAACCCGCCGGCCGGCACCAACGTCGCGGTGGGCAAGCCGATCGAGGCGAGCGGCTCGGTCTTCACGTTCGTGCCGACCAACGCCAACGACAACGACGTGACGACCTACTGGGAGGGCGCGGCCGGGTTCCCGGCGACGCTCACCGTGAAGCTCGGCGCGAACCACACCGTCACCTCGGTCGTGGTGAAGCTCAACCCGGACAGCGCGTGGGGCACCCGCACGCAGAACATCCAGGTGCTCGGCCGTGAGCAGTCGGCCAGCGGTACCTCGAACCTGGTGAGCGCGGCGAACTACACGTTCAACCCGGCCTCGCAGAACACGGTCACCATCCCGGTCACCGCGACCGTCGCCGACGTGCAGCTGCGGTTCACGTCGAACAGCGGCGCGCCGTCCGGTCAGGTCGCGGAGTTCCAGGTCTTCGGTACCGCGGCGCCGAACCCCGACCTGCAGGTCACCTCGATCAGCTCGTCGCCGGCGTCGCCGGTCGAGACCGACTCGGTGAACCTGTCGGCGACGGTCCGCAACAACGGCACGGCCGCCTCGGGCTCGACGACGGTGAACTTCTACCTCGGCACCACCCTGGCCGGCAGCGCCGCCGTCGCGGGTCTCGCGGCCGGCGCCCAGACGACCGTCACGGCCAACATCGGGCCGCGGACGGCGGGGACGTACCAGCTCACCGCGAAGGTCGACGAGAACAACTCGGTCATCGAGACCAACGACGCCAACAACAGCTACACCAGCCCGACGTCGCTGACGATCGCGCCGGTGCAGAGCTCCGACCTGGTCGCCGCGCCGGTGTCCTGGTCGCCGAACAACCCGTCGGGCGGCAACACCGTCACCTTCCGGGTCGTCATCCTGAACCAGGGCACGATCGCCTCGGCCGGCGGCGCTCACGGCGTCACGCTGACCGTGCGCAACGCGTCCGGCGCGACGGTGGCCACGCTCACCGGCTCCTACACCGGCGCGATCGCCGCGGGCGCCAGCTCGCCGCAGATCACGCTCGGCACGTGGACCGCGGCCAACGGCAAGTACACCGTCCGCACCGTGATCGCCGTGGACGGCAACGAGCTGTCGGTCAAGCAGGCCAACAACACCAGCGACAGCCCGCTGTTCGTCGGCCGCGGCGCGAACATGCCGTACGACATGTACGAGGCCGAGGACGGCACGGTCGGTGGCGGCGCGTCCGTCGTCGGGCCGAACCGGATCATCGGCGACCTTGGTGGCGAGGCGTCCGGCCGCAAGGCCGTCACGCTCAACGGCAACGGCCAGTACGTGCAGTGGACCACGCGGGCGAACACCAACACGCTCGTCGTGCGGTTCTCCATCCCGGACGGCACCAACTCGACGCTGAACATCTACGTCAACGGCGCCTTCCACAAGGCGATCCCGCTCACGTCGAAGTACTCGTGGCTGTACGGCAACGAGGCGTCCCCGACGAACTCGCCCGGCGCCGGGCCGCGGCACATCTACGACGAGGCCAGCATCATGCTGGACAGCACGGTCACCGCGGGCAGCACGATCAAGCTGCAGAAGGACGCCGCCAACAGCGGCACGTTCGCGGTCGACTTCATCAACCTCGAGCAGGTGTCGCCGATCGCCAACCCGAACCCGGCCACGTACATCACCCCGGCCGGCTTCACGCACCAGGACCTGGTGAACGCCTTCGACGCCGCGCGCCAGAGCGCGACCGCCGTCGGCGTCTACCTGCCGGCCGGTACGTACGAGACGAACCAGAAGATCGGCATCTACGGCAAGGCGATCCAGGTCGTCGGCGCCGGCCCGTGGTACACGAAGCTGCAGACCCCGCAGGGCCAGCAGAACACCGACGCGGGCTTCCGCGTGGAGTCCACGGCCAACGGGTCGACGTTCAAGAACCTGTCGTTCTTCGGCAACTACGTCGAGCGCATCGACGGCCCCGGCAAGGTGTGGGGCGAGCTGTCGAACGTGCAGAACCTGACGATCGACAACGTCTGGGTCGAGCACACGGTCTGCATGTACTGGGGCGTCAAGAACAACAACATCACGATCACGAACAGCCGGATCCGCAACACCTTCGCGGACGGCATCAACTTCACCAACGACACCACCAACACGCACCTCAACAACATCGACGCCCGGTCCAACGGTGACGACGCCTTCGCGCTGTTCTCGGCGACCGACGGCGGTGGCTCGGTGGGCAACCACGACAACATCTGGGAGAACCTGTCCGCGACGCTCACCTGGCGCGCGGCCGGCCTCGCGGTCTACGGCGGGTACAACAACACGTTCCGCAACCTGTACATCGCGGACATGCTGACGTACTCGGGCATCACGATCAGCTCGCTGAACTTCGGCTACCCGTTCGTCGGCTTCGGCCCCGGCTCGACCCCGACGACGATCCAGAACGTGTCCCTCGTGCGAGCGGGCGGCCACTTCTGGGGTGCCCAGGCCTTCGGCGCCATCTGGTGCTTCTCGGCCTCGAAGGAGTTCCGCGGGATCCGGGTGTCCGACGTGGACATCGTCGACCCGACCTACTCCGGCATCATGTTCCAGACCAAGTACACCGGTTCGTCTCCGGAGAACCCGGTGACGGACACCATCTTCACGAACATCACCATCAGCGGCGCGCAGCGCAGCGGTGACGCGTTCGACGCGAAGAGCGGCATCGGCATCTGGGTCAACGAGATGCCCGAGCCGGGTCAGGGCCCGGCGGTGGGCTCGGCGACGTTCAACAACCTGACGTTCTCGAACAACGCCGAGAACATCCGCAACACCACGACCACGTTCACGCTGACGATCAACCCGTAACAACGCTCAACAGTGGACGGCCGCCGGCTCAGCCGGCGGCCGTTCCCGTTCCGGCGGCGACCGTCAGGCCGCGCAGCTCGTAGCCGGAGATGTCGGGCTTGATGGCGACCCGCGGCGCCTGGACCATCCGCACGCCCGGCAGGTCCAGCAGGCGGGTCAGGAAGATGTCGGACTCCTGGATCGCCACGTGCGCGCCCGGGCAGCGGTGCGGGCCGTCGCCGAAGCTCAGCCCGGCCGGTGCCACGCCGCTGTCCACCGGGCGGGCCGGGCAGACCTCGGCCGGGCGGTCGCCGACCGCGACGGGGTCGAGGTTCGCGGTGCTCACGGCGACGTCCACCAGGGCGCCGGCCGGGACCGTCACCGTCGTGTCGCCGGCGGGCAGCTCCAGCTCGGCCGTGGTCCGGCGCTTGAGGTTGCCGACCACGGGCTCCAGGCGCAGCAGCTCGTGCAGGATCGCGAAGCGCTCGGGCTCGGCGGCTTCGCGGTACCGCTGCCGCAGAAGGTCGTCGGTGAACAGGTGCCAGGCGGCCAGGTTGATGAACTCGCGCGTGGTGATCATGCCGGCCGCGGCGAACGTGATGACCTCGCCGAGGATCTCGCCGTCGCGGCAGCCCTCGTCGATGAGGTGTGAGATCAGGTCGTCGCGGCGCTGCCTGCGCCGCGCCTTGACCGCCGGGCGGACGTCCTTGAGGTAGATCTCGAGGAACTGGCGGTTCTGGTTGAAGAACCACCGCAGGCCCTCGATGCTCGTGAAGCCGGGCTTGCCGAACTTCTCCGGGAAGAACCGTTCGAGGCGCCGGTCGAGGCCGGGGCGGCTCTCGGTCAGGCCGACGACCGCGGAGGCGACCTCGACGGCGAGCCGGAAGCTCAGCGTGGAGAGGTCGGCGGTGCCGGCGCGGCGCAGGTCGCCGAGCTGCTCCTCGGTGATGCGGACCATGACGTCGCGGTAGTGCTCGTCGACCCGGCGCGGCGTGAAGAAGCGGGCCGTCTGGCGGCGGTGCTCGCGGTGCTCGGGGCCGTCGCGGTACAGCACCGGCCGCCGGATGCGCGCCGGCAGCTTCTCGACGGTCTCCACCCCGAGCCCGGCCTGCACGGTGCCGGTGCTGCGCAGCACGGCCCGGCCGGCGGCGTGCCCGGTGACGTGCCAGACCCCGTCGTCCCCGAGCTCGACGGGGCACCCGGCGGCGGTGTCGCCGCGGTCGATCTTGCGCGCGCTGTCATTGATCGACGTCACACTCCAACCATACGTGGTGCCACCGCTGAGCCAAGCCGCTTGCTGGTGGTGCCATCGTGTGCCATAGTGGTGCCATGGACCTGACACCGTATGTGGCCTCGCTCGGCCGGGAGCTGTTGACGGCCGCGGACGCCGGGGGCGACGACAACGCCAAGCTGATCGATCGGCTGACCGTGTCGATGGAGTCGGCGATCCGGCTCGCCCTGCTCGAGGCGCTGTCGGCCGCCGCCGACGAGATCACCAGGGAACTGGCCCCCGGTTCGGTCCAGGTGCGCCTGCGCGGCCGTGACCCGGAGTTCGTCGTGACGGCGCAGCCGGCGGAGCAGTTCCCGGCCGGCGCCGCCGACCAGGGCGGGACACCGGTCGACTTCGAGGAGGGCGCCACCGCGCGCATCAACGTCCGCCTCCCCGAGCAGCTCAAGGCCGCGGTCGAGGAGGCGGCGGGCAAGGAGGGCCGGTCGGTCAACGCGTGGCTGGTGCGCGCCGCCTCGGCCGCGCTGCGCGACCAGGGCTCCGGCTTCCGCAGCAAGCCCGGCCCCCAGCGGTACACCGGCTGGGCCCGCTAGCCCCTAGCAGCAGTTTTCTTCTTCCGACCCGTCACGAGGGGACCACCATGCCTGTTTTCGCCACCCCCGAACCGATCTCCGTCACGATCGACCTCGCCGTCGGTGACGTGCGGCTCGTCGCGAGCGAGCGCACCGACACCGTGGTCGAGGTGCGGCCGAGCGACGAGACCGACGAGTCCGACGTGCAGGCCGCGCAGCTGACCCGCGTCGACTACGTCAACGGCACGCTGACCGTCCGCGGGCCGAAGCCCCGGCTCTTCGACTTCTCCAAGAAGACCCGGTCGGTCGATGTTCTCGTCGAACTGCCCGCCGGCTCGGCCGTGCACGGTGACGTGTCGGTCGGCGACGTCCACAGCACCGGCGTGCTGGGCGAGTGCCGGCTCAAGGTGACCGTCGGGCACCTCCGGCTCGACCGGACCGGCCCGGCCCGCCTGGACACCACCGGCCACGTCGCGGTCGACACGGTCGCCGGCAACGCCGAGGTCGCCACCGGCAGCGGCCAGGTGCAGATCGGCGAGATCGGCGGCACCGCGGTCGTCAAGAACTCCAACGGCAACACCGAGATCGGCACCGTCGCCGGTGACCTGCGGGTGCGGTCGGCCAACGGCAGCATCGTCGTCGAGCGGGCCGGGGCCGGCGTGGACGCCAAGACCTCCAACGGCGTCATCCGGGTCGGCCAGGTCGTGCGCGGCTCGGTCGCGCTGAACACCGCGGCCGGCGACGTGGAGCTCGGCGTCGCCACCGGTACCGCCGCGTGGCTCGACCTGAAGACCAGCCACGGGCGGGTGCGCAACGCGCTGGACGGCATCGACCAGGAGCCCGCGAACTCCGAGGAGACCGTCGAGGTCCGCGTGCACACCTCCTTCGGCGACATCACCGTCCGCCGTTCCTGACCTCTCGATGGGAGCCCTGTCATGACCGTGTCATCTCAGCCGGCGATCGCGGTGCGTGGACTGCGCAGGTCGTTCGGTGACCATGTAGTGCTGGACGGGATCGATCTGGACGTGCCGCGGGGCAGTGTCTTCTCGCTGCTCGGTGCGAACGGTGCGGGCAAGACCACCACGGTCAAGATCTTGTCGACGCTGATCCGTGCCGACGGGGGGAGCGCGTCGGTCGCGGGGCATGATGTGGCGGCGTCGCCGGACGCGGTGCGGGCCGCGATCGGCGTCACCGGCCAGTTCTCCGCGGTCGACAACCTGCTGACCGGCCGGGAGAACCTGGCGCTGATGGCCGACCTGCACCACCTGGGCCGGGCGGCGGGCCGGCGCCGGGTCGCGGAGCTGCTCGACCAGTTCGACCTGGCCGACGCCGCCGGCAAGCCGGCCGCGACCTACTCCGGCGGCATGCGCCGGCGGCTCGACCTGGCCATGACGCTGGTCGGCACGCCGCAGGTGATCTTCCTCGACGAGCCCACGACGGGCCTGGACCCGCGCAGCCGGCGCGGGATGTGGCAGATCGTCCGGGACCTCGTGGCGGGCGGCGTGACGATCTTCCTGACCACGCAGTATCTCGAAGAGGCCGACGAGCTGGCGGACCGCATCGCGGTGCTCGACCGCGGCCGGATCGTCGCCGAAGGGACCGCGGACGAGCTCAAGCGCCGCATCCCCGGCGGCCACGTCCTGCTGCGCTTCACCGACCCCCGCGACCTCGAGGCCGCCGCGCACGTCGTCGGCTCGGCGTCCCGCGACACCTCGGCGTCCCCCGACAGCGCGGCGCTCGCTCTCCGGGTCCCGCACGACGGCAGCCTCGGGGAGCTGAAGGCCCTGATCGACCGGCTCGACCGGCACGCGGTCCGGGTCGACTCGCTCAGCGTGCACACCCCCGACCTCGACGACGTCTTCCTCGCTCTCACCTCCAGTCAGAAGGTGACCACACCATGATCGCTCTTGCCCTGACCGACTCGGCGACGATGCTGCGCCGCAACCTCCGGCGCATGATCCGCTACCCGTCCATGACCATCACCCTCATCGGCATGCCGATCGTGTTCCTGCTGCTCTTCGTCTACGTCTTCGGCGGCACCCTCGGCGCCGGCATCGGCGGCCCGTCGGGCGGGCGCGCGGAGTACGTCAACTACGTCACGCCGGCGATCATCCTGATGACGATCGCCGCCGTGGTGCAGGGCACCAGCATCTCCGTCGCCATGGACATGACCGAGGGCATCGTCGACCGGTTCCGTACCATGGCCATCGCCCGGGTCTCCGTCCTCACCGGGCACGTGGTCGGCAGCCTCATCCAGGCGATGCTCGGCATCGCGGTGGTCACCGGCGTCGCGCTGCTCATCGGCTTCCGCCCGTCGGCCGGCCCCGGCGACTGGCTCGCCCTCGCCGGCATCCTGGTCCTGATGGCGCTCGCGCTCATCTGGCTGTCGGTCGCCCTCGGCCTGGCCAGCAAGACCGTCGAGTCCTCCAGCAACATCGGCATGCCGCTGATCCTGCTGCCGTTCCTCGGCAGCGGCTTCGTCCCGACCGACTCGATGCCGGCCGCGCTGCGCTGGTTCGCCGAGTACCAGCCGTTCACCCCGCTCATCGAGACCATCCGCGGCCTGCTGCTGGGCACCCCGATCGGCAACAGCGCCGCCATCGCCGTCGGCTGGTGCGTCGTCATCGCGCTCGGCGGCTACCTCTGGTCCAAGCGGCTGTTCAACCGCGAATCCACCCGATAGCGTTCTCCCGGTTGGTCGTACGCCTGTTCGAATGTCGTGTAATGTGGATGGCATGATGGACCTGGCGTACCAGCCTTCGATGTTCGACACCGCCGTCGCTGCCGGGCCGGCCCTCGGCCCGCTCGACGGGCACGTGGTGCGACACGAGCTGAGCCGCGGAGCCTGGGTCGACCATCTGCCCGGCTGGGTCCTCGGCAGCGACGCGATCCTGCAGACCCTCCTCGACGACGTCGACTGGCGGGCCGAGCGCCGCAAGATGTATGACGGCGTGGTGGACGTGCCGCGCCTCCTCCGGTGGTACGGGGAGGGGGAGCTCCTCCCGCACCCCCTGCTCACCGAGGCCCGCCGCCGCCTCACCGCACACTACGTCGAGGAGCTCGGCGAGCCGTTCGTGAGCGCGGGCATGTGCCTCTACCGGGACGGCCGCGACAGCGTCGCCTGGCACGGCGACACGATCGGCCGCGGTTCGCGCTTCGACACGATGGTGGCGATCGTGTCGTTCGGCTCACCACGCGCCCTGCTCCTGCGCCCGCGCGGCGGCGGCGAGAGCCTGCGCTTCCCACTCGGCCACGGCGACCTGATCGTGATGGGCGGCTCCTGCCAGCGCACGTGGGAGCACGCGATCCCGAAGACCGCGCGCCCGGTCGGGCCGCGGGTGAGCGTCCAGTTCCGCCCGGTGGGGGTCGCCTGATCCACACCGGGGCCGGGCCTCGCTCTGCTCCGGCTCCCGGTCCTGCTCCTGCTCCTGGTCGGTCCGGGCTGCCCGAGGGGTTCGCTCGACCGGGCGATCCGTCGATGCGTGACTCCCTGGCCGGGAGCCCGTATCGTGAGAGCGGCTCGGATCGTGAGAAGGTGAGCCGGATGAGCCAGGTCGATCGTTTCGCGGTGTTCCCGGAGTTGCACATCACGGTCGACCCATTGCCCAACCAGGCGATCCGCGTCCGGGTCGCGGGCGAGATCACGATGGAGAACGTCGCCGACCTCCGCACGGTCCTGCACCGCGCGATCGACGACGTCCGCGCCACCGCGGTCGAGGTCGACCTGTCCCTGGTGACCTTCATCGACTCGACGGGCATCGGCAAGCTGGTCGCCGCCCGGGCACACGCCCGCGGCAACAACAGCGACCTGTGGATCGTCAACCCCAGCCCGGGCGTGCGCAGGGTCCTGAGCATGCTCGGCCTGCTGGAGATCCTGTCCGGCCGGTCCTGGGCCCCGCCGAAGTCCGCCTGACCAACGCCCGCCCGCCCGCGCCTTGCCGCGTTGCGCTTGGACTTCGCTGTGCCGCATTCGTAGGGCTCGCGCCGTCAGCCTGTGCCTGCTGCGCCGCCCGTTGTGCCGTGACCGCTGCGCGGCGCTGCCCGCTCGGCAACCCCCTGCCGGCCGCGCGGCCGGGGTCAGGAGCGCAGCGTGGCCAGGGCGCGAGCCAGGCGGCGGACGCCCTCCTCCAACTGGTCCGGAGCCGCCGCGGCGAAGGTCAGGCGGAGGTGGGCGGCGTCGGGCTCGGCCGCGTACCACGGGCGGCCCGGGAACACGACCACCTGCTCCGCCGCGGCGGCCGTCGTGAGCGACACGTCGTCCACGCCGTCGGGGAGCGGGGTCCACAGGTGCAGGCCGCCCGGCGGTACCCGCGCGGGCAGCAGCTCCGGCAGGAACCGGCGCAGCGCGTCGAGCAAAGCCGTGCGGCGGGTGCGCAGGGACAACCGCAGCGAGCGCAGGTGCCGGGGCCAGGCCGGCGACGTCACGAAGTCCAGCGCCGCCTGCTGCAGCGGGCCCGCCACGAAGAAGTCGTCGAGGATGCGCGCCGCGCGCAGGCGTGCGCCCGCCGCTCCGCGGGCGCCGATCGCCGCCAAGCGGAGGCCGGGGGCGGCCGGCTTGGTCAGCGAGCGCAGGTACACGACGTGGCCGTCCGGGTCGTCGGCGACCAGCGGCGGCGGCGGGTCGCCGTCGATCGCCAGGTCGCGGGCGTAGTCGTCCTCCAGCAGGAACGCGCCCGCCGCGCGCACCGCCTCCATGACCTCCCGGCGCCGGGACGCCGACAGCACGGCGCCGTGCGGGTTGGCGTACAGCGGCTGGCAGTAGAACAATCGCGCCCCGCTGCGCCGGAACGCCGCGGCCAGCAGGTCGGGGCGGACCCCGTCCGCGTCCGACGGGACCGGGATCACCCGCAGGCCGGCGGCGCGGGCGGCGGCGAGCGCCCCGAGGTACGTCGGAGCCTCCATCAGCACCGGATCACCGGGGGCGACCAGCGCGCGGAACGCGGTCGACAGCGCCGCCTGCCCGCCCGGGCAGAGCACCAGGTCGTCGGCCCGCAGCGCGCCGCCGGCCGTGCGGGCGAACCACGCCCGCAGGTCCTCCCGGCCCTCGACCGGGCCGCGCTGCCACGCCGCCGGGTGACGGGCCGCGCGGGCCAGCGCCGCGCCGAGGGCGGCCGCGGGCTGCAGGTCGGCGTCGAGGTAGCCGCTGGAGAGCGGGATCATGCCCGGCCGGGGGACGGCGAGCAGCGCCTGCATCGCGTCCGGGCCGGCCGGGCCCGGACCGAGCGCGATCGACTGCCACGAGAGATCGGCCGCCGGCCCCGCGGCGTGAGCGGCGACGAACGTCCCCCGGCCGGGCTGCGCGTCCACCACGCCCTCCGCGGCGAGCTGGCGGATCGCCCGGGCCACCGTCACCGGCGACGCCTGGTGGCGCGCGGTGAGCTCACGCACCGTGGGCAGCCGGGTGCCGGCCGGGGCGCCGTGGCTCAGCGCGCGGAGATCTTGGATAACGCGAGCGGCTGCGTTATCGTCATTCATGAGAGCCAAGGATAACGCTACTCCGCCGATCGCGATAACGGGCCTGCTCGGGGTGCTGGCGTTCAGCATGTCCCTGCCGGCCACGCGGATCGCGGTCGAGGACCTCGACGCCTGGTTCGTCGCCTTCGGGCGGGCGGTCGGCGCCGGGCTGCTTGCGCTGGTGTATCTCACGGCGTCGCGAGCCCCGCGCCCCACGAGGTACCAGTGGCGTCGCCTGGCCGTCGTCGCGCTCGGCGTGGTCGTCGGCTTCCCCCTGCTCACCTCCCTCGCGCTGCAGGACCGCACCGCCGCGCACGGCGCCGTCGTCGTCGCGCTGCTGCCCGCGATCACCGCCGGGTTCGCGGTCCTGCGCGCCGGCGAGCGGCCGTCGCCCGCGTTCTGGCTGGCGGGTGGGGCCGGGCTGGTGGCCGTGCTGACGTTCCTGGTCGCCGGCGGCGCGGTGAGCGGCGCGGCCGGCCTCTCCGACCTGTACCTCCTCGCCGCGGTCACGCTCTGCGGGCTCGGCTACGCCGAGGGCGGCGCGCTGGCCCGCGAGCTCGGCGGCGCGCGGACCATCTGCTGGGCGCTCGTGCTGGCCATGCCGGCGACCACGGCGATCGCGGCCTTCGTCGCGCTACGCCATCCGCCGCACGCCGGGCCGGCCGCCTGGGCCGGGTTCGGCTACCTGACCGTGGTGTCGATGTTCCTCGGGTTCTTCGCGTGGTACGCCGGGCTCGCGCGCGGCGGGGTGGCGCGCACCGGGCAGCTCCAGCTGGCGCAGCCGGTGCTCACCCTCGCCTGGTCGGCCGCGCTGCTGCACGAGCACGTGCCGGTTCCCGCCGTGGTGGCGGCTTCGGCGGTACTGCTGTGCGTCGCGCTGACGCAGCGTCTCCGCGCGCCGAGACTGCTAGTTTCGCAGCATGCGCATCGCGTTCGCGGCTGACGACGAGAACGAGACCACCCGGGCGGTTGTCGAGCACCTCGTGTCCGGCGGGCACGAGGTGCTCGACGTGCGGGCCGAGCATGTGCCGTGGCCGGCGCTCGGTGAGCGGGTCGGCCGCGCCGTCGTCGACGGTGCCGCCGACCTCGGCGTCGTGATGTGCTGGACCGGCACCGGCACGGCGATCGCCGCGAACAAGGTGCCGGGCGTGCTCGCCGCCGTCGCCTGGGATCCGTGGATCGCCCGTGGCGCGCGGCTGTGGAACGACGCGAACGTCCTCGCGATGAGCCTCAAGCGCCTCGCGCCCGACGTCGCCGTCGAGGTGCTCCAGGCCTTCCTCGACGTGCCCGCCCCGGATCCGGACGAGGCCGAGAACATCGCGCTGCTCAGGCGCTCGGTGACCAATCCGTGATCTAGCAATGCATCCGGCGGTGCAACCGTCTCCGCGTGCCCGTGGTCATTGCACAGTGAACGGCGACGCACATCGCCGTTGATCGCGACGCAGCAACACCACCGGCACCGTCGGCGTTTCCGGCGACCCTTGTGGTGGGGGCGGTGCATGCCCGCACCCAGTCCACACTGGAGGGTCCACAGTAGACGTCGGCTGATCCGTGCTGCCCGCGTGCCCGAGAACCGTCCGCGGCACCCCAACCGCGGCGTCCTGAGAGGTCCGACACGTGAATAGAAGATCAGGTGCGCTGGTGGCCGGCACGGTCACCGCGGCGCTAGTGCTGTCCGCCTGCGGGGGTGGCTCAAGCACCGACAATACCAGCAAGTCAGACGGTCAGAAAGGTGGCTTCAACGCCGCGCTGACCACTGTGGTCAACCCGTCCGACAAGAAGGGCGGCACGCTCAAGCTCACCAACCACGACGACCCCGACTCGTACGACCCCGCGCGCACGTACTACGCGAACATCTGGAACTTCATGAAGGGGTACTACGTCCGCACGCTGCTGACGAACGAGGCCAAGCCGGGAGAGGACGGTCTGAAGCTCGTTCCCGACATGGCCACCGAGATGCCGAAGGTCGAGGACGGCGGCAAGAAGTACACCTTCACGCTGAAGGACGGCCTCAAGTTCGAGGACGGCTCGCCGATCACCTCGAAGGACGTCAAGTACGGCATCGAGCGCAACTTTGCCCAGGACGTGCTCTCCGGCGGCCCGACGTACCTCATCGACGCCCTCGACCAGGACCAGAAGTACCCCGGCCCGTACAAGGACCCGGACCCGAACAAGCTCGGCCTCAAGTCGGTGCAGACGCCCGATGACAAGACCATCGTGTTCACGCTGAAGGCACCGCTGAGCGACTTCCCCTACCTGCTCGCGATGCCCGGCGCCGGCCCGGTGCCGAAGGACAAGGACACCGGCGTCAAGTACGGTGACAAGCCGGTCTCGTCGGGCCCGTACAAGTTCCAGTCGTACGACGCCGGCAAGAAGGCCGTCCTGCTCCGCAACGAGAACTGGGACCCGAAGACCGACTCGGTGCGCAAGGCGCTGCCCGACCAGATCGAGATCGTCTTCGGTACCGCGGTCGAGGAGATCGACAACCAGCTCATCTCCGGCCAGGTCGACCTCGACACCGCGCAGACCGGTGTCCAGCAGGGTTCGCAGGCCAAGGTGCTGCTGAACCCGGAGGTGAAGAAGAACGCGGACGCGCCGACCACCGGCTTCATCCGGTACTTCTCCATCAACACCAAGGTCGCGCCGTTCGACAACATCCACTGCCGTAAGGCCGTCATCTACGCCACCGACAAGATCGCGATGCAGACCGCCCGCGGCGGTCCCGACGCCGGCGGCGACATCGCCACGAACATGCTGCCGCCGAACATCGCCGGCCACGACCCGAAGCTCGACCCGCTGAACACCAAGTCGGGCAAGCCGCAGATCGACAAGGCCAAGGAAGAGCTGGCGCTGTGCGGCAAGCCGAACGGCTTCGAGACGGTCCTCGCGACCCGCAACTCCGGCAAGGAGCCGAAGACGGCCGAGGCGCTGCAGCAGTCCCTCGGGGCGATCGGCATCACGGCCCGCCTCGACCCGAGTGACGCGTCGCTGTACTTCCGCTCGACCATCGGCTCGCCGTCGAACACGCTGGCCAAGGGCTACGGCCTGATGATGGCCGGCTGGGGTGCGGACTACCCGACCGCGTCCGGCTTCCTGAAGGTGCTCGTCGACGGGCGGCTGATCCTGCCCAGCGGCAACAACAACTACTCCGAGCTGAACAACGCCGAGGTCAACAGCCTCATCGACAAGGCGCAGGCCGAGTCCGACCAGACCAAGGCGGCCGAGATCTGGAGCCAGATCAACAAGCTCGTCATGGACGAGTCGGTGGACGTGCCCTTCACCTACGACAAGGCGCTGAACGTCCGCAACCCGCGGCTGACCAACGTCTTCATCAGCCAGTACTACGGGATGGTGGACTTCGGCAGCCTCGGCGTCACGAGCTGACCGCGCGGGAGTGCCTGGGTTGACGAGGGACTTCCTGGGCACGCGGTGACGCGCGCGGCCGTTCTTCCTCCTTGGGACGGCCGCGTTCGTCCGGCCCGGGTCCGTGCCCGACGGACCCGGGCCGCGTCATGCGCTCAATAGGCGATGTTGACCCGGCGGTGGACCGTCGCCGGGTCGCCGACCACGCGCAGGATCGCGTGGGCCACGTCGGCCCGCGACAGCGTCCGTCCACCCCGGACGTTGCGGTCGACGACGGTCCGATATGGACGGTGCCCGCCGTCGGTGAGCCGCGGCGGCGCGACGAGCGTCCAGTCCAGCCCGCTGTCGCGCAGCACCCGCTCGGCCTCGGCCAGGTCGGCGAACCCGTGCCGCAGCACGCGCTGCACCAGCGGCTTGGCGACGGCGCGCATGAGCAGGCTGTCGCCCGCGTCGGCGACCCGGCCGGCCGCGTCGACGCTGACGATCCGCCGCACGCCGGTGGCCAGCATGGCCGCGACCTCCGCCCGCGCGCCGTCGGCCTGCACGCTCGTCGGCCCGGTACCGCGCGGCCCGAGCGCGGAGAGCACCGCGTCGCGCCCCGCGACCGCGCCGGCGATCGCGTCGTGGTCGGCGAGCTCCGCGACCACGACCTCGCACCCGAGATCGCCGGTGTCCCGCCGCGCGACGGCGGTGATCTCGTGCCCCGCCGCGAGCCCTTGCGTGATGAGTTGGCGCCCGATCCCGCCGGTAGCCCCGAAGACGGTCAGTTTCATGTCGCACTCCCGGTGGTGAGTGAGCACTTACTAACCTCTACAATGTGTCGCTAGGCAACGCATGCTGTCAAGGGGTTGGAGGGCGCGAAGGTGGCGACACGGGACGTGATCCTGGACGCGGCGGCGAAGGTGCTGCGCACCCACGGCCTGGCCAACGCCACGACGCGGGAGATCGCCCGCGCCGCCGGCTTCTCGGAGGCCACCCTCTACAAGCATTTCCGCGACAAGGTCGACCTCATGGTGGCCGTGCTCCACGAGCGCGGCCCGCAGTTCATCCCGATACTGCAGACCCTTCCGGCCCGCGCCGGCGAGGGCGACCTCCGCGAGACCCTGACCGAGCTGGCGACCGTGGCCATCGGCTTCTACCGCGACGGCTTCCCGATGTTCGCGTCGATCTTCTCCGACCCGGCGATCCTGGGTGCGCACCGCGACCAGTTGCGCGCCCAGAACCTCGGGCCGCACCGCGCGAACGACGCTCTCGCCGACTACCTGCGGGCCGAGCGGGACCTCGGCCGGGTGCGCCCCGACGCCGACCTGGTCGCCGTGGCCGCCCTGCTGCTGGGCGCCTGCTTCCAGCACGCCTTCATCACCAACTTCGCCGACCGCCGTGCCGACGCGGAGGCGGCCCGCGGCTTCGTGGCCGAACTCCGCCTGTAGCCGAACGCCGCCTGTAGCCGAACGCCGCCTGTGGCCGACACTCTGGCCTGCGCGGAGCGCTGCGACTCGTGCCCGACCCGGCGGCCGGGCCAGCGCACGCCTGCGCGGGCGTCGCGGCCTATGCACCGACGTTGGTCGATCTACCCTCGCTTCGATCTTGTTGGCCGATGGTAGATCGACCACCGTCGGTGGCCGGGGGAGTAGGCGCAAAGTCCTGGCGGGCGAGGTGGATCGACCACCGTCGGTCGCGGGCCGAGCGGGCGCGGAGTGGCAGTGTGCGAGGTGGATCGACCAACATCGCGTGCCGGGCGAAGCGGTGACGGACAAGGGTGGATCGACCAACGTCTGTGCAGGTGAGAGGCGGTGACACCCGCGCCGCGGCGGGCGTCGGAAACGTGACCTGCGACCGGCGCCGGACTCTGGAAGGCTGGGCCCGTGCGCATGGGATGGACAGCGGCCGCCGTGGCCGTGGTGCTGGTTGCCGGAGTGGGCATCGCCTACGCCGTTACGCGAGGTGGCGAATCGCCCCCGCGCCATCCGGCGCCGCCCGCGGCGACCGCCGAGCTGCCCGGCGCCAGCCCCAGCCCCACGGCGGACTGCGCCGCCAGCATCGTGCAGCGCATGTCCCTGGAGGAGCGGGTCGGCCAGCTGCTCATGATCGGCACCCCCGTCGGCTCGCCGGCGGATGCGAAGGGGGCGGTCCAGCGGTACCACCTGGGCGGCATCTTCCTCGCCGGACGCAGCACCGCATCGGCCGCCACGCTCAAGCAGGCCGTCGACCAGCTGCAGGCCGCCGCCGGAGCGGTGCGCCTCCACGTGGCCGTCGACCAGGAGGGCGGGCAGGTCCAGACGCTGAAGGGCCCCGACTTCCCGGCCATCCCGACCGCCGTCAACCAGGGCAAGCTGGACCAGAAGACGCTTGCCGCGAACACGGCCGAGTGGGCGGGCCGGCTGGAGAAGATCGGCGTGACGCTCGACCTCGCCCCGGTGGCGGATGTGGTACCCCCGGAGATCGGCACCGCCAACCCGCCCATCGGCAAGTTCCAGCGGCAGTACGGCCCGGCGCCCGGCCCCGTCGCCGAGGACGTCGCCACCGTCGTCGCTGCCGTGCAGGGCGCCGGGGTGCTCACCACGCTCAAGCACTTCCCCGGGCTCGGCCGCGTCCGGGTGAACACCGACACGTCGACGGGAGCGCGCGACGACCTGACGACCGCCGAGGATCCCGCGCTGGAGCCGTTCCGGCAGGGGATCGCGGCCGGGTCGGCGGCGGTGATGATGTCGTCGGCGGCGTACCCGAAGCTCGACCCCGACGCGGCCGTGGCCGCCTTCTCCGAGAAGATCGTCACCGGGCTGCTACGGGAGCAGTTGGGCTTCCAGGGGATGGTGCTCTCCGACGACCTCGGTGCGGCCAAAGCGGTCTCCGGTGTACCCCTGGCGCAGCGCGCCGTCCGCTTCGTGCGCGCCGGCGGCGACGTGGCCCTCACCGTGCGCCTGTCCGACGCCGGCCCGATGACGGACGCGCTGCTGGCGGCGGCGAAGGCCGACCCGGCGTTCGCCGAGCGGGTGGCGCGGAGCGCGACCCGGGTCCTCGCGACGAAGGTGCGAGCCGGCCTCGCGACCTGTCAGTAGCGGAAGTAGCGGACGATCAGCCCGTCAGTAGCGGACGATCAGCGCGACCCGCCCGTCCCCGCTGAGGCTCTCGTCACCGACGAACGTGACCTCGCCCCCGTGGCGGGCGACCGCCTCCACGATGTCGTCGACCGCGTCGTCGATGAGGGTCGCCGACTCTTCGTGCTTGGGCTGCTGGTCCGGTGGGTGCAGGTGGTCGCCGTGCACCCAGGCCGGGCTGTGGTAGCTCTCCTCGACCAGCAGGTGCGCCGCGCGCCCCTGGTGGGCCAGGCTCCACACCTCGGCCAGCCCGGCTGCGAAGCGGTTCGCGCCGCGCGCCGCGTCGAGCGCCTCCAGGGCGGCCACCTGCCGCATGTTGTTGTACGCGGCGAGCTGCGGCGCCAGCAGCTTGTACACCTCGTGCGCCCCGGCGTGGTCGTAGTTGCCCGGGACGGCGCCGGCGATCGGGCGGCCCCACTCGTCGGCGAAGAACGCGAGGTACCGCTCGACCCCGAGCACGAACACCGGCCGCGAGTCGAGCGCGTCGACGTCGGCGAGTGAGGAGGCGATGTCGCGGAAGAACTGCCGGTGCCGCTCGTCGCGGATCGCGCTCGGGTTCTGCCCGTAGTCGCGCGGCAGCCCGGTCGTGCCGCCCGGTCCCTCGTGCGTGAACGGGAACCCGTGCGAGCGCACCTCGACCAGGTCGTCGCCGTCGCCGCTCCACAGCCGGGTCGGCTGCTCGGACAGCACGAGCGCCCAGTACCGGTGCCGCCGCGCCGCGTCGGCGACGACGTCGCGTACCTCGTAGGTGTCGGCGACGACGACCCGCTCGTTGACGGTCGTGTCGAGCAGCCGGACGTGCACCTGGCCGGGCGACGCGAACAGCGCCAGCCCGTCGCCGACCTGCCGCAGGTCGAGCTGCTCGGCGGCGTCGGCGATCTCCTGGTACACCTGGGCGGCCACCGGCTTCGGCACGGACTCGTCGGTCTCCAGCCGCCGCTTGGCCTCGGCGACGAGGTTGCGCAGCCGGATCGGATCCTGCTGGTTCTCGGGCGGTGTGCGATGGGTCGGCATCAGCAGGGAGACCGCCGGATACCCGCTCGGCGTGAGGGTCGCCAGATCCTTCACCGTCATGGCCCAACGGTGCGCGCGCGGGCGCTGTGCTGGCTCGCCTACCCCGAGTGAACAGCGTGGTCGGACATGGTCGGGTTGGCCACGTATTGACAGTCGTCGACCACGGCCGATGCAATGGCGCTGCCGGAATCACCCACCTGAGAACAGCACGGAAGCCGGGGTGCGATGACGGAACGGGTCGCCGTGCGGTTCGCGGGCGGGCGCGGCGGGGAGTGTCAGCTCAGCTGGGGCCAAACGGCGATCTGGCGGGCGATCCAGCGGCTCGTGCCCGACGACGCGAGCCTCAACATGAGCTGGGTGACCGCCATCGAGGACGAGGGCATCGCGACCAGCGTGCCGGTCGAGCGGGTCACCGGGACCGTCGCGCACGTCATGGCCCGCCACGAGTCGCTGCGCACCAACGTCCGCGACGGGCGCCAGGTCGTCGCGCAGACCGGCGTCATCGAGGTGCACCTCGTCGAGGCCGCCCGGCACACGGCGGCCGAGGCCGCCCAGCGGCTCCGCCACGCACTCGCCGCGCCCGCGTTCGACTACGCGGACGAGTGGCCGCTGCGCGTCGGGATGGTCCGCGCCGACGGCGTCGTCACGCACGCCGTCTTCGTCATCTGCCACCTCGTCACCGACCGGGGCGGTCTCGACACCCTCGTCGGCGACGTCCTCTCCGGGCTCGCCGGCACGCCGAGCGCGGAGCCGCCCGACCGCCAGCCGTACGACCTGGCCCTGCACCAGGCCTCGCCGCAGGGCCGCCGGCAGAGCGCCAAGGCGCTGCGCTACTGGGAGCGCCACCTGCGGGCCGTGCCGCGGCAGCGGTTCGCGGAGACCGGCGCGCCCCCGCGGTACACCAGCGCAACCCTCAGCTCGCCCGCCGGTGACCTGGCCGTCAGCGCGCTCGCCGGCCGTGAGCAGGTGTCCGGGTCCACCGTCGTCCTCGCCGCCGCCGCGCTCCAGCTGGCCCGGCAGACCGGCGCGCGGGAGGCCGTGCTCCAGGTCATCGTCAGCAACCGGTTCCGCCCCGGGCTGGCCGGCTCGGTCGGGCCGGCGTCACAGGACGGGCTGTGCGTGGTCGAGGTCGGCGACGACGACCTGCGCACCGTGATCCGCCGCACGGCGCAGGCGTCGATGCAGGCGTACCTGCATGCCCAGTACGACCCGGAGGACCTCGACAAGCTGCTCGCCGAGCACGACGTCGACCTGTCGTGCTCGTTCAACGACCGCCGCTTCGACGCGCAGACCGGGCCCGGGACGCCGGCCGCCGACATCCGGGCCGAACTGGCGCGCACGACCCTGCGCTGGGAGCCGGTCGAGCAGTACGGCGCCCGGTACTTCCTGCACGTCAACGCGGTCCCGCGGGTGCTCGACCTGACACTGTTCGCCGACGTCAGCGTGTTCCCGGAGCATGCCGTGGAGGCGCACCTGCGCGGCATCGAGGCGCTGCTCGTCGCCGAGGCGCTCCAGCCCGCCTGACCCGCAGTGCCCGCCTACGCCGACGCCACCTCCTGCGAGGCCGGCGGCACCCTGCGCCTCACGCTGACCGAGGACTCACCGGTCACCGTCCACGACGCCACCGACGACCGGCTCGTGCACACCGGCCACGCGACGGCGCCCGCCTGGGACCTCACGATCCCGCAGGACTGGCCGAGCTCGCTGTACCGCGCCGAGGTCGCCGGCGACGAGGTCTGGTTCGTGGTGAGAGCCAGGACGCCCGCCGCGCCGATCCTCGTCTCGGTGCCGTTCCCGACCTGGCTCGCCTACCACCGTGCGGGCGTCCCCGGCGAGAGCCTCTACTACTTCGAGGAGGCCGGCCGCGCCGACCGCGTCTCGTTCGACCGCCCCGGCATCGGCCCGCCGCCGGAGCGCTGGGAGGAGGGCCTGCTGCGGTGGCTGCGCCAGACGGGCTACGCGGCCGACTTCTGCTCCGGCCTCGACCTGCACCAGGGCGGCCCGGAGCTGCTGCGGGACTACCGGCTGCTGGTCGTCAACGGCCACGACGAGTACTGGTCGAAGGAGATGCGCGACGCCGTCGAGGCCTTCGTCGACGCGGGCGGCAACCTCGCCTGCTTCGCCGCGAACACGGCCTACTGGCAGGCCCGCTTCGAGGACGGCGGCCGCACGATGGTCTGCTACCGCGACGCCGTCCGCGATCCGCTCGCCGCCGTCGACCCGGCCCGGGCCACGGTCGAGTGGTCGGCCGCCCCGGTCCACCGGCCGGAGAACGCGATGACCGGGGTCAGCTACCGGCACGGCGCCGGCGCCTGGGGCGACTTCATGGACGTCATGAAGGAGACCGAGTACACCGCCCGCTTCGCCGCCCACTGGGTCTTCGCCGGCACCGGCCTGCGCGACGGCGACGGCTTCGCGCTCGGCGCCGTGGGCTACGAGACCGACGCGGCCCTGTTCGCCGAGGACGGGGGTGTTCCGGCGGTCACCGGCGGTGACGGCACGCCGCCGTCGTTCGTCGTGCTCGCCACCGCCGACCTGCGGCACTGGCGGCGGTACGGCCAGGGCGGCCACGCGACCATGGGCGTCTTCCGCCGGGGCGCCGGCACGGTGTTCACCGCGGCCACCGTGAACTGGGGCGCGTCGCTCGGCGACCCGGTGACCGACCGGATCACCCGCAACGTGCTCGACCGGCTGTCGGCGCCGCCCGGCCCGCCGCCGTGGGACGTGATCGGCCCGGCCCCCGAGCTGGTTGCGCTCGCGGCCTGTGAGCACGCCTTCTGGGCGATCGACGCGTCAGGTGTACTGCTGGTGCGCCGCGCGAGCGGCCAGAACGTCCCCTGGTGGCCGGTGACCGCGGGCGGCGAGCCGCCGCTGTGCCTGGCCGCCCCGCGCGAGGCGGTCTCCGGCCGGCCCGTCGGCCTGTACGGGGTGACCGAGCGCGGCCGCCTGCTGCACCGCCCGCCGGTGCGCGAACCCGCGGCCTGGGCGCCGATCGGCGCGGCGCCGCCCGGCACGCGGGCCCTCGCGGTCGCCGACGGACGATTCTTCGCCGTCACCGCCGACGACCGCCTGTGGTGCGCGCCGATAGCGGAGCCGGACGGTTGGGTCACCGTCGGTGACGGCGGGGGCGTCACCACGCTCACCGCGGTCAGCGGCCTGCTCGTCGGTGCCGGCCCCGGCGGCCGGATCCGGATGCGCCGGCCGGTTCCGGGGACTTCGGGGACATCGCCGGGCGCCGAAGCGTGGGAAAATCTCGGGTACGCGGCAGGCCGCACGGTGCTCGCCGGCTACGAGGGACGTCTCGTCGGCGCGGGCCCCGACGGCCGGCTCGCGTGGCGCGAGACCGGGCGGGAGATCAACGGGGAATCTTCTCCGCCGGGGGTGTCGAGGATCGGCTGAGCCGTTCGTCGTCGTGACGGAACCATCCCCGCGAAGGAGGAGACGTCATGCGATTCCTGCTGCTGATCGCCGTCGAGGACGAGCCGGTCACCGACGAGCCCACCGGTGACGACGTGTTGCGCTGGGTCAAGGAGATGGACGAGCGCGGCGTGCGGGTGCTCGGCAACCGGGTCGTGCCGCCGGCCGAGGCCACGACCGTGCGGGTGCGCAACGGCGACGTGGTGCTCACCGACGGCCCGTTCGCCGAGACCCGCGAGCAGATGGCCGGCTTCGACATCCTCGAGTGCGAGTCGTTCGAGGAGGCGATCGAGGTCGCCGCCCAGCATCCGGTGGCCCGCTCGGGGCTGATCGAGGTCTGCCCCTTCTGGGAACCGTGACCGTTCCGGAGCGGAGCGGAGGCCGCGTGACCGTTCCGGAGCAGGTGCGCGACGCTGTCGCCCGCGTCTATGCCGACGAGTGGGGCCGGATCGTGGCGACGCTGATCCGGCTCACCGGCGACTGGGACCTCGCCGAGGAGTGCGCCCAGGACGCCTTCGCCCAGGCCCTCGCGCGCTGGCCGGCCGACGGCGTGCCGCGGCGGCCGGGCGCCTGGCTCACCACGACCGCGCGCAACCGGGCGCTCGACCGGTTGCGGCGCGGGGCCGTCGAGGCCGAGAAGCTGCGGGAGGTCGCGGTGGACGAGTCCCGGGCGCCGTGGCACGACCCGCTCGGCGAGGACGCGCCCGCGGTGCCGGATGACC
The DNA here is from genome assembly GCF_022095675.1 of Dactylosporangium sp. AC04546. Lineage (GTDB taxonomy): Bacteria > Actinomycetota > Actinomycetes > Mycobacteriales > Micromonosporaceae > Dactylosporangium. Next base: position 10,364 of record NZ_JAHYSG010000077.1, on the reverse strand, counting down.
GCCTGGAGCTCATGTTCACGTGCTGTCACCCGGCCCTCGCCCTGGAGGCCCGGGTGGCGCTCACCCTGCGCACCCTGGCCGGCCTCAGCACGGCCGAGATCGCGCGGGCCTTCCTGGTGCCGGAGCCGACCATGGCCCAGCGGCTCGTGCGGGCCAAGAACAAGATCCGCCGGTCGGCCATCCCGTTCCGGGTGCCGCCCGCGCACCTGCTGCCGGAGCGGCTCGGAGCCGTGCTCGCCGTGCTGTACCTGCTGTTCAACGAGGGCTACGCGGCGACCGCCGGGGCCGAGCTGCTGCGCACCGGGCTCAGCGGCGAGGCGATCCGGCTGGCCCGTGTGCTGGCCGCGCTCATGCCCGACGAGCCCGAGGTACACGGGCTGCTCGCCCTCATGCTCCTGCACGAGGCCCGCCGCGAGGGCCGGGTCGACGCGGCCGGCGACATCGTCACCCTGGAGGAGCAGGACCGGGGCCGCTGGGACCGGGCGTTGATCGACGAGGGCGTCGGCGTCCTCGAGCGGGCGCTGCGCCGCCGCCGGCCCGGCCGCTACCAGATCCAGGCGGCCGTCGCCGCGTGCCACGCCACCGCCCAGGTCGCCGCGGAGACCGACTGGCGCCAGATCAGCCTGCTGTATGGCGAGCTCGCCCGCCTCACGCCCGGGCCCGTCGTCGAGCTCAACCGGGCGGTCGCCGTCGCCATGGCCGACGGCCCCGCAGCCGGCCTCGCCCTGGTCGACGCGCTGCGGGCGGGCGGCGAGCTCGACGGCTACCACCTCCTGCCGGCCACCCGTGCCGACCTGCTGCGCCGCCTCGGCCGGTCCGCCGAGGCCGCCGGGGCCTACCGCGAGGCGCTCGATCTCGTCACGAACGAGGCGGAACGCAGATATCTACTGCGCCGACTGGGTAGTGGCCGCCCGTGAGTTGGATCACCCCGCGTTGGCGCAAGTTTGCCAACTGTGCAAGTTTGGCCTGAGGCATGCCTCCACTTTCTGCTTCGATCTACGGAAAGGAGGTGGTCGAATGGCTCTGAAGGGCTGGGCCCAGCATCGGCACGCCGTCGATGCCCTGCGCGCCTCATACGCCGCGATCCCGCCCGGCGACACCGTCCGCCTGGCAAAGCGCACGTCGAACCTGTTCCGGCCGCGCGCCGCGAGCGGCTTCGCCGGGCTCGACGTCAGCGGCCTCGACGGGGTCGTGGAGGTCGACCCGGTGGCCCGCACCGCCGAGGTCCAGGGCATGTGCACGTACGAGGACCTGGTCGACGCGACCCTCCCGCACGGGCTGATGCCGCTGGTCGTGCCGCAGCTGCGCACCATCACGCTCGGCGGCGCCGTGACCGGTCTCGGGATCGAGGCGACGTCGTGGAAGCACGGCCTGCCGCACGAGTCGGTGTCGGAGCTCGACATCATGACCGGCACCGGCGAGGTCGTCACCGCGCGCGCCGACAACGAGCACGCCGAGCTGTTCGCCGCGTTCCCCAACTCGCTGGGCAGCCTCGGCTACGCGACCCGGCTGCGCATCGAGCTCCAGCCGATCGGTGCCCGGGTGCTGCTGCGCAACCTGCGCTTCGACGACCTGGACGAGCTGCTCGCCGCGGCCGGCGAGGTGATGCGGACGGGTGAGTTCGCCGGCCAGCCGGTCGACGTGATGGACGGCGTCGTGTTCCGGCCCGGCGAGTCGTACCTCGTGCTCGGCCGATTCGGCAGCGAGGGCCCGACCAGCGACTACACCGGCCAGGACGTCTACTACCGGTCGCTGCGCGCGAAGGCGACCGACGGGCTCACCGCCCACGACTACCTGTGGCGCTGGGACACCGACTGGTTCTGGTGCTCGGCCGCGTTCGGCGCCCAGCACCCGGCCGTCCGCCGGATCTGGCCCCGGCGGTACCGCCGCAGCGACGTCTACCACCGCATCGTGCGCCTCGAGAACCGCTACGGCGTCGCCGCGCGGATCGAGCGCCGGCTCGGCCGTCCCGACCGCGAACGCGTGGTGCAGGACGTCGAGCTCCCCCTGGACCGCACCGCCGAGTTCCTGCGCTGGTTCGCGGCCAACGTGCCGATGGCGCCGCTGTGGCTGTGCCCGCTGCGGCTGCGCGAGCGGGAGTGGCCGCTGTACCCGATGCACGCCGGCACCCCGTACGTGAACGTCGGCTTCTGGGGCACCGTCCCGATCGCCCCCGGCGCCCGCGACGGCGACGTCAACCGCGCCATTGAACAGCGGGTGTTCGAGCTCGGCGGGCACAAGTCCCTCTACTCCGACGCCTACTACGACCGGGCGACCTTCGACCGGCTCTACGGCGGTCCCGCGTACCGCGCCGCCAAGGACCGCTACGACCCCGGCCACCGACTGACCGACCTCTACGACAAGGTTGTGGGGCGACGATGACCATCACCAACCGACCACCACGCACCGACTCCACCGGCCCCCGCCGCCGGCCGCCCGTGCCGACCGTCGCGGAGATCGTCCGCGCCGTCACCGCCGGCGAACCCACCGTGCGGATCACCGCCTACGACGGCAGCGCCATCGGCCCGTCGAGCTCGCCGGTCGAGCTGCACATCGCATCTGAGCGCGGCCTCTCGTACCTGCTGTCGGCCCCCGGCGACCTGGGCATGGCCCGCGCCTACGTGACCGGCGACCTCGAGGTCCGCGGTGTGCACCCCGGCGACCCGTACGAGGTGCTGCACGCCCTCGCCACCGGCCTCCACCTGCGGATGCCCGGCGCGGGTGAGGCACTGCGGCTGGTCCGCGGGCTCGGCTGGGAGCGGCTGCGCCCGCCGCCGCCCCCGCCGCAGGAGGCGATCCCGGGCTGGCGGCGCACGCTGCAGGGCCTGCGCCACGGCCGCGGCCGCGACGCCGAGGCGATCCACCACCACTACGACGTGTCGAACGCCTTCTACGAGAAGGTCCTCGGCCCGTCCATGACCTACACCTGCGCGGTGTACCGCTCGCCGTCGGACACCCTCGAACAGGCCCAGGCCAACAAGTACGACCTGGTCGCCGGCAAGCTGGCGCTCAAGGCCGGCGACCGGCTGCTCGACGTCGGCTGCGGCTGGGGCGGGATGGTCCGCCACGCCGCCCGCGAGTACGGCGTGCGCGCCCTCGGCGTCACGCTCTCCCGCGAGCAGGCCGCCTGGGCGCAGGCCGCGATCGAGCGCGAGGGCCTCGGCCACCTGGCGGAGGTGCGCTACCTCGACTACCGCGACGCGCCGCTGGAGCAGTTCGACGCGGTCAGCTCGATCGGTCTCACCGAGCACATCGGTGTCCGGAACTATCCGCGGTACTTCGCTGCGCTGCGCGACCGGCTCAAACCGGGCGGCCGGCTGCTGAACCACTGCATCACCCGGGCCGACAACCGGGCCTCGCACAAGCCGGGCGCCTTCATCGACCGGTACGTGTTCCCCGACGGCGAGCTCGCCTCGCCCGGCCGCCTGGTGAGCGCCGTGCACGACGGGGCGTTCGAGGTGCAGCACGAGGAGAACCTGCGGCTGCACTACGCGCTGACGCTCGCCGGCTGGAACCGCAACCTGGTCGAACAATGGGACGCGTGTGTCGAGGAGGTCGGGCTGGGTACGGCCCGGGTATGGGGGTTGTACATGGCCGGGTCGCGGCTCGCGTTCGAGCGCAACGAGATCCAGCTGCACCAGATCCTGGCCACGAAGACCACCCGCGACGGAGTGTCCTCCTACCCGCTGCGGCCGGACTGGACGCCCTGATTTCTCCGGCCCGGGGCCGGTCGTACCGTTCGTGCCGGCCCCGGGCCCTTTGGGGGTTTCGCCGCTCTCGGCTATCTCCCAGCCAGAACCCAGTTTCGGCGGAGGTGTGGTGTGCAAGGTGGACATCATGAGTGACCAGGACCGCCAGTGGAGCGCGCCGGGGGCCGCGCCGTCCACCGCCGGGGAGACCGACTCCCCACCGTCGCAGCCGTCGCGGCCCGAGCCGTTGACCGCCCCTGGCGCGACCGAGCCGCACTCTCCCGAACCATCCGCGCCGCCGGTCTCGCCGCCCGCCGCGGACTTCCCGCCGCTGCCTGCCGCCCAGGCCTCGCCGCCCGCCGCCGACTTCCCGCCGCCCGCCGCCACGGATTTCCCGAGCCCGTCGGCTGCCTCGGCCGCGACTGACTTCCCGAGCCAGCCGACGGTGTCGGCCGCCGCGGATTCCCCGACCCTGCCGGTCTCGCCCGCCGGTGGGGGCTTCTCGACGTTCGCGGCCGCTCCGGCCTCGCCGGCCGGCGGAGCGCCCGCGGCCTCGCCGGTCTGGGGCGACGTCTCGCCGGCGGTGCCGGCGGCCGCGCCGGTCTCCGGCGGCAGCGGTGCGGTGGCTGACAGCGTCCCGGCTTCCGGGATTCCGGCCTCGGGCGTTCCAGCGTCCGGGATTCCGGCGTCCGGGCTGCCGTGGGCGGCGCCAGCCGGCCACACCAACGGCCACACGCATGGCCACGCCGGCGGTCACACCGCGCAGTACCCGTCCGTGCCGTCGCAGCCGATGTCCGGGCCGGCGTACCCGTCCGGCGTGCCGCAGGCGTCGACCGGCCCCGGCACCACCGCGACGCTGCCGGGCGCCGGCAGCACGGCCGCGTTCCCGCCGGTCCAGACCTCGCCGGCGTACCAGACCGGCCGCGTCGGCCTCGGCGTCCCGCCGTCCGGTGGTCCGGCGACGAACGTCTTCGGCCAGCCGGTGACGTCCGGCCCGCCCGGCTCGCCCGCCGCGTTCGGGCAGCCCGGGCAGTCCGGCCAGCCCGGCCACCACGGTCAGCCGGGACAGTACGGCCAGCCGGGGCAGTTCGAACGGCCCGGGCAGTTCGGCCAGCCGGGTGTGCCGGGTCCGCTCGGGCAGCCCGGGCCGCTCGGCAACACCGGGCAGTTCGGGCAGGCCGGACCCTTCGGGCCGACCGGCCAGTTCGGACAGGTGCCGCCGCCCGGGGTGCCGGGGCAGCCCGGCTACCCGCAGCCGCGCCCCTCGCGGGCCGGCCGGATCCTCGCGATCGTCGCGGCCGCGCTCGCCCTGTCGCTCGTGTCGGCGGTCGGCGGTGGGGTCGTCGCCACCGAGCTCGCCGGCGACAGGGCCGGCACCAGCACGGTCGTCAACAACAACCCGGCGCCGAACCTCGACCGCTCCTCGGTCGGCGCGGTGGCCGAGAAGGTCCTGCCGAGCGTCGTCGACATCAGCACCGGCGAGGCCGAGGGCTCCGGCGTCATCATGACGGGCGACGGCGAGATCATCACCAACAACCACGTCGTGCAGGGCGCCAGCAAGCTGACCGTGACGTTCAGCAACGGCAAGACGGCGCCGGCCACGGTCGTCGGCACCGACCCGGCGGGCGACATCGCGGTCATCAAGGCCCAGGGCGTCTCCGGCCTGTCCGCGGCCAAGTTCGGCGACAGCGACGCCCTCCGCGTGGGCGACACGGTCCTCGCTGTGGGCAGCCCGCTCGGCCTGCAGGGCTCGGTCACCGCGGGCATCGTCAGCGCGCTGCACCGCACGATCAGCTCGGGCGAGCAGGGCGCCAAGTCGATCGCCGACGCCATCCAGACCGACGCCGCGATCAACCCGGGCAACTCCGGCGGCGCCCTGGTCAACCTGGCCGGCGAGGTGGTCGGCATCAACACCGCGATCGCCACCGCGGGCGAGAACAGCGGCAACATCGGCGTGGGCTTCGCGATCTCGGCCAACCGCGCCCGCTCGGCCGCGGACCAGCTGGCCAAGGGCGGCAAGGTCAGCCACCCGTACCTCGGCGTCCAGCTCGCCGACGGTGCCGGGGGCGCTCTGGTCGGCGGCGTCGTGGCCGGCGGCCCGGCCGACAAGGCCGGCATCAAGAACGGCGACCTGGTGACCAAGGTCGGCTCGACGCCGATCGACGACGCGACGGACCTCATCAACGCCGTCCAGGCGGCCAAGGTGGGCGACCAGCTCAAGGTGACGGTCCAGCGCAACAGCACCGAGCAGACCATCACGGTCACGCTGGGCGAGTCCCCGTGAGGTGACAACAAGCAGCGATTCCCTTTCGCCACGCCGGCCCGCGTCCGCCACGACGCGGGCCCGCGTGTTTCCCCGGCCTAAGCGGGCCGCTGTACAGCTCGGTGAGCCGCGGGCCGCGCTGGGCCGGTTCGGGTCGACGCTCATGTCCAAGATGTTCCCGAAAATACCGAACGCCAGAACCCTCAGTGGTCGGAAGTCCTACCGTAGGTGAAGTGCAGTGGACGGAGCGGCTGGCGCATGACCTGCTGGAGGTGTCCCCGGAAGCGATCGTGGTGACGCGTGAGGACGGCCGCATCATGCTCGCGAACGCCGCCGCGCGGCGGCTGTTCGACCGGGAGACGGGCGCGTTCGTCGGCGAGGTCGCGGACGTGCTGGTGCCGCCGGAGCTGCGCCCGCTGACCCCGCGCGTGCTGGCGTACCTCGCCGGCCAGCACCCGCAGCAGCGCACCGGCCAGCCGCTGAGCATGATCCACCGGGACGGCAGTCAGTTCCAGGCCGACGTCTCGCTGTCGATCGTGCACGCCGACGACGGCCAGTACCTCGTGGCGACCATCCGCGACGCGAACGCCACCGGCGCCGACCCGGCCCAGGTCATGCTCGCCTCGATCGTGCAGTCCTCGCACGACGCGATCGTCACCACCGACCTCGACGGCATGGTGCTGTCGTGGAACCCGGGTGCCGAGCGGCTGTACGGGCTGAGCGCAGGCGAGATGATCGGACGCTCGAAGGACCGCATCATCCCGCCCGACCGGCGCCCCGACGAGGCCGAGATCCGCGAGATCGTGGCGGCCGGCGGGCGCATCGACCCGTACCACACCCGGCGCCTGCGCCGCGACGGCGAGGTGTTCACGGTCTCGATGCTGGTGTCGCCGCTGACCTCGCCGGAGGGCACGACCGTCGGCGTCACCACGATCACGCGCGACATCAGCGAGCGCGAGCGGGCCGAGGCGAAGATGCAGGCGGTGCTCGACGCGGCGCCCGACCCGCTGCTCGGCTTCGACGAGGCCGACCGGGTCGTGCTGGCGAACACGCAGGCCGAGCGGCTGTTCGGGCTGCCCCGGCGCGACCTCGTGGACCTGCCCGTCGAGCACCTCCTGCCCGGCGGCCCGCGCGGCGCCCCGGTGCCCGACGCGCCGTTCGGCTGGGACGGCCCGGTCGCGCTGCGCCGCGACGGCTCGCTCGTGCCGGTCGACATCGCACTCAGCACCGCCCGCACCGAGGACGGCCCGATCACGCTCGCCGGCATCCGGGACGTCACCGAGCGGCTCGCCGCTCTCGCCGAGCAGGGCCGGCTGCGGGCGGAGGCCGACCGCCAGAAGGACGAGGCGCGGCTGCAGCGCACCCAGCGGATGGAGAGCCTGGGCCAGCTCGCCGGCGGCGTCGCCCACGACTTCAACAACCTGCTCGCCGTGATCCTCAACTACGCCGAGTTCATCGTCGAGGACGGCGCCGACACGCCGTTCGCGCTCGACGCCGAGCAGATCCTGCGGGCCGGCCGGCGGGGGAGCGAGCTCACGCACCAGCTGCTCGCGTTCGCCCGCCGCGAGGTGATCCGGCCCAAGCCGCTGGACGTGAACCGGGTCGTCAGCGAGGTGCACCAGATGCTGACCCGCTCGCTCGGCGAGCACATCACGCTCGACCTTGACCTCGCCGACCGGCTGCCGACGGTCGTCGCCGACCCGGGCCAGCTGGAGCAGGTGCTGGTCAACCTGGCCGTGAACGCGCGGGACGCGATGCCCTCCGGGGGTGTGCTCACCATCGACACCGGCGTGGTGCACGACCAGGTGCGGATCCGGGTCTCCGACACCGGCACCGGCATGCCCCGCGAGGTCATGGACAAGGCGTTCGAGCCCTTCTTCACCACGAAGCCGAGCGGGGAGGGCACCGGCCTGGGCCTGGCCACCGTCTACGGCATCGTGGCCCAGGCCGGCGGCACGGTGAAGCTGTACTCCGAGCCGGGCCTGGGCACCACGATCACGATCATGCTCCCGGCCAGCGACGCCGAGCCCCACGCCGGCGAGCGGGCCCGCCTGCCCCGCCCGGCCGCCCGCGGCGAGACGGTCCTGGTCGCCGAGGACGAGCCCGCGCTGCGCGAGGTCACCACCCGGATCCTGCGCCGGGGCGGGTACACGGTCCTCGCCGCCTCGGACGGCGTGGCGGCCCTCCAGGTGGCCGCCGACCACCACGGCCCGATCGACCTGCTGCTCACCGACGTGGTGATGCCCGGCATGCTGGGCCGCGTCCTGGCCGAGCGCCTGCTGCGCGACCGGCCCGCGACCCGGGTGCTGTTCATGTCCGGATACGCCCAGCCGGTCCTCACCAGCAACGGCATCCTCGACCCGGGCGTGCACCTGCTGGAGAAGCCGTTCACCGGCACCGACCTGCTCAACGCGGTGGGGGAGCAGTTGGCGCCGCTGTAGAAAAATGGGTGTTCGTTCATTAATCTGGGTGGCATGGACGGAAGCAGCCGGACCGCCGAGCACGTGGCCCTGTTCCGAGCCCTGGAGACCCTCCGCCGCGACCGGCGCCTCTTCGCCGATCCGCTCGCCGAGCGCATGCTCCCCTGGCGGTACCGGACGTTCGTGGTGCTGTCGCGGGTGCCGGCCGTGCATCGGGGGCTGGTGCGGTACCTCGACGAACGCTGGCCCGGCGGCCCACGCGCCTCGGCCGTGGTGCGCACCCGGCTCATCGACGACCACGTGGCCGACGCGGTCGCGGCCGGGGCGGCGCAGCTGGTGCTGCTGGGGGCCGGCTTCGACAACCGGGCCTACCGGCTGCGGCTGCCCGTCGGTCACTTCGAGGTCGACCACCCCGCCACCCAGGCGACCAAGCGCCGCCGGATCCCGGCCCGCCTGGTCGCGGCCAACGCGGTCCGGTTCGTGCCGGCCGACCTCGCCCACGACGACCTGGCCACGGCGCTGCGCGGCGGCGGCTTCGACCCGGCCCGCCCGGCGGTCGTGGTCTGGGAGGGCGTCACGAACTACCTGACGGCGACAGCCGTCGATGCCACCCTGCGCGCCCTGGCCGGCCTGCTGGCCCCCGGCAGCCGCCTGGCGTTCACGTACGTCGACCGCGCCGCGCTCGACGGCACCGGCGCGTTCGCGGGCGCCGACGGCTGGCGGCAGGCGGTCGGGCGGTACGGGGAGCCGTGGACGTTCGGCCTCGACCCGGCCTCGCTCCCGGACTATCTCGCCGAGCGGGGCCTGTCGCTGCGCGACGACCGGTCGACCCGCGACGCCGCCGAGCGGTATCTTGCGCCGCTGGGCCGCGACGAGCCGACGGCCGCCTTCTACCGCGTCGCGGTCGCGGAGGTGCCCGGTGCCGAAGGTCGATGACGCACATCTGGCGGCGAGGCGCCGCCAGATCCTCGACGCCGCCGCGGCGTGCTTCGCCCGCGAGGGCTTCCACCGCACGTCGGTGCAGGACATCGTCCGCGAGTCGGGGGTGAGCGCGGGCCTCGTCTACCGGTACTTCACCGGCAAGGAGGACATGATCGCGGCCATCGTCGCCGAGTGGCAGGAGCGCCGCGTCGCCCGCCTGGGCGCCGACCCGATCGCCGGCTACCTCGACGTGCTGCGCTCGGTCGCCGACCCGGCCAACCGAGAGGAGCAGCGCCTCGGCGTGCAGGTGTGGGCCGAGTCGATCCGCTCGGAGCGCATCCGCACCCAGGCCCGCGAGGGCGTCGACACGCCGCGCCGCCTGGCCGCGGAGGCCGGCCTGCCGGACGCGCTGGCCCGCGTGCTGATCTCGGTCTGGCAGGGCCTGCTCCTGCAGACCCTCTGGGACGAGGACCTGGACATCGAGTCGTACGTCGAGGTCGTCGAACAGCTGCTCGAGCCGGTCACGCGGTCCCTGGCCGCGGGGAGGCCGGAGGCCTGACCCGGGTGATCGCGGCGGACACCTCCTCGACCCGCCGGTCGAGCGGGCAGTCCAGCTCGACCACGGTCACCTCGCAGTCGTGGACAAGCTCCAGCAGCGCGTCGTTGACGTCCTGCCGCAGCCCGGGAAACTCGGCCTCCGGCAGCACCCGCTCGGTCTCGCCGGTGATCGGCAGGACGACGACCATCTCCAGGCTCGCGAGCGCTTCCGCAAGCCCGTCCACCTCGACGTCGGCCCCGACGGCCCGCAGGTAGGCCACGAAGTCCAGCGGCGTCCGATCGAACACGACGTTCCGCCCCGGCTGCCGCAACAGCCGGAGGGAGGCCTTGAGCTGCACCAGGTAGTCGGCGGCCGACGGCGGATGGTCGAACTCGTACCCGCGCTCTTCGAGCAGCACGAACGGCTCGTCGACGCCCACGTGATCGGGATGGCGGGCCACCAGCTCCTCGACGAGCGTGCTCTTGCCGACCCCGTGTGTGCCGGCTATCCCGATCCGCATGTGCCCCGCCCCC
>NZ_JAHYSG010000076.1 GCF_022095675.1 Dactylosporangium sp. AC04546 | reverse complement strand
GGCCAGGTCGTCCCGGCCGTCATACAGCGCGTCGTAGACCTCGGCCCAGTCATCGCCGTAGGCCGCATTGCCATCGGTGTTGTCAACTGAATGTTGGGTCGGGACCGCCGCCTCGACGGTCGGGACAACAGATCTCATATTCGCCTCAGAATCGGAGAATTAGGGCACGCAGCGACCAGCGCGTGAGCGGACTGCTGCGGCGAGCAGGATGGCGGCAGACGGGCGAGCTACGCAGTCGGCGTGGCTCGTTCGCGTTGGTCTATCTCCGCAAAGGCCGCAATGTCGCGGCTGCCACCGGTCGGCCGGGACCGGTGGCGGTCCTCGCTGCGGTTGACGTGCTGGCTTGCGGCACCGGCGCGAGGAGGTCGAGTGTTCCAGAGGCCTGGACCTGATGGAACAGGGCGGCGGCGCTCACTGCGCCGACCGTGCATCCGTGGTCCTGGGCAACGCCGTGCGCACATGTCACCACGGCGACATCGGGGCTCGGGCCGGTTGCGGCTGCCACCGGAGCGTGGTTGATCGAGTGAGCGGCGGTGCAGCAGACGCGGAACAGGTCGCTTTGCAGCAGGACCGCGCACACCAGCAGTACCAGCAGGCGAATGGCGGCGCGTCGACGCGGGGCGGACGGGCGTACCGGCGTGCCGCTCTCCAAGACCGCTCACACCCCCGCCGCCGCATCTTGCGGCCTCCGCCGCCTAACGTACTCCTACGGCGCATAGTAGACGCGATGTAGCCGGATGCAAGCGGCAGTTCGCCAAGCTGACACGACCCGCCAACCGTGCCACGCACGGCGGGCGGTCGTCCGAGTGATAGCGGCGTATCCGCAGGTGATCTTTTGTTTATTCAGCCGCTGGAAGATGCAGGTTCGGTCGAAGGGGTTCCGGTGGTAGCCGTCGACATGCGCGGCGTCCGCCACGGGCGGCAGCGGCGCCCGCAACGGTGAACGGCTCGCGAGTACCAGCGTGGTGTACACATCGTTCGGCGACGGCGACAAACGATGTGTACATTCCGGTACGAACCGGGTGCCAGCGCGGCCATCGATGCGCCCCATGCGCCATCGGCTGGCGTGTCAGGGACGTCCTTGACTTGCCTGTGCCAGCCGGGCGAGTTCGCTACGGACGAACTGGACCCGGCCGGTGTCATGACCGCCGGCTGCGGCGATCTCGTCGGCCAGGTCGTGCGCGGCCTCCAGCCGGTGACGGCGCCGCCGCCGGTCACCGATACCGCCTGCGGCGCGGTAGCGTCGGCGTTCCTTCCAGCCACCAGCAAGGGCGTCGAGCTCTTCGGAGGTGAGCGCCCCGGCTTCGGCCTCGGGCGCCATGACCGCGCGCATCGCTTCGCGTTCCGGGCGTACAGCCAGCCGGAACACCGTGATGACGACGGCGAACGCGGCCAGGGTGATACCCACGATCAGCGCGATGACGATCACCCCGTTGCCGCCACTGAGGACCACGGTGGAGTCCCACAGCAGGTGCATGACCATCGCGGTCAGCATCAACGTCAGGCCCAGCCCGGGACGCCGGCGCTGCCCGGCGGTGCCAACCAGGTAGAGCAGGCCCGCGCAGAAGACCGCGCTGTAGAGAATGTGCGACGAGAAACCGGTCAGCAGCCGCAAAACCACGGTGTGCAGGCTGGTCGCAAGCTGATGCGAACCGAACTCATCCGGTGCGGACTGCAGGGCATAGAGGATGTCTTCGACGATCTCGAAGCCGAGTCCGACAAACGCCCCGAGAATGAACCCGTCGTAGGCTGTTCGGACCACCCGCGGGGCCAGGAACAGCAGCAGCAGCACCCCGGCGCCCTTCCCGAGCTCCTCGAAGAACGGCGCGGACAGCCCCGCACCCCAGTCGAGGACGAAGTCCTGCCCGAACAGCTTCTGGTACAGGCTCATCAGGCTGGTGTTCCCGGACAGCGCGATCGTCCACGTCGCGCCGAACCCTCCCCACACGAACGCGGCGATCACCAGCCCGAGCGGCTGGCGGGAATACCGATCGATGCGGGCGGTGAACCACCAGAACAGCAGGCCATATACGGCGAAAATCAGCGCGCTGGCCGCCAGCGCCGGCCCGTAGACCCGCACCTGCGAATTCACCAGGCCGAACGCATACCAGAAGCCGTAACCGACAACACCCAGGTACACCCAGAAGCAGGCGTTGCGCGGCTGCCACAGACTGAACCCGCTACCCCACCCGGTGCGCTCGATCGCGGCCTCCCGCGCGGCCAGCGCAGCGCTGGTCTCTCCGGCAGATGTCGCGGTCATGACCCGCCTCCCGTCTGGACCGGCCGAACAGAACGGATCATGTCCGCCAGTGCAGGCGCAGCACTGTCATTCACGGTCCCGGGGCCCAGCACAACGATCTCCACACCAGTGCCGGCGAAGACGAACGCGGCCACCAGACCCTTCGCGCTCGTCCCGTCGAAACGCGCCACGACTCCTCGCTGACCTGTCACATTCGTGAGCGTGACCGGATCGCCGCTCACCCGCAGGCCATCGTTGTCGCGCAGCCCCTCGTTGGTCTTGCGGATCTGCTCGAGCAACTGCGCCGGTGACCCGTCATACCGGTCGGCGATCACCGTGAACGTGGCCCCCGCATACGTCACCGTCGCCCGGCCCGGATACAACCTGCCAGCGTCCGCAGTTTCCTGCCGCAACCCCTTCACCAGGTTCGCGCCGGCCACCGGCACGAACTGAACATCCGCACCGACCTGCACCACATCGCCGGCCCGCACAGGATTGTCGACCGCGATCGCATCATCGACAGCCGGCAGCAGCCATACCGCAACCACCACGAGCAGCGTCACCAACCCGGCTGGCAGTAACGTCCGCCGGTCCAGGCCCAGCATCCTGCGCTCCACCGGCACCCAGCGCTCTCGCCAGCTCCGGTCCTCCGGATTCTGTACCGAAAGCTCCGCCACACGCCCTCCCGAGCCTCAGCCTCCCCGCTGGATCAACCCGCAGAGCACGACGCTAACAGCCCGTAGTGGACCGTGCCACGCAGGTAGCCCAAACCAGCGCCCTCCGACCGTTCTCGTCCAGGCGCTTGAGGCGAGGAACCGGGGCCTTGTTGTGACTGTTGCGACGGCTCGGGGCCAGGCATTCTGCGCTCTCTCCGTCCGGCAGCCGTCCACATGGCGCGTTTGGGTACAGCCGAGGCGCAGCATTGGATGGCCGTTTGCCCGAATCTGGACGCGGCGACGGAAGTCACTGTCGGTAGTGTCACCCTGGGCTGCATGTGGCACCTCGCCAGCCTGCATCCGATCAGATCCGCTGCACGTCACCGCGCTCGGCACGTCACTGTGCCGCGGGCTCAGCGCGAAGGAGTGGCGTGAGCTGCTTCCAGAGAGCGGGCCGCGCTTCCCTCAGATGTCGTCGATCGGGATCTGCATGAGCAGCGTCGTCCCGCTTCCAGGTGGGCTTTCGACCTCCAACTGACCGCCGAGCGCCTCGACGCGGTCCCGCAGTCCGATCAGGCCGGAGCCCCGGCTGGTATCGGCTCCGCCGACGCCGTCATCGCGGACCGAGAGCCGGAGGATCGCGTCCCTCGCCTCGATCTCGACGCGCACCACCGAGGCCTGCGCGTATTTGGCGGCGTTCGTGAGCGCTTCCGATACGACGTAGTACGTGCCGACCTCGACCGGCTCGGGCAGGCGTTGGTTGATGTCAAGGGTGAGGTCGACCGGTGTCGGGCTGCGGCGGGCGAGTGTCCTGACGGCTGAGCCGAGCCCTCCTTCGGAGAGGATCGCCGGGTGGATTCCCCGGGCGATTTCCCGCAGATCTTCGAAGATGCGCGTCGCGCCGTTCGCCGCCTGTGACGCCTGCTCCCTGACGGCACCGAGCCCAGCCGGTATCGAGGATTCGAGCATGCGCAGCTGGAGGCACAGCGCGACGAGCTGTTGTTGCGCGCCATCGTGGAGGTCGCGTTCGATCCGGCGCCGGGCGTCGTCGCCGGTCGCGACGATGCGGGCACGGGAAGCGGTGAGTTGCGCATGGCTCTCGGCGTTGGAGATGGCGGTCGCGACGAGGCCGGTGAAGTCGGCCATGCGTGTCTCGGCGTCGGCCGGCAGAGGCGCACGTTGTGTGGACATGACCACGGCCACGCCCCAGATGCGGCGTTCGACTACGACCGGAACGCCGATCCCCGAGCGGATGCCGACACTACGTGCCAGGTCGGCGTTGGGACCTTCGGCGGTCTCGTACTTGTCTATCCGGGCCGCCTGGCCGGTGCGACGCACCATGACGAGCAGGCTGTCACCGACGACCGGGAACGACCTCCTGCCCCGCAGGACGTCGCGCCCCGCGACCCTGGTGGCCGTACCGTCCGTTTCATAACGGAGCAGCGCCGCGGGATAGCCTCCGAGAACCACCCCAAGTTCCTCGGTCACCGCCTCGAACACTTCGGCCGGCGAGGCCCCACGTGCGACCAACGTGGCTACCCGCCGCAACGCGGCCTGCTCTGCTGCGAGCCGGGTGGCTCTTCGACGACTCGCCTTCAATGACTGGATGATCTGCTCCCGCTCGCGTGCCGTGCGGAGCAACGATTCCAGCGCCGGGACCACCCGCTGCCGAAGGCGATCCGAAGTCCGGGCAGGCAGGTCGGCGGGGACAACGAAGGTACCCAGCACCGTCGTACCGTCACGCAGCGGGAACACGGCCCTGTGCTCGTCCGCGGCGACCGTCCCAAGCTCGATCGAGACGAACGGCAAGTCGAGCGCATGCGCGGCGCGCCCATCGGCCGTGCGCAGCGCAGAACGCAGATCGCCGGAACCGAGCACCAGCCGGGCCAACTCGGCGGAGAGATCGGCTTCCCGACGGCGTTCAGTCGCCTCACGAGCGTGTAGCCGGGCAAGGTTGGCGAGCCCGCTGACCAACAACGCGGCAATGGTGAAGATCGCCAGGTCCTGCACGTCCCGACCGCCGGGCGGACGCAACGCCGCAAAGGGCGGCACGTGGATGTAGTTATAGGCGACGGCACTGGCCAGCGAGGTCAGCACACCGAGCCGGGCGCCCCACACGGCCGAGACCACGAGAACGCCGATCAGGTACACGACCCCACTGGCTTCCTGCTGCGCGGCAGCAGGAAGCGGAAACAACACCAGGGTCTCTGCAACGATGAATCCGGCGGCCACCAAGAGCCCCAGCGGGAACGGCGGCGGCGTCGGCCGCGACATCAACTTCAGCAACCATGACCGCATCGACAGTCACCCCTGCCGCACCTGTCACCCCACGTGGAAGATCGCATTCGCCACCCACGACAGGCCCGGCGGCGATCATCTTCGGACACCGTGGTGCTAGCTCTCCTATTTCGTAAATCTAGTGGAATACACCGACTCCGTCGGCTGCACTTTGCGGACTACTCATCCACATCCACGCCCTGCGCACGGCGTGGACACCACCTTCAGCGGCGTCCGGCGTTTCGAGTCAGGTCGGCGCCGATGCCCCAGGCCAGGGCGCCGGCTTCGATCCGCTGGTGTGCCGGGTGACTCCGCCGGTCGCGCTGCCGGCTGGGACCATGCGGCAGAGCGTCTGGATCGTGGTCAAGGCACCGGGTGAGGTGAGCGTGACAACCCCAGCGGCCATGACCGCCGCACGGTGACACGGATGCAACAACACCTACGGGTGCCAACCGGCGCGACGGCCCACCGACCATACTGAGGATTACCGAGAGTAACGTCCGTTCGTCGATGGCGACCCGCACCGCACACTGCGGCGGGTCCTCGCCGAGCCGGTCCAGGTCCGGGCCGTCCGCGGGAAGCGGTGGGCGGCGCACGGGCGCGGAGTACCGGACCGGCCGGTCGGCCGGGCTACGGGTCACCGGCGCCGGCGTGCTCGCCGCGTGCCACTGCCTCGCGCGCCCGTGTGGCGACAGCCCAGCGGGTCACCGCCGGAACCGCGAGGCCGGTGACAGCGATGACCGCGCCGAGCGCGACCCACGCGGCCGGGCCACGAGCGATGACGACGTCCATGAGGATGGGAGCGCCGATCTGCTGGAGACTGACGCCGAGCCAGAAGACCGACAGGTAGGCGCCGTGCTGCCCCTCCTTCGCCAGTTGGAAGGAGAGCCCCCATCCGCCCGAGGACTGGTACAACTCGCCGGCGGTGTGCGCCAGGATGCACAGCACGAGCAGCCCGACGGCCTGTGCGGCGGACAACCGTGGGAGCAGCGCGAGGAGCCCGCAGCACACCGCGAGCGAGATGCCGGCGCGGCGCAAGTGGACGGCCGCCCCGGCAGGGTGCTCCGATCCACGGCTCGCCCGAACTTGCAGGACGACGGCCAGCACCGTGTTGACGGCGAGCAATGGAGCGACGACCGCCTTCGGGGCGTTCGAGTTGGTCACGATCCACAGCGGCATCCCGATGGCCAGCAGCGGCATGTGCAGTGTCAGGACGGCGTTGAGCAGCGCGAGGGCGAGGTACGGACGATCCCTCAGCACGCGGAACGAGACCGTGCGCCTGATCGCGCTGCCGGCGGACGCCGCCACCCAGGGCAGCCTGGCCGCGACGATGGCGACCCCCGCGAACGACACACCGTTGAGGACGAGGGCGCAGGAGTAGGCCGCGCGGGTGTCGAGCGCCAGCGCGGCGCCTCCCAGCATGGCTCCGACGGTGAAGCCGACATTGCGCAACGACCGCATGACGGCCATGGTGCGAACCCGATCGTCCTCGGCCACGACCTGACCGACCAGCGCCTGTACGATCGGCGCCGCTGTCCGGTCGACCAGGGCCAGGGTGCATACGACGACGATGAAGCTGACCGGGCCGGTGACGAACGCGTAGAGCGTGTAGCACACCGCCCGCCAGACGCTGACGACGACGAGCACTCGCTTCGGCCCGAAGCGGTCGGCGACACCGCCGACCGGGATGGCCGTCAGCAGGGCGACCGCTCCGCCGAGCGACAGGCCGAGCGTGACGGTGCTGATCGAGAGGCCGACGGAGCGGCTGAGAAAGATCGCGGAGACGGCGAGGAACACGCCCGTGCCGGTCGAGTCGACGAGCGCCATCAGCACGAGCCGCCGACCGACCCGTCCCGCCGGCAGCGCGCCGGCCGCCCGCGCCCACAGCCGCTGGCCCTTCACCGGGGCCGCGAGCCGGACCGGCGGCTCCGGTTCCCGCGCGGACGGTGCGCCGGACTTCCCGGTGGTACCGCCGGTCGCCGCGCTGCTCGTCGACTCGATCATGCGTTGAGCGGGCGACGAGCCACGACCGCCGGATCCGACTCGAAGCGGACCAGCCCGACGGCGCGCTTGCAGAGCGCCATCGCGGCGCGGCCGTCCTCCCCGACTGCCAGCACGTAGCCGGATCGGTCCAGCGAGCGCAGGACGGGTGGAACCGTGTCGCCGGACCGGACGGTCAGCTCATGGCGTACCACCCCGGGAAGGTTGCTGATCAGCGATGCGCCGTGCACTGACGTCAGGACGCCGGGTGTCGGGGTGAAGAACCGGATCGCCGCGCCGCCGTCGGGCGTTGCGGTGAGTGACACGGGCAGCCCAGCGGCCCAGCGCACCGTCTGCTCGTACAGGTCCACACCGGTGACGCGCTGGACGAGGTCCGGAATGTAGTCGCCACCGACCCGGGTGTGGGTCTCGATGATGCGGGGACCGGACGGCGTCAGCTTGACCTCCGTGTGGCTCGGGCCGCCGTCGACGCCCAGGACGGTGAGCGCCTCCACGGTCAGCGCGACAATCGCGGCCCGGTCGGGCTCCGCCAGGGGCGCCGGCACCGTGTGGCCCAGTTCGACGTATGCGGCCTGCTCCGCGCCGCCGATCAGGTGCTTCTCCGTCACGGCCAGCACCGTGTGCGCTCCGTCGACGGTGAAGCACTCGACCGAGTACTCGGGGCCGGTGAGGTACTGCTCGACCAGGAACCGCGGGGCCGGCGCGGCATCCGCGTCCGGAAAGGCCCGTGCCATGTCGTCGGGGCCGTCGACGCGCCGCACCATCGCGCTGCCGACGCCGTCGACCGGCTTGACGATCACGGGGTATCCGTGCCGCTGCGCGAAGCGGTGCGCCTCGTCCGCGGAGACGCACTCCTGGGCCGCTACCTCGGACACGCCGGCACGGGCCAGTGCCTCACGCATCAGCGCCTTGTCCCGGGTGCGCCGGACGGCGTCGACGTCGACGCCCCGGATGCCCAGCGCCGCTGCGATCGCCGCCGCCGGTTCCAGGCCGTACTCGGTCAGGGACACGCACGCGGAGAACGGTGTGAGCCGATGCGCCGCGGCAACGACGGGCAGCACCTGGTCGTCGGACAGGTCGTCGACAACGAGCGTCATCCGGGCATGGCCGATGTGCTCCAGGCCGGCCCGGCGCTTCGTCGTGACGACGAAGGTCTCGACACCCAGTGCTCTCGCCCGGTCGGTCAGCTCGACGGTCGGCGCGACGAGCAGGATCCGGGTCGGTGCGCCGGTCATCGCTCGTCACGGATCATGTCGACATACCGAGCGAGCCGCGCCTCGACCTCAGGTGCCGAGGATCCGGTGGCGATCGCGTACGCGATGCGTGCGTCGTTGTCGTTCACCGTCGACAGCGACACCGGTAGCCGGACGGTGCCGGTGTCGACGATGAGCGGATCGGTGACCGGCGGCATGGTGATGCTCTTGACCACGCCGGGGCGCTCGGGAACGAAGAACCGGACGCCGGCGAGGCGATCCGAGGAGTCACCGGCGCCGAGGCGTTCGGCCGCCAGGCCGACGTGGGCCATGACCTGCAACTCGGTCAGGTCGATGCCCCGTGCGGCCCGGGTGAGCTGGGCGATGCGGCCGCCCGCCGGTCGGGCGTTGATCTCGATCACCTTGATCGTCTCGCCGTCCAACCGGAACTCGAGGTGGACGATCGTTCCGCGCAGCCCGAGCAGTTCGAGGACGTCGCGGAGCTCGTGCGTCACCCGCTCCTCGATCGCCGGCGGGAGCGGGTACGGGAACAGGTGCCCGAGCTCGACGCGATGCGGCAGCGGGGAGAGATACGTCTTGGTCACGCCGACGAGGTGCCAGCGGGACCCGGCCACGTCCCACACCATCTCCGCGCTGTACTCGTCGCCGGGGACCACCTCCTCGATGACCAGATGGTCGATCCGGTAGGCACCGATCGAAATCTTGTTCCGCTGCGACCGCAGATACGCGACCGCGTCGAGGAAGTCGGCCTCGTCGTCGCAGATGCGGACCCCGACGCTGCCGCTGCCGTCGACGGGCTTGACGACGCACGGGTAGCCGATGTCGTTCTCGAACTCGCTGTCCAGCGCGTGCTTGCTGAACCGCACGTGGTGCCGCGTGCCGCGCAGACGCTCCCGCATCCGGTCCTTGAACCGCACGTTGATCAATGCGTGGTAGCTGGGCCCGGACTTGATCCCGAGGTGATCCGCGAGGATGGCGGCCTGCACGGCGCGGAAGTCGTCGAAGGCCATCACGGCCGCCGCCTTGCGGCCCGACCCGAACTGCAGGAGCTTCGTGATGTCGTAGGTGTCCACGATGGACACCTCGTCGGCCGTTTCGGCCGGATGGTCGGCCATACCGCGGTAGGCCTCGAGCGAGTTCGTCACGAAGTGACACCGGTATCCCAGGCGACGTGCGGCACGCATCGCCATCACGCCGTTGCCAGCCTGGTTCGTCTCGATGAACAGGATCTCTTCGGCCACTTCGGGTCCCCTATCTGGTCAGAACCTTGACTGATGCCGCGGCGTCGGCCGCGCAGGCTTCCGCGGCCGACGCCGTGGTGTCGACCGCCATGACATGGCCGATGCGTTCCCAGGAGTTGCGGACCTCGGTGACCCGGTCGCCGACGGCCACCGTGATCGCGCAGTCGACGATGCCGTGTCGTCCCTGGGCGGTCTCGGCCCCGCAGATGTCCTCGACGATGCCGGGTGCGGCGGTGAGGAACCGGATCGCCGCGCCTCTGGACGGGTGCCGGGGCAGCGGTACCGGTTGTGCGGAGAGCAGGTGCAGCAGTGCCCTGGACAGGTCGATGCCGTAGGCGTGGTCGATCAGTTCGACGATGGAGTCGCCGGGGAGGCGACCCGCGCACTCCACAAGCACGGGGCCGCGGGCGGTGAGGATCCACTCGGCGTGCACGACTCCGGTGTCGTAGCCCACCGCGCTGGCCAGGGTCCGGGTCGCGTCGACCAGGCTCGTGGCACCGGGGCCGGGCAGCGTGGCCGGTACCACGTGACCGAGCTCCACCGGATACCGCCCGCTCTGCACCGACTTGGCGGTGACGTTGGCGAAGACCGGTCCTCCCCGGTCGAGGAGGAGTTCGACGCTGTACTCATCGCCGACGACCTGTTCCTCGACCATGAACCGCCACTCAGGCCTGTCGTCGGGCACAAGCGTGTCCTCGTCGGCGGCAACGGTCTCCGCCCAGGCAGCGTCGACGTCATCGCCCGGGCCGAGAATCTGCACGCCCAGGCTGGCCTGCCTGTTGGCCGGCTTCAGCACAGCCCGTCCCGACTCACGGAGAAACGCCGCGACGTCGGCCGCGCGACGAACCTCGGCCCATCGGGGATTGGCGAGTCCGTTCGCCTGCGCGCACTCACGGAGCAGCAGCTTGTCGCGGAGCACGCGCGCCGCGGGCACGCCGGCACCCCTCAGCGACAGTTGCTGTGCGGCCTGGGCCGCCGCGACGACGGTGTACTCGAGCCCGGGGTACACCGCCGCGAACGCTGCCCGGTCGTGTTCGTCACGAACCGCCGCCAGGAGGTCGCCGGAGTCGACATAGCGCGCGGGCACAACGCCCTTGACCGCCGGATAGCCTCCCGCGCGCTCCGGCACCCGCTTCTTGCGGCAGACGTCCGGGTCGTCGAAGACGACCAGTTCGAGGTCCAGCTCGGCGGCGGAGCGGGACAGGGCCCGCACCCGGGCCTCGCTGAACCCGATCATCGCTACCCGCACTGATCGCCCCCGACGTGGCGTTCGCCCGGCGACCCTTCGCTGTGCCGATGGGCGAGGCCGTCCAGGGCGGCCGGGCACGGGCAGCGGCGGTCCTTCTCCAGGTCGGCGACCAGGTCTTGCAGGAGCGCACGCAGCCGCTCGGTGTGCTCGGCGAACACGCGGAACACCTCGGCCTGGTTGACCGCTGTCGCCGCGTCGACACCGGCGTCCACATCGGTGACGAGCGCGATCGACGTGTAACACATCGCGAGCTCGCGGGCCAACGCGGCTTCGGGCATCCCGGTCATGTTCACGAGCGCCCAGCCCTGGGTCGCGTACCACCTCGACTCGGCGCGGGTCGAGAACCGCGGTCCGTCGATCACCACCATCGTGCCACCGTCGACGGCCGGCATCGCGGCTCGCTCGGTGGCCGCTCGGACGGCGGCACGGCCGCTCGGGCAGTACGGGTCGGCGAACGTGACGTGCGCGGCGCCCTCGTCGAAGTAGGTCCGCTGCCGGCCGCCGGTGCGGTCGACGACCTGGTCGGGAATCACGAGGCTGCCCGGTCCGAGGTCCGGTCGCAGCGAGCCCACCGCACACGGTGCGAGCACCTGCTGCACGCCGATCGAACGCAGCGCCCACATGTTGGCCCGGTAGTTGATCCGGTGCGGCGGGAATCGGTGATCGCGGCCGTGCCGGGCGAGGAAGGCGACGTTGCGGCCCTGCACGCTGCCGACCCGCAACCGGTCCGACGGCGGCCCGTACGGTGTGTCGATCTCAACCTCGTGAAGGTCGTCCGCGAAGTGGTAGAACCCGCTGCCCCCGACCACTGCCACGTCGGCCAGGACCTGCTGGGCCGCGGTATCCGGCACAGGCACGCTACAGCTCCTTTGCATTGAACGACGACAGTCGACGTGTCGCCTCTGCGACGACGTCGCTGCGCTTGCAGAAAGCGAATCGGACGTACGGCAGCCCGGCCTCGACGTCCTCGAAGAACGCCCGGGACGGGATCGCCACCACTCCGCAGCGCTGCGCCAGTTCCTGACAGAAGCGCTGCCCGTCGGCGTAGCCCAGGGACCGGGTGTCGATCTGCAGGAAGTAGGTGCCCTGGCACGGCAGCACGGCGGCGCCGATCTGCTCCAGGCCGCCGCGCAGCTGGTCGCGCCGGTCCCGCAGTTCGGTCCGCCAGGTCTCGACCCAGCCGAGCTCCTCGCGCAGACCCACCGCGACGGCGGCTTGGAAGGGCGCGGACGCCGCGAACGTCAGGAACTGTTTGGCCGTGCGCACCGCCGCGACCAGGTCGGCCGGGCCGCACACCCAGCCGACCTTCCAGCCCGTGACGCTGAAGGTCTTGCCGGCCGACGACACGGCCAACGTGCGGTTTCGCATGCCCGGCAGGGTCGCGATGGTCGTATGCGTCGCGCCGTCGTACGTGAGGTACTCGTAGACCTCGTCGCTGATGACGATGATGTCGTGCTCGCGGCACACCCGCGCGATCGCCTCGAGCTCCTCGCGCGTGAAGACCTTTCCCGTCGGATTGTGCGGGCTGTTCAGCAGGAGCAGGCGCGTACGGCCGCTGACGGCGTGTGTGAGCTCGTCGAGGTCGAACGCGAACCCCCCGCCGTCGGGCCGGAGCCGGATGGGGACGGGGACCCCACCGGCCATCGCGACGCCCGGCAGATAGCTGTCATAGGCCGGTTCGAAGTACAACACCTCGTCGCCGGGCTCGCAGAGCGCGATCAGCGACGCCGCGATCGCCTCCGTCGCTCCGACCGTGACGAGCACCTCGCTGTCCGGGTCGTACGCCGTTGCGTAGCGTTCGAGTCGCTGCGCGGTGACGGCACGGCGCAGCTGCGGCAGTCCGTTCATCGGCGGGTACTGGTTCAAGCCTTCGTCGACGGCGTTGCGCGCCACGGCCAACATCCGGGACGGCCCGTCGGTGTCGGGGAATCCCTGTCCGAGGTTGACCGCGGAGATGCGTTGGGCAAGTGCCGTCATCTCCGTGAAGATGGTCGTGCCAAGGCCCCGCAGCCTCGTCGCGGTCACCGCGGCCAGCCCCCGTCCGTGCCGCCGCCCGCCGACCAGGCGTCGGCCAGGTCCCGGGCCCAGGGGTGCACGCCGAAGTCGGTCGGCGGATTCTCCGGCCGTTGCAGGCCCACGGTACGCAGGCCCGCGTGACGCGCGGCGTCCAGCTCAGCCGGCCGGTCCGAGGCGAACAGGATACGGCTCGGCGGCACCTCGATGGCGCGACCGATCGCGGTGTAGGAGCCGGTGTCCACCTTCGGCCCCGCGGTTCGGGTGTCGAAGCAGTGGCCGAGCAGCGGCAGCAGGTCACCGTGGTCGGTGTGGCGGAACCAGTCACGCTGCGCCTGGACGGAGCCGGACGAGAACGTGTGCACCCGCACGCCCTCGTCCCGCCACATGTGCAGGGCGGCGGGCACGTCGGTGTACACGTGCGACGTGAGCTCGCCGGTGGCGTAGGCCTCCGCCCAGATCATTCCCTGCAGGGTTTTCAGCGGTGGCGTTTTCGCGTCCTCGTCCACCCACCGTTGCAGGGTCGCGGCGAGTTCGGCGTCGGTGGCGCCGGCCAGTCCGGCGATCCGGGCGGTCTCGTCCAGCAGCGATCGGATCTCCGGGGTACCACGCCGCGTGAACTCCGGAATCCTGGCCCGCGAGTAGGGAAAGTGCCGGTCGCGGAGGTGACGTAGGGAACTCGTCGTGCCCTCGATGTCGAGGACCACGGCGTCGACGGTCGGCTGCCGGCTCATGGGCGTGTGACGGCCAGTTCGTCCAGGTACGGCATGCTCCGCGCTACCGGATCGCCGGTGAAGTCGGCGATCCAGCCGTCTTCCTCCTGGAAGAACCGGATCGCGGTGAACCGTGGCCGGGTGCCCATGTCGAACCAGTGCGCGGTCCCCCGCGGAACGGACAGCAGATCGCCCGCCTCGCAGATCACCGCGTACACGCGGCGCTCCAGGTGGAGGTAGAAACATCCCTGGCCCTCCACGAAGAAACGCACTTCGTCCTCGTCGTGGACATGCTCGTCGAGGAACCGTTCCCTGGCGGCCTTGACCTTCGCCGGCCATTCCGGGTCGGTGTCGTCCGGTCGCATGCTGACGACGTCGACCAGCCGGTAGCCACCCTCGGCGCGGATCCGTGCAACGTCGTCCCGGTACGTGTCCAGCACCTGGTCGGCGTCGGCGTCGGCCGGCAGGTGCCGGCTCGTGTCCCAGCGCTCGAATCCGATCTTCCATCGGGCGAGTTCGGCGGCGATCAGCGCGGTGTCGGTCGTCCGCAACAGGATCTCGCCGCCGTCGTGGTCGGGCATGATCTGGAGGAAGGTCATGTCAGGCTCCCCTCAGGCGCATCGGGCTGGCATGTTCGGTTCGCGCCGGGTACTGCCCGGTGAGCAACAACAGCTGACACAGCGCCTCCAGGCATTCGAGCCGGTTGCGCGCGACGTCGAGCGTCGGCCCCCAGGCGGTGGCGCCGTGGTAGGCGATGAGCAGGACCGGTGGGATTCCGGACCTGTTGGTGGTGAGGTACGCCGCGACGTCCGAGCCGATGACCGCCACGTCGGGCCAGTTCGTGAAGACCGGGACGCTGATCGCGGCGGGGTCGGGCACCGCGAGACCCTTGATCACCTCCAGGTCGGTGAAGCGCACCGCGTCCTGTTGGTCCCTCGCGGCGAGGACGGCCACCGCCGTGGCGTGGGGCGGGTGCGCGTGGACGACGGCGCCGCTGCCGGGGACCGTGCGGTACACGGCGGCATGAATGCTGGTCTCGGCGGACGGGGGCGGTCCTCCGGGTTCGAGTGGATGCCCCGTGGCCGTGTCCACGGCGACCGTGTCCTGGGCTGTAAGGCTTCCCTTGCTCCGCCCGCTCGCGGTGATGAGCGCGGCGTGGGCCGGCTCCGCCAGTCGTACGGAGAGATTTCCGGCCGTGCCGTCCATCCAACCGCGCCGGTACAGGTCCCGGGCCGTCTGTGCCAGTCCGGCCGCCGCGGTCGCGCGGTCCGGGTGCTGGTTCACGCGGTCACCTTTTCTGACCGGGCGCCGAGGTCGCGGAGCAGCCGCCGCTCGGTCGCGATGGCGGTGATCAGTTCGGCGGGGGTGACGTCGAAGGCCGGGTTGTAGACCGCGGTGCCGGCGGGTGCCGTCTGCAGTCCGGCGTACCCGAGCACCTCGGCGGCGAGGCGCTCCTCGATGACGATCTGGTCGCCGGACGCGGTGGACGGATCCACTGTGGACTCCGGCGCGACGACAACGAACGGGATGCCGTGCCGGGCCGCGGCGACGGCCAGACCGTACGTACCGATCTTGTTCGCCGTGTCGCCGTTCATGGCGATCCGGTCCGCGCCCACGAGCACGCAGTCGACGAGGCCGCGGAAGATGGCAGCCGGTGCGGCGGAGTCCACGCACAGCCGGTGCGGGATGCCCGCCTCGGCCAGCTCCCACGCGGTGAGCCGCGCGCCCTGCAGCAGCGGGCGGGTCTCCGTGACCAGCACGTGGTCGACCTCGCCGGCCGCGGCGAGGTCGGCCACGGCGCCCAGTGCCGTCCCCCATGCCGCCGTGGCGAGCCGACCGGTATTGCAGTGCGTGAGGATACGCAGCGGGCGGCGCAGGCACAGCTGCCGGATCAGCTCTGCGGCGCGTGCCGCGGCGGCGCGGTTGGTCCGCTCGTCCTCCTCGAGCATCGACCGGGCCTCGGCAAGCACCGCGTCCGGCCCGTCGGGGAGCCGGTCCAGGGCGCGCCGCACCCCCCACTCAAGGTTCGAGGCCGTCGGCCGTGCGGCGGCGAGAAGATCGGCCTCCGCCCGCACGGCGGCGTGATCGATCCGGCCGTCCACGGTGTGCCGGTGGGCGGACAGCGCCACGCCGAGCGCCCCGGCCAGCCCGATCGCCGGCGCTCCCCGGATCGCCAGGCGCCGGATCGCGGCGACGAGGTCCCCGACGGTGTCTATGCGCAGGATCGTGGTCCGGCTCGGAAGTGCTGTCTGGTCCACCGCGACGATGCAGCCGGAGTCCCAGTCAAGCGAACGCTCCATGGCAACTCTCCCATTGGTGTGCAGCGGCGACCGCAACGCGTCACCACGCGAACTGCTCGATGGAATACGTCGGCGCGACGGCGCCCGACGGGGTGGGATCCGCCTGCGCCCGCAGGCGGTGCAGGCCGGTGCCGACCACGAGCGTGGTGTCCAGACCCGCGCGCGCCGCCCCGAGGATGTCAGTGTCCTTGGCGTCACCCACGGCCAGGATCCGTCGCGGTGCCGCGAACTCCGGCAACGTCCGGAAGTGCGCGTAGATCGGCGGCTCGGGCTTGCCGTACCGGACGACGTCGCCGCCGATCTCCTCGTAGGCGTCCGCGACCGCTCCCACCGCGACGTGGCGCCGGCCGCCGACGAGGACCTCCCGGTCCGGGTTCGCGCAGATCATCGGTAGTTCCCGGGATCTGGCTCTGGTGAGGACCAGCCGGAGCCCCGGGTCACTGACCGAATCCGTCAGGATGCCGGTGGCGACGATGACGTCGGCGTCGTCGGGATCCTCCACCTCCATGATGTCCGTCGCCGACAGCCACTCCGTGTTCTCGCGGCTGCCGAGATGCAGGTACCGCCGCCAGCGCGCCAAGGAGGCCGGCACCCGCCGGCTGAGGGCCTGCCTGGCCAGCTCTCCCGAGGTCAGCGCCACGTCGTAGAGGCCCGGCGGGATGCCCATTCCGTCGAGCATCCGTGCCAGGTTGGCTGCACTCCTCGACGTGTTGGAGATCAGCCCCACTGCCCGGCCGCCGTCCCGGAGCTTCCGCAGGCAGTCCACGGCGGGCGGGAACGGCCGGACACCGTCGATGAGCACGCCCCACACGTCGACGAGGACGGCGTCGTACCCGGCGACCACGTCGCCGATCCCGGTGATCTCCACGGTCATGGCGACTCGGCCTGCGAGGCGCTCAGGAAGGCCGCCAGCGCGGGGGTGATCCGCTCCCGGAACGCATGCACGATGAGGTCACGACCGGGCTGGAAGGTCGCCGACGTGTCGTCGTCGGCGCCCAGCGGCAGCGCCTCGGCCATCCGCATGAGGCCGTCGGCGATGGCGGGCCGCGACTGGGTGCAGGTGTCGGCGACGCTCGTGATGGCGCTCAGCAGCTCGGTGTCCACAGCGCCGGCGTAGGTCTGCTTGAGCCCGACCGAGCCGAAGACGAGCCGCAGCTCGGCACCGTCGAAGCCGAGGGAGTACCCCGGCGAGACCGCGACCCGGGCATCACGCAGGAGGAGCCGGGCGATGTCGACGCTGGTTCGAATGAACGGCTCGCCTGCGCGTCGCCGGCCGAGGAGACCGGGGGCGCTGACGAGCATGCCGTGACCGGCCTGCGGCCGGTGCGGGATGTGCAGCACCGGCCGGTCCGACCAGGCCGCGAGATCCCGGTTGGCCTCGTCGACCAGTTCCGTGATGAGCGCGACGCGCCCCGCGCACTCGGCGCTGTTGGCGTGCAGGTAAGTGTGCGGTGCGCGGAGCGCCGCGAACGCCATCGCCTTCGCGATGTACGGGACGGTGGCGAGCGTCGTGGTGGTGTGGTCGTTCATCCGCCCGATGACATCGGCTGGACCACAGCCCCAGCCGATGCGGATGTTGGCCAGGTTGAACGCCTTCGAGCCGCCCTTGATCGTCACGACCCTGCCGGCGACCTCGGGAACGGTCGCGGCGAGGTGGTGGACCCGCGGCTCGCCGGGAAACTCGGTGCCAGCGAACACACAGTCCTCGAGCACCACGAGGTCGTGTTCGAAGACCGCCTCGGCGATCGCCTTCAGTTCCTCCGGCGTGTAGACCGCTCCGGTCTGGGTCGGGTTGAACAGGAACAGGCCCCGCACCTGGCCCGCGTGCTGCGGGTTGGCGGCGAGATGCTCGCCGAGCACCTCAGGGGTCAGCTTGAACGAGTGCTCCGCGATGGTCGGCACGAGCGACAGTTCGACGCCGAACAGATCACACCAGCTCGGCAGCGGATGGTAGTACGACGTCGGCACCAGGAACACATCGCCGGGCTGCGTCCAGGCGTGCAGGAACGCTGCGAACAGTCTCGTGGTTCCACTGTCGGCACAGATGTTCGCCGCGATCTCCGGCGGGATTCCGTTGTGCTCGAAGTCGGCCGTCACGGCCGCTTCGAACTCGGTGTGGCGCTGAAGGAAGTGGTAGTCGTCCAGCGAGGCGCGCCGGCTGTCGAGGAGGGCGGTCACCCCGGCCGCGATGACGTCGGGATGGGGACGACGCGTGCCGTCCCCATGGGCCAGCGACAGTACGTCGGGATCGAACATGCTCGGATGGACCTTGGCGCCGTCGGCATCGACCCCGCCCAGCACCTGCCGGCTGGCGCGCAGGCGGTCGAGCGGCCTGACCGGCGTCATGAACCGTTCACCCCGGACCTCGCCTCGAACGCCGAGTACTTCGCCTTGAGCTCACGCGCCCAGTCGTGGCAGTCCTCGACCTTGAACTCGGGGCAGTGGTGTCCCAGCACCTCCGACATCGTCCGGGTCGCGAGGTCGGTGAACACGACCCGGCCGCTGACCTCGATGCGTTCGATCCCGTCGAAGACCTGGCCCTGCTCGTTCACGGCCACGGCGCGCTCCTGAGAACACGCCGGCGCCAGGTCCAGCTCGACGCCGTGCTCCGAGAGCCGTACCGGGTAGCCGCCCACGAGGCCGAGCGGACCGGGAGCGTGGACGGCGACCGGCGTCTCTGAGGTCAGGCCCTGGAGCACGGCGAACGCCGAGCTTGCGGTGACGTACATGCCGGCCCGCCCGCGGGTACGCCGGACGTCGGTCGGCAGCAGGCGGAACAGTGCGGGGGTGTCCGCACTGTCGGTGACGTCGGAGCCGTCGACATAGATCCGCAGGTCGTAGTCGGCTCCACCGGTGTCGCCGGCGGCGGGCAGGCGGTTGCTGACGTAGTGGTGGGCGACGAGCCTGACATCCACGCGCTCCACTGCGACGCCGAGGTGCAGCGCCGCCGCGGCACGCACGGCCGGCACGACGTTCATCACGTTGCCGATGCCGACCGCCGGAGCCAGGCCGCAGGTCTGCAGGGCCGGGTTGACCGCGTCCGGGTAGGCCGCGTTGACGACGACGGGATCGTGCCCCGAGCGGTGCACCGCGGTCATCAGACGGTGAGCGGGACTGAGGTGCATCGGCAGCCACGGACCGACGCCCGGCCGGTCGAGCGTCTGGTACAGCTCTCGTGGCAGGAGGGAGATCCGCCAGTACGTCTGGACCGAGGCCGTGTTGAAAATGATGTCGGGGCGCAGCCGGGAGACCGTCTCGGCGGTACGGTCGACGTCGTCGAGGTCGACGCAGGCGGCTGCGAGCCGCGGATTGGTGCCCTGGTTATATGCCGCGAGCCGGGCCAGGTTGACCCGCTCTTCGACCGCCGTCGTGTTCCGGCCGCCGACGATGATCTGACCGTCGAACCCGACCCAGGAAAGCAGATCAAGTACGTTCCCGCCGAGAACCCCGTTGCCAATGATCAGTAGTGTTCTGTCACGCCTGGTGTTCTTCCGCACGGCTCGACGCTAGGTCGGCGACCCCATCGCCGACAGGGCCGCGACCCCGGAACAAGTTGCCAGACCGCTATCCCTCGGCCCGCGCCGCACCCGGCCGGTCATCCGGGTGCCGCCACCCGTCCGCGTCGTGCAGCGCGTCGGCGAGCTGGCCGCGCTGACGGATGCCGAGCTTGTCGTAGGCGCGCTGCAGATGGTTCTCCACCGTGCGGACGGACAGCACCAGCCGCACGGAGATCTCCGCGTTGCTCAGACCGGTCGCCGCCAGCGCGCAGACCTCCCGTTCCCGGCGGGTGAGCCCGGCGACCGCCACCGGTTCCACGAGCCACCCGGGCCAGTACCCGTCACAACGGTCCCGGAGCTTCGCGATCCGCCGCAGCAGCCGCTCCGACGCGCGCTGTTCCGCGTCCGGGCGGGCCTGCCACGCCCGCACCGCGGCCTCCAGGGCGAGCGTGGTGTAGCTGCGTTGCTCCCAGGACAGGCTGAGCGCCTCGAGCCGGTCGGGATCGGCGTCGGCCAGGACGTCGGCGTACTCGGCGAACCAAGAGAACAACGGGCTGTCCGACATCTGCGCCACCCGCCTGACTTCGGCGGCGACCTCGGCCGACGGCTCCACCCTGGACCACAGGTGCAGCGCTTCCATGGCGGAGGAGACCACGCCCGCGCCGACGAACTGCTCGGCGAGGTCGCGCAGGACCTCCACGGCCGCGGCCGGCCGGCCGGTGCTGGCCAGCAGCAGGGCCCTCGCGAGGCGGGCGTAGTCACCGCTGCGGCTGTCCGCGGGCAGCAACTCGTCAACGGCGGCCATTGCCTGTGTGGCCCGTTCGGCCCGGCCCTGGTGGGCCGCCCACCACGCCTGCATGCCGAGGATGTTCGCGCGGATCGGGAAGAGGGTCCGGGCGTCGGTGACGGCGAGCGCCTCGTTGGTCCACCTCGCGGCCTGCTCGACCCGGCCGCGGTCGCCGTGGCAGATGCCCACCATCATGGCGAGCAGGCCTACCCCGTCCGGGGAACCGTGTGCCACCGCATCCTGGTAGTACCGCTCGGCAAGAGGAGCGGCCTCCTCCAACCGCCCGCACATCACGAGCGCGTGGATGTGGCATGCCTGGGTCGCGGCCCGCATCGTCGGCCAGGTCGGCTGCGGCAGCACGCTGTCGGCGAGCTGCGCCGCTGCCTGCCGGGGCGCCCCCGCATACACCAGCACGAACGGCAGCAGCGGAGTCAGCGCGACAGCCAGCAGCGGCTCCTGCGGTGGCTCCTGCAACGCGGCGGCGACGGCGAACGCGGCGTTGACGTCGGACTTGGAGAACACCGCGATGCCGGCCCCGGCGACGAGCATCTCCCCGTGCACACTCTCCGGTAGCTGCCGATGCGCCTCCTCGAGCAGGGACAACGCGACGTCGGGCTGCCGGAGCCCCCAGAACAGGTTCAGGGCCCGCAGCGCGGCCGCCCTCGCCCGGAGGACGGGGGCGTCGAGCCGCGCGTACGCCGTTGCCAGCAGCGGTTCAGCATCCTGCGACCGGCCCAGCGCGACCTGTGCCCGTCCCAGGTACCAGGCCCCCATCGGCCCCGGGATGCTCCGGGCGAGCCGCTCTGCCAGGGCGGCACCGCCCCGGTCCAGCGCGGCGTCGGCGGCGGCGAGCACCTCGCCGAGGTCGAACGGCAGGTCGGCCTCGCACCGCCAGGACATGACCCGGATGCGGTCCTCGACCGACGCCGCGTCGCCCTGCATGGCCTCGACGAGCTCCCGCAGAAGCCGCCGGCGACGCAACGGCTTCGTGCGGGCGCGGATCGCCTCGCCGAACAGCGGATGGCCGAGCCGCACGAGCACTCCGGCGCCGTGGTCGACCAACCTGATGAGGCCCCGCTCCTCCAGTTGCTCGGCCACCATCGGTGCGACAAGCCGGTCCAGCACGGCGGGCCGCAGCGGCTCCGCGTAGGCGACGCACGCCAGAGCGGCGGCCTCCTCGTCCGACAGGACCCCGACCGTCAACTCGACCGCGTCGTACAACCGGGGTGTGGCGGGCCCGCCAGGCCGCCAGTTCCAGACGCCCTCCTGGGGCAGGAGGCTGCGTTCGGCGACGGCGGCGCGCAGCGTCTCCCGGACGAACAGCGGGTTGCCCAGCGTCGTCCGCCACAGTGCGTCGAGCGCGAGACCGCTGACCGGGCCGCCGAGCACCGCTGTCACGAGGTCGTCGTGACCGGCGCGGTCGAGCGGGGGCACGTCGATGCGGTCGAGTGCGCCCGCCCGGCGCATCAGCGCGACGATCGGCGTGTTGGCCGCGTTGCTCCGCACCGTCGCGAAGACCTTGACCACCCCGTCGGTGAGCAGCCGCTCCAGCAGCGCGGCGGACGCGTCGTCCAGCCAGTTGACGTCGTCGATGCCGACCACGGCCGGCCTGCCCGCTGTCAGCCCCTGCTTCGCCAGCCGGAACGCCCCGGCAAGGCCGGCGTCGTCCGGCGGCGCGAACCAAGGGACGGAGCCGAACGGCACGTCCTGCCACGACGGCGTCGCCGTGATGCGCACCACGCTGGCTCCGCCGGCTTCGGTCTCGTCGAGGGCGGCGCTGAGGAGCCGGCTCTTGCCGACACCGGGTTCGCCGGTCAGCAGCGCCCCCGAGCCGGTGCCGGACACCAGCGCCTGCCGCACCGCCGCCAGCTCGTGGGTCCGGCCCACGAGCCCGCGGTCCTGCGCTGTCGGCTCCCCGTCAGTCGCGCGCAAGCCCGTTCCTCCTGGTACTCAGTCGGCGCTGCCGCCGCCGAAACCACGTCCTGCGAACCACGCCCGAACCGGCATTGACCAGCGCCGGTTCGGGCGAGTCTCCCGGTATACACCCCCTCGTCCACTTCCTGCCCGTGTGGTGGCAGGCGTCCGGCTCGATTGAGTACCGCCTACTCAGGACGTCGCCTCCAGCCGTGACCAGGCTGTTTCGGTATCGAAACCTGCGCAAATCTCGCGTCATCGGCGGTATGGCACCGGCGGGATCCGTCGTCATCCCGACTGATGGCTTGGAAGGAGATAACTGTGATGGACCACGTTGAGGGTGTCACCGACCGGCTGGACGACCTGACGGTGACCGCCTACCGGCAGATCGTGGAGACCGGCGACTGGGACGACGACAATCTCCAGGCCGTCACCGGTGCCGCGGCGGAGGAACTCGACGCCGTGCGTCGCAGCCTCGCCGCGCTGCGGGTCATCGAACCCAGCCCGGATCGGGGACGGGGCTGGACCGCCGTGTCGCCTCATGTAGCGATGGCGCGACTGGTGTCGCCGATCGAGGCCGACGCCCATCGTCGCGCCGCCCAGGCGGCACGGTTGCGCAATCAGCTCCAGCGGCTCGTGCCGGTGCACGAGCAGTCACAGCACTCCAGGTACGGCCAGGCACTGGAGGTCATCGGTGACGAGGCGGCCCTCACCGACCTGCTGGACGACGAGCTGTCGCGGTCGACGTCGACCGTGTCGGTGCTGGAGCCGGGCGTGGAACGCCTGCCGCTGGCCCCATACGTCGACGCCTGCGAGCGGGAGGTGCGGTTCCGGGCGGTCCACCAACACGCCGTCCGGTACGACCCACCGGCCACCGAGTTCATGAAGACGCTGACCCACGCCGGCGCAACGTTCGGCACCGTCGACGAACTGCCGCTGCGACTGTTTGTCTTCGACGGCAGGACCGGCGTGCTCATCACCTCGGACGGGCCTGCGGCGGCGGTCGTCGTCCGGCAGCCGTTGATGGTCAAGATGCTGGCCGGGCTGTTCGACACCACCTGGAACCGTGCGGTGTCGTTCGAGGCCGCCGATCCGCAGCCGACGTGTGTCCCGGACGACGTCAAGCGGGCGATCCTGCGGCTGCTCGCCACCGGCGCCAAGGATGAACTGGTGGCGCGGAGGCTCGGGATCTCCGTGCGCACCTGCCGGCGCTACATCTCCGAGGTCATGGAGTCGATCGGAGCGACCAGCCGGTTCCAGGCAGGTGTGGTGGCCCGCGCATCCGGCCTGGCGTAGCGCGGGCGGTCGTCGGCGGCTTCGACGAGGCGAACTCGTCGAGGCCACCGATGTCTGCGGGGTTTCGAAACGCGGGGTCGCTGTCACGCTGGCGACCTGTGGAGCCGTCGCGGCGTCGCGCATGGCCTGCTCGATCACGGGGCGGTAGGCCGGGTCGGTGACGGCCGAACCCTCGGGGGCGACGAAACAAGTTGCCCCTGGACCCCGGTGGCGGTCGGTAGCGACCTCTCCAGCGCGTCGATGCCGGCCTGCGACTGGGTATCCGGCACCGTGAACTCGCTGTCCAGGTGCGAGCCGAACGTCGCGAAGCCGGCACCGACCAGGGCGATCAGCAGCAGCCAGCCGGCGAGGAAGAAGCCCCGGCGCCGAACCACCGCCCGGCCGAGCGAGTAGAGCAGGGTGGACCCTCGTCAGGGCTCCTTCAGTTGTTCTGGGTCGGGGCAAACAGTGCGGCGATGACGGCTGAGATGGCCTTTTCCACGGCGTCGGCGTTGACCGCCTCGGCGTCGGCGAGGTGTTCCATCGACAGGCCGTTGGTCAGGCAGTGCAGGATCAATGCTGCTAGATCGGGACTGATGGCCAGCCGTGTGCCGGTGTGTTCGGCGGCATCGGCGAGTGACCGGGCCGCCGCGGCGCGCTGTTCGCGGCGCAGCGGGGTGAGGACCGTCCTGGCCTGCTCGTCGCGGGCTGCCAGGGCCGCGAACTCAAGCCCAAGTCGTCCTCGTTCGGTGTCGTCGACGATCCGCCGCGCGACCACCTGAGCGGCCCGACCGGCTGCCGTGGCCAGGTCCTCGGTGTCGCGGACCTCAGCCATCACGGTGGTGAGCTCGGTGCTGGCACGCTCGGCGAGCACCGCGCCGAACAGCCCTTGCTTGCTGCCGAAGTTCGAGTAGACGGCGCCCTTCGTGAAGCCGGCCGCGTGGGCGATGTCCTCCAACCGGCTCTCCGCGTAGCCACGCTCTGCGAACACCCGCATCGCGACGGTCAGCAGCCGGCGGCGTACCTCCTCGCGAGGGGTGCGCGGAACCGGGCCCCTCGGATGGCTTTCGCTCATGCAGGGAGGCTAGCATACCTAAAGTATCGGATACTTTAGGTATCGAGTGCAGGACTCGATAGCAACCCAGATCCCCGGAGGCATTCCCGTGACCAGGCCCAACCACCCGACCCGTACGCTTCTCGCAGCCGTCGCCGCGGCGCTGACGCTCATCGCCGCCACCGGATGCGGTGCCTCAGCCGACGACGCCGAGCCGGAGAAGCGAAACTTCGGACCGGTCGCAGACCGGCTCACCATCACCAAGACGAACGGTGACCTCGACGTCCGGCCCGCCGACGTCGACGAGGTCGAGGTGACCCGCTGGTTCTCCGGCCGGGACGGGATCCGCGGCGATGCCGAGGCGACCTGGGAACTCGCGGGCGAACGGCTCACCCTGGCCACCAAGTGCGGAGCCATCATCGGACCGTGCAATGTCCGCTACGAGGTGCTTGTGCCCGACGGCGTGGCGCTCACCGTCGAGGGGGAGAACGGGAAGATCACCGCCTCAGGATTCGGTACCGCCTTGCGAATCCGCTCGGCCAACGGCGCGGTCGCAGTTGATGACGTGTCCGGTCCACTCACCTTGAACAGTGACAGCGGAGAGCTGCGGGCCACCGGGATCACGTCGGGCCGCGTCGAGGCCGGCACCCAGAACGGGAAGGTCCACCTGTCCTTCGCCGCCGTCCCAGACGACGTGACAGTGACGACGAACAACGGCGCAGTGACGGTCGAGGTACCGAACAGCACATACAAGGCCATAACTGCGACGGACAGCGACGAGGTCCGCGTCGACCTGCCCCAGGACGCGAACAGCCCACACGCCATCACGATCCAGACCGACAACGGCGCCATCACACTGCGGACCCCACAGTGATCAAGTGCCGGCAGGGGGCACGTCCGCGTCATGCACAATCTTCACGACAGCCCTTGGTTGATGATCATTTTCCCTCGACAAGAGAATGATCGACCAAGGGCTGTTCCCGTGATCCACCGGGGCCCGCAACCCACGGCTGCAGGTTGAGATCAAGCTGAGTCCACAAACGTGCGCACGGTGCCAGCGGACGCGGCGGCTCGGCCGCTGCGGTGGCACGAGCAACCGTCGGACTCTGTGCAGGTGTGGTCGTTGGACGGGTCAGGGGCGCTCGGCGTCGGGTTCGCCCCAGGTCCAGTGGGCGCGGGGCGGTACCGCGGCGCTCGGCGCCGGGGTGCCGAGCGGTGGCTTCGCGTGACGGCGGGCCGCGACCTCCCTCGCCGGTGTCTCGGGCGGTGGGTCGTGACGGTGGTAGCGGCTGGCGATGAGCGCGGCGAGGGCGGTGGTGATCGGTACGGCGGCGATGAGCCCGATGGTGCCGACAGCCGAGCGGACGATCTCCTGGGCCAGCAGTTGGGAGGTGAGGACTTCCCCGAGCGGTTGGTTGCCGGCGGCGAGCAGCAACAACAGCGGCAGCGACGCGCCTGCGTAGGCCAGCACGATGGTGTTGACGACCGAGGCGATGTGGGCCCGGCCGATCCGGCTGGCGGCCCGGTACAGCTGCGCGAAGCCTAGCGTGTGGTTGGCCGCGGACAGCTCCGCCACGGTGAACGCCTGCGTCACCGCGACGTCGTCCAGGACGCCGAGGGAGCCGATGAGGATACCGGCGAGCAGCAGCCCGCGCATGTCGACGTCGTGGTACATCAGCGTAAGGAACGACGACTCCTCGCCGGCCACGCCGTTGAGGCTGGCCGCCGCCGTGGCCACCTGGGACAGCACCCCGGTCAGGCACAGACTGGCCAGCGTGCCGATCACCGCCACCGAGGTCGGGGTGTTGAGCCCGTGGGTCAGGTACAGCACCGCGAGCATGATCGCAGCACAGCCGACGACCGCGACGAGCAGCGGCGGTTTGCCGGCGAGGATGGCCGGCACGATGAAGTACAGCAGCACCCCGAATGTCACGCCGAGTCCGGCCATGGCGGTGACGCCCCGCCACCGGCCGAACGCGATGATCGCCACGGCGAAGCATGCGACCAGCAGCCACAACTGCAGGCCGCGTTGCGCGTCGATGATCTGGTACTGCGGGGCGGCGGCTGAGTCGTCCTGGGTGACGACGAGGACGACCCGGTCACCGACCTTGACTTGGACCGCGCCCGGACCGGCGGGGATGTCGCTGTTGACCAGCTGGCCGCGGCCTGGACCGTCGGTGATCCTGACCTGGACACTGCCGCAGTCCGACGGTGTACCCGCAGCGGCCGCTGCCGGATCCGCGTCCGGGCAGGGCCCATGGTGCACGGCGCGGACCTCGCCGCTGGCGCGGGTCGATCCGCCGCCAGTGTCCACCGGGTGTCCTCCGCGCGGCCACAGCAGCGCCATCGCCACCACGATGAGCACCCCGGCCGGCACGATCACCGCCAGGCTCAGTCTCACCGCCCGCCGCGACAGCCGTACCGACCCGTGTGCGCCGTGGCTGTGCGCCACCAGCGCGTCCGCAGGCCTGACGCGCTCCGCGTCGTCAAGCGGCCTGTCCTGTGCGTCCCGCACCATCGCCTCCTCGATCCCAGGGCACGCTCCAGGGAGCCACGGCAGCGGCCGAGCATGCCGGCGGCCGCTGCGAGGATGACGTCGGCTATCGCCGGCCCTGCAGTTTGGTGAACAGTCGACGCAGTCGTTGCTGGTTCTCGGGCTTGGCGAGCTGGCGTTGGCCCTGCTGGATCAGGCGCTGTCCTTTCGGGCTGGTGAGGAATGCGCGGATGCGCTGCGACAGCGTTGCCATGTTGGCTCCTTCGAGGGGTACGGCGCGTCAATGAACGAGGGCGTCTTCTTTTTGCTGGATCGGGGTACGGCGGAATGGCGCCGCGAGGGTGGGCACAATGTGCCGCCGGTTGCGGATCAGCGCACCGGCCGCGAGGGTGGCGTAGACGGCGCTGAGGACGTAGCGGGCTGCCTGCCCGGGGAAGAGGAACTGCAGCGCGAAGCCCAGGCGAGCAGGAACGACGCCGCCACCACCGCGGCACCGAACAGCAGCAGCCCGAGCAGCGCCGGGGCCTCCACCTCGCCGAGCCGTAGGGCCAGCGCCGGGGCCGTCAACACGATGCACAACGCGATCGGGCGGAGCAGTTTCACGGGCACGGCAGCCTCCGGCGGCGCTCGGCCATGACCGGAGACAGGGAGAGCTCCGGCCAGGCGTGGTCACTGGCCGAAGGTCTCGTCCACCCGCTGCAAGGCGGGCCCCGGCGCCGGAGGTCGCGGGACCTCAGTGTGTCGACGGTCGGGCTTGGCGGACTACTCCCCTTCGAATACGACGAGTCTGGCACACACTTCGTCATATACGCAACTAACGGAGCGTTGCGCTAGCGTGACGAACCCCGACAGGGAAGACTCAAGCCATGGCGAACCATCCTGGTGCGGGGCCAACACTGATCCCGATGGCTGACCCGGAGGCGCCGACTCGGCCGCAACTGCATGCCGCGGCGGCCACCTTCGCACTCCTGAGTAGCCCCGCCAGGTTGCACCTGGTATGGCTGATGGCCCACGAACGCGCCGACGTGGGAACGCTCGCCGGACAGATCGGTCTCAGCGTCACCACCACCAGCCAGCACCTCGGCAAGCTCCGACTCGCCGGCGTCATCACGTCACGCAAAGAGGGCCGACACGTCTTCTATGCGGTCGAGGACCCACACGTGCTCACTCTCATCGACCAGATCTTCAGCCACATCGCGCCCGACGGCACACTCGCCCCCGACCCGCAATGATCCACCGATTGGAGGATCTCGACGCCGTTCGGGCGGAGCGGGTTCAAGCCGCGTTCGGCGAGCCAGAGTTCGGGCACCTGGTCGGTTCCCTGTCGGTTGGTTCGTGCGCGGAGGTATTTGGAGACGGCGCGGGAGGTTTCGGCCCGGTCCGGACGCGGCGGTCTTTGGCGCCCTTGCCGTGGATGCGTACGGACGCGGTGGTGAGGTCGATGTCAGTGACGCTGGCGCCGCGCGGTGCGAGCGAGCCGCGCGGCGCCAGCCGGGGCGTCAGGTGCGGCCGATCGCATCCAGGACGTCGAGCCGGGCCGCGCGGCGGGCGGGAGCAGGCCGGCGGCCAGGCCCGCCAGCGTCGCGACCGCGACGATCAGCGCGAGCCGGCCGGCCGGGACCACCACGGTGAGCGGCGTGGTGCGGCCCAGCGCCGTCACCGTGCCCGTGCCGAAGGCGATGCCCAGGGCCACGCCGGTCACTACGGCCAGGGCGGCCACGAGCACCGCCTCCGCCCGGATCATCCACCTGGGCTGCGCCTGGCTTCGACGTCGTGGTGCTCATGCGGGCAGGACCCAGTTGGTGAGGATGAGGCACACGGCCGTCCCGGCGGCGATGCTGAGCAACAGATTTCGCCGCCACCAGTGAACAACAACAGTGACGACCACACCGGCCAGCTCGGCGACCCCGTGGCCGGGTGCGGTGAGGTCGATTTTGGTCAAGCAGTAGATCGCCAGAATCGCGATCGCGCCCAGAGGCATCCACCTGCCGATGTCGGCCAGCAGCGCTGACTGCTGGAGAGCGTTCTTCATGGCGAACGGCGCGGCGCGCAGACTGACGGTGATCGCGACAGCCACCACCAGGCAGACGGCGACATAAGCGGCGTCAGGCACGGCGGGCTCCTGGAATGCGGTGGCGGACGACGAGGCAGACGGTGAACACGCTCATGGCGACCAGCAGCATTGATCCCGGCGCGACCACAAACGCCAGCACGGCCGCCCCGGC
Organism: Dactylosporangium sp. AC04546; assembly: GCF_022095675.1. Taxonomy (GTDB): domain Bacteria; phylum Actinomycetota; class Actinomycetes; order Mycobacteriales; family Micromonosporaceae; genus Dactylosporangium. The sequence continues at coordinate 32,069 of NZ_JAHYSG010000076.1, read as the reverse complement.
GGCCAGGGCCAGAGTGGTCTTGTCGGGTCGAGTGCGGTAGGCGTCCACGGCCAGGGCGACGAACAGTGCGGTCAGGACGAAGCCGAGCCCTTGAACGTCGCCGAGCAGGCTGTGGCCGATGACCGCTCCCGCCAGCGACCCACCTGCCCAGGACAGGTGCTGTCCGGCCTGAGTGAACAGGATCCGCCCGCTGGTCAGCGTCTTCGGATCTTTGCTGGTCATGAGCGCGTAGGCCTCGTCGCACAACGCGAAGATGCTGTAGGCCTTGCCGAGCCGGCCGCGGACTCGGTGCAGCGGGAAGGACAAGCCGTAGAACAGATGCCGTGAGTTGATCAGGAAGGTGGTCAGCGCGACGGCGGTGACCGGGGCGGCGGCGGCCAGCATGCCGATCATGATGAACTCGACCGAACCGGCGAACATCGTCCCGGAGATGATCGGCGCCAGCCACCACGGCAGGCCGTGGTCGACGACCAGGACTCCGAAGCCGACACCGAGCGCGAACATGCCTAACCAGATGACCCCGCTGTCGTGGGCTGCGGTGCGCAGGTCCGACGTTCGCCGCGAACGAGGAGGTCCAACAACCGTCATGACGCAATACTAGGAAAGCGGCAGCGCAACATGATTGCTAATCGTTGCCACAAGACATGAAATTCAGCAATACTAAGGAGGTGGACTCGCTAGATTGGGCAATAATCAAGCACTTGCAGCGTGACGGCCGCTTGTCGAACCAGGAACTCGCCGACCGCGTCGGCCTGACCCCCGCCCCCTGCCTTCGCCGCGTCCGCCGGCTCGAAGCCGACGGCATCATCACCGGCTACACCGCGATCACCAACCCCGCCCCGCTTGACCGCGGCTTCGAAGTACTTCTATATATCGATCTGGCCGCTCAGGCGTTCACCGACGTCGACGCCTTCGAGCAGCGGATCGCCGCGATGGACGAGGTCGTCGAACTACGCCGCATGTTCGGCGTCCCCGACTACCTTCTACGCGTCCGAGTCGCCGACCTGCACGCCTACGAACACTGGCTGACCACTCGGCTGCTGGGAGACCCCGCCATCGCCCGTGCCGACTCCCGCATGACCATGAAAACCATCAAGCCACACCGCTGAGGACCCCTGGCTGGACTCGAACGACGCCAAGTGCGCACATCTGCCACCGTCCGTGCGCGCGCCGACCAGTACTCGTCACAGACGGTGAGAGCACGCCTGATCAAGGGATGCGGCGTACGTCCGTGCTTAAGATCGTCATCGATCAATGCTATTGATCATCGGGCCATACCGGTTCGAGTCGCCCCTGTGCGTCGTAGAACAGGTATGGCCGAAGGTCCGCGGATTGCTCGAGAACGTGGTGGAGTGCGTGCGGGCGGCCGCCCTTGACGGCAAGGATCGGCTGGCCGGCCAGCAGTTCGCGAAGTGCGCCGATCCGCCATGTGACGGCGAGCAGCTTCCTGAGCTTGATCAAGGTCGCGACGGAGTCGGGCGGTACCTGGTCGACATAGATGTCGGCCGTCTCGGGCAGGTCAGGGGTGAACCCGGCCGGCGGGGCGTGGCAGTCGCAGTCAGCGAGATCCTCGATGTTGGTTCGCCCTCGGCATGCCTGCGCCAAACCGTCGGCTACGGGCCAGCACTCCGGCGGGTAGCACTCCTCGTGGGTGGCCCAGCCGAGGTTGCCTGCGTGCGCGGCAACCACCGGGTACTCGCCGTCGGCGTCGGCGGGCTCGCGCATGTCGAACAGGTAGAACACGCCGCCGCCGTTGAACGCGAACGGCAGCGCCGCGGGCATGTACTCCGGAAGGTGGTAGGCCAGCGTCATCGCCCGTACTCCGCTTGGGCCGTCGATCGGGAACAGCTGCAACCACCGCTCACCGTTGCCGAAGTCACCGCCGCCTGACCACGCCAGCAGGGCAAGGTAACTGGGTGGCAGCGGCCGTTCGGGCAACTGCCACAGGCTCGCGTCGATCGGCCGGTATGAGGCGCGCACCGGGCGGCCGGGCGGCAACAGGTTGCGCTGCCGCGCAGCGACGTCGCCGATCTCCTGCTCGGTGGGCGGCTGACGCACCCCGGCCACGAAGCCGGCAAGCTGGCGCGGCGTAACTCCCGGCCGGCGATTCCGATACTCGAACACCGACGACCAATCCACAGCGCCAGATCATGCCGCACGCTACGGCGCGTGACCGGGCGTCGAAGGCGCGGCGCCGTCGACAGGAACCGGGCGGAGAATGCCGCCGAGGCGATCGCGTCTTCGTAGGTCAAGGCGGGCCATCTTGCCGCGATCGACGATCGGCGCGGGGCAATGGGTGCACGCTCCCACACGCGGACCCATGATCTGTCATCATCGTGTCGGGCCGGACCGGTCGGCGCCCGCCGCTGAAGGGTGGCCGAAGGTCATGAGACGTCTTGATCATGCGCTGTGGCAGCAGCGTTTTCGAGGTGAGGAGGTCGGATGGCGCAGGACCAGCCAGCAGCACGACCTCGTCGCCCATTGCGCCTGTTCCTGCCTCCGGTCGTGCTGGCGATCGCGGTGATCGCGACGGTCTTCGCGATGAGCAGGCTCGGCGGTCGACTCACGATCACCGCCCAACAGCGTGCAGTAATCGAACAGCTTCGTAGCGTACTGATGCACGACACGCTCGTTCCGCAGTACGCCCGTGTGGTCAACCAGTTCGACGGGCGTGGATACGTGCTGGGCACAGGAGACTTCTCAACGGCTGGCGGTGAGGCCCTTGAGGTGATACAGACCTACACTGCAAGGGTTGGCCCCAACACTCTGTCCCGAACCTATCTGACCACGCTGACAACGTTGCGGAGTGAGAACAGCCCGGCGATCGACGCGCTGGCCGGACTGCCCGACGCCTGGCGTCTTGCCAGCCAGGACCCCAGATTCCGGCAGGCCCAGGACGATGTCCTGGAGAACCTCTACTACACACCGGCCCTGAAGATCTCCACCGACCTCGGCCTGACCACGGCATTGGGCGTCGCGGTTGTCTACGACACCATCCTTCAGCACGGCAACACGTCAAGCCCCGACTCCCTGCCCTCGATCCGGTACCGGGCCAGCACGCGTGCCGGCGGCGAGCCCCGCGAGGTGTCCGAGCATGCATGGCTCAAGACATTCCTGGCGGAGCGGGAGGCAACCCTGATCAATCCGGCCGACGAACGGTACCGCAACACCTGGCCGTACAACCTGGACCGCCCTCGCGCGCTGGAGAAACTGATCGACGGCGGCCACGACGACCTCTCACCGCCGGTCACCGTCCGCCCGTACGACACCGTGCACGTCCTCGACGGGCAGTCCACCGCGACGGCGTCCATCGACGACACTGGACCACCCAGGGCGGCCGGGTCTTCGCAGGCTGCCACACCCCCGCCCACTCCGGCCAACCCGCCGCGAGGCGGCCAGCGGTCATCCGTCGTGGCAACACCGCAGTCACCGGCGAGCAACCCCAAGCCACCGACCACCTCGAACCCACAGGCCGCACCGCCCGCCGAGACGACCGTGGCGCCGCGCGACGGGCTGGTGGTCCGCATCACCGCCGCGAACGGCAAATGGGTCGGCGTGGCCGACGGCGCCAGCACCGACGGCGCGAAGATCGTGCTCAGCGGCAATTCAGGACCGGCCCAACTGTGGCGTCTCGTCGCATCACACTCGGGCTGCTTCCACCTCATCAATGCGCAATCCGGCAAGGCGCTCGACAACCCAGACGGAACCTGGACGAACGGCGTCCAGATGCAACAGTGGGAATACTTCTGGGGCAACTACAACCAGAGCTGGTGCTTCACAGCGGTTGACCGTGGGCACTACTCCATATCGAACCTGGCCAACTACTACCTGCTCGACGTCCACGACGGCGGCGGCGCCGATGGCACCCCCATCCAGCAATGGGGTGCCGACCCCGCTGCGCCGAACTCTAACCAAACCTGGCGCCTCACCGGATCGGCGTGACTCCGGACGCTGGCACGGCCTGTCCTGTCTCAAGGGAGTTGTCATCGGGCGGGCCGCTGAGCTGATCCGAAGTTTGTCTCAGTGGTCTGGTGTTGTGCGCCGTCGGCATCTTCTAAGCGCCTGCCCCAAAGTCATGTCCGTAACTCGCCCGGATTGATCGACGTCCCAACAGGTTGGCCTCGTCGGGGTTTGGATTCGGTTACCACACCAGAAATCCATCCACGACGAGGCCGACGTCAGTATGCGCCCTGCGCACGTGTACGCCAACGTGTCCGGCGAGCAGCACGACCAGCTCGTCGACGCCCTGCACCGGCAGTGGCGGGTCGCCGCCCGCGCCGTGATGATCCTGCTGTCCGCGAACGGGATGACCGCCACCGAGATCGCCGAACTGCTGCACTACGACCCCCGCACCGTGCGACGGTGGATCGCCCGGCACGACACCGAAGGTCTGGCCGGACTTCCAGACCGGCCCCGCTGCGGCCGTCCCCGACTGGGCAGTCCAGGGCTCAGCGCACGTATCCGCCGGCTGCTGCTCACGCCGAAGGCATGGACTACCGCCCGGATCTGGCGCGCCCTCGGACGCCCACCCTTGAGCCTGCGCACCATGCACCGGCGCATCCGGGAACACGCACGCTGGTCCCGCCCCCGGCTGATCGCCAAGAGTGACCCCGACCACGACACCATTTGCGCTGACATCCGCCAGCAGATCACCGCACTGCCCGCCGGATCGGTCGTCCTCGCCGAGGACGAAACCCACCTCGACCTCCTCGCCCGCGTCCGGGCCAGCTGGATGCCCACCGGCCTGCGCCACCGCCTCATGACCCCCGGCAAGAACATCCGCCGCACCATCCACGGCGCGATCAACCTCGCCACCGGCGCCTTCCACCACCACATCTCGGTCCACAACGTCTCCGTCGTGTTCTGCTACTTCCTCGACCAACTCCTGGACGCCTACCCCACCGCCCCCGTCATCGCGGTGATCTGCGACAACGGCGGCACCCACCTCAGCGGCATCACCAAACGCTGGCTAGCTGACCACCCGCCAAACACACGCGTTCTTCCGCAACAGAACCAGCGATCAGAACCTCACCACCGCAGCGCCCTGGACCTCACCCTGGCTACCCGACGGTTACGGACAGAACTATTGATCAGGCGCTTAGAAGGCTGAGCAGCATGGGACATAGGCGAGAGGCCAACTGGGAATCCGCTCGCTCCAGTTCGTGTGTGGCGAGGCTGACCACGGCGGTGAGTGCGCGCCGCAGTTCCGGCGTCGTCAGTATTCGCACGAGGGTCGTTTCCAACGGGGCCGTGATCTCGTGGGGGAGCAGATGTGCTCCCTTCGCGTAGGCGGTCGGATGGTCGAGCCGCAGACAGGCGAGGGTGATGACGTGGTCGCGGATGGCGCTGATCCAATGTTCGGCCTGCCACCGGCGGTCGCGTTGAAGGCAGATCCAAGCGTGCAAGGTGTGGTGCCAGATGAGCCCGGCCAGGGTGTTGTGGTCGGGGGCTGGGAACGGCTCAAGCGTCTGGGACTGGCCGAAGATCGTGTGCCATTGAGGGCCGCGGGGACCGAAGTCGGTCTCGGGAGCGAAGGTGAGGTCCAGTTCCAGCCACTGTCGGAGCAGGAAGACGCGGATGATGGCGGGCGTTGACGTCAGGTCCCAGTGGTGCTGTGCGTCGAACTCGTCGTAGAGCCACTGCGTCCACCGGGCGGCCGTGCTTTCCAGGTCACCGCGAACTGCGAGAACCAAGTCCGTGTCGGACCATCGATCGCCGCAAACGGTGGCCTGCGAGCCCGTGAAGGCGGCACCGACGATGGCGTCGTCTTTCTCTGCTTCGTCGAGTAGTCGCGCCTGAAGCCGGGTTCGTTCGTCAACGGTGAACATCGGGCGGTTCTCCGGTCGCGGTTGCTGTCACCGATCGGCTCCTTGCGCTTGGGCTGGTGTGGATGGGTAGGTCTCGGGCTGGGGGTCGTGCCACTGAGCGACCGGTGAGTGCCGGACGATGGTGAAGAGTTGCAGGTCGGTGTTGGCCAAGTCGTGGTAGGCCGGTGGAAGGCGGCGCTGGAACTCGGCGCGGAACCGGTCACGGTCGGCCGCTGAGGCCGACATCGCGAACGGTCGCCAGTGTGTGCAGACGAGCAACTCAGTGAGGGTGACGACCTCCGGATAGACCGCCGCGCGGTGCACCGGGTCACGGGGATCGGCTGGCCAGTTCTGGTGCCCGAACCCATGTGGCAGGTGGAGGTCACGGGCGAGGGCGTAGGGCACTCCCCAGCCGCGGTGAGTCAACATCTCCCAGATCTCGCCGGCAGTGCGGTAGGCGGTGTGCACGATCGTGTGCCCGTGCAGTCGGATGAGGCGTCGATGCCGTACCTGAGCGTGAACCACGTCGGGATGCGCGGCGAGGTCGACCTGGTCGCGGGGGTGGCCGGCGCCGGGGCCGATCCAGAGCCGGTGGCGTTGGCAGATGTTGTGTTCGTGCCGGCGCCAGATGTCGATGCGTTCGGCGGTGGTGCGGGTGGCGGTGCAGCGGCGGCAGGCGGGGCGCACGGTGTTGGGTTTGGCGGGTAGCGTGCGTCCCGGCAGGGCCACGCGGGGCAGGTCTGTGTGCTGGGTCCGCAGTTCGGGTAGTGCGTAGGCCAGCGCGACGGGTGGTTGTCCGCTGGCGGTCGACACGGCGGCGAGACTGACGTTGGCGATGGACTGCGATGCCCCAGCGGTGAGGTAGTCAACGAGGTCTGCTCCGGTGATCCGGTTGGCGGCGGCCAGTCGCAGCAGGTAGGAGCCGGTGGTTTCGTCCTGGCTGGGGCGGCAGGTGCGTGGCAGCGCCCGCCGCGGACCGGGCCGAAACAGATGGTCGAGCGGTGCGACGCTCACGGTGCGGGCTCGCGGGGTCGGGCCGGTTTGGGTGCGGCGGACTCGGTGGCGTGGTCGACAGCGATGGCGTCCAGCAGGTCCCGGGTGATCTGCTCGCGGCCGTCGACGATGGCGGAGATCGCGGCGGCGTGGACGATGTGGGACAGGCTGCTGATCAGCCCGCCGGTGCGCTGGTGCAGGTACTTAGCCTGGGCGACCAGCGATCCGGGCTGGTGGCGGTGCAGCCGCAGGGCTTGTTCCATGGTGGCGACCATCGAGCGCCACTCGTCGCGGTAGGGGAATTTCCCGGTGCGGGTCATCACGCAGCGGGCGGCGATCTGCTGCCCGCGGATGCCGGTGAACAGGCCACCGGACTCGACGTTGATGCCGGCGAACACGAAGGTGGCGGGCAGGTGCTCGGTGAAGTACTTGAGGTGGTCGGATAGGTCCTCGCCGGCGCTGGTGGCCAGGTTGACGTTGTGGATCTCGTCAACGATGACCAGGTCGGTGCGGGCTTCGGTGAGGACTTCGCAGACGGTGGTGGCGATGTCCATCTCGTTGGCCCGCGACTTGAACGGCGGCATGCCCAGGAAGTGCGCGAACTGGGTGGCCAGTTTCTTCGGTGAGCCCTTGGGCGGGGCGGTGACATAGACGACCGGGATCCGGTCTGCGGCCGGGTAGCGGTTGTGGACCAGTAGTTCGTGGGCGCGGCCGCGTTGTTTGATCGCGGTGCTCTTGCCGGTGGCCGCGGCCCCGGACACGATCAGGCCGCGGCGGGCGCAGACCTCCCGCTGGTTGAGCAGGCTCAGCAGCCGGCCTTGGCGGATGACGTCCCGAACGGTGGAGGTCTCCACCACGATCAGTTCGGAGTGGTATTTGATGCGGGCGTCGTCGTACTCACCGCGGTTGTGGGCGTCCAGGCCGGTCAGGTCTGCTGCGGGTAGCAGATCCAGGGTGACCGGGTCGTCTTGGACGAACTGCCGCCAACCGGCCAGGGTGGTTGTGGGTGCCCGGCGGTCGTCGATGATGCCCAGCTCGGGTGCGCTCACCACCATCGGCTGGCCTCCTCTCGCGCGTCGAACACCCGCAACGGCACCACCTCGGCCAGCGGAGCGGCGTCGCTGTCGGTGTCGGTGTCGGTGTCGGTGTCTTCGACGGTCTTCACGTCGTGTCGATCCGGTGGTGCGGTTGCCGGTGGGTCGGGTCGCGGCCACGCCGGTGCTGTGGTGGCCTTGGTGCGGGCCGCGACCCGCTGCTCGCGTCTGGACGGCTTGGCGGGCCGGTTGCCGGTGGGCTCGATCTGCTGGGCCGGGCCGTTGTGGGCGCGTTGCAGGAGCGCCGCGACGGCTTGTGCGATCTCGGTTTCGGTGGCCTGGCGGCCTTGTGTGGCCAGGTGGTGGCGGGCGTGGTCCCAGGCCAATTCACCGAACGGGGCGGGCACGCTGCCCAGGTGTTTCCAGGTGGCGGTGATCTAGCCGCCCTGGTGGTGGTTACGGACCCAGATCTGGCTGACGTCGTAGGGGTCGTGGTGGACCTCCCACAGGTTCTTCTTCGCCACTACGCCGGAGGATTGGCGCCGCCACGGGTTGAGCTCGGCGCTGTCGTAGACCCTGTGGTTGATCTTTATGCCGTAGGAGTTGATGGCCTGCCACCGGGCCGGCAGCAGCTCGATGTAGTCCTGCGCCGACAACGCCACCGGGACGTAGCCGGCCGCCTCGACCAACGTGGCGTAGCGCTCGTTCGGGGTGTAGGACCTTCCAGGGGTGACCGGGTCGCGGAGTCCGTCATGGGCTCGGTGTTGCCAGACCGCCAGGATCCACTCGTCGAGCAGTTCCTGCAGTTCCAGCAGCGACCACAACGGTTCGTCTTCCACCCGCCGGCCACGGTGCTCGGCGCTGCGGCCGAGGTAGCCGGAGACGAACTGGCAGAACAGCGTGCTCACCGATTCCAGGGTCCGCTCGATGTGCGGCTTGTCGGTCGGCGTGTGCGGGTGGGCCGGCTGAAAGTTGATGCCCAGGCTGGCGCAAGCGGCGCGGAAGTTGTGCGAGATGAACACGTTGCCCCGGTCGCACACGATCGTCTCCGGCACGATCACCGGCCGGGCGGCGGCGTGTTCCAGCCGCTGATCCAGCTCCAGCAGCCGCCGGTGCGGCAACACCGACCGGGACATGGCCAGGGCCTGCGCCCAGCCGGGCCGCATCGGTTCCGGGGTGACCGTGCGGGCCAGCAGCAGCGACGCGTCGACCGACTTGGTCGTCGGGCGCAGCACCGCCGCCGTGATCGACCGGGTGGCCAAGTCCACCATGCCGGTCAGCTCGACCCGGCCGGGCACGCCGCCCGGCAGCAGCACCAGCACGTCCAGCGGGGTGGAGTCCATCTGCATCAGCTCGCCCGGCCGCAACGCGGCCACCGCCCCGAACGGGCCGGCCGGCCGGTTGGCCAGCGATCGGCGGGTGCGCGCCGACCCGATGGTGTGCCGGCCGGCCTTGACCTTCTCGAACAGCCGGTAGAACGTCGCCCGCGACGGCATCGCCACCACACCGGCGCCGTGCTGCGCGGTCAGGATCTGCTCCACCCGCCACTGCAGATACGCCACCGTGCGCGTCGAGCGGTCGGTGGCCTCGACGATCGCCTGCTGCAACGCCTCGACCACGCGGCTGTCGGCCCGCCCGTGCAGGGAGCGGTGCCGGTCGACCCGCCAATCGATCAGCCCAGCCAATCCCTGGGCTTCATACCGTTGCCGCTTGCGTTGCAGGGTGCGGATACTCACCGCGTGGCCCTGCGCGGCCAGCTCGGTAGCCTTGGCCTGCTCCCGCTGCACCAGCGACCGCGTTGTCGGGTCGTAGCCCAGCCGCGGCAACACGCTCGGCTGCGCGTCCGGTGGCCGGCCCGTGATGACCTCGATGATGTGGCGTTCCCACCACTGCGCCTCCTCGATCACCTCGGGTGGCACCCCGTGCAGCGACCCGGCCGGCAGCAGCGGCACCTCGACCCGCTCGCCCAGTTGCTCGAAGCCGTCCGCGGCCAGCAGATACGGCAGGTGCACCACGCTGCCGCGGCCCCGCTCGTCAACCAGCCGAACCAGCGTCCCGGACAACCCCACCACCGTCTGGATCAGCCCATCGAACCGGACCCGGTCCCCAACGCGCAGCATCCTCGCCCGTGACATCAGTCGACCACCTCCGCCGACCGGACCACCGAGCGCGCACCGAGCACCGCAGCCGTCAGGTCGGTGCACAAATCGCCCCGCCACAACAGGTGAAACAGCACGGGCAGCACCCCGAGCGGATCGCCCACGTCACAAGCTCCGGCGAGCAGCGGCGCCGGCTGACCAAACACCTGCAGCAGCCGGTCGGCGATCTGGTCACGGCAGCAGCGAGGATGCCGGTACCCCGCAAGCCACCGCACGTTCGCCGCCAGCACCACCGGTGGGCCGCCCGTACGGCGGAACTCCCAGCCAACCTCTGCGCACGCCCGCGCGGTCACCGCGAACGCCTCGGCCGCGCTGTCGTCGACTAACTCGTCCGGGCGCACGTCGAGCACGACACCGCCGCCATCCGCGAGTCGGGCGAAGAAGTCCGGCGCGTGCCTACGCTCGCTCTGCTCTCCCCGCCAGTACAGCCAGAACGGCTGCGACGAGAAGGCGGCCACCGTCGGATCGAAATCGAGCATCATCGCCACGTCACGCTCGACCCAGGACTCGTAACCCACGTGGCGACGGTTCGTCACCGACCACCAGTAGCCCGGCCAGTTCACCGCATCCCTGACAGCCGGGAACGACCTGACCGGTGGCACCCGTTAAACGCCCGGTCCCAGCACGCCGACAGCGGCTCCCGCTGACGGCGCCCCGCCTCATCGATGTACATCAGGTCAAACGACGAGCCGGACCGTCGCCGAGCCAGCGCCACCGAGCCCACGTCGCCTCCCTCGCCGGGATAGCCAGACCTCGATCTTCAACCGCGCACTCTACCGGTTTGCGAACCAGATCCAGTGAGACGACACGCCCAACACGCCAACTTCAATGAGACCAGCACGCACCCGGCGCCCATCGGCGACAGACTCAGTGAGACACCGCACCGAATGTCGCCAGCTACAGCGAGACAACCGCCAGATCACCTGAGACGGGACACGGCCCGTCCAGGACGCAAACCTGGCACGCCGGTCGATCGGTAACGAGATCTCCGACAGCGTCTCTGAGAAGTGCTCATGATCTCGGCCACGTCATCATCCGGGCCGGGAATCTCCTTGCATCATGAACTGAGCCGCTCCACTGCCCGTAGTTGGTGGCACAACGAAGCCATCAGCTCGCCGAGCGCGGGCAAGGAAGAGTCTGAATGCGTACCGATTCGCAGCGCGAGGCCAAGTCGACCTGGCACATCAGCCGCCGAGCGCAGACAATGCTCGGCGCCGCCGTTGCGTTGGCGCTGGGCGGGACTGGCTTCTACCTCGCCACGGCCAGTGCCAGCGAGGCCGCTGGGCCGGCCGTCCAGCTCGAGGCGGAGGCCTTCTCAGCTCAGTCCGGCGCCAGAACGGAGCACACCATCGACACCGGCGGCGGCGAGAACGTCGGCTGGCTGGCCAACGGTGACTGGATGCAGTACGACAACATCACCCTCGGCGGGGCCGACCTCACGGCCCGCGTCGCGGCGCACAACCCGGCCGGCGGCTCGATCGAGCTCCACCTGGATTCGCCGACCGGCACGTTGCTGGCCACGTTCCCGGTCACCGGCACCGGTGGCTGGCAGCAGTGGACGACCGTCAACGCCCGGGCAGCGATCGTGCCGGCAGGCAAGCAGACGCTTGTGGCGCTGATGAAGAGCCGGCAGCACGCGGACTTCGTCAACATCAACTATTTCACCCTCGGTACCAGCGGCGGTGCGGCGGACGCACCAGCCACAGCGACAGTCGGGGCCCCGGGCGGTGGCAACTCCGCGCCCACCACGCCATCCACCGCTCCGTCGTCTGCGCCGTCCGCCTCGGCACCGACAGGCAACCCCCGGGGCGGCTGGGTGCCAGTCGACGGGGCAGCCTGGCAAAAGGAGCTGGCTGCCTTCAACGCCGTAAAGCAGCTGCCGGTCCCGGCCGGCACGACACGGGTCGCCGAGTTCCACACCGACTGCAGCGTGTCCAACGAGGCGAAGGACGACCCGATCGTGTTGCCGGGTCTGCCGGGCGCCTCGCACATGCACACGTTCTTCGGCCCGACTGTGGACGCGACAACCACGCCGGCCGATCTGTTCAACCGCAAGACGACATGCAATGCTCCTGGCGACAACAGCGCCTACTGGGTACCTCAACTGCTGCGCGACGGCCAGCCAGTGAAGATCAAAAGCTTTCGGGTGTACTACGGATCGCGTCTGGCCGACCCGTCGGTGACGGTGCCCTTCCCGCCCGGCCTCGTCGTCGTGCACGGTGACGCAAAGCGGCAGGTCCCCACCCCCAAGGGCGCCAGCGGCCAGTTCTGGTGCGCCGGCAGCGCCGAGGTCGGCCGCAGCGCCGACGGCAACTGGCCGGTCTGCGCCCCCGGCGGCAACATGATCTTCCAACTCGTCTTCCAGGACTGCTGGGACGGCAAGCACATCGACTCACCGGACCATAAGTCCCACATGGGACCGATGCAGAACGGCAAATGCACCGGCCAGTACCCGGTCGCCGTGCCGAACCTCTCCTTCATGGTCAACTACGAGTCGCTCGGCGGCGACGGACTGCAGCTCTCCTCGGGCATGGCCTCCTCGATGCACGGCGACTTCATGAACGCGTGGAAGCCTGAGAACCTCGGCCCGCTGGTGAAGATCTGCCTCACCGTGAAGGCCAAGTGCGGCACCGAGCCGACATTCGCCGCCGGCTGAGAACCGGTACGGATACTCGCCGATGGCCCCGCCCATCAATCGGGCCATCGGTGAGTCGTGCACGCCCGCGCACAGCCGCACCACGCAGAATTCACGGTCCAGCGTGGATGGTAGTCACCGCATTGACGGTGCTCCCGGCCGGCCACTTCGTGGCGTTGCTCGATCCCGGCACCCTGTCCGCGGCCGACCCTGATCCGCGCGGAATCTCGCGCAGCGCATCGAACGCAGGGCGGGCTGACGACGTTGTGGTGTCGTGGCAGAACGTACCCCAACCGACTGCAGCGCTGCGATGCGGTTCCCAACGTCGTCCAGCGCCACCGGCCGGACCAGTGTGGCCGCCGACGGCGACTGGTCCACCGACGACGCGCTGTTCCCCAAACGGCCACCGATCGTCTCGCATCGCGCGCCCCGCCGCGCCTCCCGCCGACGGTTGCCGATTGTCGCCGTACTCGCGTTGGCGCTGACGACCGCTGCGTGGGCCGCACCGGTCGAGTGGCCGGCGCCAGGGTCCGCCCAGACGGTGAGCCCGAGCCCGGATGGCGCACCACTACCCGAGCAGAACGGGCCCGTACCGGACCGCTCGGCGCCCGACCGGTCCACTACCTCCTCCAGACCGACCGTCATGCCCAGTCCCGCGCCGGGCCAGAGCGGCACGCCACTTGAACGGCCGTCGACACCGGGCGCTCCGGCCCGTACAACCGTGCCGACCAGCCGACCAGGAACGCCTGCACCCGCCACGCCGGGCACCTCGGCACCACCCGGCTCAGTCGCACCGGCGTCCGGCCTGACGGTCCGCTTGGTGAACGCGCAGAGCGGTCTGACGATCGCGGTGGCGGGCGGCGCCACCGCCAACGGCAGCCTGATCGTGCAGACCGGCGGCAGCGGTCGTGCCCAGCAGTGGCGCGTCGAGGACGTCGGTGCCGGTTGCTACCAGCTGGCCAACGCACAATCCGGAATGGCGATGGACAATCCGGGCGGCAGTACCGGCAACGGTACTCAGATGCAGCAGTGGACGTTCGCCCCCGGCAACATCAACCAGACCTGGTGCTTCCACGCGGTCAGCGGCGGGCTGTACTCGATCCAGAACCGGACGAGTGGACTCCTGCTGGCGGTCCGCGACGGTCGCTCCAGTGAGGGTGACGCCGTGCAGCAGTGGGCCGGGGATCCGGCCGCACCACAACCCAACCAGTCCTGGAGGCTCGTCCTGGCCTGATCATCGACCGGCTGCCGGGACCAGTGCCGGTCCCGGCAATCCCTTTCGTGAACCGCTCCCGCGTCCGGTACGTAGTGCCCGTGCCCGGACCGGCCCTGAGCGCCCGCCCAGGCCACCGGGCAGAAGCAGACACAACGGAGGAAGGCACATTGTGAACCGAGGGTCCAGCGAGGACGAGTGGGATCAGGCACAGGACTGGAAGCTCGTCGCTGACGGGTCGAGCCCGGACGAGCCGCGCGATGGGTGGGGCGTCGACGACACCGCGGAGGACGCTTCCACGCCCGATGCGGACCCCGCGATCGTCCCGCGCCGCCTGCAGCCCCGCCGGCTGTTCACGATAGTCTTCGTCGTGGTCGGGGCGCTGATTGTCGTGGCCGCGGTCGGGGTGACCGTCGGATGGGGCAGATCCGGGCCCGAAGCCGCACCGTCCCATTCCGGGCCGCCCGCACAGGGCGGCGTTGCCATGGCTAGCTACCCGCCGATCGAGCCGGTACCTGAGCCCAGCGGCACACCCGCAGCCTCGGCGGCCGCCTCAGCACCGACCCAGGCCACGACGCCGCCACCCGTCCGGAACTCGACGCCGCCCGGCCGCAACACCCAAACGCCGCGCACCACCGTCACGGCGCCGGCCGCCAAACCGTCGGGCAAGGCCACCACCGCGGCCGCGCCCGCGTACACCGCACCGCGGGCCGGCGTCACCGTCCGCCTGGTCAGCCTCGCCAGCGGGAAGTCCGCAGGGGTGAGCCTGGGCTCGGGTGCCGATGGTGCCCGGGTGGCGCAGAGCGCCGACCTCACCAACACCGCGCAGCACTGGCGGATCGTGGCGGCCCAGTCCGGCTGCTTCCATCTGGTCAACGTCCGCTCCGGCAAGGCGCTCGACAACACCGACGGCACGTCCGTCAACGGCATGCAGATGCAGCAGTGGACCAACTACGACGAGAACACCAACCAGACCTGGTGCTTCCAGGGGGTCGGCGCGGAGCGCTACTCGATCCGCAACATGACGAGCGGATTCCTGCTCGACGTCCGGGATGGCGGGACCGCCGACGGCGTCGCGATCCAGCAGTGGAACGCCGATCCCGCGTCGCCCAACGCCAACCAGACCTGGCGGATCGTGCTGGTCTCCTGAAGGCCGCCCGAAAGGGCACACCGGTCAGG
Organism: Dactylosporangium sp. AC04546; assembly: GCF_022095675.1. GTDB lineage: Bacteria > Actinomycetota > Actinomycetes > Mycobacteriales > Micromonosporaceae > Dactylosporangium. Next base: position 17,049 of record NZ_JAHYSG010000076.1, on the reverse strand, counting down.
ATCACGGATCGTACGCGAAGGGCTGACCGGAGTCCGTCAACCCGATCGGCGCGATCATCGGCCGGTCCGTGCTCGGTGCGGTGGCGCCGGCGCGCAGCCTGGCGAGCAGCGCGCCGGCGCCGGCGGTGGGACCGGCGTTGCGGTCCGCGAGGTAGACACGGACCCACCCGTTGAACCGCTCGACCGCGAGGACCTCGAACCGGCTGCCCGGAGCGAAGCACGCGACCGGCGCGCCGTCACGAACGGCGGCGTCCATCCGGCGCGCCGTCATCGACCAGATGACGTACTCGGTCCTGGCGTCCGGGTGCGCCACGGGGCCGAGGTGGGCCTCGACGAATCCCGGCTCGGTGAGGTGCGCGCCCTCGGCGTAGGACCCCGCCGGCGCGTCGCTCGACGCGAAGACCGGACCGAACACCACGGGCAGCTGCCGGAACGCCAGCAAGGCGCCGGCGGCGACGACCACCGCCGGCGGGCCCCACGGCCCGGTCTCGGCACCCGGTTCGGGTATCGGGGCTCCGCGCAGGTAGGCGTTGACACCAGGTCCGGCGCCGTTGGCGTAGGCCCGCAGCGCGACCAGTTCCGGGGTTGGTTCGTCGAGTTCGGCGGCGTGCCGGTCGTACTCCGGGCCGAGCGCGGCGCTCAGGGCATCCAGCAGCTCCGTCGCTTCGGGTCGGGACTCGGGTCGGGGCTCGGCCGCCCTGGCCGCCGTCCGGACCGCCGGGGTCGGCGCATCGCCCGTTCGCCGGGTGACGCCGGCGATGCCGGCCCGGGCAGGCACGGACCTGGACCGCCCCGGCCCGGCCGGTGCGATCGGCGCGAACCGGGTCGCCAGGCCCGCCATGCGGGTGTCGGCGCACCCGGCCGGCAGGACCGGTCCGGCCGGTTCGGGGGACGCACCCGGAACGTAGGCGTGGAAGCCGGAAGCGGCGAGCAGCACCCCGGTCGCGGTGAGCGCCAGCGGGCCGGCTGACGCGAACACCGGTACGCCGAGCGCTTCGGCCAGTTCCGCGAGAAGTGTCACGGGCCGGTCGTGGTCCGGCCCGGCCAGGACCAGGGATGCCGGGCCAGACCCGAGCGCCGCGTCGAGCAGGTCTGCGAAGTCCGCCACGCTGATGGGCGCGCCCCCGACGAGAAACCCCTGAGGGCCGGTGGCGACCTCGACGAGCACGCCCGCTGCCGCGGGCGCGATGCCCAGCGCGTCGGTGTCGTCCAGCAACGACCACCCGGCGGCGGTGGCGCGGCCCGGGATGGGGCGGCGCCCTTCCGTGTACGGACCTGAGCGCGCCGGCGCGACGGCCGGGCTCGCCGGCCGGTCGTCGCCGGCGCGAACCTCGATCGCGGCCGGCGGGACGACGGTGCCGGCGGTGGTGACCGGCGCCAGCCGCCAGCCCTTCTCGCCGAGCACGGGCACGGCGGAGCGCACCCGCACCGGCAGGCCGTCGAACCGGTCCGCCGGGGCCCCGTCCGGCACGGCCCGGGGCAGCAACACCAGCCGCGACGCCGGATCGGGTCGCATGGCCGCCACCGCTCGCGCCACCTCGTCGGCCGCCACCGGCCGGCCGCACCCACCGACGAAGATCGTCGGCGCGTCCGGCTCGCGCGGCAGGCTGCCCACCGCCCCGGCCTGACCCGGGCGGACGCCGGCGGGCAGCAGCCACAGGCCGGCGGGTACGGGGTGGGCGACGAGGCCCGGGCCGGTCTGGTCGCGGGTAAGGCTCTCCGGCGCGGGCAGGACCGGCCATCGCGGCTCGGGCGACCAGGGTGGTTCCCAGCTGTCTCCGTCGGGGCCGGTGCCGTCGGACCCGTACCAGCCGTACCGCCACCCGTCGCCGTCCGGAGCGTCGCCGTGCGCACCGTGCGGTACGGAGACGCAAGTGCCGTCCGAGGCGACCACGACCGGACCCAGCGAGCCGGTGACCCGCCGGCTGAGCCGCCACGCCACCCGCCGGATGCCGTCCTCACGCGTGTCCCGGTCCGGACCAGCGCCGAGCAGCACGAGCCGGATCTCGGTCCGGATCCCGGCCCGGATCGGGGCGGCCTCGGCCACGGCGTCGATGACGAGATCGAACAGCCCATCCTGGCCGGTGACCGCCGGAGCGGTCACGACAACCGTCTCCCGGTGTCCACGGCCGAGCGCCGAGGTGACCGCCCGCAGCGCGCCGGCCGGTCCGGTGCCGGCGCGCAACAGCAGCGCATCACCGAGTGCCTCCACGCGGACCGCCGGCGGGCCGGACCGCACCGGCTTCCCCCACCCGCCGTCAGCCACGGCTCCCCGTCACCACGGCTCTCCCGTCCCGGTGGCGGTCACGGCCTCCAGCGCCTGGTGGACCGCGACGCTGTCGATCGGGTCCGCCCGGTACCCGGCTGCCCGGATGTGCTGCAGGAAGTCGTCCTCCGGCGCCACGGCGTGAACGCGGAGATAGTAGGAGACGCCGTCCGGCCACACCCATGCGCCGTCGGACCGGCACGCCATCGGGACGACGGCGGGCGTGTTGTCGAGGACGTCGGCCATGCGGGCCGACGCGGCGAGGACCGGGCTGCCGCCGGCCAGGAACGCCAGCACCAGGTCGCGCTCCGGCCCGGCGAGGCTCTCCCTCCTCCCGGTGAACCCCGGCTGCACGCCTGCGTCGAACAGTCTCGCCACCCGGGGCCGGGCCGGACCGGGCCGGTGCCCGGCATCGCCCCAGATCAGCGCGGCGCTTGCCAGAGCCGCCCGCTGGTAGGGCGGCAGCCCGTCCGCCTCGGCGAAGACCTCCACCTGCGGGGCCGTTTCGCCCGAGTGCTCGAGCACCTCCTGCAACCGGGCCGCGATGAGCGCGAGCAGCTCCCCGTCCGCCGCGGCCTCGACGAGCAGTATCCGCTTCGGCGGCGGCCACACCGTCGGCCGGTCCGGTGACCGCCAGGCCCGCCACACCGCTCGCGCCGTGCCTTCGGACTCCAGTTCGACCGCATCCACGCAGGCCGCCTCCGCCTGGTCGAGACTGCCGCTCCGGTCGGATCCGGGGGCGAACGCGACCGGCGGAAGGGCCGATCGCGCTCCGGCCCGGGCCACCGGCGGCACCGGGTCGAGCGTGGCCCGAAGCAGCTCGACGTCCCGCTCGGCCAACGGAATCCGGCCGGCCGCCGCCGCGTACCCGATCATCGCCGCGACGTCGTCGATCCCGCCCCGGGCAAGGCGATCCCGCGCGACGCCGATGAACTCGTCGGGTGCCCACCCGGCGAGGCGAAGCAACAGGTGGTGAAACGCGACGACGGTCAACTGTGCCCTCCCTGGGGCCCAATGATGCTGCTACATTTACATGCCTGCGACCGCTACTTCGTCAGCCGGAGACGAAAAGTTCACACCCCGGCAAAGATTTCCTGGTTAGCCGAATGTCGTCCGTCACGCGGGAGCGTCGGGCAGGTGAAGGGAACGGAGGACCGCGATGGCCGGCCACATCGCCTCGAACCCGTCGTCGCAGCCTTCCCCCGCGCAGCCCGGCTCCGCGACCGGTCCGGCGACCATGGCCGACACCCAGCTCGCGAAGCTGCATGAGCTGCACAGCAACGCACTCCTCAAGTACCTGGTAAAGCTCACCCTGGGCGACTCGCGGCTTGCCGAGGACATCCTGCAGGAGACCTTCGTCCGCGCCTGGCGTCATCTGTCCCGATATGACGACACCGATCTCGACGCCTTCCGGCCCTGGCTGTATACGGTGGCCCGGCGGCTGGTCGTGGACATGCTGCGGTCCCGCAAATCGCGACCGGCCGAGGTGATGGTGGACGACCTCACCCGCCTGTCGGTCGCCGACGACACGATCGGCAACCTGGTGTCCGCCCACGCGGTCCGCGACGCCCTGATGCGGCTGCGCCCCGAGCACCGCATCGTGCTGATCCAGCTCTACTACTACGGCCGCTCCCCCAGCGAGGTTGCGGAGATGCTGGACATCCCGCTCGGAACGGTGAAGTCCCGGGCCTACTACGCCAAGCAGGCGCTGCGCTCCCATCTCGACCAGTAGGGACGTATCCATGCCGACGACCCACGGACGTCGCGCCCGCGCCTGCGCGGCCCTGTTGCTCGCGGCCGGGCTGAGCATGGCCACAGCCGCCCCGGCAATGGCTGACGCCGCCCCGCCCGCACTTCCCGTCGCCGCGAGCGGCTGTGTCGGCCCGTCCCCGGTGGCGTACGGCGACCGGGTGCCGTGGCCGACCGCAAGAATGGTGCCGTATCAGGCGTGGCCCCTCAGCCGGGGCAAGGGCGTGCTCGTCGCGGTCCTCGACTCGGGTGTCAGCGGCGACGCGACCGGCCTCGCCGGAGCGGTCACCGCCGGCCAGGACGTCGTCGCCGGCGGCCCCGCCCGATCGGACTGTCTGGGCCGCGGCACCGCCCTCGCCTCGATCGTGGCCGGCCGGCCCACCGCCGGCTCGGGCATCGTCGGGATGGCCCCCGACGCCACCGTGCTGCCGATCCGCATCATCGGCTCGCGGCGCGACGTCACGCCGGAGGCCATCGCCGCCGGCATCGACGCCGCCGTGGACGCCGGCGCCGGCGTCATCCTCCTCGGCACCGGCCACGTCACCGGCACCGCGCAGCTGCAAGCGGCGGTCGCCCGGGCGGCCGGGCAGAACGTCCTCGTCGTCGCGCCGGTCAACGACCAGGCGGCCGGGCTCGCGGGCCAGGCGCCGCCGGCCTGGTATCCCGCCGCCTATCCGCAGGTCCTCGCCGTCGGCGGGGTCGATGCGGACGGCCGGGCCACCGAAGTGACCGGCGCCGCGAGCGGACTCGACGTGCTGGCCGCCGCGGTCGACGCGGTCGTGCCCGGCCCCTCGGGGTCCGGACACTACTCGGTCGGTGGATCCGCGATCGCTGCCGCGTACGTCGCCGGCGCCGCCGTGCTGCTCCGCGGGTACCGTCCGGATCTCACGGCCGACCAGGTGCGCGAACGTATCGTCGTGACGGCGGAACGCCCACCGCACGCGGTGGCCGGCACCGTCGACCCCTACGCCGCCGTCGCCACCGTCGAGCCCGGCGAGGCACTGCGGAAGGTCCGGGCCGCGGCCGTCCCCGTCTCCGTCGAGGCCGCACCGGCCGCCGACCAGGCCGTCGCACGAGCTCGACTGGTCTGCGTCACGATCGCGGTCGTGACCTTCCTCGTCGCCGCCACGCTGTGGATCCGCAGGAGCCTGCGGCGCCGCACGACGTAGATCCGCTCGCTACGGGGCCGCCTCGGTGGCCGGCGCACCGGCCTCCACGTACGGCGTCTGGATCACCCTGCTGCCGCGGCGGGTGCACAGCAGCGCGCGTCCCGGGGGCAGGATCTTGGGCTTGGTGTTACCCAGCAGCGGCCCCTCGCCGGGCGGGCAGGACAGCACCACGTCCGGGCTGTTCGTCTCCTGGAGCCGCCGGATGAACGGATCCATGGACATGCGCATCGCGCCGGCAGCCGCCCGGGTCAGGACGACGTGGAAGCCGATGTCGGTGCCCTGCGCCAGGTACGGGATCAGCGGTAGCAGCGGGCTTTCGTGCCCGCCGAGCATGTCGTAGTCGTCGACAAGCAGATACAGCCGCGGACCGGACCACCAGTCCCGGGCCCGCAACTGCTCCGGCGTGACGTCGGTGCCCGGCATCCGGCGCTTCAGCCCCTCGATGGCCTGCCCGACCGTGGCCCGCGTCGAGTCGACGGAGACCGAGTTCCCGACACGGTACCGCTCGGGTACCAGGTCGAACAGGGACCGCCGGAAGTCGACGATCATGATGCGCACCTCCTCCGGGGTGAAGCGCCGCATCAGCGAGCCGGCCACGTACCGCAGCACACTCGTCTTGCCGCTCTGGGCATCGCCGAGCACCGTGAAGTGCGGCAGCTCGTCGAAGTCGTGCCATACCGGCTGCAGCCGCTCCTCGTCGACGCCGATCGGCAGGCGCAGGTCCCCATCGGGTGGCGGCAGGTCGCGGGCCGGGAGCACCGCCGGCAGGGTGCGCACCCGCGGCGCCGGGGCACCGTCCCAGAAGTCCCGCACCGCGGCGGCGAGCGCCCGGGAGCCGTCGGCCACGCTCGCCGCGTCGGCGATGCCGTCGATGCGCGGCAGCCCGCCCAGGAAGTGCGCCTTCTGTGCGGTGAGCCCCCGGCCCGGAACGTGGGGGACGGTCGCGGCCGCGCGCAGGTCGATCGCCGAGTCGACCGGGTCGCCGAGCCGCAACTCCAGCCGGGTGCCGATCTGGTCCCGCATGCCGTGGTGGACCTCCGACCAGCGGGCCGCGGTGAGCAGCAGGTGCACGCCGAAGTTGAGGCCGCGCGCCACGATCTGGCGGATGGCCGGGTCCGCCGCCTCGAACTCCTGTCGCAGGGTGAACCAGCCGTCCACGACGAGGAAGACGTCGCCGTGCGGGTCGTCGACGAGGCCGGCGGCCCGCTGGCGGCGGTACGCCGCCATGCTGTCGATGCCCTGGGCCGCGAACCGCCGCTCCCGGTCGGCGATCAGCGAGGTCACCTCGGCCACGGTCCGGGTGACCCGGTCGGCGTCGAGCCGGCTGGCGACGCCGCCGACGTGCGGCAGTTCGCTGATCGTCGACAGCATCCCGCCGCCGAAGTCGAGACAGTAGAACTGCACCTCGCGCGGGCTGTGGGTCAGCGCCAGCGCGCAGATCAGCGTGCGCAACAGGGTGGACTTGCCGCTCTGCGGACCGCCCGCGACGCCCAGGTGGCCGCCGATGCCGGACAGGTCCAGGGCGAGCAGTTCCCGGGCCTGCTCGAACGGTTTGTCCACGAACCCGACCGGTACTGCCAGCGCGCTGTTGCCCGGCCAGCCCACCGCCCGCAGCCCGGCCTCGGGATCCGGGGCCAGCGCGGGCAGCATCTGGTCCAGCGTGGGTGGCCGCAGCAGGGGCGGCAGCCAGACCTGGTGCGCGGGTGAGCCCTTGCCGGTGAGCTGGGCGGCGACCACCTGGAGCACACTGGGCACGCGCTGGTCCGGCGGATCGGCCGGTTCGCGGGACTCCGGCTGCTCGGGTGCGTCCACCGCCGGGTAGGGCGTGTGCCGCAGCCGGTACGAGACGACCTGGCTCTGGACCACCGCCGGGTCGAGCCGCTGGTGCTTGGGCCGGTGCGGGCCGGAGACGTAGGCCGCCTTGAACCGGATCAACGACGACACGTCGACCCGCAGGAAGCCGTGTCCGGGCTGGGGCGGAAGCTCGTGGGCGTCGGGCACGCCGATGGCGGTGCGGGACTCGATGGCGGAGAAGGTACGCAGGCCGATCCGGTAGGACAGGTGCGTCTCGAGCGCGGCGATCCGGCCGTCGTCCAGTCGCTGGCTCGCCAGGAGGAGATGCACCGCGAGCGACCGGCCGAGCCGCCCGATCATGACGAACAGGTCCATGAAGTCGCGGTGCGTGGCGAGCAGTTCGCTGAACTCGTCGACCACCACGAACAACGTCGGCAGCGCGTCCAGCGGCTGGCCCTGCGCGCGGGCCCGCTCGTACTCCAGGACCGAGGCGAAGCCACCGGCCTGGCGCAGCAGTTCCTGGCGACGGACCAGCTCACCGTGCAGCGCTTCGCGCATCCGGCCGACCAGCGCCGCCTCGTCGGCGAGGTTGGTGATCACGGCCGAGGTGTGCGGCAGATCGTCCAGCCCGAGGAACGTGGCGCCGCCCTTGAAGTCCACCAGGACGAAGTTCAGGATCTCCGGCGAGTGGGTCATCGCCAGGCCCAGCACGATGGTCCGCAGCAGTTCACTCTTGCCGGATCCCGTGGCGCCGATGAGCATGCCGTGCGGTCCCATGCCGCCGAGCGCCGACTCCTTGATGTCGAGCTCGACCGGCTCGCCCTCCGCATCCACCCCGATCGGGATGCGCAGCCGGCGCGCGTCCGGCCGGGCCGCCCACGCCTCCGTCAGGTCGAGGTTGCTCAGGTCGGCGACGCCGAGCAGCGTACCGAGGTCGAAGTCGGTGGCCAGCGCCTCCGCGGCCGGCTCGGTGGTGATGCTCAGCCGGTACGGGGACAAGATCCGCGCCACGGTGCGAGCCTCCGTCACGGCCAGCCCGTCCGGCCGCGCCAGGTTCGACCGGACCTCCCGCCCGACCTGGTCGTGCTTGACCTGTTCCAGCCCGGTCTCGGTCAGGTCGGCCCAGAGCAGGCCGCGGGGAACCGTCGAGGGAGGCGTGCCCAGGTCGACCAGGACGGCGTTGCGGTAGCCGCCGGACAGCATCCGGGACCCCGCCGGAATCCGCCCGTCGTCACAGATCACCACCACGAAGGGCTCGTCGCGGCTCGGCGTCGCACCCTGTTCCCATCGGGTTCTGGCCAGGAACTCCTTGCCGAGCAGGCGCTCCACCGCGTCCATGCTCTCCGCGGCGAGCCGGGCGGGTCCGGCCGCGTCCTGTTCGGTCGGGTGCTGCACGTGCGGCAGCCACTTGACCCACTCCCACGCCGCCACCGCCTCGTCGGACAGGCACAGGGCAACCATGACCTCCTCGGGTGCGTGGAACGTCGCGACCTGCGCGACCAGTGCCCGCGCGAACGCACGCCGCCGCTCGGCGTCGCCCGTGATCCGGATCTGGTGGAAGCCGGGCAGGTACAGCGCCACCGGCAGGTCGGCGACCGTCGTGTAGGCGTTGATGAACCGCCGCAGGGACTTCGCCGACAACGGCTCCAGGTCCTCGATCGGCTTCGTCTGCAACGGCGCCATCCGGGTGGCCAGCCGCTGCCGGCCGGTGCCCACCCGGATCTCCAGGAAGTCCGGATGGCTGGGGCGCCGCTCCCACCGGCGGGTGGTCAGCACCACCGACCACAGCGCGGACGGATCGGGGTGCCGCCAGGCGGTCGCCTCGCGTTGCTGGTCGATCGACTTGCGGACACGTTTGCGCTGCTGGGAGAGGTAACGCAGGTAGTCACGGCGGTCGCCGCCCATGCGATGCTTGCGTTCCCCGGCGCTCATCGCCAGCTGGCCGGCGATCATGCCGACCATGGCGGTGCCCATCATCCCGGCCATGACCCAGGTGAGCATGCCGCGGCTGCCGCCGAGGAACATCATCACCATGACGCTGGACATCAGCATCATGGGCAGGACCGTCATGACGCTGCGCAGGCCCTGCGGCGTGACCTCGGGCAGCACCGGTGGCTCCTGCAGGCTGATCTCGCCCGTAGGCAGCTCCGGACCGGTCCGCCGCGCCGGGCGACGGAACACGACGGTGCTCACCGCTCACCTCCCGCGCCGGCGGGCGCCGGCGCGCACTACAACGCTCGGCTCGACGCGCGGGGATCACCGGACGCGGAGAATTTTCGCCATCCGATGAACTCCGCGGGCGCTCATGCGTTGTCATCGCCATGACTGTCGCGGCCGCCGGCGAGATGTGCCGCCTCACCATCTGCGGGCCGTCCCGCCAGGTCGAGGTGGCGGTACCAGCGCATGTCGTCGTGTCCGACCTCCTGCCGGTGCTGGTCGAGCAGCTGGGCGAGAACCTCGTCGAGTCCGGCCTGCTGCATGGCGGCTGGGTCCTGCAGCGCCTCGGCGCCGCCCCGCTCGACCAGGGGTCGACCGTCGCCGCGCTGGGGCTGCACGACGGGGACATGGTCCACCTCCGGCCCCGGGCGGAGCAGATCCCGCCGGTCGACTTCGACGACCTGATCGACGGCATCGCCACCGGGGTGCAGGAGCGACCCGGCCGCTGGCAGCCGTCGCTGACCCGGTGGGCCGCCCTGGCGGCGGCCGCGCTGCTGCTCGCCACCGGCGTCGCCGCGCTCGGGCTCCCCGGCCACGCCGGTCACCGCGCCCTCGCCGCCGGCGGGCTCGCGCTCGCCTGCCTCGTCGGCTCCGTCGTCGCCACGTTCGCCGTCGGCGAGCGGCCGTTCGGCGTCGCCTTCGCCGTCGCTGCCGTCGGGTACGCCGGGCTCGCCGGCCTGCTCGCGGCAGACCCGCGCGTCGGTGTGGTGGGCCTCCGGTCGGACGCTCCGGCGCTGTTCACCGGGGCGATCGCCGTCGTGGCCATGGCCGGCATCGCCGCGCTCACGATCGCCCATGCCCGCCTGCTCCTGCTCGGCGTCGTCGTGGCCGGCCTGCTGACCGCGGGGGCGACGGCGCTTGGCGCCTTCGCCGGCCTGGGCATGGTGGAGTCGGCCGCCGCGCTGCTGGTGGCGTCCACGCTCGCCGCGATGATGGTCCCGCTGCTGGCCTTCCGGCTCGCCGGGCTCCGGCTGGCGCCGCTGCCGACAAAGCCCGAGCACCTCCAGGAGGAGCTCGACCCCATTCCGAGCACCACGCTGTTGCCCCGGGCCGCGACCGCCGACCGGCTGATGAGCGCGCTGTACAGCGGGCTCGCCGCCCCGACGGCAGCGGGCGTCGTCATCGTCGGCGCGGCCCCAGGATGGGCACCGGCGACCCTGGCCGGGCTGGTCGTGCTGGTCCGCTGCCTGGCCGCCCGCCCGATGACGAGCGGCTGGCACCGGCTGGCCCAACTGCTGCCCGCCGCGGCCGGCGGGGTCACCCTTGCCCTCGCGTGCGCAGCGTCCGGCAGCCCGCTGACCCGCGCCGCCGGGGCGGCGATCGCCGTGCCGCTGGGCGTCGCGCTGCTCCTCCTGATCGCCCGGATCCTGCCCGGCCGCCGCCCCACCCCGTACTGGGGGCGCGCCGGCGACCTGCTCCAGACGCTCGCCGCGACCGCGATCCTGCCGGTGTTCCTCGCCGTCCTGGACGTATACGGTCTCGTCCGCGGAATCGGCGGCTGAGCGCGGTGCAGTCGAGACGAGACCAGGTCCAGGCCCAGTCCTACACGCTCGGCCGGCTGACGGCCGCCCTGGTCATGGCCGAGCCGGAGGCGCTGGAGAACCCCCATCGGCGGGTCCTCACCGGCATGCTCGCCGGGCTGCTGATCGGCGGTCTCCTGGTGGGCGGGTTCACCGTCTTCGGCTTCCTCAAGCCGGGCGGTGCCAAGCGATGGCAGGAGCCGGAGACGCTCATCGTCGAGAAGGAGTCGGGCGGCCGGTTCGTGCTGGTCGACGGCCGGCTTCGACCGGTGTACAACTACGCGTCCGCGGCCCTGATCTTCGGCAAGCGGCCCGCGCTGGTGACCGTGTCGGCGGCGTCGCTGCGGTCCGTCCCGCGGGGTATGCCGATCGGCATCGTCGGCGCGCCCGAGTCGACGCCGGACGCCGCCGGGCTCGCGGGCGTCGGGTGGGAGGTCTGTGCGCTCAGCGGGACGGACCAGGCCGGGGCCGTGCGGACCGGCACGCTCCTCGTCCTCGCCCGGGGCGGCGGCGGCACCACGGTCGGCGACGACAGCGGCTTCACCGTGACCGCGCCGGGTGGCCAGGTCTTCCTGATCTGGAACGGCCAGCGGTTCGCGCTGACCCGGTCGTGGATCCCGCGGGTGCTCGGCTACTCCACGGCCCCCGCGGTCGCGGCGAACTGGCTCAACCAGGTGCCGCCCGGACCGGACATCGCGCCGGTCGACGTCGCGGGCCGGGGTGACGCGGGCCCGGTCGCCGACGGGCGGCAGACCCGGGTCGGGCAGGTCTTCGTCGCCCGCGTCGTCGGTACCCCCGACCGCTACTTCCTGCTGCTGCGCGACGGGCTGAGCCCGATCGGCGCGACGGCGGTCGCTCTGGTGCTCGGGAACCCGGACACCGGTGCGGCGTATCCGGGTGTACCGGTGCGCCCGCTTGAGCTCACCGCGGGCGCGCTCGCCCAGCTGCCGATGTCGACCCAGCCGGCGCTCCCGGCCGGACTCCCCCAACGGCCGCCGGCCCAGGCGAGCCTGCCGGCCGGCCAGACGTGGTGCGTGCAACGCGCCACGCCGGAGGGACCGGCGCGGGCGACCATGCGCGCCGCCCCGGCCGTCACGGTCGCCGGGGACGCGCCGGTCGTCGACCGGACCGAGCAGACCGCGACCGCCGTGCTCGCCGCGCCCGGCGTCGGCGGACTGGTCCGCCAGGGCCGCGCCGGGCAGGCGAACGGCACCAGCTACTTCCTCGTCACCGACGCCGGGGTGAAGTTCCCGATCGCCACCGCCGACGCGGCGAAGGCGCTCGGCTACGGCCTCGAGGGAGCCCGGACAGTGCCCGCCGCACTGCTGTCCCTGCTGCCCACCGGGCCGGTGCTGGACGTGACGGCGGCGAGGAGGTGAGGCCGCAGACGATCCGGCCGGACCGAACCGGCACCACCTGCAACGAAGACACGAAAGGTGAGCACCAATGACCACGCCGCTGGGCAACTCCGTAGACGAATACACCATCACCCAAACGCTGAACGCCTTCGAAACCACCATGGCCAACGTCAATGCCGCCATCCAGGCGGTCGAAGCCGTCGGCTCGTCCGTGCCGTGGACCGGGGTCGCCGCGAACAAGTACCGCACCTCCCTCTCCGACTGGATCAACGGTGTGCAGACCGTGAAGAACGGTCTGGAGCAGCTCCGCTCGTCGATGACCCAGCACCTGAGCATCTCGAGCAATGCCGAAGACGAGTCGGCCCAGCACGCCCAGTGGTACGCCTGACCGGCCGGAGAGGACCCGAGAGGAATCGCACATGGCAACCTATTCGCTGAACCCGAACGGCCTGCTCGACTCGAGCGAGGAGCTGCGCGGCGTCACCAGGTCGATCGAGAACGCGCTGGCCGACCTCAACGGGTACGTCAACCAGTTCATCACCGCCAACGCCGGTGGCGCGGCCTCGTCGTACCAGGTCGCGCAGACCACCTGGAACAGCGGCCTCGACCAGATGAACGCCGCGTTGGACCGCGGCGCCACCGCGATCGACGAGATCCGCAGCAACTACCAGATTGCCGACACCCAGGGCGCGTCGCTGTTCGAAGGCAACGTCTAGGCCGAAGGAGAAGGCATGCCACTCACCAGCGACGACGCCTATTTCGGGCGTGCGGTCAACATCAACCTGACGGTCGCGGAGGAGGTCACGGTCTCGCCACAGGGCGACATCCAGACCATCACCCTCAAGACGGGTCACACCAGGTTCTCGCTCGGCAACCAGGTGCAGACGGCGGTCGCCACCGTCGGCGTGAACCTGTACGCCAAGCTGACGGACATCGGCAGCACCGCCAACAACCGCGCCGCCCAGGCGAACCTGTTCGCCACCGTCACGGACGACGCCGAGAACATGAACGACATCCGCGCGCAGGAGTTCCTCGGCGATGCGCCGGCGTGGAACACGTCGTCATCCACCACCGGCAACACCGGCGGCTAGCCGGACCCGCCCCGGGCGGCCGGCACCGCGGTGCCGGCCGCCCGGCCACAACTGACACAGCTCGCTGGCGTGATGAGTTGAGGAGCCCCCACGATGACACAGCCGATGGACTGGACCCCCACGGTCCGCGACATCCTCGGCGCGGAGGAGGACATCGACTCGACGCGCGTCAGCAACCCGGCCTGGATCGGTCTCGACATGTCGTTCTGGGAGTCCCGGTGGTCCACCGAAGAGGACTACCAGCGCCCGTGGGAGCACTGGATGCCCAACGGCTCGGACTGGAACAAGATCACCCTGTACCGGGTGCGCAAGGACGGCGACAGCACGAACTTCCAGCTCATCCGAGCCACGGTCTACTTCTACGAAGGTGGCGACAACTCGCCGTCGAAACAGGCCAAGCTGCTGGTCGACACCAGCCGGTCGATCATCGACGGCATCGATACAAACCAGTATCTCGACCCGGCGATGTTCCGTGACGTGGCCACCCGCTTCCGCAACGTCCACGACTACCTCACCGGCGACGGCCAGACGCAGCTCCGCTCGATCTACGACGAGATCGAGAACGGCGGCGTGATCGAGGGCTCCGCGGCGGACGCCTTCGCCTGGGCCATCCGCGACATGTTCCTCGGGATGCAGCAACTCGGCGAGAACATCAGCGGCCGGTTCCTGGTCGACCACAACATCTACGTGAACACCGGCTGGCCGTACGTGCTGGACGAGGCGGCCACGGAGATCGACCGGTTCCGCGACAGCCTGTGGAACGCGTGGCAGGCGTACACGGCATGGGAGCACTACGACCCGAACACTCTCGTCGATGCCCTGCTCAAGTCGATGGAGCACCAGGTCGACATCGCCGACAGACTCAACTACACGGGGGACGGCGACCGGCAGGAAGCGTGGACCTTCGACTTCAGCTGGCTCTTCAGCAGCGCCGGCAACGCCACCTACGACCTGATCCAGCAGTCCGAGTGGGTCCGGCTGAACGACGACCTGAAGCAGGAGTGGATCAGCCACTACGACGACCTCGACCAGGCGGCGCAGGTGGCCACGCGCAACCTCATCAGCAGCTACAACGACCTGCTGGCGGCGTTCGGGCGCGGTGTCATCAACCTTCCGCACCTGCCGTACCCGGGGACGAACCCCTTCGGCGACGGGCCGGGCAACGAGAACGGGTTTAACGGCCCGGGGACTGGCGACATCCCGCCCGAGACCGGTGGTTCGGACGGCTCGGTGCCACCGCCGTCGGAGAGCGGAGGCTTCGACGGCGCGGGCGGCGGCTCCGGCGGCATCGGCGGGACGGAGTTCGGCGGCGGCACGGGTGGCCTCGACGGCGCCGGCCTCGGCGGCGCGGGCGGCGGCTCGGGCAGCATCGGCGGGACGGAACTCGGCGCGGGCCTCGACGGCCCGGGAGGCGGCCCGGGCAGCATCGGCGGAACCGAGTTCGGCGGCGGCTCAGGCGGCCTCGGCGGCACCGGCCTCGACGGCCCCGGGGTCGGCTCGGGCGGCGGCACGGGCGGCCTCGGCGGCGTGATCGGAACCGGCATGAACACCGGAGCGGGCCTCGGCACCGGTGGGCTCGGCAGCAGCGGCCGGTCCGGCGCGGTCGTCGGCAGCGGCGGTTCCGATGACGACACCGGGGCCGGCCTGGGTACCGGTGGCCTCGCCGGCGGTACGCCGTCCCCGCTCGACCCCGACGACCTCGGCTTCGGCGGGTCCAGCGGCTCCGGCGGCTTCGGCTCCGGCAGCACCACCGGCGGCGATCTCGGCGGCTTCGGCTCGGGCAGCGGCCTGACGCCGGACAGGTCCGGCGGCTTCGTCCTCGGGCCGCTGGGAACTCCCCCAGCGGGCTACACGCCATCGGGAATCACCAACTTCCCGGCCGCGGCCGTGGCCGGTGGGGCGCTCGCGTCGGGCGGCCAGAACATCGGCGGGCTGCCCGGCGCCATGGCCTACCCGACGCCGGCATCGGACGGCGGCTCCACCGGCGCCGCGAGCTCCATGGGCGGCATGCCGTTCATGCCGCCCATGGGCGGGATGGGCAACTCCGGCAACCAGAACGAGAAGGAGCGGGAACGCACCACCTGGCTGGCCGAGGAGGAGGACGTCTGGGGCACCGACCCGGACGTCACGGCCGCCGTCATCGGCAGGGAGGACGTCGAGCCCGAGCCGGCGACCCGGCCGGCCCGCCGCCCCACCCAGCCCCGCACGACGCCGCCCACGTACGAGCCCTCGCGCGGGCGCGGTACCCGGTAATCGAAACGGAAGGCAAGAGCATGTCCACGTCATGGCACGAAGAAATCGCGCGGGCGTACGCCGAGCTCGAACAGAGCCAGCAGGCCATCGCCCAGGTGCAGCACGACATGGCCGGCCGGACGATCACGGCCACGTCCAAGAACCGGACGGTCTCCGTCGTCGTCGATGCGCAGGGGGAGGTGCTCGACGTCAAGTTCCCTACGCGCGCCTACCGCTCGATGCCCACACCCGAGCTGAGCGCGCTGCTGGTCGAAACCATCGGACAGGCCCGCCGACAGGCTACGGCCGAGCTCGCGTCCATGTTCTCGGCCGTCCTTCCCCAGGCCACGCCGATCGCCGACATGCTGAACGGCACCGCCGACATCGACGAGATGATGCGCGAGGTGATGCGCCAGATGCCCGACATGCCCGGCGCGCCGAGGCCGGATCGGAGCTGACGGCCGTGACCGCACCACTGCACGGCGACACCGACCTGTTGCGCAGCGAGGCGTTCGAGCCGTTCGTCGGGCACATGGACGGCGTCCACGACGACTTCGAGACCGCGATCGACGACTGCCTGCCGATCGCGGACACGATCCGCGACTCGTCCGACCAGATCCTGAACGACGGCATGGCCGAGCAGGTGGAGTACGCCCGCCTCATCGTGCTCGGAATTCGCGACCTCTCCGCCGGCGACGCCGGCCAGGTGGAGTACCTCCGTCAGCAGATCGGCGGCGTCGAGGACCTCAACACCGACGTCGCCAACTTCGGCCGTACCACCACATGACGGCCGGCGTCGCGATGACGCCGGCCCCGATCAACGAAGGCGGCAGCCGTGGAAATCGAGATCTCGGAACGGCTCGCCGCCTTCCTGTACTGGATCACCGGGGAGAAGTTCCCCGGCGCCAAGGCGATGCGGCTGTTCAAGCTGGCTGCCGGGTTCTTCTCGGCGGCGGACGGCACCGAGGCCGCCCGCCCGAAGCTCGCCGTCGCGGTCCGCCGCGTCCGCGACGGCGTGGGAGGCAGGTCGCAGGAGGCCTTCCTCAACAGCATGAACGACTACGTCAGTTCGCCCGGCTACGTCACCACCGCCGCGGACCACCTGCGGAGCGTCGCCAAGACCACGCAGGACGCGGGCACCCAGGTCCAGTACCAGAAGATGATGATCCTCGCGTCGACCGTCGAGATGTTCGCCGCGTTCGTGATCGCCTTCGCCTTCGCGCTGGCGAACCCGGGACCCGCGCTGGCCTGGCTCGCCGCCCGCATCGCGATCTTCCGCTTCATCATCCGGATCCTGTTCGCCCGCCTGGTCCTGGCGGCGCTGCTCGTCGTCGGCAGCGAGTCGGCGACCGAGGGCCTGATGGACGCCATCATCCAGCGGATCCAGATGCTGCTCGGCACGCGGAGAAACTTCGACGAGTCGCAGTTCTGGCAGTCCGTGCGCGACGGCACGATCGCCGGCGTCATCGGGTCCCTCCTCGGCCCCGCGTTCGCCAACGTCGGCAGGCTCCTGACCAGGGCCCACGTACCGACCAACATGATCCCCGACGGCCCGAAACCGAGGCCGATCCCCACCCCGGACCCGACGCCACCAGCGGCGCCGGAGCGCCGGAAGCCTCCACGAACGGCACCCAAACGGCCCGACCGGTCAGC
>NZ_JAHYSG010000075.1 GCF_022095675.1 Dactylosporangium sp. AC04546 | reverse complement strand
GGGTCGTCGGGGCGGCGCAGGACCGTCCCGGGTGGCCCCGGCCAGGGCAGGGGCAGCTCGTCGAGGCCGGGCATCGCGGCCGGGGCGGCGCCGGCCGGCGGGTCGAGGGGCGGCACCGGGCGGACCACGACGGCCGGCCGGCGGGCGGTGCGCGTCGTCATCAGACCCCCCGATGCTTACGTTTGCTTTCGATTGCCTCCAGCTCAGTGTGGAAAGTGCCCGTCATCGATCACAAGCGCGTCGACCGGATTGTCCGGAAACGTCGCTTCAGGCGAAATTGGCGTCGTCCGGCCCGGCGAGCGGGTTGGCGCGCACCCACTCCGCGGTCTCGGCGTACTTGCGCTGGATGTACTCCTCGAGCTTGCTGCGCTCGATCCGCCACTGCCCGCGGCCGCCCACCTTGATCGCCGGCAGCTCGCCGCTGCGGACCATGTGGTACACCTGCGAGGTCGACACGTTCAGTTGCTCCGCAACGTCGGCCATGAGCAGGAATCGCGGTTCCATCGCCTCAGTTTGCCATCGACATCCACCGACTGGCTGCGACGACCTGACAAGCGGGCCGCCGAGGGTGTAGGACAGGGGGCGTGACGACGGACCTCACGCGCGTGTACCTTCCCGCCACCCTCGCCCAGCTCGCCGTGCTGCGGGAGAGCGGCGAGCTGCCGCCGCCCGCCGAGGCGCACGCCGTGACCCCCGCGCTGCGCGAGTGGTACGCGGAGGGCGACGAGGAGGAGCTGGAGTACGTCGCCTTCACCCGCGCCGCGCAGGCCGCCCTGCGGCTGCTGCGCCACGACGGCAAGGCGCCGCGCCGCCGGGTGGTCCTGAGCGTCGACCTGCCCGGCGCGGCGATCGTCATGAACGGGCTCGACCTCGGGTCCAGCCAGGTCGGCGTCGGCGGCAAGGTGCCGCTGCGGGTGGTCGCGGCGATCCACGTGGACGGCGCCGACGCGGAGGCCGACGTCGCCGCGGCGGCCGACGTGGTCGAGGAGGCCGAGGCCGGCGACCCCGACGCGCAGTTCACCGTGGACGGTGCCGAGGACCACGAGCTGGAGTGGTACGACCCGTCGGAGCTTGACCAGCTCCTCAGCTGATACCTGGGTTCTGAGCCGATAGGCCCCAACCAAGTCAGCCAGGGCGGCGCATGGTGCGCCCGACGGCGACCATCGCCGTGAAGGCGCCCGCGAAGAACACGATCATGCCGTGGTTGACCTGCTCCGGCAGGCGGTTGAAGACGATCTGCGCGTCGAAGCTGCTGTAGTCCTCGATGATCCCGGTGAGCGGCAGGCGGCCGATCCAGCCCAGCAGGGTGGCGCCGAGCTCGAGCACGCCCGGGATCGCGCCCGCGAGCAGGTAGGCCGGCCAGGGCAGGGTCAGCCCGGTGCGGCGCAGGAAGATGTACGCCACCAGGCCGCCCAGCACGCCGCTCACGATCGACGTCGTGAGCTGCAGGCGCGCGGCGGCCTCGGCCATCGTCCCGACGGTCTCCTTGTTGCCGAACAGGTCGACGAGGTCGTTCTGGAAGTACGCCACCAGCAGCCCGATGGCGGTGACCGTCACGCCGCCGGCCACACCGGCGGCGACCGAGCTGATCGGCCGGATCCCGGCGAAGGCGCCGCCGAGCACGCCGGTCACCGTGGCGACCGCGGCCACGAAGGCGACCGAGGGGCCGTTGTGGTACGCCGCGACCGTCCCGCCCAGCGACAGCAGGCCGGCGGGCAGGCCGCCGAGGGCGCCGTAGAGCAGCCGCGACGGCACCCGGGCCGGGTCGGCGAACCGGCCGATCGCCACGACGCCGAGCGCCGCGCCGGCCAGCACCGTCGCCACGAGGATGCTCGGCAGGACCAGCGCCGCCAGGGTCGTGATGAGGAACTCACTGGACGCGCCGGAGATCACGGTCCAGGCGGAGAACAGGGTGAGCAGGAGCAGCAGGACGGCGAGCCCGGCCACGAGCATGGCGCCGGACGGCTGCCACTCGTTCGACGAGTCCACGACCGGATCAGCAGTTGCGGCACGTTTGGCTCCCACGTCCATGGAGACTACGCGAGCCGCGGAAACGGCCGAGCGGGCGTGCAAGGATGAGAGGAACCCCAAGCCGATGATGACATGGGAGACCCTCATGGATGGCCTGTCCACCGTGCCCGAGCCGAAGAACGAGCCGGTCCACGGTTACGCCCCCGGCACCCCCGAGCGGGCCGCACTGCAGCGCCGGCTGACCGAGCTGGCCGCCGAGAAGCTCGACCTGACCATGACGATCGGCGGCGAGCAGCGGATGGCCGCGGGCGCGCCGATCGACGTCGTCCAGCCCCACCGCCACCGGCACGTGCTCGGCGTCACCGGCAACGCCACCACCGACGACGCGGCCAGGGCCGTCGCCGCGGCCAAGGCGGCCGCCCCGGCCTGGCGCGACCTGCCCTTCGACGAGCGGGCGGCCGTGTTCCTGCGGGCCGCCGACCTGCTGTCCGGACCGTGGCGCGACACCCTCAACGCGGCGACGATGCTCGGGCAGTCGAAGACCGCGATCCAGGCCGAGATCGACGCGGCCTGCGAGCTCATCGACTTCCTGCGGTTCAACGTGTACTTCGGGCAGCAGCTCCTGCGGGATCAGCCGAACTCGTCGGCGGGCGTCTGGAACCGGTTCGACCACCGGCCGCTGGAGGGCTTCGTCTACGCGATCACGCCGTTCAACTTCACCGCGATCGCCGGCAACCTGCCCACCGCGCCGGCCCTCATGGGCAACACCGTCGTGTGGAAGGCCTCGCCGACGCAGCAGTTCGCCGCGCACTTCACCATGCGCCTGTTCGAGGCGGCCGGCCTGCCGCCCGGCGTGATCAACCTGGTGACCGGCGACGGCTTGGCCGTGTCCGAGGTCGCCCTGGCCGACGCCGACCTGGCCGGCATCCACTTCACGGGCTCGACCGCCGTGTTCCGCACCCTGAACCGCACGGTCGCCGAGAACCTCGAGCGGTACCGCTCCTACCCGCGCATCGTGGGCGAGACCGGCGGCAAGGACTTCGTCGTCGCGCACCCGTCCGCCGACCCGAAGGCGCTGGCCACCGCCCTGATCCGGGGCGCGTTCGAGTACCAGGGCCAGAAGTGCTCCGCGGCCTCCCGCGCGTACGTGCCGAGCAGCCTGTGGAAGGTGATCAAGGACGACCTCGTCGCCACCGCCGACGGGCTGGCCTACGGCGACGTGACCGACCTGTCCAACTTCGGCGGCGCGGTGATCGACCGGCGGGCCTTCGAGCGGATCGCCGGCGCCCTCGACCGGATCAAGAACTCGCCGTCGTGCACCGTCGTCGCCGGCGGCACGACCGACGACGCGGAGGGCTTCTTCGTCCGCCCGACGATCGTCGAGTCCACCGACCCCACGCACGAGGTCTTCACGACGGAGTACTTCGGTCCGGTCCTCGGCGTGCACGTGTACCCCGACGCCGACTACGACGCGGTCGTCGCCCAGGCCGAGTCGGTCGCGCCCTACGCGCTCACCGGCTCGATCTTCGCCACCGACCGGCAGGCGATCGAGCGGGCCACGCACGCGCTGCGGTTCGCCGCCGGCAACTTCTACGTCAACGACAAGCCGACCGGGGCCGTCGTCGGCCAGCAGCCGTTCGGCGGTGCGCGGGCGTCGGGCACCAACGACAAGGCCGGCTCCTGGCACAACCTGCTGCGCTGGACGTCGCCGCGCACGATCAAGGAGACGTTCGTGCCGCCGACCGACCACCGCTACCCGCACATGGGCTAGCCCTCGGCTCAGTCCGGACGCGGCCGGGCGACCGCGACGATCTTGTCGAGCGTGAAGGCACGATCGTCGCGGCGCAGCCGGCAGAAGGCCTCGATCACCGGGCCGGCGAGCTCGGCGTTCTCGATGACGCGGTCGGACGTGCGCCCGGCCGCGTCGACGTAGCGGATCCAGACCGGCGTGCCGTGCTCGACCGCGTCGGCGAGCAGGCGCGCCTGGTCGGACCGCAGCTGGGGCGCCTTCTCCTGGATCTGCTCCAGCGGAGAGGCAAATCGCTGCGACGGTACCGAGAGCCGGCGCGCCAGTTCGCCCGCGTCCACGGCCGGCCGGCTCCGGCGCACGGCGACCGCCGCGTCGCCACTCAGGGCCGCGTAGCCGGCGGACCGCAGCGCCGCGATCGTGTCCACAGTGGACTTCGTCGAGCCGGCCACGGTCGGGGCGAGCCGGATCAGGCGCAGCGCGGCGACGACCTCGTCGAGCAGCGCGGCGTCGTCGCTGAGCACCACGCTGCCGACGGTCCGCACCCGCAGATCGGCGTCGGCCTCGGGCAGCAGCCGGGCGGCCACGTCGGCGACCCGGCCCTCGGCCAGGGCCCGGCCGAACGGGCTGATCCCGCCGAGCGCACCGACGCCCAGCACCTCGGCCTCGGCGACGACGCCGGCGACGGCGCCGGCCAGGTCGTCCGCCGCCCGGGAGGGCAGCGGCGCGGTCCAGCGCACCAGCGGGGCGAGCGCGGCCGGGTCGGGCACCGCGGTGTCCGGCGGAAGATCGTTGAGGACCCGGACCGCGACCTGCCGCAGCGCCGGGCCGGTCCACCAGGCGTCGAGCAGCCGGGCCAGCCGCTCGGCGGGCGGCGCGCCGGCGAACCCGGAATAGGCGGCGGTCGGCCGCAGCCGCAGGCCGTCGGGCCCGAGCAGGCCGGCGGCCAGCACCAGCTCGGCGTGCAGCGGGCCGACACCGAGGCGGGTCAGCTCGCGGGCCGCGACGCCGCCGTCGGACCGCTGCGCCAGGGGGCGCTCGGCGGCCTCGTCGAGCAGCGCCGCGACGCGCTCCAGCAGCTCCTCCGCGGCCTCGACGGCGGCGGCCCGGATCGCCGTGCGGTCGGCGGGGGCCAGCGGGGGACCGGGCGGTACCGGCTCGAACGGCTCCTCGGGCGCCCGCCGCGCGGTCGCGTCGACCACCAGGTACTCCGGCGTCCACAGCCGCTCACCGTCGGGCCAGACCAGCGCGCGCTGGGCGAGCACCCGCAGCGTGGCGTCGAGGGCGGTGTCGTCGGGTGCGCGCTCCAGCGCCGCCGCCAGTGCCGCCCGGCCGGCCGGGACGCCCAGCCGGGCCAGGGCCTCGATCACCTGGAGCGCGGGCAGCGGCAGCCGGGCCACCACCTCGTCGAGCCCGGCACGGGCCGAGAGCCGGGCCGCGAGCTGGGTCAGGTCGGCGGGCGCGGGCGGGGCCAGGGCGTCGGGGCGACGGCGGAGCACCTCCGCGAGCTCGTCCGCGTCCAGTTCCCGAAGCCAGGCAACCAGGGCGCCTCTCGTCACGACACGTGACCCTATAGCAGCCGGGCCGAGCTGCGGTTCGTCAGGCTGACTCCCTTCTTTGTGCCAACGGCCCGGCCCGGGCCGCTGGTCGCATCGACGTGGGCCTAACGTCGCAGGCTGAGGGGGAGGGACGGCGATGAAGACGGTCACCGGCGCAAAGACGGTTCTCGGCAACCGCTACCGGCTCGAGTCGGAGGTCGCCCGCGGCGCCATCGGTGCGGTCTGGCGGGCGTTCGACGAGGAGACGAAGGAGTACGTGGCGGTCAAGCTGCTGCGGACCGAGGCGGCCGAGGTGCCGGAGCTCGTCGACGGCTTCCTCGGCGAGGCGGAGCTGCTCGCCGGGCTCGACCACCCGTCCGTGATCAGGGTCAAGAACCTGATCACCGGCAACGGGGTCATGGCCATCGCCATGGAGCTCGTCCCCGGGCCCGACCTGCGCCGCCGGCTGCGCGCCGAGGGCCCGCTGCCCCCGGCCGTCGCCGCCGAGGTCGTCGCCCAGGTGGCCGACGCGCTCGCCTACGTCCACGGCGCCGGGATCGTCCACGGCGACGTCAAGCCCGGCAACGTGCTGGTGCCGCTCGACGGCGGGCCGGTGCGCCTCGCCGACTTCGGCGTCGCCCGGCGCCTCGACAGGCCGGCCGGCCCGACCCACGCGACGCCCGAGTACGTCGCGCCCGAGGTCGTCGCCGGCGGCTCGCCCAGCCCCGCCTCCGACGTGTACGCGCTCGGCGTGGTGCTCTTCGAGCTGATCTGCGGCCGCAGCCCGTACCGCGGCGGCTCCCCGAACGACGTCCTGCGCCGGCACGCCGACTGCGTCCCGGTGCCGCCGCCCGGCATGCCGGCCGCGCTCTGGCCGATCATCGAGGCGTGCATGGAGCTCGACCCGCGCATGCGCCCGGCGGCGGCCGCGATCGTCGGCCGGCTGCGGGTCGCCGAGGGTGCGCTCGACGGGTTCGAGCCGCTGCCCCGCCTGCCCGCGGAGGCCGTGACGTTCTGGCAGCGCTCGGCCGAGCAGACCGCGCCGGTGCAGTTCCCGGTGCGGCGGGTCGACTGGGTGCCGCTGCCGACCGCGCCGACCTCGCCGGCGGCCGCGTCCGTGAACCTGATGATGGCGGTGCCGATCGGGGAGCTGCCGACCGAGCCGCACGGGGTGGCCGACCTGCCTACCGCGCAGTTCGCGACGCCGACTCCGGCTCAGTCCTCGGACCCGGCTCTGTCCTCGGACCCGGCTCTGTCCTCGGACCCGGCTCTGTCCTCGGACCCGGCACTGGCTTCGGAGTCGGAGTCGGCCTCGGAGTCGGAGTCGGCCTCGGACCTGGAGCCGGAGCCGGTTGAGGAAGCGCCGACGCAGGTGCTCTCCTCGGCGCCGGTCGCTGTTGAGCCGGTGCCGGCCGGCGACGAGCCGCAGCTGCCCGAGCCGGGGCAGCCGCTGTGGGCTGAGCCCCAGGCGGAACACGAGCCCCTTTCGCCTCCGGTCGACGCCCCGCCGGTCATCCCCGCCCAGCGGGCCGCGTCGGCCGACGAGCCGCCGACCGCCCTGCGGTTCGACAACGCACCGGTCGTGGAGGAGCCGCCGACCGAGGTCCTGGCCGCGCCGGCCGCCGACCCGGTGTCCGCCGAACCGACCGCGGTCGTCGCCATGGCCGCGGAACCGGACGAAAAGGACTACCCCGAGTGGCTGACGGCGCCGGGGAGCGGCGAGCCGGCCACCACCGATCACCGGGAGCCCGGCCGGCGCCCGCAGCCGCGCGTGCTCGCCGCGGTCGGTGCCGGCGTGGTGCTGGTGGTGCTGCTGGTGGGCGGGCTGCTGCTGTCCGGCGCGCTGGGCGGCGGGTCGGAGCGGGGCCCTGAACAGATGAACGGGACGTCGCCCGCGTCGGCCCCCGCCGGCTCGGACGGGCCGAGCGCCGAGCCGTCGGCGGGCCCGGGCTCCGCCGAGCCGTCGGACGCGGGAGAGTCGTCGGCGCCGGGGAAGCAGCCGACGAAGCGGCCGTCCTCGGTACCGTCGCCGAACCCGTCCGGAACCGGACTCCCCGGGATCGGTGATCCGATGCCGCCCTTCCCGTCGATGCCGGCGTTCCCGACCATGCCGTCGTTCGGTCGGTCCTAACTCGACAGTCGCAGCGCGACAGTTCATTGTGGATTTGCCGAAATCCTGGACTGAGCCCGCGAAAAGTGACAGCGTAGGGTTCATGGCGGATTCTGGAGTCAACGCGACGGCGGCTGCCCTGCTGGGGCTGCTGCACGAGGGGCCGATGACCGGGGGCCAGTTGATGGCGGCGGCGCAGCGCCGCCTCGGCGCCTACTGGTCGATGACGCGCAGTCAGGTCTACCGTGAGCTTCCCGCGCTCGCCGACTCAGGTTATGTCAAGCTCGGCAAGCCGGGCGCGCGCTCCAGCCAGCCCTATGCGATCACGCCGGCCGGCAAGCGGGCGTTCGCCCGGTGGCTGGCCGAGCCGGCCGGCCGGGAGGCGCTGCGCAATCCGGTCGCGCTCCGCGTGGCGTTCGGTGCCCAGCAGTCCGCCCAGCAGCTCCAGGAGGTCTACGCGCAGGCCGCCGAGTACCACACCGCGGCCCTCGCCGAGGCCCGCGAGATGGCCAAGGAGGCCAGGAAGACGGGCGACGACTTCTCCGCCGCGTCGCTCGAGTTCGCCGTCGGCTACCACAAGGCGGCGCTCAGCTGGCTCAAGGGCGCGCCCAGCAAATAGCCTTCGGCGATGCGGCGTAGTCTTTGAGTGTGACTGCTCTGGACCACGCCGAATCGCTCAAGTCGCTCGATGGCACGCTGCGCAACATCGAGGCGGTGCTCGACCTTGACCGGCTGCGGAAGGAGAAGGCCGACCTCGAGGAGCAGGCCTCCGCTCCCAACCTGTGGGACGACCAGGTGGCGGCCCAGAAGGTCACGTCGCGGCTGTCCTACGTCCAGGGTGAGATCAACCGGCTGGAGCGCCTGCGCGGCCGCCTCGACGACGCCCAGGTCCTGCTGGAGCTGGCCGAGGCCGAGGTCGACGCGTCGTCGCTCGCCGAGGTCGGCGAGGAGATCAACGGGCTGCGCAAGTCGATCGAGGAGCTCGAGGTCCGCACCCTGCTCTCCGGTGAGTACGACGCGCGGGAGGCCCTGATCACGATCCGCGCCGGCGCCGGCGGGGTCGACGCCGCCGACTTCGCCGACATGCTCCTGCGGATGTATCTGCGCTGGGCCGAGCGGCACGGCTACGCGACCGACGTCTACGACACCTCCTACGCGGAGGAGGCCGGCATCAAGTCGGCCACGTTCGCGGTGAAGGCGCCCTATGCCTACGGGACGCTGTCGGTCGAGTCGGGCACCCACCGGCTGGTCCGGATCAGCCCGTTCGACAACCAGGGGCGCCGCCAGACGTCCTTCGCGGCGCTCGAGGTGGTGCCCGTCGTCGAGCAGACCGACGACGTGGAGATCCCCGACGACGAGCTGCGCGTCGACGTGTACCGCTCGAGTGGCCCCGGCGGCCAGGGCGTCAACACGACCGACTCCGCGGTACGGCTCACGCACCTGCCGACCGGCATCGTCGTGTCGTGCCAGAACGAGCGCTCGCAGATCCAGAACAAGGCGACCGCGATGGGCGTGCTGAAGGCGAAGCTGCTGGCCGTGAAGCGGGCCGAGGAGGCGGCGAAGATGGACGCGCTGCGCGGCGACGTGGCCGGCTCCTGGGGCGACCAGATGCGGTCGTACGTGCTGCACCCCTACCAGATGGTGAAAGATCTGCGCACCGAGCACGAGACCGGCAACCCGGTGGCAGTCTTCGACGGCGACCTCGACGCGTTCATCGACGCCGGGATCCGCTGGCGGAAGCAGCGCGAGCTCGACCCCACCACATGATCGTCTGAGCGGAGTTCGTCAATCACGGATCGTGATTGACGAACTCTGTGAAAAAGTGAGGCGTACGTCACACTCGCAGACGGAATCAAGCGCTGCCTTGTTGTTCGGGTCCCCATTTTGGGTCCGCATTTCCGGCAAACCGCGCGTGACGCCCTTCGTGTACTTGGCGCGGTTGTCACACCGCGTAGACTCACGTCCCGTGATTCGGCTTGACCACGTGACGAAGACGTACCCGAAGGCGTCCCGCCCCTCGCTTGACGATGTGTCCGTCAACATCGAGAAGGGCGAGTTCGTCTTCTTCATCGGACCCTCCGGCTCAGGCAAGTCCACGATCATCAAGCTGCTCCTGCACGAGGTCACGCCCAACAAGGGCAAGGTCGTCGTCAATGAGCGCGACGTGACCTCCATGCGCTCGTGGCGCATTCCGGCGTTCCGCCGGCAGATCGGCTGCGTGTTCCAGGACTTCCGTCTGCTGCCCAACCGCACCGCGTACGAGAACGTCGCCTTCGCCCTCGAGGTGATCGGCAAATCGAAGGGCGTCGCCCGTCGTGTCGTGCCCGAGGTTCTCGAGCTCGTCGGCCTGGGTGGCAAGGAGCACCGCTACCCCCACGAGCTGTCCGGTGGTGAGCAGCAGCGTGTGGCCGTGGCCCGCGCCTTCGTCAACCGTCCGCTGATCCTCCTGGCCGACGAGCCCACGGGAAACCTCGACCCGGACACGTCGATCGAGATCATGCGTCTGCTGGACCGGATCAACCGGACCGGCACGACGGTGGTCATGGTGACCCACGACTCCAACATCGTGAACCAGATGCGCCGGCGGGTCGTCGAAATCGAAAGTGGCCGGATCGTGCGGGACCAGCCACGCGGCGTCTACGGCTGATTTAGCCCCAGACCGTCCGCACCTGTAGCTTTGCTGGGTCCGCTGGGAAGGAACCCCACCCGATGCGCGTGAGATACGTCCTGTCCGAAGTCCTGACCGGGCTCTGGCGCAACGTCACCATGACCATCGCGATGATCATCACGATGACCGTGTCGCTGACGATGCTGGGCGCCAGCCTCCTGCTCTTCTTCCAGGTCGACAAGATGGAGAACTTCTTCTACCAGCGGGTAGAGGTCTCGGTCTTCCTCAAGGTCGACGTGACCGAAGAGCAGCGCAGCAACCTCAAGTCTGCGATCGAGTCGAACCCGCTCGTCAAGACCGTCGAGTACGAGAGCAAGAAGCAGGCCTGGGAGAGGTTCCAGACCCAGTTCAAGGACGCCCCCGACCTGGTCAACGCGACCAAGGAGGAGTCCCTGCCGGAGTCCTTCCGGATCAAGCTGAAGGACCCGAACGCGGTCAAGCAGTTCTCCGACGAGATCCGCACGCAAGAGGGCATCAGCGACATCGTCGACCAGAAGGAGCTGCTGACCCGGGTCTTCGACCTGCTCGGCGCCCTTCAGACGCTCGCGCTGACCGTCGCCATCGTGCAGGGCGCGGCGGCCTTGCTCCTGGTCGCCAATACGATCCAGGTGGCGGCCTACAGCAAACGCCGCGAGGTCGCGGTCATGAAACTCGTCGGCGCCTCGAACTGGTTCATCCAGCTCCCGTTCGTCCTGGAGGCGGTCTTCGCCGGCGTCATCGGCGCGATCCTGGGCTTCGGCACGCTGGTGGCGGCCAAGGTGTTCATCATCGACGGCTCGCTGAAAGCATTGACCAACGTGCTGCTCCCGGTGGACTGGGGCAACATCCTGCTGATGCTGCCGCTCCTGGCCGGCGCGGGCGGCCTGGTCAGCGCCGTCACGGCCTGGGTGACGCTGCGCTTCTACGTCCGCGTCTGACGCACACGCAATCAAGGGCGGGCCGGTCAACGGCCCGCCCTTTGGCGTTCTCAGGGAGTTCCCAGGCTCGCCGTTAGAGGGACATTCCCGGAAAAAACCGGACTAATCGCGTACGGTGACCCTCAAGTGGTACTGGAGGGTTGACGCAGTGGACCGGATCCGGTTTCTCGCCGTCATCGGCGTGGCGATTGTGCTGCTTTCTGGAGGTACTGCCGCCTCGGCCGACCCCCGCGACGACAAGAACCGCATCGACCGGCAGCTCCAGGAGACCGAGGCGACGCTCGAGGCCGCCACCGACAAGGCGAAGGCGGCCGCGGTCGAGCGGGAGGCGGCCCAGGCGGCCCTGCCCGGCGCGGAGGCCGGCCTGGCCGACGCCAAGGGGCAGGTCATCGCCGCCGAGGCCGCCGCCCGGCAGGCGCAGCGGGACGAGGACGCGGCGAACGCCGTCCTCGCCGAGGTGGACGGGCAGTACGCGGCCGCGCGGGCGCGCGTCGAGCAGGAGCGGGAAGACGCGTCGGTGTTCGTCGCAGCGGCGTACAAGGGCGGCGGCTTCGCCATGATCAACTCGGTGCTGGAGTCGGGCTCGCCGAGCGACCTGGCGCTGCGGATCGCGTACCTCGACAAGATCGGCGCCGAGAACCGCCGGGCGGTCGACGCCGTGACCGCCGCGCGCATGGCCGCCAAGCAGCGCAGCGACGCGGCCGAGCTGGCCCGCCGGCGGCTCGAGGAGGCCGCCGGCGCGGCCCGGCAGCGCCTGGAGGAGTCGATGGCCGCCCAGGCCGGCGCCGAGCAGGCCGCCGCCGACGTGAAGGCGCTGCTGGACCGCAGCGCGAAGGCCGAGGCGGCGGCGAACGCGGAGCGGGAGGCCGTGCTCGCGCGGTACCGCCAATTGAGGATCGACAGCGATCGGATCGGCGCCGAACTGCGCGCGGCCGCGGCGGCCGAGCGGCCGCCGGCGAAGCAGAAACCCGGCGGCGGTGCCGCGGCGCCGCCCGCGAACACGGCGGTCCCGCCGAAGACCGGCGCCTTCTTCCTGATGCCGGTGCGCGGGTGGAAGTCGAGCAACTTCGGGATGCGCTTCGACCCGGTGTACAAGGTCTATCAGCTCCACGCCGGCATCGACGTCGCCGCCGGGGGCGGGCAGCCGATCGTCGCCGCGGCGGACGGCCGGGTCGTGCGGGCCGGGTGGGCCGGCGGCTACGGCAACTACACCTGCATCTCGCACGGCATCTACCAGGGCAAGGGCCTGGCCACGTGCTATGGGCACCAGTCGGCGATCCTGGTGAGGGTGGGCCAGCAGGTGCACCGCGGGGAGCTCATCGGCCGGGTGGGCACCACGGGGGCGTCGACCGGCAACCACCTGCACTTCGAGGTACGGCTGAACGGGACACCGGTGCAGCCGCTCGGATGGCTGCCGGGTTGTCTCTGCTGAAATCCGGGTTGCCGGGCGCGATACGCTTCTCTGCGTCCGTACGAACCTGTGGAGGGGTCGATGCCGCGCGAAAAGGGACGCAAGGTGGTCGCGTCCAACCGGAAGGCGCGCCACGACTACGACATCCTCGAAACGTTCGAGGCGGGCATCGCGCTCACCGGCACCGAGGTGAAGTCGCTGCGGGCCGGCCGGGCGTCGCTCGTCGACGCGTTCGGCCAGCTCTCCGACGGCGAGGTGTTCCTGCACGCGATGCACATCCCGGAGTACACGATGGGGACCTGGACCAACCACCCACCGCGCCGCATCCGGAAGCTCCTGCTCAAGCGCCAGGAGATCGACCGCATCGGGGTGAAGGTGCGCGAGAGCGGCCTCACGCTCGTGCCGCTGTCGGTGTACTTCTCGGACGGCTGGGCCAAGGTCGAGCTCGGGCTGGCCCGCGGTAAGAAGAGCTACGACAAGCGCCAGACGCTCGCCAAACGTGACGCGGACCGGGAGATCGCTCGCGTCATGGGCCGCCGGAACAAGGGTCGTGATGAGTAAATCGGCCCTTGGGCATGAGTAGCGCGCGTGGCCATCATGCAAGCGTTGGGTGAAGGCCATATAGTCCGTGCGTGACCGAGATTCGGGTCGATGTCGACCTGGAACACCCGCCGCCGGCGGTCTGGCGCGCACTCACTGAGGCTCGGCTCGTCACCGACTGGCTGCCGGCATCGCGGTTCATGGTCCGCGAGAACGGGACGTTCACCTTCCAGGCCGAGGGTCTCGAAGGGCTCGAGGACCCGGTCGAGGGTGAGGTCGTCACCACCGAGGCGCCCCACCGCCTGGTCATGCGGTGGGAGGCGCGCAACCTGCACACCGTCGTCGCGCTCACGATCGAGGAGCGCGGCTCGGGGAGCCGGCTGACCCTGACCCAGAGCGGCTTTCTGGGCCCGCAGGGGACGCTGCGCCGGCGGGTGCTGCGCGGCACGTACACCGCCCTCTTCGAGGGCCCCCTGGTCGCCACGCTCGCGAAGGGCATGCCGGCCGAGCCGGGAGAGTCGGGGCCGCCCCCGGTCCGGCGCAACGAGGGCGGCCCGTTCAGCCGCCTGCCGCGCCAGGCCGGCGGCACCAGTCGTTCCGCGCCGGGATTGAGCTCGGAGGTACGGTCAACGGCCGGCCCGCGCCCGACGACGTCCATGCCCGGCTTCGCCGCGGCGGCGCTGCGGGCCCGCGGGGTGGCCGCGGTGACGGAGCCGCTGCAGCCCCCTGCTTCCCCGGTGCGTCGGCTCTGGGCCAGGCTGATGGGTATCCGCGACTGGTCCGCCGACCGCCGTAGCCAGGCGGTGGCCGCGGCCGCCGCGATCCTGCTGCTCATCGCGATGACCGCCCTGCTCATCGGCAAGGCGACGATGCCACACCCGGCCGACCCGCCGCGCGTGGGCGGCCCGACCGAGGGCCCCGCGCAGGCCACGGTGCCGGCCGTGTCGACCGCGCCGTCCATCCGGGCGACCGCCGAGCCGGTGGTGCCGGCGACGTCGCGCTCCACCTCACCGACCCCCGGCGCGACCTCGGTCACCCCGACCGCGCCGCCTCAGCTGACCGCCGCGTACCGCTCGGAGGACCTCCAGCTCACCTCGTACCGCGTCACGATCACGATCGCCAACCCCGGCCCGGCCACGGCGACCAACTGGACGGTCGTGGTGACCCTGCCGATCCTGGACCTGACGGTGCGCAACGTGAAGGGCGCCGTGATGACCCGCGCCGACGTGCGCGCCATCTTCACCCCGGCGGAGGCCACCCGCACCGTCCGCGCGGGCGGTTCAGTCACGCTGTCGTTCGAGGTGGAGGGCCTGGGCGCCCGCAACGAGCCGACCAACTGCACGATCGACGGCCGCTCCTGCGCCGCAACTCCGTGATCTTTGGCGGGTGGGGGTGTAACATGGTGGGGCTGTGTGGTGCAGCACGCCACCACTACCCGCGCGCGGGGGTGACTGGTTTCGACTTTGTGCGCAGCGTTAGGGGAAGCGAGCCGAGGAAGCCGACGTTGTCTCGAGAATCAGTCGTCGGAAAACAATAAGCGCCAACATGAAGCGCTCCGAGCTTACCCTCGCTGCCTAAGTAAGGGTTAAGCTCTGTCGGCCCGGGATTGCCTTCGGCCCGGTAGCCGGCATCAGCTAGAAGGCTGGCCAACCGAGTCTCGTCACGGGGCTCGCACGGCGAGATTAATCGTGGCTGGGCCCGTCATACCAACTCGCTCGCGTGATTGGTAGGGCCGAGTAGAGGCACAGCGAGCTGCGCTCGGAGAAGTCCTAACAAAGCGACGAAGGACCCGGGTTCGATTCCCGGCACCTCCACCATGGAGGGTGTAATCGAACCCGCGCCAGCAAGAGCGGCGCGGAGGAGATCGCTCGAAGAGGCGGTGTCACCGGCAACGGTGACACCGCCTCTTGCTATCTCGGCCAGTGGCTTGACCTGCAGTTGCAGCTCATCGGACGCCACGAACGGCCCTTCCGCGTCGGCGTCGAGGTGGAGCCGGTGGAAGAACGTCCGGTTGAGCGCCTGTCGCGCCTTCTGGGTGGCTTGTCGGTACATCTCCTGCGGGTCTTCGAGCAGGTCAAGCAGCTCTTGCAGCGTCGCGCGCGCCGTGCCGGTCCTCGGTGTATCGCCGAGTTGGCGTTGTAGCCTGCTTTGCTCGTCGCGGATCTTGCGAAGCCTCTGGGCGATCTTGTCCTGTGGCCAGTCCGGGTCGCCGACGAGGTCGAGGAAGCGGTCTTCCTGGACGTCCAGCTTGGCGAGCTGCTCCCTTGTCCGCTGCTGAATCTCTGCCCTGGTCGTCTCGGAGTGTTTCAGCACCTCGCCGACTCGCGTCGTGATCCTTTCGCGGAGGCCGCTCGACAGCATCACCGTGGCGTAATTGTCGATCACTGCGGTCCTTATGTGGAAAGGGTTTGATCGCTCACTGTCTCTAGGTTTCTCGCCCGAGCTGTGGGCGCATGCCGTGATGTAGGTGCGCGAGCCACGCACCGTGTGACGCGGAAAAGCTACGTCGCTCGTGCAGAAGATCTACCCGAACCTATCTGGCGGGAGGATTGCCCGTCAGATACAGTGGCTTACTGTGCCTGTTCGGGTGCGCAGAGTAATCGACTGCTGCGTCAGTCCACTTCGTTTCGCCTCTGCCTTCGGGCGGCCGGCGATGTTGCAGTCAACCCGCTTGTGGAGGATCTGGTGAGCAGCAACGATGTGTATCTCTTGAGCACGATGGTCGACAAGGACCGCAGTCGTTCTGCTCCTCACATGTCGCCGGTCGAGCACCAGACGTTCTTCGTTGCCAAGCAATATCTAAAGCCCATGAACCCCGGGCACGATGATCTGCTCAGTGGCATTGTGGACGGTGCGAAGGACTGTGGGATTGACGCGATGTATCTTTTCGCCAACTCGCTGTGCATTCGTGACGACACGCCGCTGAAACGGCTAGGGCGCCGAGTCAAACTCGATCTCTATATCATGCAGGTAAAGAACACGAGCGGCTTCACCGAGGTTCCTATCGACAAGCTCTTGGTGAATTTGCCCAAGCTCTTGGACTTCCGACGGGACGAGGAGGTCCTCTTCGAGTCGGTAAATCCGAGACTGCTCGAGATAACCCGTCGGTTCCTGGAGGCGTACCAGGCGCTTGATATGCCTTCGCTGTCAATACATGTCGTATTCGCATCGCTGAAGGCGGACAGTGTCCATCCAAACATCGAGAGAAAGGGTGGCGAACTTGTCGCTGGCCTGAAGTCGCTCTTCGGCGGTTGTGAGCCGGACGTCGATTTTCTCGATGCGCGACGGCTCGGCGACAAGGCGCGCGAGCCCGTTGTGGTGTCCCGCCAACTACTGCTGGCGGAGAACCCTATCTCGACAAATACTGCGGGCGGGTATGTCGCAGTCGTCCGTCTTTCCGACTACGAGCGGTTTATCACTGCGCCTAACGGGGAGCTTGACGTTACGCTCTTTGAGGCGAATGTCCGTGACTATGAAGGCGACACTCAAGTGAATCGGTCGATCGGGCAAACGCTTGAGAACCCGCAATCGATCGAGGATTTCTGGTGGCTCAACAACGGGGTTACCATCGTCGCCTCCGAGGTCCAGCCCGCGAACAAGATGCTGAAGCTTCAGTCGCCGCAGATCGTCAACGGCCTGCAGACGTCCACGGAGATATTTCGGCGTGGGCGGGTGAGTCACAACGCCGATACGCGCAGCCTCCTTGTGAAGGTGATCGAGGCTCGCGACAGTGCGGTTCGGGATCGAATCATCAGGGCGACGAACAGTCAGACGGAGTTCGGTCCGAGTGTGCTTCGTGCGACGGATCGGGTACAGCGAGAAATAGAGGAGTATCTAGGCGCGAAAGGGCTCTATTACGAACGGCGCCGACGCTACTACTTCAACCTCGGGAAGCCAGTTGATCGTATTGTATCGATCGATGAGATGGGGCAGGCGGTTCTCAGTGTCCTCGTGCAGAGGCCGGACATTGCGAGAGCCAACCCGAGTAAGGTGTATGAGCCGGACATCTACGAGAAGGTCTTCTTCGGCAACTGGGATCTCGCGGTCTACTACTCCTGTATCAAATTGTTGCGAGCGGCGGGGGATCATCTGCTCATCGAGGCGGGAGTCAGCCTGGTCGACGATTTCAGATATCACCTGGCGATGCTTCTAGCCATGGTGATGGCCGGGAAGGAGCAACCTTCCGCGGGCGATCTCGCAGGAATCGCGGACCATGACTTCACCACGTCGACTGCCCGCGAACTGGTCAAGTTGATCAACCAGGAGTACGCGAAGGTAAACCGTTCAAAGAAGATCCTCGTGCTCGATCGCCTCGCCAAGGACGAGGTACTAACGTTGCAGATCCTCGAACGCGGCCGCGAATACCTGGGAGCTGGTGCCGCGAGCCGTAGGTCGAGCCGTGCCCGCCGGTCAGCCAGCGAGCAGACGAGCTCTCGCGGACGTAGTTCGGCGAGGAAGACGCAGGCGTCGTAGGGGAGGGCGCGGCGGCCCTCCTGGGCCCTTCGTCCCGCCTGCGGTCATGGCTGTGCAGTGCGGGTCACGGCTGGCCCGTCGGCGACAACGCTCCGCTCATCGAGCGGAAGGGTTCAAGTAAGCCATCATTAGCTCCACCACAGGCGCCCCCTGCTCAGCGCGGGGGGCGCTTCGCTTTGTGGTTCCGGATTCCTCGCGCGGCCTTCGGCCGCTCCCCGGTGGGGGGCTTCGCCCACCCACACCCCCCGAAGACCGCGGCGTCGTCTACGGCGGGTTCAAGTACACGATCGTCAGCTCACTGCCGAACGCCCCTGCTCACGCACGGGGCGTTCGCCGTTGGCGGTTCCGAGTTCTTCGCGCGAGCTTCGCCTGCTCCCCAGTGGGGCCCCCGAAAGCCGCCGCGCCCTTCTCTGGCTGCAAGTGTTTTCTTGGCCGTTGTTGCGGGCGCGGTGTGTCTCCCGCCGGGGTACGCGAGTCGGGTCTGTGAGTGGACGAGTTTCCGCTCGTCAAGGGATTTATCGGTATCGTGGTTCGGGTGATCGAGCTGTTGTTCGAGCCGGGTGACCTGGCGCGGATCCGCTTCGCGCGTTCGCCTATGCATGAGCTCATGAGCAGCATGCGGGTCGCTGGTCACGCTGATCGGGCTCGGATGCACCAGCCGTGGGTCCGATCCGTGCGGGGTGCTGTCGCTGCGCTGCGGCTTGAGCTGTTACAGCCGCTGCTCGCCGATCCGCGCTACGTGCCGGAGTTCCTGATGCCGTCGCCGGATCGGATGGACACGAGGTTCGCCGACGAACTGGCCCGGGTCCGCACCACCCCGGAGGACTCCGTACGTGCGCAGTTGGACCTGCTCGGTGGCGCCGCACCGCTGCCGGAGACGTTGCTTCCCCTATACGAGAACCCGGAGCGCCATCTCGGCCAGGTGGCCGCCGAGGTGCAGGCCTATTGGCGGGCCGCGATCGAGCCGATCTGGTCACGGTTGTCCGGACTGATCGACGCCGAGGTCGGTTACCGTGCGGACCAGTTGACCTCCGGCGGGATCGTGCGACTGCTGGGGAACCTGCATCCGGAGCTGGAGTACGCGGAAGACGCGTTGCGGATTCTCTGGCCCACCTGGCGGTCACAGAACCGGCTCGACGGCGCCGGTGTGCTGTTGGTGCCGTGCGTATTCGCCTGGCCCTCGCTGCTGGTCGACACCAGTCCGCAAGGTCCGACACTCATCTACAGCCCGCGCGGTGTCGGCCAAGTCTGGGACGGCTCTGCACGTTCGTCGGCCCCGCCCGTCGCCGATCTGCTCGGGCGCAGCCGCGCGGCGCTGCTGGTAAGACTCGACCTTCCCCTGTCCACCACGCAGGTCGCCCGGGACCTGGGCCTGAGCGTGGCATCGGTCAGCGAGCATCTGTCGGTGCTTCGTCGCTCTGGGCTGGTCGCGTCGCGCCGGTCGGGCCGGCAGGTTCTCTACCAGCGCACAGCGCTCGGCACCGACCTTTTGGGAGCCGCATTGCGGACGACCATTCGGTGAGAACCGAATCGTGGAGCCGTCGCACCGGCTGAGCCCACCATGTCCGGGACAGTGCAACGGACTTGAGGGAGGCCACATGCGCGTGGTGAAGACGCTTGTTCTGGCAGCGGCCATCGTGATGGTGACTGCGGGGTCGGCAGCCGCGTCCGGCCCGGGCGGCGGATGGGAGCCGACGAGCACGCCACCGTTCGTCATCCCGGCGGGGGACGTGTGCCCCTTCGAGGTCAAGGGCGACATCATCCGGGACCGCGAGCGGATGCGAACCCCTGCCACCTATCCGGACGGTTCGCCGAAGGTCCAGGACTTCGCCGGCGTGCTGGTGATCCGCTACACCAACACGAGCAACCACAAGACGGTCATCCGCGACGCCACCGGCACCATCCGCGTGTACTACCTGCCGGACGGCACCAGGATCTCACAGCTTCAAGGTCACAACGCCCTGCCGATCAGAGCGTCCAACGTGGGCTTCCCCGGCGGTGACTACATCACTGACGGCGACTTCGTCGTGATCAGGCATCCCGACGGCAACCGGGAAGTACCGGTCCGGCTCGGCACAATGGAGAACCTCTGCGAGACGCTCGCCTGAACCACCGGTCTTTCTCGCAGACGACCACGTGCGCGGGTTCAGACGGCGCGGAAGTCGACGCCATATGTGTGAATGTGGGCGTCGCGCGTGACCAGAGTCAGCGGCCCCTGCTTCGCGGTGGGGGCCGCCTGCCGTTGGTGGTTCCGGATTCTCCGCACAGGCTTCGCCTGCTCCCCGGTGGGGGCATCGACGGCGGACTTCCACTGATCGAGAACGGCTCGAAGGATCTCAACGTCGGGGCTGGTCATGGTGGCCCCCCTCGATGAGTGGATCGAACGACACGGGCATGGTTCAAGTAGTGAGCGTCAGCGCAACTGCTGTCGCTGCTCAACGGCCCGCAGCGGGGCACTCTAGAGCGTTGCGTGCTGGCGGTGTGTTCGTTGCCGATGTGCCGACGACGGATGGGTCCGCTCGCTAGGACAAGTCGGGGACGTCTCCGTCGAGCAGATCCTTGAGCGGGGCGGAGCCGTACTCTACGTAGCGGTTGCCGTCGAGGCGGAACTGGACGACGGTGTCGTCGGGCTCGACGCGCCAGAAGAGGGGGATGCCGGCTTCCGCGTACTCGACCGGCTTGAGCCAGCGGTCCATGCGTTCGGAGCCTTTGGAGACGATCTCAATCGCC
This sequence comes from Dactylosporangium sp. AC04546, assembly GCF_022095675.1. Classification (GTDB taxonomy): domain Bacteria; phylum Actinomycetota; class Actinomycetes; order Mycobacteriales; family Micromonosporaceae; genus Dactylosporangium. The sequence continues at coordinate 41,271 of NZ_JAHYSG010000075.1, read as the reverse complement.
AGCGCGACCTTGTCCGGGGGGAGCCAGACGATCTCATCAGCGATTGGTTCGGTCGTGACGACCAAGTCCGGGATGCGGCCGTTCAGGTCGTCGGCTGCGGTTCGGACGCCGGGTGCGACGTTGACCTGGTCCGGGTAGCCGTGGGTCAGGAACCAGGTGAAGAGCAGGCCGCTGATCTTCTGATGGCGCCACGTGCCCGGCGGCATGATGAGCAGGTTCCCCTCGCTGAGTTCGAAGCGGTGATCGGGGTCTGCCGCCGCGATACGCGTCACGTCGTCGAGCGTGAGTGGCCGGTTGGGCACTTCCGCCGTAACAACCGTCATGGTCTGCCACCTCCTGCTCTCCTTGTGCGTCAGTCTACCGGCGATCCCCTGTTCGCAATGCGTCTCCACGGCCTCTGCCGTGTCCAGCTCGTCTGCGGTTACCATTCGAAAATATGGCTTATGTCCATTATGTGGGTTTCAAGTAGGCCGCCGTTGCCTCCACTACAGGCGCCCCCTGCTCAGCGCGGGGGGCGCTTCGCTTTGTGGTTCCGGATTTCCCGCGCGGCCTTCGGCCGCTCCCCAGTGGGGGCTTCGCCCACCCACACCCCCCGAAAACCGCGGCAGCGTCTATGGCGGGTGCGGAACACCAACGCGTGGAGTCGCCAAATCAGATCGGAAGGATGTTGACGTCGTACTTCCGGATCTCGCTGTCGCGGGTGGCCAGCGTCAGGCCCTCGACCTGGGCCTGGGCGATGAGCATGCGGTCGAACGTTCGATCTCTTTGTCGGTCAACTCACCAGGCCCGCACCCGGTAATCATCGCCCGGGCGGCTGGTGTCAACAGCCACCGGTCGAACGTTTCGGCGTAATTGTCGTCAGGGTGGCTGCTCAGGGCCGTGTCGACGAGTTGCCAGCGAGGGTGTTTCGGGCTCGCTTCGTTCGCTCCCCGGTTTGGGGGCCGCGTACCCAGCGCCCTGGTGGGTAGGACCTGCGTCGACCACAGCAAGGGGGTACGAACGTGCATGAGGATCGTCTGCATCGCGAGTTGGCCACTGCCGTGGCCGAGCTGCGGACCGCGTTCATCGAGCGCAACACCGACAAGGTCGCAGCGCTCGTCACCGACAACCACGTCTCGATCATGTCCTATGCCCGCTTCGACGGGCGCGCACAGCTGCTCGACCACTTGAACGACTACGCCTTCCGGAGCTACGTGACGGACGACCTGACCACGACGCCGCTCGGCCCCGAGGAAGCGCTCATCAGCTTCCGCAGCACGCTCGATGGCACCTACGCAGGCAAGCCCGTGCCCCGCGAGGTGCTCGTCGGCGAGGTCTGGCTGCGCCAGGACGGGAACTGGCGCGAGGCGACCTATCAGGAGACTCCGCTCTAGGGACCTCGCGGCCGCGACATCGGCACAACGCCGGCGACCAGCCGGAGGATTCAGCGGCCGGCGCTCTGGCCGCCGTCGACATGCAGGATCTCGCCGGTGACGAACGGGGCTTTTTCCAGATAGGCGATCGCGTCGACGATGTCGCTGATCTCGCCCATCCGTCCGAGCGGGTGCATGCCGGCGAGGACCTCGGGGGTCTCGGCCGAGTGCATCGGTGTACGGATGATGCCGGGCGAGACGGCGTTGACCCTGATGCCACGAGCGGCGTACTCGATTGCCAGGGACCTGGTGACCGCGTTGAGGCCGCCCTTGGTCAGCGATGCCAGCGCGGACGGCACCCTCGAATCGGCGTGGTCGACCAGGCTGGTGGAGATGTTGACGATGTGCCCGCCGCCCTGGTCGAGCATCGCGGCGACGGCCCGCTTCGAGACCTCGAAGAACCCGCGTAGGTTCACGCCGGTCACCAGGTCGTAGTCCTCGTCGGTGTAGTCGGTGAACGGCTTGGCCAGGAAGACGCCGGCGTTGTTGATCAGCGTGTCGATGCGGCCGAACATGGCCAGGCCCTGCTCGATGACGCGGGCGCCGGCGGCTGGGTCGGCGATGTCGCCCGCGACGGTCAGGATCATGGGGTCATCGGACGGTGCGATGGAGCGGGAGTTCGCAACGACGGAGTAGCCGAGCTTGCGGTACATGGAAACGAGCGCCGCGCCGATGCCCTGGGACGCGCCGGTGATAACGGCGACTTTCTGCGTACCCATTGATGTCTCTCTCCTCGGCGACCTCATCCAACGTCGTTGCCGGCTGGGTGGGCCCTACGGCCCGGTCAGCCTGGGAGATCCTCCGGGCGTTTTGCGGCAAGCTTGCCCCGCAGCAGGCCGGTCGACTGGCCGACCTCGATGAGATATCCGTCGGGGTCGCGCATGTAGCAGCGGATCTCGGCCTCCCGATCGATCGGGGGAGTCACGAACTCTGCGCCTTTGGCCTTCCAGTCCTCGTAGCAGGCGTGGATGTCGGCGACCCGCAGGTTCATGAAGATCGAGGTAGTGTCGCCGGGCTCGTAGTTCACCACCGAAATGCCCGGTTTATCGGGTGTGGGCGGGCCGCCGGGGTTCATGATGATCCATGAATTGGACAACCGGACGATGCATGGATTCTCGGCCAGGACGACCGTGCCGCCCAGAACGCGCGAGTAGAAGTCGCGGGACCGCGCTATCTCGCGCACGGTGATGAACAACGTCACCACGATGCCCTCGGTCGGCGCCGGGAGGTTGGCGAAGTCGATGCGAGGCTCAGATCCTGTCACGGGAGTGCTCCACTCCGGCGGCGGTTGGAGGATGTCGGCTCATCGTGTGCCGGTCCTGGTCGGGTCCATACCACTCCGCGCGGCCACCAAACGGACATCATCCTGCGGGACACCCGGCGGGCCGGACGCGCGGTTTGGTACGACAGGGACAGGGTCGGGGGGCGTCTCGCCGTGCGGATCGGTTCGTGATCGACGTGCCAGAATGTGTGCGACCAGAGGGAGGCGCCGTATGGCCGCACCGGAACCCGCCCGTGTCGACCAGCCGCCGCATGTGCTGGTGGAGTGGTCCGAATACGTCGCCGTCGTCCGTGGCTCGATCTCCGACCGATACGCGCGGTTCTACGCGCCGCTGGCGATGGGCTCCGTTGTTCTGGCCTTCCTTCCGCTGTTCAAGGATGTCGTGGTCGTCAGCGAGTCGGGGACGTATTCCGCGAAGTACGGCTCGGTGTTCGACATGGCGGGCCGCTCCGGCGGTGGGCCTGCCGTGATCGGGCTGTTCCTCCTCGCGGGGCTGGTCTCGGCATTGATCCTCGCCGTCTTCCGGGTCCGTTCGGCCGTGTTGCCGGGCGTGATCGCCGGTCTGGCCGCGCTCATCGTGCTCATGCTGGTGACGAAGCCGGGCACGGGCGACCCGACCCCCGACCTGACCGACGGCGGTCTGGCCGGACTTGTGCTGGCGGTCTGCATCGCACTGCTCGGCATCACGCACGCCGTGCACCTGAGCTGGTTCGACCGGCGCTGAGGGAGTGGGGCGGAATGGCACGACCAACGGAGACCGCTTTGGCAGCAGGCTGGACGCTCTCAGACGTGTGGATACTGCGGTCGATCGGCGGGGTGGACTCGGCTGGTGGGTCGCCGTTGCGCGGGGTGATCGCCGCTGCCGACTACCTGAACCATGCGATTCCGCGGGAGGACGAGTTCGTCGCGGCGGTCAGCCGGCTGGCCGCGGCCGGGCTGGTCGAGTTCGACGTTGCCGCTGACCGTTACTGGCTGACCGCGGCGGGCCGATCGTCGGCGGCGCACCGTGGGACGTTCATCGCCGGGCTGGCCGCATTGCCCGAGCCGCCACCGGCGAGCCCACCGCCGGTACTGCCCGCTGGGGTGTTCTCGTCGGCGGTGAGCAGGTACCTGCAAGGCTCGACATGACGGGGACACGCCGGGTCGTCTGGAAATGGCCGGAGGGCCCCCGATGTGTCGGGGGCCCTCCGGGGGTGGGGTCGGGCTGTTACAGGGCCGGGTAGGCGTTCTGCATGAGCTGCTGGAACTGGGCGGAGAACCACGCACCGGAGACCGGGGCGTTGGGCAGCGCGCCGCTCATGCTGTTGCCGTTACGGCCGTTGCCCGTGTACGCCGGGTCGCACATCCCGTCGAAGCCCTTGCCGCCCGGGTTGTTCGGGCCGGTCGGGATCAGCGAGCTGGAACCGTCGGACTCGCCCGGAGGCTTGATCCACACGTACGCGTCGATGCCGGCGGCCGGGGTCGCCCGCGGCCGCTCACCGAGGCCGGCGCCGCTCTGGTTGCACCAGTTGCCGGCGTGGATGCGCCGGTCGATGCGCGACGCGTTGACCCAGGTGTTCATGTCGGTCGACGTGCTCGCCGCGGTCGGCCGGGCGGAGCCGCCCCAGCCGTTGCGGGAGGTGTCGATCAGCATGCCGATGTTGGAGTTGAAGCCCAGCGAGACCAGCTGGTTGCGGAACGCCTGGGCGAAGGTGAGCTCGTCGGTGTAGAAGTTCCAGTCGACCCACTTGGACTGACGGACCGACTGGCCACCGACGGTGGCGTTGATGGTGACGAACGGCTCGCTCAGCGCCGAGTAGTTCGCGGTGTTGGTGATGAAGCCGTCAACCGTGCTGAAGCCACCGGTGGCACCCTGCGCCGTGCTGGCGAAGAGCTGCGCGGCGGGGCCGAAGTTGCTGTCCCAGCCGAGCCAGCCGTGGTGGGCGGCGTCGATGTAGTTGTAGATGTTGGTGCCGGCCGCGTGCAGCTTGCTCAGGGCGTACTGGACACCCGTCACGTAGTTGCCGTTGGCCTTCATGGTCGCGCAGGCCGCGGTCGCGCCGGCCTCGCCGCCCGCGTTGGTCACGAGGTTCGGCAGCGAGTCGATCTCGACGATGTTGACGATCCGGATCGACGCGTACTTCGGGTCGGCCTCGATCGCGGCGATCGGGTCGATGTACTCGGTCTTGTACCGGTTGATCTCTGTCGGGCCGAGCTCACCGTTGGAGGCGAGCGCCGCGCAGTCCCGGCCGGGCAGGTTGTAGATCACGAACTGGGCGAGCGTCGCGCCCTGGGCGAGCGCGTTGTCGAGGTGCTTGCGCATGCTCGTGGTGTAGCCCGAGCCGGCCGGCGCGTTGATCGCGGCGATCGTGTCGAGCCAGACGCCGGTCGGCTGGTTGGAGACCCGGCTGCCGCCGGGCTCGGCGGCGGCCTTGGCCGACCAGTCCGGGTTCACGTAGACCTTGGCGCCGACGTACGGGTTGTCGACGTGGGTGCCACCGGTGCCACCGCCGGTGACCGTGATCGGCACCGCGGTGCTGGTGGTCGACAGGTTGGCGGCGTTGTACGCCTTCGCGGTCAGCGAGTACGAGCCGGCGGCGACATTCGTCCAGCTGAAGGTGTACGGCGAGCTGGTGTCGGTACCGAGCAGCGTGGTGCCGTTGTAGAACTCGACCTTGCTGACCGTGCTGCCGGGGGCGCTCGCGGTCGCGGCCAGGCCCACCGTGGCGGGCGCGGTGAACGTGGAGCCGGACGACGGGCTCGTCAGCGACACGACCGGCGCGGTCGGGTTCGTCGACGCGGAGGCCGAGGCCGAGGCCGATGCCGAGGGGGACGGGCTACCGGTACCGGTGCCGGTGCACGCGGTGCTGTTCACCGTGAAGTTGGTGCCGGCGGGGTTGGCACCGCTCCAGCTGCCCGTGAACCCGAACGAGATCGTCCCGTTGGTGGCGACGTTGCCGTTGTAGCTCATGTTCGTGGCGCTGACGTGCAGCCCCGTCTGCGTCTTGTTGGCGTTCCAGATCTGGGTGATCGTCTGGGACGCGTTGCCGAAGTCCCAGCCGACGTTCCAGCTGGTGAGCGGGTCGCCGAGGTTCGTGACGTCAACCTGGGCCTGGAAACCTCCGGGCCACTGGTTGGTGATCGTGTACTTGGCTGAGCACCCGGACGCCGCGAACGCCTGATTGGCGACCACGACGACACCGCCGGTGGCCGCGAGCGCGGCGGCCGATATGAGGGCGAGCTTGCGCCTCATCGAGTCTCCTTACATTGACGAACTGCGGTTGATGCGTCATCACGCTCCGCACCGGCGCGGCATCGCGTCAAGGTGACCGATCACGGGTACGGCGTCTACCTCGTACGCAATCGGAAATGAGCTTGAAAGTTTCGCTGCAAACTCCCCGCCGACCAGCGTCTTCATGGTCGGCGGCCGGTCCTCTGGGCGGTGGTCAAGATTCGCGGTGCGCCGCAGGACGCGGCCGGACGATCTCGACACGGGGGCGAGGCGGCGCGGCGGCCGGCGGTTTCGCGAACGTTTTTCAGCGAGCGCTGGAGCGTGGAGCCCTCGGTAGATCAGTATTCGCCAGAACGCCGTTCTCCACAGTGAGGGCTCCACATGACCGACCATGGTGCCATGGTTGCCCCCATCAGGGAACCGGCGTGCCGAAATTGAAATTGGTCGACATGGATCTGGTAACGGGCGCCGGTGCATTTCAACCGATACCCCGAGGGTATCGGTCCTTGCTGAATTGATCATTGTTTACGCAGCTCCCGCGAGATGCACTGGCGAGGCAGGCGGTCAACGGGCCCGCCGTTCACGCAGTGAAGTCATGGGAGAAAAATTCAATGGGTCAGCTCGACGGCAAGGTCGCGGTGGTGACGGGTTCCAGCGATGGCATCGGGTTCGCCAGCGCGCTGCGCTTCGCCGAGGAAGGCGCATACGTCTACCTCACCGGACGGCGCAAGCCGGAACTCGACGAGGCGGTGGTCCGCATCGGCGCGGCCCGCGCGAGCGGGGTGCAGGGCGACGTGACGAATCTGGCCGACCTCGACCGGCTCTTCGCCACCATCGGCGCCGACGGACGCCGGATCGACGTTCTCTTCGCCAACGCCGGCGGAACGCGCATGTTGTCGCTGGCCCGGGTGACCGAGGAGGACTACGAGCACGAAACCCGGCTCAACCTGCGCAGCGCGCTGTTCACCGTGCAGAAGGCCCTGCCGCTGCTCAACGACAATGCCTCGGTCATCCTCTGTTCGTCCACCACCGCCGGCCGTGGCGCGGCCGGCGTCGGGCTCTACGCCGCGGCCAAGGCCGGGGTCCGCTCGCTGGCCCGTACCTGGGCCAACGAGCTGAAGGACCGGGGCATCCGGGTCAACGCGCTCGCACCGCACACGACGGACACGTCGCTGGTGCGGGGCAACGCTCCGGCCGGTGTTGGTCCGGAGGAGTTCCTCGCCATGCTGGCCGCCGGGGTGCCGCTGGGGCGCGTCGCCGACCCGGCCGAGCAGGCCGCCGCGGCCCTCTTCCTCGCCTCCGGTCAGAGCAGCTACATCACCGGCTCCGAGCTGCTCGTGGACGGCGGCGTCAACCAGATCTGACGGTCGGCGACCGGCCCGGCGTCGGGAGCACCGGGCCGGATGCCCGTCAGCTTCGCGCGGCGACCGCGATCGCGGTGTCGACGAGCCGGTCGCGTGCGGCCGACCGGGTGGCCCTCGGCCAGGCCAGGACGATCCGGTTGGCCGGCGCGCCGAGTACCGGCACGGCGACGACGGACGAGCCGAGCCGGCCGGTCGCGCTCGCCCCGGACAGGACCACGAGCTCGCCGAGCGCGACCCGGTCCAGGAGCTCATCGAGGCTCACCGGCGGCGACTGCGCGCGGAAGCGATCGTCGCCGTGCAGGTCGCCCATGGTCAGGCTCTCGCGCGTGGCGAGCCGGTGCCCGGCCGGGAGGAGCGCGACCGGGGTCTCCTCGACGAGATCGACCGTGTCCAGCCCGTCGAGATCGTCACTGCTGCACATCAGCGCCGCGTCGGCGGTGCCGTCGCGCAGGGCGGCGCCCAGGTCGGTGGTGAAGAGGACCTCCACCGGTGCCGGGTCGACACCGCGCCGGTGCGCCTCCAGCACCTCGGCGAGCAGGCCCGCGCCGGTGCCGGCCGGGGCGGCGAGCACCAGCCGCTGTGGCCGGGCAGCCTGCTGGGTGCGGCGCACCGCGCCGTCGAGCGCGGCGAGGATCCTGCTGCTCTCCCGCAGGAACACCTCGCCGGCCGTGGTGAGGTCGACCCGTCGGCTGGTGCGCTCGAAGAGCCGGACGTCCATCCGGCGCTCCAGCCTGCTGATCGCGCGGGACAACGGCGGCTGCGCGATGCCCAGCTGCTCGGCGGCGCGGCCGAAGTGCAGGTGCTCCGCCACCGCGACGAAGTAGACGAGGTCCCGGACCTCCAGCCGATCCATACCTCAACGGTACCGATCACACCCTGGCGGACGCGGCTATCGGCTGTCGGGCTGGTCGACCAGGGGCTCGGGGTGGTTCTCGTCCATCATGCTCATGAAGGTGAGCGCGATGGCGCGGACGCCGAAGGCCACCGCGGTGACGATGCCCAGCTGGATCGGGTCGATGCCGACGGTGCTGTCGACCGGGATGGACGGGTCCGTCGTGACCTCGGCGGCGATCCAGTACTGCGCGATCGTCAGACAGATCGCCAGCAGCGCGACGGCGGTCGCCATGGCGGAGCGGCGGGTCGCGCCGGTGCTGAGCCACACGAAGACCCCGGTTACCGCGCCGAGCCCGGCGGCGATCAGCGAGGTGCTGACGATGTCGATCGACATGGCCGACCCGGCCCGGCCGGCGAACGCCGCCTGCACGCTCATCGCACCCAGCAGCAGGCCGACCGCCGTCCCGCCGCCGATCGTCCACAGTGGCCGCGGACGGTTGGCGGCCAGCCAGAAGACGCCCGCCGTGAACAGCACGGAGAACACCGTCAGCACCATGCTCGGCGCCAGGAAGAAGTGGACCTGGTAGTCGCTCATGTGGATGGCGGTGGCGGCCACGAAGAGCATGTCGTCGCGCGCGGTCTCGACCAGCACCCAGGCCGCGACCAGCACCAGCAGCAGCCGGTTGCGCGTCGTGCGCCGCTGGTCGGTCATCCGCACCAGGCAGAACACGGCCAGCATGCACCCGACCCCGTTGCCGAGGAGCGCCGCGAGCACGAACCAGACCTGATAGTCCACAGCGCGCTCGTTCTCCTCAGGAGTCCGGAACCTTCCGGTCGGCCGGGTGGCGCGCATACGGTACACCGCGCACGTGACGTCATCGGAGCCTGGCAACCGCGACTCCACTCCGGCCAGGTCCCCAGTTGCCATAACTGCCGATAGGTGATGATTAGGGCCATGTGGCCACTGTAGGTGCATTGGCTTACGGCGGCGGGGCGTGTACGTCGCCGCCGGACTGTCGGCATGGCGGGCTGGTGGCAGTGGCCGTCGGGAGGTGGTTGGTCGGTGAGCGTCGCGGTGCTTGAGCACGAAGGACCGTGGACTGAGGAGGAGTACCTTGCCCTCGGCGAAACCACGGACCGCATCGAGTTGCTCGACGGAAGCCTGCTCGTGAGCCCGGTGCCGGGCAAGCGGCACCAGCGGCTTTCCTCCTTCCTGTTCCTCGCGCTGGACCAGGCTGCTTCGGAGGCTGGGCTGCTCGCGCTGGAAGCCGTGAACGTGCGGTTGCACACGGGCCGGATCTTCATCCCTGATCTCGTGGTGGCCGACACCGACGATGACGGTGTGGTGCTTGACGCGCGGGAAGTGCTGTTCGTCGGCGAAGTTGTCTCGCCCGGCAACGCGGGCACCGACAGGCTGGTGAAGATGCAGCTGTGCGCGGCCGCGGGGATCGGCCGCTGTCTCCTCGTCGAGCAGGAGCCGCCGGGCTCGATGACGCTGCGCCTGTTCCGGTTGGACGGTGTGCACTATTCGGAGTGCGCCATCGCCGGGCCGGGGGCCGTGCTGGACGTCCGAGAGCCGTTCCCGCTCGCGCTCGATGTCGATGACATCGTTCGGCGCGCGCTACGGCACCAACGGTAGGCGGTCGACGCACGCATGCGCCTCCCGAGAACTAGGGTTCAAGCGGAACAGGAACCCTGAACGGGGAGGAACAGCGTGCAGTACCGCAAGCTCGGCCGCAACGGGCCGGACGTTTCGGAGATCGGGTACGGGGCCTGGGGGATCGGCGAGTCGGCCTGGATCGGGGCCACCGAGGACGAGTCGATCAAGGCCTTGCACAAGGCCGTCGACCTCGGTGTCAACCTCATCGACACCGCACGGGGCTACGGCGAGAGCGAGCGGATCGTCGGGCGGGTCGTGCGGGAGCGGGCCGGCGAGCAGATCTACGTCGCCACCAAGGTGCCACCGAAGAACATGGTCTGGCCGGCGCCCGAGGGGCTGGACCCAGCGGAGACCTTCCCGGGGGAGCACATCCGGGAGAGCCTCGAGACCAGCCTGCGGGTCAGCGGGCTCGAGCACTTCGACGTGCTGCAGTTTCACGTCTGGAGCGACGAGTGGGTCGGGCGCGGGGACTGGCTCGAGACCGTCGCGGCGCTCAAGCAGGACGGGAAGATCCGGCTCTTCGGTATTTCGATCAACGACCACCAGCCGGACAACGCGCTCGCGCTCGTGCGCAGCGGGGTCGTCGACACCGTCCAGGTCATCTACAACGTCTTCGACCAGGCGCCCGCCGACAACCTGTTCCCCGCCTGCGAGGAGCACGGCGTCGGGGTGATCGTCCGGGTGGCGCTGGACGAGGGTGGGCTGACCGGCAACATCACGAAGGACACGACGTTCCCCGAGGGCGACTTCCGGCAGCGGTACTTCAGGGACGACCGGCCCGCGCAGGTGGAGCGCCACGTCGATGCCATCGTCGCCGATCTCGGCATTACCAGGGATCAGGTCGCCGAGACCGCGCTGCGGTTCGTGCTCAGTGCGCCGGCGGTGTCCACGGTCATCCCGGGCATGCGCTCCGTGCGCAACGTCGAGCGGAACACGGCGCTCAGTGACGGGCGGGCGCTCACCGCGGAGCAGCTCGCGGTGCTGGCCAAGCATCGGTGGGAGCGGAACTTCTACAGCTGACGAACCGGCGAAGGAGGAGTAAGTTCCGGGAACTATGAGACGGATGTCGATGGTTCTCGCGCTTGCGTTCGTCACCGTGCTCGGGGCCGGCGGGTTCGGCCGGCCGCCGGCGCCGTCGTGGCAGGTGCTCGACACCGGCACGACGGCCCGGCTGCGCGGCCTCGCCGCCGTCAGCGATCGGGTCGCGTGGGCCTCGGGCACCGGCGGGACCGTGCTGCGCACCGTCGACGGCGGGCGCACCTGGCAGCAGGTCGGCCCGCCCGGCACGACGGACCTGCAGTTCCGCGACATCGAGGCGTTCGACGCCTGGCACGCGGTCGTGCTGTCGATCGGCGAGGGCGAGGCCTCGCGGGTGTACGTGACCGACGACGGCGGCCGGACCTGGACCGAGACGTTCCGCAACGCCGACCCGGCCGCCTTCTACGACTGCGTCGCGTTCCTCGACCGGCGGCACGGGCTGGCCCTGTCCGACCCGGTCGGCGGGAAGTTCCGCATCCTGGCCACCCACGACGGCGGCCGGCACTGGGCGGTCCAGCCGACCGACGGCATGCCGGACGCGCTGGCCGGCGAGTTCGCCTTCGCGGCGAGCGGCACCTGCCTGGTGGCCAGCAAGGGCGACGCCTGGTTCGCCACCGGCGGCGGGGCCCAGGCCCGCGTCTTCCACTCGGCCGACGGCGGCGGCCGCTGGAGTGTCACGGCCAGCCCGATCCCGAGCGGCGAGGCGGCCGGCATCTTCTCGCTCGCCTTCCAGGACCGCCGGCGCGGCCTCGCGGTCGGCGGCGACTTCCTGGTCCCGGCCGAGGCCCCGGACGGGGCGGCCACCACGCGCGACGGCGGGCGCACCTGGACGGTCGCGAAGACGGTCCCCGGCGAGTACCGCTCCGGCGCCGCGTGGCGTGGCGCCCACGGCGACACCGCGTACGCCGTCGGCCCCACCGGCAGCGACGTGACCTACGACGGCGGCCGCACCTGGCACCGGTTCGACACCGGCTCGTTCGACAGCGTCCAGTGCGCCGGCGGCGCTTGCTGGGCCTCCGGCGAGGCGGGACGGATCGGCAGGCTGCGTTAGCGGCGTAAGCGGCGCCACAGCAGGTAGGTGGCGCCCAGCAGCACCACCGCGATCGGGATGGTCAGCGCGAGCGGCCACGGCCCGCGGTCCGGCGACGACGCCGGCCGCACGGTCGCGTCCGCGAGCAGCCCGGTGGCGAGCTGGAGGTCGAAGACCTGGCAGCTCTGCATGCCCAGCTCGCAGGTCGAGCCGGTGTCGAACAGCGACAGGCGCTCGCGCGCCCCGGTGGTCAGGTCGATCGAGGACAGCCCCATGGGCAACGTCGCCGCGACGAGTTTGGTCGCCGAGCGCCAGCCGAGCACCTGCACCACGCCGGTGACCGGCGCCGGGGGCGTGGCGCCGTCGGTGACGGGCACGAACGTGACGTCGCCCTCGTTCCACAGGAACGTGCTGTGCAGCACGAAGCCGCTGGGCACCGTCGCCAGGAACCGCCCGTCCGGGGTCCAGCCCACGCCGGCCGCGAGTTCCCGGCCGGCGGGGATCTCCACGGTACCGATGGAGCGCCCATCCAGCTCGAACAGCTGGACCCGCTGGTCCACCTGCACCGCGAGCCGCCCACCGTCCCCCGCGAACGCCGCCGTGGCCGCCGGATGGACCGCCGGGAACGCTCTGCTCTGGTGCGTCGCCAGGTCCAGCAGCCGCAACTCCCCCGACCGGCGGACCTCGTCGTCGACGAAGTTGATCATCCGGTCGGGGTTGTCGCCGACGGCGCCGGCACTGTACGCGACGTACCGCCCGTCGGGGGACCAGGCGAGCAGCCGCACGCCGACCGGCTCGCCGATCGGCACGGACCGCCGCCGGCCCGTCGTCAGGTCGACGAGCACCAGGTCGCGGGTGGCGCCGTAGTCGTCGCCGAGCAGCACGCTGGTGCCGTCCGGGGAGAGCAGCGCCGACGGGCGGCCTCGGTCCTCCATCGCGTCGACCCGGCGGTACGTGTTGCGGTCGGCCCCGGCGACCACCGGCTGGAACATGTTGAAGAGCTCGCCGTTGCCGTAGCCGTAGAGCGCGATGGCCCGGCCGGCCGGGGACGCGCCCACGGTGCCGGTGAGGACCGAGTATCCGGCGAACCGCTCGGGAAGGCTCGGTTTGGCGGCGGGAGCCGCCGGTCGATCGGGCAGCGACAGCGCGGGCACGGCCAGGCCGGCGACGGCCAGCACCACGATGGTCCAGACGGCAGCGGTACCGAGGAGCCGGCGCCGGGCCGACCGCCGCCCACGGCGGAGCACGGAGTCGAGGTATCCGGCCGCCAGCGGCGGCGCCGGGTCGTCGGGCAGGGTGGCGAACAGGTCCTTCATGCGATGTCCGTCCCTCCCGGCACGTAGTTGGGCAGCAGCCGGCGCAGCGCGGCGATCGCGTACGAGGTCTGGCTCTTGACGGTGCCTGCCGAGCAGCCCAACGCCGCCGCGGTCTGGGCGACGTCGAGGTCCTCCCAGTACCGCAGCACGAGCACCGCCCGCTGCCCCCGCGACAGCTTCGCCAGCGCGGCCAGCAGGTCGACGCGGTGCTCGGCGCCGCCCAGCACCGGTGCCGGTGCGTCGGCCAGCTCGGCCGTGGGCCGGACCCGCCGGCTCCACGGCCGCTGCCGCTCGGCGAGGTAGGCGTGGACGAGCACCGCCCGTACATAAGCATCCAGAGAGTCGGCCGAAACCGCCCTCCGCCAGTGCCGGTAGAGCGCCACGAGGCACTCCTGCAGCAGGTCGTCGGCGGCGGGCCAGTCCCCGCTCAGCCGATAGGCGAGCCTGCGCAGCGCGGGCATGCGCGCCCGCACGTACTCGACGTAATCCCGTTCGTCCCGCAATCCGGCCTCCCGATCTTCTAGGAGTGGTCCAGGGACCGGATCGGTTGTGGGTCACATCCTGCCCCGCCGCGGCCGGACTCGGGGGCCCGGCCGCGGCGTCGACGGCGTGCCTTAACCGATGACGATGTTCACCGTCACGGTGCGTTGGTCGCGGACCTGGAACGGGCGTGCGTGCGCCAGGTCGGCGCCGCCGACCCAGCCGGTCCGGCCGTCGGTCGTGCTGTAGTACACCTTGATCCGCTGCGGCGGGATCTTCGTGATGGTGTAGCCGGCGGGATCGGGGCCGGCACCCACGGCGACCGCCTCGCCGGTCAGGGCGTCGACCGCCACCACCGACGCCCGGACCGGATGCCCGGACGCGTCCGTGACGGTGCCGGTGAGCGTGCCGCCGCCCGTGCGCAGCTGCGCGTCGGCCACGGCCGTCACCGGGGTCGCGGTGCGGCGGTTGACCGCGTCGCCGGACCAGCGCCACTGGTAGCCGTAGCGGACGAACTCGACCGGCCAGGCGTACGGGCCGACGCCCGGGATGCTGTACGTGCCGTCCGGCTCGCTGTGGGCCGGGCAGCTGTCCGTGGGCACGTAGTCGTGGGCCAGCGCGACGACGGACACGCAGGCGGTGAGCGGCGCGCCGGTGGCGGCGTCCGTCACCCGGCCGTGGATCGTGGTCCCCGCGTCGAACCGGATGGCCGGCGCGGTGATCCGGTCGCCGGAAGCCACCGTGATCCGGCGGGCCTTCGCGCGGTCGCCGGTGCCGCCGGCCGCGCCGACCCACTGCAGGCCGAGCGCGGGGTCGCGCGGGTCGGCGAGCAGCTGGTACGTGCCCGGCTCCAAGGGCCCGATCACGACCGAGCCCGGAGTCGGCCCCGGCGTCGCGTCGGAGCAGAAGCCGCGGGTGTCGAGCCCGTAGAGGCCGTTGACGGTCGCGACGGTGACGCAGCCGTCGGTGGCGGTGCCGCCGGCCCGCTCGACCATCGTGGCGGTGATCGTGGCGCCGCGGCGCACGGCGACGTCGAGGGCCGCCGTCTGCCCGCCGGTGACGGTGACGGTGCCGCGCCCGGGAAGGTGGAGGCGATCGTCGAGGTAGACGGTGAACTGGTACTGCGCGGCGAAGATGTCGTCCACCACCAGTTCGGTGCCTGCGGCGCAGCCACCCACGTTGGGCGCCCACGCGCAGAACCCCGCGAGCGGCTCGCCGGTCGTGGCGTCGTGCGCGACGATCCGGACCGACCCGGTCGGCAGGAGTGTCTCGTCGACGGTCGTGACCTGCCCGTCGAGGACCGCGAACCGCTCGGCCGCGGCGGGGTCCAGCGTCCCGTGGGCGTACTGCGACACCCCGTGCGGCCCGAGGAAGCTGACCGTGTACTCACCGACCAGCAGGTCGTCGATCCGGTACGCGCCGGAGCCGTCGGTCGTCGCGCTGCCGCCGGCGTAGACGGGGACGCCGGCCGCGGAGCTGCCGTCGGCCCGCGTCACCCGCCCGGCGATCGACCCGGTCGGGAGCACCGTCTCGGTGACCTCGGTCACCTGCCCGGCGACGACCTCGACGGGCACGGCCGCCGCGAACGAGGTTGCCCCGCCGGACCACTGCTCGAACCGCCCACGCACGTTGAAGACGAGCTTGTAGGACCCGGCCGGCACGTCGACGCTGAACGTCCCGGCGGCCGGCACGTAGGCCGAGCCCGCGTAGTTCTGCCCGACGGTGGTGAAGACCGTCAGGTAGGCCCAGGTCGGCGACCCGTCCCGGTTCTGGAGCCGGCCCGAGATCGTCCCGGTCGTGCCGTCCGCGCCCGCGGTGCCGGCGTGTGCGGGACCGACCGGCAGCAAGGCGATGATGGCCGCCGCCGCGCCGGCCAGCACCCGCCGAAGGGCATGGTTGCGCATGCACACTCCTTGGTGTCGATG
Organism: Dactylosporangium sp. AC04546; assembly: GCF_022095675.1. Taxonomy (GTDB): domain Bacteria; phylum Actinomycetota; class Actinomycetes; order Mycobacteriales; family Micromonosporaceae; genus Dactylosporangium. The sequence goes on along the minus strand of NZ_JAHYSG010000075.1, from coordinate 25,719 downwards.
GATTCGGCGCCGATCATGCCCGCAAAGATCGCCCGGGGTTCCGACCCGCCGGCGAGTTGTGCGGTTGATGGAAGATTCGCCCCGAGACCTTGCGTGGCGCTCCGGATTGACCCGACCGCTCACGATGGCGCGATGCAGCACCCAACCACGAATCTGAGTGCGTCGTCCCCTTTGCCGAGCATCTCCGCCGCCGAGCCCGCCGAGACCGTGCGGTTGCTGCGGTCGCGGGCGTCGGGTTGTTGCTGGAAGAGCGGTGGGAGGAGGCCCTCACCGACAGCGAGCAGGCGCTGCTGATCCAGCGCACGTTCTGCAACTCCGACCCGCTCGTGCAGTTGCCCGTCCTCATCGAGGTGCTCAACGGGCATTCGGCCGTTCTGGCCGGCCTCGGACGCCTCGACGAGGCGGTGGCGACCGCGGAGGAGTCCGTCGGCGTGGGCCGTTGGATGGTCGAGGGCGACCGGCCGCGGTTCCGCTTCTCGCTGGCGTTGGCGCTCCACGAGCCGCCCTGACGGCCAACAACCGGGTCGCGTGCGCGATGCGGTTGCAGGATTGACCCAGGGCGCTGGAGGCCATCGAGGACGCGACGGCCGTCACGCGGGAACAGCTCCGCCAGGGCGACCGCCGCCAGTTCACGGAGTTGTGGCGCCACCAGCAGGGCAAGGCGATGGTCCTGGACCGCCTGGGCCGCCGGGAGGAGGCCGCCGCCCTGCGCGAGGGCCGGTAAACCTCGGTGCGGCGCCCGGCAGCGACGGGGCGGGTGTGACGCTGCGGGGCGCCCGTACGCTCCTTCAGGGGGAACAAACCGCCCCAAGTCCTGAGGAGGATGGACATTGCGTGCAATCACGAGCACCCGACCGGAGGGCGCCCGGCTCACGCCGGCGCCCGGAATTCGGTAGGGGCAGGCCATGCGGCACATTCGAACCCTGATCGCTGCGATCGTCATCGCCCCGCTGGCCTGGGTGCTACTGGCGCTGGGCCAGGTCCGCTCCACCGACGCGTTCGCCGACGACACCCTGCATGCAGGTGACTTCGTCCGACCGGTGGCCTTCCTGGCCGCAGCCGGCCTGGTACTGGGTCTCCTGGGCACGCTCCGGTTCTCGCCGCTGGGCGCGACGGTGATCGGCGTCCTGTACACCCTGAGCTACACGATGCTGCTGGTCGCACCGGCAAAGACGATGAGCCTGTTCAACGACGACCTCTGGGTGGCCGGCAAGCACATCGACCTGACCGCCCCGATCCGCAGCGGCACCACGATGGTGCTGGGCGTCCTGCTCCTGATCGCGGCGGCCAGCATGCAACGCTGGCGCCGCTGGCCCTACCCGCAGGCCGAGGCCCCGGAACCAACGGACACGACGAACCGCCCCCTGGGCGTGGAAGGCCTGGGCCTGGCGTCGGCGTACCGCGACACGGAACCCGAGTCGACGGTTCGCTACCCCACAACGTCGGAGCCCTACGACACCAACCGCTGGCCCACCGAGCAAGGGGAGTCCACCACCCAACGCCAACCCACGTCAGCCAGTCAAGCACCGTACGGCTGGTAAGCAGCACAAACGGTAATTTGCGCAAGGGCAGGCGCAAGCCGCGCAGGCCCGGACGGACCCAGGGTGAGTGGTCCGTCCGGCCAACCACCAGACCAACGGCCAGGCACCCAGGACCAGAGCCGCAAGCCCCGCTGGAAGGGCAACCACCGGGGAGGGGTGCGGGTGGCGAAGCCCCCGCGCTGAACTGGGAGTTTCCGCTCGTGACGGGCAAATCGCGCACTCAATCCTGGGTCGGGCGCGGTCCGGCGGCCTGGCCGGCGACCGGTGCTGCGGCGGCGAAATCCGGTTGCGTCGGCGGGAGGCGGCTGGTCTGTTGGGGAGCATGGCAGTGGCCGGCGAAGGAGAGGCAGCTCGTGGCTGACCACAGTGGCGGCTGGGATCTCATCGCGACACCCTGGCACCTCGACGAGCACATCCCGGCCTTCCCGATCCCAGCCAACGTGACCGAGACGATCAGCCCGGCCCTTCCGGCCGGCCCCGCGCCCGGCCAGATGACGCTGCGGTACCAGGCGGTCGCCGACGCGGTGTCCCGGGCAGCCAGGCCGCTGCTACTGTCCGGCGACTGTCCCGCGGCCCTGGGAGCGGTGGCCGGGCTGCAGCGCCGCCATCGCGAGCTGGCAGTGGTGTGGCTGGACGCGCACGGCGACTTCAACACCCCGGACATAACGATCAGCGGCTACCTCGGCGGGATGGCGCTGGCGATGCTGACCGGCCGGGCACCCGAGGTCTTCTGCGACGCACTCGGGCTGCGGCCGGTGGCCGACACCCACGTCGTGCTCGCTGACGCCAGGGACCTCGACCCCGCCGAGCGCGACGCCCTGACCGTCAGCCAGGTCCGCCGCGTGCCCGCCGACCCGGCCGCGATCACCTCCGCCCTCGACGGGCTCGGCCGCATGCCGGTCCACCTGCACCTCGACATCGACGTCATCGACAGCACGCAACTGCCCGGCCTGCGCTTCCCCTCAGGCCCCGGACCCTCCGTCACCCAGATCGAGGAATGCCTGGCCGCCGTCTGCGCCACCGCCGACGTGAGCGGCGCCAGCATCGCCTGCGCCTGGCTGCCCGACCGCGTCGGCGACCGGGCCACCCGCGAGACGATCACCCGGCTCGCCGGAGCACTCGGCGCCGACCCGGCATGGAGCGAACCCGCCGGCAGCTGACCGTTCCCGGTGTTGTCGACGAAGCCGGCGAAGCGGCGGCCGGATACCGAGGCTAGAACTGCGAGCGGAAGAGGCTCAGGCGTTCCCTACCGACCCGCCTGGCGTCGTCCCGCAGATCATCCGCAGAGACGCCCCGCAGCAGAGCGCTGATGTTCTCGTCCTGATGTCGCTCTTCTGCGCTGAGCAGGTACTGAGTACGAACGAGGCGCTCCAGCCGAAAAGCACCGTTGCGCGCCGTCATCGAGCAGTCCTCCAACGTCTCTGGCGTAGGGTCGGCCACGACACCCAGACCAGAATGCAGCACCAGCACCGAGTGCAACGCGTAGGCGGACGCCCCGATCAACTCGTCCCCCACGGTCATCTCATGCATCGACTCAAGCTGCTGCCGCTCCGCAAGATATGCCGCCGGATCGTCCACGTCGCGGCGCCACAGAAGCTCCAAGGCGTCGACGTACCGAGCGACATCACCCGGCCTGTCGGCCAGTGCCACGGTCCACAGCAGCACGCCGATCGCCCGCTCAGCACAGGCCGCAGCAAAGACCGCCGCCTGCCCAGGCAAAGCCACAAGAGCAAATCGATCAATCACCATTCAACCCACAATTTCACGATCGGACGCCCGCCGCAGCAGTCGGAGAGCGCCCACCGGCGAGGACTGCGGGTGGCAAGCGCAAGCGGCAGTCGGGGAGCGCCCACCGGCGAGGACTGCGGGTGGCAAGCGCAAGCGGCAGTCGGAGGGCAACCACCGCTTCGGGGGTGCGGGTGGCGGAGCCCCCGCCTGGAGCGAGCGAAGCGAGCGCGGGGAACCCACCGATGCGACAGCGAAATGGGCGCTCCCGGAGGGAAGCGCCCATGAGCAGGGTCCACCTACATCGGTGGAGCCGAGGGGACTCGAACCCCTGACCCCCACACTGCCAGTGTGGTGCGCTACCAGCTGCGCCACGGCCCCTTCATGCACTCGCCTCTCGGCGGGCACTCACGGAATAGTACACACACCGGGCCGGGGACTCACACCGGGTTCCTAGTTCTGGGTCGGGTCGGCCGGGTAGTGGGCCACGGCGGCCATCAGGCCCCCCTGGCGGCGCAGCACCATCTGCCACAGGTCGTCCGGGCGTGGGGCGAACGCGTCGCTCGGCAGGGCGTCGAAGACGAACCAGGAACCGCCCTCGATCTCGCGCTCCAGCTGGCCCGGGGACCAGCCCGCGTAGCCGGCGAAGACCCGCACGCCCAGGACGCCCGCCACGAGCAGGTCGGGGTCGCCCGAGAGGTCGACCGTGCCGACGGCGCCGGAGACGCGGTTGAAGCCGGCGAGGTCCTCGACGCCGGGGCGGGTGCGGGCCAGGCAGATCGCCGCCTCGGGCTGGACCGGGCCGCCCTCGAAGACGACCGGGGGTTCACCCGCCAGGGCGCCCCAGTTGCCGAGGACGTCGGCGACCTGCACCTCGGTGGCGCGGTTCAGCACCACGCCCAGGGCGCCGCCCTCCTCGTGCGCGACCACCAGGACGACGGTCCGCTCGAAGTTCGGGTCGCGGAGCGCGGGCGTCGCCACCAGCAGCCGCCCGGTCAACGACTCCATCGCCCTCCCTCGACGCTGCCTCGACGTTCCCCGGCCGCCGGACGCGCCGGGCCGCGGTGAGCCGCGGCCGGTCGGCGTCTGCCCGGACGGTTGCCCTTCCATCCCACCGAGATCCCCGTGCATGGACATCAGCCCCACCAGCAAACATCATCGGCCGCGCGGCCGATGAGCGGGTGCGACGAGTCGATCATCGCAAAGCGGGGTGCGAGGGTCATGTCTCGCACCATAGCCTGACCCGGGCGTCGCGGTTAGGGTCTGATCCGTGACCTCACTCGCCGACGTTGCCGTCATCGGTGGATCCGGGCTCTACGCGCTGCTCGACGACGCCGAGGAGCACGTGGTCGACACGCCGTATGGCCCACCCTCGGACCCCATCACGGTGGCGACGGTGCGCGGGCGGCGCACGGCGTTTCTTCCGCGGCACGGCCGGGATCACCGGTTCCCGCCGCACCGGATCCCCTATCGGGCGAACATCTGGGCGCTCCGGGAGATCGGGGTGCGGCAGATCCTGGCGCCGTGCGCGGTCGGCGGGCTGCGGCCCGAGCTGGGGCCGGGCACGTTCGTGGTGCCGGACCAGCTGATCGACCGCACGTCGGGGCGCATCCAGACGTTCTACGACGAGGGCGCCGTGCACGTGAACTTCGCCGACCCGTATTGCGCGACCGGCCGCGACACGGTGCGCAAGGTGGCCGCCGAGCACGGCATCGAGGCGGGCGACGGCACGATGGTCGTCGTGGAAGGACCACGGTTCTCCACCCGGGCGGAGTCTCGCTGGTACACCTCGATGGGTGGCGCTGTCGTGAACATGACGGGGCACCCGGAGGCCGTGCTCGCCCGCGAGCTCGCCCTCTGCTACTCCTCGATCGCGCTCGTGACCGACCTCGACGCCGGCGTGGAGGGTGAGCACGGGGTCACGCAGGAGGAGGTGTTCCGGGTCTTCGGGGAGAACACCGAGCGCCTGCGCGGCGTGCTGCTCGACGTCATCCCGCGACTGCCGGAGCACCCGGACGACCCGTGCCAGCACGCCCTGGACGGCCTGGTCCAGCACTGAGCGGCAGCCGGACGACGAACCGGCAGCCCTCGTCGACGTTCTCGGCGCTCACGTCGCCGTGGTGCGCGTCGACCAGGCCCCGGACGATGGCGAGGCCCAGCCCGCCACCGGCCGAGTCGGTCGGGGTCCGGGCCGGCGCGCCGCGGAACGCCACGTCGAACACCCGCGGCAGGTCCCCCTCGGCGATCCCCCCGCACGTGTCGGTGACCGCGAGCCAGCCTCGGTCGCCGTCCAGGCCGCTGGTGACGGTCACGGTGCCGTCCGGGGGCGTGTAGCGGATCGCGTTGCGCAGCAGGTTGTCGACCACCCGGGACAGCTCGGGCATCGAGCCCTCGACGACCGGCCAGCCGGAGGGTGCCGCGACAACGCGCACATGCGCCGCGGCGGCCAGCGGTTCGGCCGACGCGATCGCGTCGGAGACGATCTCCCCCAGCGGTACCGCGGCCAGCGTCAGCCGCAGCGCCCCCGCGTTGATCCGGGACAGCTCGAAGAGGTCGTCCACGAGCCCCGCCATGCGGTCGGTCTCGGCGCTGATCCGCCGGTGGTACTCGGCGACGGTCTCCGGATCGGACACGACCCCGTCGTCGAGCGCCTCGGCCATCGCCCGGAGCCCGGCCAGGGGGGTCCGCAGGTCGTGGGAGACCCAGGCGACCAGCTCGCGCCGCCGCGCCTCGGCCTGCCGCTCCTGCTCGCGGGCCTCGGCGGCCCACATGCTGGCCCGGGCGAGCCGCCGGCCGGCCCACAGGCCCGCGCCCAGGCTGACCGTGGCGGAGGCGCCGACGACAAGGAGCAGCACGTGCAGGTCGTGGTCGGAGATGAACATCTCCATGGCCGCGCCGAGGATGCCGGCGAGCACCCCGAGCACGGTGACGAGCAGCAGGACCACGATGTGCGCGGTCACCGAGCGGCCGCGCAGCGGACCGCGGAGCGCGAGCAGGCCGGCCCCGGCCACCACCAGGGAGCAGCCGAGCGCCATCAGGAAGGTGAGCAGGACGTCACGCATCGGCGAACTCGTACCGGTAGCCGACACCCCAGACGGTCAGGATGCGCTTCGGGTCGGCCGGGTCGTCCTCGACCTTCTCCCGGAGGCGTCGCATGTGGACGGTGACCGTCGACTGGTCGCCGAACGTCCAGCCCCACACCTGTTCGAGCAGCTCGGCCCGGCGCAGCACCCGGCCGGGGTTGCGCATCAGGAACACCAGCAGGTCGAACTCGCGCACGGTGAGGGCCAGCGTGGCTCCGCGCAGGGTGGCGATCCGCCGGGCCACGTCGACCCGCAGCTCGCCGTCGACCAGTTCGCCGGAGGGCGCCGGGGGAGCGGTTCGGCGCAGCACCGACTGGACCCGCAGGACGAGCTCGCGGGGTGAGAACGGTTTGGTCACGTAGTCGTCGGCGCCGATCTCCAGGCCGAGCACCCGGTCGGACTCCTCGCCGAGCGCGGTCAGCATGATGATCGGCAGGTCGCGGTCCTGCTCGCGCAGCCGCCGGCAGACCTCCAGCCCGTCGATCCCGGGCAGCATGAGGTCGAGGACGAGCAGGTCCGGGCGCTGCGCCGCGTAGGCGTCCAGGGCGCCCGACCCGTCCGCGGCCAGGCGCACGGCGAAGCCCGCGCGCTCCAGATACCTCCGGACGACGTCGCTCACGGTCGGATCGTCGTCCACGACCAGCACGCTCTGCCCCACGGTTCGAGCCTAGAGCGCGCCCGGCCGCCCGCCACCGCGCGGCGGCGGACGGTAAGGAGTCCGTCAGGTTTCCCCGCCGAGGTCCGTCTCGTAGGCCTCGTACAGCAGGTCGGCGCCCCGCTGGCGGTGTTCCCACACCGCCTGGATGAGCTGGGTCGCCTCCGACCGCAGGGCGTCCGCCTCGCCGTGGTCGAGCCGCCCGGACAGCTCATCGAGCGCTGAGCGGACCGTCTCGTGGTCGTCGACCAGGCCGGAGAAGCGCCGCGCGAGTCGCGGGGCGTCGCCGAGCACGCCCGCGTAGAGGCCGCCGGGCCCCTCGGTCTGGTCCACGTGTTCCGCGAACGCCGCCCTGAGCTGGGCCACCGCCAGGCTCACCCGAGGTCGCCACGCCGGGTCCCACGCCGGCGTCTGAATGGCATGTTCAACGTGTCTGATGCCGCCGAGCAGTTCCATGAACGCACCTCCGCCGCGAGTACGTTCCCCCTGTCCATAATGTGACCCGCGACACACTCCTGTAAAGAGTCTGCAGCTCAGGACATGGGTGAGGAGGCCGCCGCCATGCGGGCCAGCCAGGTGCGCACCACGGTGAGGTCGTCGGCGCTGAAGCCGGCCGACAGCCGCTCCTCGACCTGCCGGACGGTCGGCCGCGCGGCGGCGAGCCGCTCCCGGCCCGCGTCGGTGAGGTAGATCTGCTGTGCGCGGCGGTCGTTCGGGTGCGGGCGGCGCTCGACCAGGCCGGCCCGCTCCAGGCCGCCGAGCATCTCGTTGGCCGACTGGCGCGCGGAGGAGACCTTGCGGGCCACGTCGGCGACGGACAGCCCGGGGGAGGCCTCCAGCATCATCAGCGACGCGAACTGGGCGACCGAGAGATCGTGCTGCACCAGGGCGTCGGCGACCACGCTGCGCAGGCTCAGCCAGGCGTGGCGGACCAGGAACGTCGAGCAGTCGTCCTCAAGGCTCACCCGTTCATTGTGCAGTGTGAGACTATTGACAGGTACCTGACGTTCTTGCGAGTGTGAGCACATGACCGTCAGGGACCTGTCAATCAGCGTACAGCGGCGCGTGCTCTCGGTCCTCGTGTTCGCCGCGGTACTGATCTGGATCGACACCACCATCCTGGGCATCGCCCTGGAGCGCATCGCCGACCCGCGCACCGGGCTCGGCGCCACCCCCGGCGAGCTGCAGTGGGCCGTCGGCTCGTACGCGCTGCTCTTCGCCACCGCGCTGTTCGCCGCCGGCGCACTCGGCGACCGGTACGGCCACCGCACGATCCTCGTCCTCGGCCTCGTCTGCTTCGGGGCCGCCTCGATCTGGGCCGCCTGGGCCGGCGACGCCACCGGCCTGATCCTCGCCCGCGGCCTCATGGGCCTCGGCGGCGCGATGATGATGCCGACCTCGATGGCGATCATCGGCGCGACCTTCCCGGCCGAGCGGCGGGCCGGCGCGATCGCCGCCTGGTCGGCGTCGAGCGGGGTCGGCGTCGCCCTGGGCCCGCTGCTCGGCGGCGTGCTGGTCGACCACTTCTGGTGGGGGTCGGTCTTCCTGGTCAACCTGCCCGTCGTGGCGATCGCGCTGGTGGGCATCCTGGCCGTGGTACCGAATCCGCGGCTGGCCATGCGCCGGCGCCCGGACCCGCTCGGCCTCGTGCTCTCCACCGCCGGCCTGGCCCTGCTCGCCTACGGCCTGATCGAGGCCGGTCAGGACACCGACTGGGCCCGTTGGCAGGTGTGGGGCCCGGTGCTTGGCGGCCTCGTGGTCATCGGGCTGTTCCTCGCCGTCGAGTGGCGCTCGCCCGAGCCGTCGTTCGACCCGCGGCTGTTCCGCAACAGCCGGTTCAGCGCCGGCAACCTGGCCCTGGCCGCGCTGTTCTTCGGCATCACCGGGCAGATGTTCTACGGCAACTTCTACCTCCAGGGCGCCCGCGGCTTCGGCGCGCTGGAGACCGGCCTCTACTTCCTGCCGGGCGCGATCGGCGTCGCCGTCGGCTCGGGCCTCGGCGCCCGGCTGGCCAAGCGGCACGGCGTCGCCGCGGTGAGCGGCTCCGCGCTGCTGGTCGTGGCGCTGAGCTTCCTGGCCAACCTGTGGTTCGACCTGGACACGCCGATGCTGTGGTTCTGCCTGGTCGGGCTCGTCTCCGGCGTCGGCATGGGCATGGTCATCGCGCCGACCGTGGCCGCGGTCATCGCGGTGCTGCCGCTGGACCGGATGGGCGCCGGCTCCGCGGTGAACAACACGGTCCGCCAGGTCGGCAGCGTGCTCGGCATCGCGCTGCTCGGCACGATCCTGAGCACGGCCTATCGGGACCGCATCACGCCGTTCCTCGCCGGCCTGCCGGGCCCGCTCCGCGACGCGGCCGCCCCGTCGGCCGAGCACACCCGGGCGGTCGCCGAGTCGGTGCAGCGCCCGGACCTGACGGCCGCGGCCAACGACGCCTTCGTCGCCTCGATGCACGTCACGGCGGCGTCGGCTGCGCTGGTGGCGTTCCTGGCAGCGGTACTGCTGGCGCTGGCCTTCCGGACGCGCAGGTCCACATCGAAGGCCGCCGAGCCGGACCGGTCGATACTGGTGGGGTGATCGCCCTCGCCCTGGCCGTCGCCGGTGGGCTCATGCTCGCCGGCACGGCCGCCACCGTGCTGATCGCCGCCACGACGCCGTGGCACTTCATCCACTTCGACCCGGTCGGCCACCCGCTGCCGGCGACGCTGCTCGCGATCGCCGGCCTCGCGCTGCTGGCCGGCGCCGCCTGGACCGGCAGGGGCCGGCGGCCGGTCACCGCCCTGCTCGGTGCGGTCGCGGTGCTCCTGCTGCCGTGCGGCGCCGGGGTGAACGTGCTGAGCAAGGCCGCCGCCGAGGACCCGGCGCGGGTCGTGGCCACCTCGGCCGGCGGCGGCTTCGAGCTGGTGGGGACCAGTGGGTACGGCTCCGCCGCGCGGTACCGGATCCGCAGCACCGGCCCGTTCGGCCGCGACACCGGTGAGTCGCTCGCCTGTGTCCGCGACCGGGTGGCGGAGGCCCGCTTCACCGGCCGCACCACCGTCGAGCTGCGCCTGGCCGGCGGCGAGGTGTGGACCACCGGGTTCGCGGCCCTCAGCGGACGCCCGGAGCGGCCACTCGATCGATGCCGTTGAACGTGCCGGGTAGGTTGGTGCCGTGACCGGCGACGGCATTCGGCTCGGGATCGACTTCGGCACCTCCAGCACGGTCGCGGTGCTCGCGCTGCCCGGGCGGGAGCCCAGGCCGCTGCTCTTCGACGGCTCGCCGCTGCTGCCGTCCGCCGTCGGCCTGGACCCGACCGGGCGGCTCGTCGTCGGGCGCGACGCGCTGCACGCGGCGGTCGCCACGCCCGGGGCCGTCGAGCGGCACCCCAAGCGGTGCGTCGACGACGGTACGGTGCTGCTCGGGGACACCGAGGTGCCGGTGCGCGGCCTCTTCGCGGCCGTGCTCGGGCGGGTCCTCGACGAGGCCACCCGGGTCGCCGGCGGGCCGCCCGCCGAGATCGTCGTGACCCACCCGGCCGCCTGGGGCCGGGAGCGCCGGGCGCTGCTGCGCGACGCGCTCGCCCCGGCGCCCGTGCGGCTGGTCAGCGAGCCGGTCGCCGCCGCGCACCACCTGGTCGGCGTGGCCGCCGAGCGGCTGCCCGACGGGGCCGCGGCGGTCGTGTACGACTTCGGGGCCGGCACCTTCGACGCGACCGTGGTCCGCCGGGCCGGCGGGGAGATCGCGGTCCTGGCGACGCAGGGCCTGCCCGACTCCGGCGGCCTCGACATCGACGCGGCCGTCGTCGCCCACCTCGCGGAGGCCGTCCCCGACGAGGACGAGTGGCGGCACCTCGGTGCGCCAAAGACCACCGCCGAGCGGCGCGCCCGCCTGCAGCTGTGGGACAACGTGCGCACCGCCAAGGAGTCGCTGACGCGGGCCGGCAGCACTCTCGTGCACGTGCCGCTGCTCGACGTGGAGGTACCACTCGGGCGGGAAGAGCTCGACCGGCTCGCCGCACCCGTCCTCGCCCGCTCGGTCGACACCACCCGGGCCGCGCTGCACGCGGCCGGGGTCGACGCCACCACGATCCTCCTCGTCGGCGGGGCGAGCCGGATGCCGGCGGTGACCAGCACGCTGCACCGGGCGTTCGGGTTCGAGCCGGTGATGGTCGACCAGCCGGAGCTGGCCGTCGCCGAGGGCAGCCTGCACGCGGGCCTCACCTCCGCGACCGACACCGACGACTGGCCGGCCGCGCTGCCGGTGGCCGCGCCGCTGCCGCTCGCCGCCCCGCGCCGCCGGCGCCTGCTGCTCGCGGCCGGCGCCGGGCTGGCGGTGGTGGCGGTCGCCGCGGCGGCCGCGCTCGCCGACCGCCCGTCGACGCCGGTGGCGGCACCGTCCGCCTCGCCCTCCGGGTCGCCGTCGCCGTCGCCGTCGGCCTCACCGTCGCCGAGCTACCCGGCGGGCGTCGACCCGTGCCTGCTCGGCACCTGGCGCACCGTGTACTCGCTGACCTACGGCCTGATCGACAACCAGCGCGTGCAGTACCGCGGCGGCGCCGGCACCCTCGGCACGTACAAGGCCGACGGCACGGTGACCTTCACCTACGACAACGCGGCCCCGCATGTCGCCGACCACGACGGCCACCACTGGGAGAGCACGCACCGCGGCCAGGCCGTGTTCCGCTGGTCCGCCTCCGGCGGCGAGATGCTGCAGACGATGATCAGTTCGACCGCGCAGAACACGCTCACCCGCGACGGCAGGTACAACGCCGGGGGCTCCACCAGCTTCAACGTCGAGCCGGCCCGCTACAGCTGCAACGCGACGACGCTCATCGAGAACAGCACGCTCGGCAACTACTCCGCCGAGTCGGTCCGGATCGGCTGACCGCGCAGGGTGGTCACCACGATCGCCCGGGCCGCGCCGGTGAGCAGCAGGCCCTTCTCGGGTAGCCAGGCCCGGTGAACTAGCCGATGACCTCGCGCAGCCGCGCGGCGAACCGGGCCGGGTCCTCGACGAACGCGATGTGCCCGCCGGGGAACACCGCCGGCGCCGAGCCGAGCGCGGCGGCCAGCGCCCGCACCGACCGGTCGCACAGCTGCCCGGCCGAGTCCTCGCCGACGGCGACGACGATCCGCACCGGCGACGCGCGCAGGGTCTCGACGTCGGGCCGCCAGCGGGTCGTCGCCCGCATCTCGTGCAGGAACCAGAACCGCTCGGTCGCGGCCTGCACCGGGTCGGGCTCCGGCGGCGGGCCGTCGAACGGCGGCAGCGGGATGTTCGCGTTGGTGAAGAACCGCATCCAGGCGCCTTGCGGGTCGCCGGCCGCGTAGGTGGCGATCATGTCCTCGACGCCCGCGTGCCGCTCGTCGCGGTCGTCGAGCACGTCGATGATCGGCGGCTCGTGCGCCACCACGGCCGCCAGCAGGTCCGGGCGGGCCTGGGCCAGCTGGAGCGCCGTCACGGCGCCGCCGCTGGACCCCACCACGATCGCCGGCCCGGCGCCGGCGTGCTCGATGAGCCGGGCCAGGTCGGCGGCCCGCTGCTCGACGGCCGAGTCCTGCTCGGGGTCGTCGAGGACGCTGCGGTTGACGCCGCGCGGGTCGGTGATGAGCACGGTGTGGTCCGGCGCGAGCAGGTCGGCGAGCGGGGCGAAGAACGTCGCGTCCATCGGCGCGCCCACCAGCGCGACGAGCGGCCCCGTGCCGCGCAGCTCGTAGTAGAGCTTCGCGTCCGTGCCGGTGATCTGGGGCATTCGGGTACCTCCCGGGCAGCAGTAGGGTTGGTGTCACCGGTGAGACTGCCGCGAGGGGAAGGAATCGTCGCTCGTGAGCCGGATTTCTTCGACGGACGACCTGGACCTCGCCCGCGAGGGTGACAACGCGGCCTTCACCCGGCTGGTCGAGCCCCTGCGCCGCGAGCTGCACGCCCACTGCTACCGCATGCTCGGCTCGGTGCACGACGCCGACGACGCCCTCCAGGACGCGCTGCTGCGGGCCTGGCAGGGGCTGGGCGGCTTCACCGGCCGCGGCTCGCTGCGCTCCTGGCTCTACACGGTGGCCACCCGCACCTGCCTGGACGTCGCCGCCGCCCGTGGCCGCCGCGCCCTGCCGATGGACCTGGGTCCGTCCAGCGACCACGCCGTCGTCGGCGCCGCCCCGCGCACCGACGTCGCCTGGCTGGAGCCCTACGAGCAGCGCGAGGCGGTCGAGCTGGCCTTCGTCGCCGCACTCCAGCACCTGCCGGGCAACCAGCGCGCCGCGCTGCTGCTGTTCGAGGTGCTGGGCTTCTCGGCCGCGGAGATCGCCGGGATGATGGACACCTCCACCGCCTCGGTGAACTCGGCGCTGGCCCGGGCCCGCCGGCTGGTCGCCGAGCGGGTGCCGCCGGCGAACGAGCACCCGGTCCCCGAGCGGCGGGTCCGCGAGATCGTCGCCGGCTACGCGTCGGCGCTGGAGCGCGGCGACGCCGACGCGCTGGTCGCGCTCCTCACCGCCGACGTGACCTGGTCGATGCCGCCCCTGCCGCACTGGTATCGCGGGCTGCCCGCCGTGCGTGACTTCGCGGTACGCCTGCCGCTCAGCACCTGCGGCAGCTGGTGGCACCGGCCGGCCGAGGCCAACGGCCAGCCGGCGATCGCCTGCTACCTGTGGGACGAGGCCGCGCGGGCGCACCTGCCGTGGTCGATCAACGTCCTGACGCTCCGCGACGACCGTATCGCCGAGATCACGTCGTTCCTCGACCCCGCCCTGTTCGCCCGCTTCGGCCTCCCGCCGGCGGTGTCCTAGCCGCAGGTCCACACGATCGGGACCGGCTGCGTCCGGACGTCGCCGTCGCCGCTGACCTGCCCGGCGACCGTGCGGCCGTCGTCGCTCAGCGTGTACGCGTGCACGCTGATGCGCCCGCTGAAGCCGGGCGGCGGCGGCAGTTCGACGGTCTGGTCGCCGGCGTGCAGCGTCGTCGCCCCCAGCATCCAGCCGTCGCGGTTGACCGTGGAGAAGAGGCCGTCGAGGCTGGTGACCGTGCCGTCGCGCAGGTTCCACCGCGGCCCGGCGATGTACCGCACCCCCGGCTCGTCACGGGCCGCCCAGCCGGTCACCCAGCCGTCGCGGATGCTCGTCGCGATGAAGGTGTTGGCGGGCTTCCCGCGGACGTCCGGCGCCGGGAGCCGCTCGAGCCGGCCGTCGGGCCGCCACACCACGGCGACCTCCTGGCCGAGCTTCGGCGCGACCTGACCGACGACCGTGCCGTCCTCGTCGATACCGGTCGCGATCCCGGACCAGCCCGCGCCGGGCAGCGCCAGCATCGTCGGCTGGGCGGTCGGCGACGCCCACAGCGCCGGGCGGTCGCCGACCGACCCGGCGATCGTCCGCGCCTCGTTGATCGCGGACGCCGTGGTATCGGTGCCGGCCAGCCGGGTGAACTTCCCGCCCTCGTAGGCGTACGCGACCGTCCGCTCGCCGCTGAAGCTGTCCCCGACCGCGACGCCGGTCGACGTCACGTCGCTGAACGTGGCGTCCTCGCCCGGCATGGGCGCGAGCCGCGGCTGCTTGTCGACCCAGATCACCGTGGCCGGGCCGCCCTTCGGGTAGCTGCGGCCGACGAGGTACCGCCCGGTCGGGTCGGCCCCGGAGATCACCGCCTTCGGGCCGTGCCCGGCCGGGGTGGTGAGCTGCTCCGGCACGCAGGCCATGGCCTTGCGGGGCGGAGGCTGCTCGGACGTCGCCGCCGGCAGCACCGGGGCCGGGTCCTGCCGCGCCGGGCCGGCCACCGCCCAGCCCGTGGCCACCACGGCCAGGACGGCGGCCGCGGCCGCCGTCACCCCGGCCAGCCGGACCCGGCGGTGGTGCCGCTCCCCGTCGGCGACGGCCCGCCGCACGTCGACCGTCGACGGGCCGGGCTCGCCGTCGAGCACCCGGAAGAGCGTCGTTCCGTACCGTTCGTCGTCCATCGTCAACGCCCCTTTCCTGGAAACGCGTCCGCGCTCATGTCGCCCAGCACCCGCCGGATGGCGGCCAGGCCGCGCGAGGTCTGGCTCTTCACGGTCCCCGGCGAGCAGTCGAGCGCCGTCGCGACGTCCTCGACCGGCATGTCGCACAGGAACCGCAGGATGAGCACCGCCTGCTGGCGGGGCGGCACCTGGGCGAGCGCGGCCCGCACGACCACGGCCTCGGCGACCCGGTCGTCGACCGCCCCGGCCGGGTCGGCCCGGTCGGGCGCCTGCGCCACCAGCCCGACCCGCGCCCACGGCCGCCGCTTCTCGTCGACGAACGCGCGCACGAGCATCGTCCGCACGTACTGGTCGACGTGCTCGACGTCGCGGATCCGCTTCCATCGCACGTACAACTTGGTGATCGTCTGCTGCACGAGGTCGTCCGCATGATGGTCGTCCCCGCACAGCACGTACGCGAGCTTGCGCAGCGTGGGCAACCGCCCGGCCACGTACTCGACGTACTGCTCCTGCGCCTCGGTCCGCATCGGGATGTCCTTTCCGCCCGGCGTCCCGACTGAAACGGGTGCACCCCTCCGGGAGGTTGCACGCAGAGCCGCCTCGCCTCGTCGCACGTCCGGAAACCACCGGCCGGTCGGTGCGGGCGGCCGTGCGTTCAGGCGATCGAGCGGTGGGGCGGGCTTTGTTAGCGTGTGCTCACCCCGCCGGTCGCAACGCCGAGGTGGAACCATGCCCGAACCGGATGTGACGGTCACTGAGCAGCTCCGCCTCGACGCGATCCATCACCTCTCTGCCGTGCGCCAGGTGGTGGCGGCGGCGACCGCGGCCTTCGCCGGGCCGCAGCACGACCGCGCCACCGAGGGGCGCGCGGCCGCGAGCACGATCCTCGACAGCCTGGCCGACATCGACGGGAGCATCGCCGGGACGCTCGCCGGGCTGCATCGCCCCGTCCTGTGGGTGCCCGTGCTGGCCATCATGAAGGCGGGCAAGTCGTCGCTGGTCAACGCGATCGCCGGCACCGACGTCATGCCGGTGCACGACTCGGCCATGACCGTGCTGCCGACACGGGTGCGGTTCCCGCCGGTCGGCGCCGACGCCGGGGAGCTGCCGAAGCTCACGCTGTCCGCGGCCGACGCCGATCTGCTCCGGCGGGCACTCGACGAGATCCACGACGTCGACGAGGAGGTCCGGACCGCGAAGCTCTCCGAGGAGGTCGCCGCCGCGGTGCGGCTCCTGGGGACCGACGAGCGCTACCGGCTGCGGCCCGCGTACCACGGCGAGGAGGACGTCGTCACCGCGCTCAAGGCGCTCAACCATCTCGTGCGGGCCGGCATCCAGCTCGCCATCGACACCGACGTGCTCGGCGACCTCACCGAGCCGCCCACCGTCACCGTCGCCGCCGACCACCTCCCGCTGGCCGAGCTGCGCAGTGACGACGCGGGGGAGCTGTGCCTCGTCGACACCGCCGGGCCCAACGAGGCGCAGCTGGCACCGCGGCTGATGAAGGTGCTGCAGGACGAGGTCGAGCGGGCGCACGCGGTGCTCGTCGTGCTCGACTACTCGCACATGAACAGCACGGCCGACGCCGACATCAGGAAGCTCGTCGACGAGTGGGCGGTCCTGCGCGGCGCGCAGTCGATCTACCTGGTGATCAACCGGGTGGACCAGCGCAGCCTGATCGAGGGTCAGAGCCTCGCCCCGGAGCCGCTCGCCCGCAAGGCGATGAGCGTCTTCGGGCTGCCCGCCGACGCGCGCGACCGGGTCTTCGAGGTCGTCGCGATCAGGGCCAACCTCGCCAACGGCGTGTACCGCGACGAGCGGATCGGCCGCGACCTGCGGCCCACCGCCTCGCCGGCGGCCCACCGGGTCCTGCGCGAGTGGCACGGCCGCTCGTGGGAGCGGCGGCTGGCGGGCACCACCGCCGAGGAGATCCGCGAGTGGGCCGACGTGCTGTGGCAGGAGTCCAACCTGCCCGCCCTGCTCACCGGCGTCATCGGCCGGCTGCGGGCCCACGCCACGCCGATCGTGGTCCGGCAGTCCGTCCGTGAGGCGGGCATCCGGGCCGGCGACGTCTCCGCCGCCCTCGACCAGTACCTCGCCGCCGCATCCCTCGACGCGGTCGAGCTCAAGCGGCGCGTGACCGGCCTGACCGAGGCCATCGGCGAGGCGTCCGCCGTCGCGACGTCCTGCCGCGAGCACCCCGGCCGCGACGCGCTCGCGGACGAGCTGCGCCGCGATGCCGAGCGGGCCGCCGAGCTGGCCCGGGCCCAGAGCGCCGCGACCATCGCCGAGTGGCGCAGGTCGGCCGGCTCCCAGGTGTTCAGCCACCTCGACCGCGCCGCCGCCGCGAACCAGGGCGAAGGCCGCTCCAGCGGGGCCCGCGAGGGAATGTTCAAGCGTGCGTTCCGGTCGGTGGCGAACATGATCGGCTACAGCGTCAACGGCGCCACGATCCTGCCGAACGGGTGCTACCACTTCGGTACCGACAAGACCAACGCCGAGGTGTTCCTCCGCGAGGTCGTCGCGCTCGTGCAGGACAGCGCCCGCCGCCTGCACGACGACGTCGTCGATCACGCGGACCAGGTGTACCGGCGCACCGTCGACGACGGCTACCGCCGGGTCGGCGAGCGGCTCGAACCGCTCGTCCTGGCCGCGCTCAAGGATGCCGGCGAGCAGGACCCGCCGGCGAGCGACCCGCCGCCGCGGTCGCGGTCGCTGCCGCGCTCGGCCGAGCCGAGCCTCGACGGCGGGTCGGTCACGGTCGTCGAGGAGACCGACCGCGCCGAGTTCCTCGGGGTCAAGCTCTGGCGCAAGAAGACGGTCCACGACGAGTACCAGGTGTTCCCCGCCGACGTCATCGAGTCCGTCATGCGCCGGTTCGTCACCCAGCTGGCCGCCGCCGCCGACGTCCGCGCCCAGGCCGCCGCGCGCAGCCACGACGGTGCCGTGGACGCCTATGCCGAGCAGCTGCAGCAGCGGCTGCGGCTGCCGCTCGGCGCGCTGCAGGCCGCCCAGGGGGAGCTGGCCGGCGACATCGAGGCCCGGCGACAGGCGTTGCAGCCGGTGCGCGACGACGCGGCGGCCTGCAAGCGCCGGCTCGACCAGCTCCTGCGCCGCGCCGAGTCGTTCACGTGCGGCACCCGATGAGCGCCCTGCCCCGCCTGCACCACCGCACCCGGATCCACGTGCTGGGCGCCGAGATGCTCGGCCGCCACATCGTCCACCGGGCCGGCCTGGACGCCGCTGAGTGGCCCGGCTACCGGCAGCTGCCCGACCTGCGCGACCGGCTGGGCGCGCGGCCGGCCCCGGCCACGCTCAAGATCGCCGTGGTGGCGCCGATGAAGGCCGGCAAGTCGTCAGTCGTCAACGCCCTGCTCGGCGAGCGGCTGCTGCCCGTGCGGGACATGGCGATGACCGTCACCCCGATCTCGGTGCAGATCCGCTCGGGCGTGCACGAGCCGCGGCTGCTGGCGGACGAGGAGGCGTGGCTGACGGTCCGCTCGCTCGCCGAGCGCCTGGCGAAGCTCGGCGGCGGCCTGCTGCGGCTGGCGGGCGAGCTGCCCGAGACACTGCCGGTGGTGACCTCGCTGCGCACCGGGGCGTGGTACCCGTTCCCGCTGACCGTGTCCGGCACCCGGGCCGTCTACGACCGGCTCGTCTTCGCCAGCGACGTGTGCCGGCTCGCGGTCACGGCCGGGCTCGTCACGGGGCGTGTCCCGGCCATGCGGGTGGTGACCGGTCCGCCGCCGGAGCTGGCCGGCCCGACCCGCGCCGACGCGTGCCGGATCGAGTTCGTCGACCTGCCCGGGCCCGGGGAGGCCCGGCTCGACGCCACGCTGTCGGCGGCCGTCGCCGAGCAGCTGCGCACCTCGGACGGTGTGTTGATCATCCTGAACTACCGCCACCTGCAGTCGGTCGCCCAGGAGGCGCTGGCGGAGGAGATCGCCGGCTGGCGGCAGGACCGGCCGCACGCGCCGGTGCTGGTCGCGGTCAACCACATCGACGAGCGCGACGAGCAGCACGGGCGCTCCGACGAGAGCATCGTCGCCGCCACGCTGCGCGCCGGCGGCCTGACCGGGGAGTACGCCGACCGGATCGTGAAGACCTGCGCCGTGTGGGCCAACGTCGCCCGGTCGGCGGGCCGGCTGGCCTCCGGCGGGCGGCTCACCGCGGCCGCCGACGAGGCCGCGGTGCTCATGCGCTATGCCGAGCCACGCGCCGGCGCCGTCCGGCTGGCGGGGGTCACCACGGCCGAGCTGGTCGCGCACGCGGACGACCTCTGGCACGACTCCGGCCTGCCGGGCCTGCTCGACCAGGTCGCGGACGTCGTGGCGGGCGCACCGCAGACCATCCTGCTGCGGGCGGTCGCCGACGCCGACCGGCACCTGGGCCGGGTGCTCGCGCTGCTCGACGGCGCGGGCCGGCTCGACCCGGGCCTGGAGCGCACCTGGCGCGATCAGGTCCAGCAGCTGCAGGCCGACGGCACCGACCTGGGCGACGCCATCCGGGCCTCGCGGAGTCGCGGTTGAGCACCGAGCTGGCCCGGCTGCGGGGCCGGCTGCCGCAGGTCACCGACCGGCTGCTGCTCGAGCTGATCAACGACCTGCGCACCGCCGACGACCTCGTCCGGCGGCGCGCCGCGAACCGCCCCGCCGGCCGGCTGCTCGGCCTGCTGACCGGGGCCGACCGGCGGCGGGACACCCTCACGCTGCGCGGCCTCGTCGACAACCAGCGCGCGCTGCAAGCGATGATCGTCGACCTGGTCGGCGACGTCGGGTTCAGCATGGACGCGCTCGCCTGCGCGCTGGAGGACCTCGACCGGGTCACGGCCGACGTCGAGTGGCTCGGCACCGCCGTGGTGAACCTCAGCCAGGAGTGCGACCGCCGGCTCGACGCGGTCCGCCAGGACCTGACCGGCCTGGCCGAGGAGGTGGAACTGCTGCGGCTCGAGCAGCGGGCCGCGGCCGACCGCGAGGGCGCGCTCGCCGCGTGGGGCGCCCGGGTGCGCTACGACGGGCTGCCGTGGCTGATCCAGGTGGTGCTCGTCGGCCGGGAGATCTTCGCGTCGGCGGGCGGCCTGCTGCACCATCGCGATCCCCGGCCGAGCCGGCTGGACCGGGTCGCGCACCAGATCCTGGCCCAGCGGACACCACCGGACGCGCCGGTCACGACGGCGGCGGCGCTCGGCGCCGCGATGACGGCGACGCCGGCCGCCGACCGCGAGCTCGTCGCCGCGGTGCTCGGCGCCGGGCAGGGCCGCCTCACCCGGTGGCAACGGCAGCCGCTGGCCGCGCTGCTGCGGGAGGCGCTGGCCCGGCCCGACGCGGAGCCGGCCGCGGTCCTGCAGCTCGTGCGCGCCGGCTACGGCTGGGTCGACGGCACCTTCGACGCCCACGGCTTCGTCCGCGAGGTCGTGCAGGAGCAGGCCGACGCCACCGCCGCGACCGCCGCCGAGCTGCGCGGGGCGGCGCGGCCCGCGATCGAGCCGGGCCCCGCGCGGTGAGCCCGGCGCCGCGGGTCGGGCTGGTCCTCGCCGGTGGCGGGGCGAAGGGGGCCTACCACGCGGGCGTGCTGCGGTACCTCGGCGAACGCGGCGTGTCGTTCGCGGCGGTCGCCGGCACGAGCATCGGCGCCCTGACCGCCGCCGTGCTCGCCGCCGCGCCGTCCACGGCCGTCGCCGCCGACCGTCTCGTCGCACTCTGGCGGTGGACGGCCGGCCAGGCCGGCACCGGCCCGCCGGGGCCGCCGCCACGCACCACCGACCGGTCCGCGCTGCGGGCGTTCCTGCGCGGGCTGACCAGCCCGCTGATCCACGTCGACGTCATCGAGCGGCTGGTCCGCGACAACGTCGACGTCGCCGCGCTGCGGGCCGGCCCGGACGTCTGGATCTCGGTGTACGAGGCCGGCCCGGACCTCGCCGGGCTCGGCTGGATGCTCGATGTCGCCGTGGCGTCCGTCGCGCCCGCGCCGACCTGGCTGCACCTGCAGGGCCTGCCGGCCGGGTCGGTCCACGACGCGATCCGCGCCAGCGCCGCCCTGCCCGCGATCCTGCCGGCCCACCGGGTGGGCGAGCGCCGGTACCGCGACGGGGCACTCGGCGACAACACCCCCATGACCCCGATCGACCGCGAGGGCCGGTGCGAGCTCGCCATCGTCGTGCACCTCGGCCAGGGCGCCCTCTTCGACCGCCGCGACTTCGCCACGCCGATCCTGGAGGTCCGTCCCGCGGAGCCGTTCGCCACCGCCGGGGCCGAGTTCGCGGCGGCCTACGACTTCAGCCCGGCGCAGGTCGACCGGCTCATCGCGCTCGGGTACGCCGACGCCCGTGAGCGGGTCGGCACGCTGGAGGACACCCTCGCCGCCTACGCGGCGAAGCAGCGGGCCCGCGACCGCCTCGGCAACGCGCTGCGCCGTCGCCGGTGAAGGTGACGGTGGACAGCTCAACGGCCGGCGGCCCACATGAGGGCGAAGGCCGCCACGGTGAGCACGGCGCCCGTCAGGGCCAGGGACTGGGCGCCCCAGGCCGGGAGCAGCACGCCGCCGACGAGCGAGCCCGCCGCGATGCCCACGTTGAAGGCGGTGCTGACGCCCGCCGACGCGATGTCCGTGCTGCCGGGAGCCACCTGCAGCATGCGGTTCTGCACGGCCGTGGCGAATGACGCGTACGCCGCGCCGATGACGGCCAGCCCCAGCACCGCGACCGCGGGCAGGGTGCCCAGCTGGGCCAGGCCCAGCAGGGCCAGCGCGCCGGCGCCCAGCGGCACCAGCAGCGAGCCGATCGGGTGGCCGTCCAGCGTGCGGGCCACCGCGACCGTGCCGGCCACGCCGGCGGCGCCGGAGACGAACAGCAGCGGGGCGAGCGCGGCGTCGCCGAAGCCGCTCACGTCGAGCAGGAACGGCGTCACGTACGTGTTCAGGGTCAGGAAGCCCGTGATGCCGAGCGACGTCACGGCCAGCAGGACGGTGAAGTGGCGGTGGCTGGGCGCCGTGCCGCGGGCGGCGCCGCCTTCGTCCGGGTGGTAGTCGGGGACCAGCGCGGCCGCCGCGACCGCGGTCAGCAGGGCGAGGCCCGCCACCATCCCGAACGCGGTCCGCCAGCCGGCCTGCTGGCCGATCCAGGTGGCCAGCGGCACGCCGAGGACCGGGGCGAGCGCGGCGCCGGTCGAGAACAGCGCGACCACCCGGCCCCGGATGGCCACCGGGAACAGGCCGGACACCGCCGGCGAGACGACCGACCAGAAGAGCGCCTGGGCGAGCGCGGTGGCGAGCCGGGAGCCGGCCAGCACCGCGTAGCCCGGCGCGGCCGCGCCGACGGCGTTCGCGACGGCGAACAGCACGAGCGTGCCGCTCAGCAGCTGGCGGCGGGGCACGCTGCGGGTCAGCCGGGTCAGCGGCACCGACGCCAGCACCACCACCACGGCGTACCCGCTGACCAGCACCCCGATCTCCGAGCGCGACCGGCCGAGGTCGGGCGCCATCACGGTCAGCAGGCCGATCGGCAGCAGCTCGGTGGTGACGAACGCGAACGCGGCCAGCGCGAGCACGCCGAGCGTCGCCCACGCGCGGCGTGGAGGGACTGTCGTCGTCATGACTCGGCTGTGACGCGGCGGGGGCGGAGTGGGGACATCGCGTTGGCAGCTTCGCACATGTGGATCGTGAAACGGGGCGGCGGGAGCAGTGGGCCGACGTCGCCAAGGGGGTTCTGCATCGTCCTGGTCGTGCTGTGGCACGTCGTGGTCAAGGACTACCTGCAGTTCGGCTGGCACCTGGGCGTGCCGCTGCCGGGCGCCTGGGGGCTGCTCGGCGAGCAGCTGCTGCCGGGCGCGCTCGGTCGCGGACCTCGTGACGCAGCTCACGATCAGCCCCACCCCGCGCCTACCCCGGGCACCGCTCCGGGCCGCGCGAGCGTCCCGTGCCGGTCAGGGTCACCGTGAACCGGGGCCGGGTCTTCGGGTCGGCGCTGACCGCGTCGACCACCGTGCAGGCGATCTGGCCGGCCGCCGTCGCGGACAGCGCGACCGGGTCACCAGCCACGGTCACGGTCGCGGCCAGCTCACCGGCCTGCACCCCGACGGGCCCCAGATCCGCCGGTACGTCGGTGGTGTAGCCGTCGGCGCGCTCGTCCGCCGCCGGGCCGGCCAGCAGCAGCCCGAGGGTCTGGGCCGGCCTCGTGCCCGGGTCGGCGCGGCGCAGCACCGGCGTCAGCGTCCCGTCCTTCAGGAAGTAGAGCCGGACCCAGCCGCCCGACGCGCGCGGCGCCGGCCCGCCGGTGATGACGCCGCTGGGCCGCACGCCGCAGCCGGTCAGCAGGGTGGCGGCCAGGACCGCGACGGCCGCGGCGCGCTTCACCGCTCGCCCCGGGGCAGGCGCAGGGTGAAGAGCGCGCCGCCGTCCGGCGCGTTGCCGGCGACCAGCGTGCCGCCGTGCAGGCGGGCGTTCTCCCACGCGATGGCCAGCCCGAGGCCGCTGCCGGCAGACCGCGCGCGGGCGGTGTCGGCCTTGTAGAAGCGGTCGAACACGTGCGGCAGCACGTCCGGCGCGAGGCCCGGGCCGCGGTCGGCGATCTCCAGGGTCAGCTCGCCCGGCCCGGCGCGCAGCCGCAGCGCGACCGGGCCGGCGCCGTGGTGCAGGGCGTTGCCGACCAGGTTGGCCAGGATGACGTCCAGCCGGCGCGGGTCGAGGCGGGCCTGGACGCCGGGCGGCAGGTCGGCCTCCACCCGCTCGGACCAGCCGCGGGCCCGCAGCGTGGCGGTGACCGCCGCGGCCACGTCCACCTCGTCGAGGGCGAGCGCGGCGGTACCGGAGTCGAACCGGCTGACCTCGATGAGGTCGTTGACCAGCCGGGTGAGGCTCTGCGTCTCCTGGCTGACCAGCCGGGCCGCCTTGCCGGCGTCGCCGGTCAGGTGCGGCGCCTCCTCGTCGAGCACGTCGGTGACGGCGGCCATCGCGGCCAGCGGCGTGCGCAGCTCGTGCGAGACGTCGGCGACGAACCGGCGGGCGTCGGCCTCCATCCGGCGCAGGTCGCCGACGTGCTGTTCGAGGGTCTCGGCGGTGGTGTTGAAGGTTCGTGCGAGGTCGGCCAGCTCGTCGGAGCCCCGCACGGTGAGCCGGGTGGTGAGGTCGCCCTCGCCGAGCCGGCGCGCGGCGGTGCCGAGCTCGCGCACCGGGCGCAGCACCCCGCGGGCCGCGAGCAGCGCCAGCAGTACCGCCAGGGCCACCGAGAAGCCGCCGGTCAGCCAGGCCATCGTGGCCAGCCGGTCGATGCTGCGCTGCTCGGTCACCAGGCTGTGGATCTGGTAGATCTCCAGCCCGGTCGGCTCGATGGCCGCGTCGGGCCGGGCGACGGTCAGCTGGGTGCCGATCACCAGGCCGGGCCGCCCCTCCCAGCTGACCCGCTGCCACGCGACCCGGCCGTCCCCGACCTGCGAGCGCAGCCCCTTCGGCAGCATGTCGAGCGTGATGCCGCCGGCCGACCGGCGGCCCTGGTACACGACGATCGTGGTGTCGTCGCGGTCCGACAGCAGGGCGGCGACCTCGTTCAGCTCGCCCTGCCCCGCGGGCAGCCCGCGGGTGGCGAACAGGTTGGTGATCCGGTCGGTCAGCGACAGCACCGCGGCGTCCTGTGCCTGCTGGAGGATGACGGTCCGCGCCTGCACGTACCCGCCGCCGGCGACGAGGCCGGTGGTGACGGCGCCGAGCGCGGCGAAGGCGAGCAGGAGCCGGACGCGCAGCCCGCCTTTCGCGGCGGCCCGCACCGCGGCCCTCACCGTTCGCCCTTCACAGCTGGCCCTTCACAACGGCCCGAAGCGGTATCCGAAACCGCGCACGGTCTGCACGAACACCGGGTTCGCCGGCTCGTCCTCGATCTTGGCCCGCAGCCGCTGGACACAGGCGTCGACGAGCCGCGAGTCGCCGAGGTACCCGTGCTCCCACACCGCCTCCAGCAGCTGCTGCCGGCTGAACACCCGCCCGGGCGCGGCGGACAGTTCCAGCAGCAGCCGCAGCTCGGTCGGCGCCAGCCCGACCGGCGAGTCCCCCTTGCTGACCACGAGCGAGCCGCGGTCGATGGCGAGATCGCCGTACCGCTCCGCCGCCTCCACCGGCCGCCCGCCACCCCCGCGGCGCAGCACCGCCCGGATGCGCGCCTCGAGAACCCGCGCCTGCACGGGTTTGACCACGTAGTCGTCGGCCCCCGCCTCCAGCCCCGCGACCACGTCCATGTCGTCGTTGCGCGCGGTCAGCATGATGATCGGCAGGTCGCCGCCGGCCCGGATGCGCCGCGTGACCTCGAACCCGTCCATCCCCGGCAACATGAGATCGAGCACGACGACATCGGCGGCGCAGCTGCGCAGCCGCTCGAGCCCGAGCTCCCCGCTCTCGACCGCGTCGACGGTATGACCCTGCCGGCTCAACGCCAGCCGCAGTCCCTCACGGACCGTCTGGTGATCCTCGATCAACAGGACTCGGGGCATGCCACCTACTATCGCTCGCCCACACCGACGGCGATGCGCGACCCGACCGCTCGTTCCGCCACCCGTCCAGGCCGCGAGAGGCACACCAGCACCACGACGACGAGCACCACGACACCGCTGCCGACCCCGACCGCCACCGGCCAACCCCCGGCCGCCCCGGACAGCGCGCCACCGATCCGACCGACCACCGCGGCTCCGACGAGCAGCCCACCGAGGATCCCACCGATCCCAGCCACCCCAGCAACCCCACGGCCACCCGCCACCTCGCGGGCACTGGTCGCAGTGCCCGCGAGGTGGCGGGTGGCCGTGGGGT
>NZ_JAHYSG010000074.1 GCF_022095675.1 Dactylosporangium sp. AC04546 | reverse complement strand
CGGAACGGCCGGAACGCCGGAACGGCCGGAACGCCGGAACGGCCGGAACGCCGGAACGGCCGGAACGCCGGAACGGCCGGAACGCCGGAACGGCCGGAACGCCGGAACGGCCGGAACGCCGGAACGGCCGGAACGCCGGAACGGCCGGAACGCCGGAACGGCCGGAACGCCGGAACGGCCGGAACGCCGGAACGGCCGGAACGCCGGAACGGCCGGAACGCCGGAACGGCCGGAACGGCTACGGGAGTTGGACCTCGCGCAGCACATGGTCCGCGATAGCGGCCATCTCAGGCGTCGGGTCCACGTCCGCCGCAATCGACGCGCCGATGTTCAGCGCCCACCCCCGAGCCCGCTCCCACGTCGCCTCGTCCACGTCCAGGCCACTGCGGAACACCGCCCGCGCCGGGGCGTCGAAGACCAGCCACGCGGCAGCCAGGTCCGTCGCCGGGTCACCCGCCGCGAGGTCGCCGAAGTCCACGACGCCCGACAGGAGACCATCGGCGCCCACCAGCAGGTTCGCCGGATGCGGATCGCCGTGGATCCACACCGGCGGGCCGTCCCACAGGGGGACAAGCACCAGGTCGTTCCACAGTGGACGCAGAACGGCCGGCACGCGGCCCGTGGCGAAGCGGCGGGACATCGCCGGCGTGCGGGTCGACAGCGGTACACCCCGGACCGGGTTGCGGGGCGCGGCGGCCGGAGCCGGCACGTGCAGCGCGGTCAGGAACGACGCCAGCTGCGCGGCGAAGGCCAGCCGCGCCGGCACCGGGACCGTCGTCGCCGGCGCGCCCGGCAGCCAGGTGTTGACGCTCCAGGGCCACGGGAAGTCGCCTGACGGGGCTCCCAGCCGTACCAGAT
Source organism: Dactylosporangium sp. AC04546 (assembly GCF_022095675.1). Lineage (GTDB taxonomy): Bacteria > Actinomycetota > Actinomycetes > Mycobacteriales > Micromonosporaceae > Dactylosporangium. The sequence continues at coordinate 62,228 of NZ_JAHYSG010000074.1, read as the reverse complement.
CCGGAACCGCCACCGGCAGGACCGGGCGCAGCAGGGGAAGCCAGCGCTGCTCGTTGTGCATCAGCGAGACCGCCTCGACGCGGCGGGGCAGGCGGACGCTCAGCGACGGGCCCAGGCGGTAGATGTCGTTGTCCCAGCCCGACGCCACCAGGTGGACCGGGCCGTCCAGGTCCGGGTGCTGCGCGGCCAGCAGGCGGCGGACGAGTGCGGGCGTCGTCATCCTGACTCGCGGACGACCAGCTCGGGGTCGAAGATGACCGACTCGACGCGCATGGACGGGGTGTCGACGCGGTCCAGGACCATCGTCGCCGCCCGCGCCGCCATGTCCTCCAGCGGGTGGCGGACCGTGGTCAGGGCCGGGCGGGAGTCGAGGGCGGCGCTGCTGTCGTCGAAGCCGACCACCCGCACGTCGTCGGGGACGCGGCGGCCGTCGTGCTGAAGGATCGCCAGGACCCCCTGGGCCATGAGGTCGTTGGCGACGAACACCCCGTCGGTCTCGGGATGCAGGTCCAGCAGCTCGCGGGCGGCCTGCTCGCCCGAGCGGTACGTGAAACCCCCCTCGACCGTCGGGAAGTAGGCGTGGCCGTGGCGGGCGAGCGCCTGGCGGAAGCCGGTGAGGCGGTCCTGGCTGGCGGGCACGTGGTCGGGGCCGGTGATCATGGCCGGGCGGCGGCAGCCTTGGGCGACGAGGCGTTCCGCGGCGAGCGCGCCGCCGGCGTCGTTGGCCACGTCGACGTAGCAGATCGGCACCGGGTGGGCCGGGCGGCCGATGAGTGCCGCGGCGACGCCCGCCTCGAACATGTAGCCGGGCAGGACGTCGTCGGGGTGCAGCGACAGCACCACGGCGCCGTCGGCCTGGCCCTGGCCGAGGTCGCCGACGAGCCGGTTGCGGGCCTCGTCGGTGCCGACGATCTGCAGCGCGAGCTGGATGCCCTTGGGGCGCAGGACGCTCATCATCCCGCCGACCACGCGGCCGAAGTACGGGTCGGCGAAGAAGCGGCCCATGAACGGGTCGTCGTCGTGGGTCACCGCGTCGGAGACGACCAGCGCGATGGTGCCGCTGCGGCGGGTGACCAGCGAGCGGGCCGCGCGGTTGGGAACGTAGCCGGTCTGGTTGACGGCCGCCCACACGATCTCGTGCAGGGTCGGGTCCACGTTGCGCACCCCGTTGATGACGCGCGACACGGTCGCCCGGGACACCCCGGCGGCGGCCGCGACGTCTTCGAGGGTTGGGCGGCGTTTGTCGTTCATCACGCGCCGTTTATAGCACGAGCATGGAAAGCGCTCTCCAAGGTCATGAGCCTTGGAGAGCGCCTGCACAGAACCGAACGACGAGCCAGAACCTACGTGCGGTACACCCCGAATTCCCATAGCGAGTAACCGTACGTGGTCGCGCGTACCGTTCCGTTGACCCTCACGTAGCGTGCATTTCCGTTGACGGAGATGTCATCGAAGCCGCCGTTGCCGGTCGTCGTCGACCAGATCGTGGTCCAATTGCTGCCGTCGTCCGAAGTCTGGATCTGGTAGCCGGACGCGTAGGCCGCCTCCCAGGCCAGGAACACCTTGTTGAACGTCTGCTTGGAGCCCAGATCGACCTGGATCCACGCGGTCGCCACCCATTCGCTGGCCCACCGGGTGCCGTAGTTGCCGTCCACGGCGTAGGAGGGCAGCTGCGGGCCGTTGGTGCCGGTCGGCTGGTAGGTCGAGGCCGTCGCCGTCTTGTTCAGCGCGACGTTCGTGCCCGGGATCGACGGCGGGACGACCCGGAACGAGCGGGTCTCGATGCCGACGTTGCCCTGGCCGTCGAACGCGTAGACGTAGACCTTCCACACGCCGAGCGTTTCGGGCGCGCGAGCCGTGAACGTGCTGCCGTTCTGGGTGAACACGACGTTGCGGAAGCCGGTGCCGCCGCTGATGTACTTGTCGCTGTACATCAGGTTGTAGCGGATCGCGTCACCGTTCGGGTCGGTGGCGGCGACGTTCACGGTGAACGTGCTGCCGGCCGGCACCGCGGTCTGGTTGCTGACCGTCATGCTGGTGATCTGCGGTGCGGTGTTGGCGAGGGGGGTTCCGGTGTACGCCTGCTTCAGCGCACCGTAGCCGAGCCGCCGCCAGCCCCCGGGGTACGTGTTGAGCCACACGCCGCCGAAGTCGTTCTCCAGGCCGTAGTGGAACTCGGTCGCGCCGAGGGCGACGCCCGGGTGCGCCTTGATCGCGTTCCAGCTGGCCGTGTAGCCGTCGCGCTTCTGCAGGTCGGTCGGCTCGTTCGGCACCCCGTTGACGTCGTTGGGGACCTCCCACTCGCCGGACGGGCCGCCCTCGGTGACCACGTACGGCTTGGTGTAGCCGCCGTTGATCCAGTCCTGCTTGATGTTGCCGATCGCGCCGTAGGAGTTCACGGCGAGCAGGTCCAGGGCCGGGGCGTTGTTCTTGTAGTACGGCCAGGCGCCCGTGTAGGCGTCGGTCGACGTCACCGGGTGGTTCGGGTCGGCGGCGTGGATCGCGATGGCCAGCTCGTTGACGTACTTGGCGTACGCGACGCGGCGCGCCTCGACGTCGGCCGCGGACAGGCCGTGGTCCTGCATCGTGAGGATGACCTCGTTGCCGACGTCCCACATGAGCACGCCCGGGTGGTTCTTCAGGGCGTTGACCCGGTTCACGATCTCGGTCTTGGCGTTGTTCTTGTAGGTGGTGTCGTTGACGTAGTCGGCGCCCTGGTTCAGCCAGTGCCCGACGATCACCTTCATCCCCTGCTGCGCGGCCCGGTTGAGCAGCGTCGGCGTGTTGGCGTCGTCGACGCCCCACGTGCGGATCGTGTTGACGCCCATGTTCTTCAGGTCGCGCATGTACCCGTCGGCGGCGGCCTGCGGCGGGCCGTAGGTCAGGCCGCGGACCTCCCAGTTGGCGCCGTTGACCTGCAGCTGCCAGTTGCCCTGGCTGCCGGTCACCTTGACCACGCTCGGGCCGGTCGGCGTCGCGGGATCGGTCATCGCGGCGGGAACGGTTCCCGTGGCCTTGGAAACCGACACCGAGTCGATGGAGAGCACGCCGCCCGACGTCGTGTCCGGCGTCGGCGTGGTGTAGCCGGCGATCGCGTTGGGCAGCGAGCCGCCCATCGACAGGTCGAAGCGCAGGTAGAAGCCGTGCTGGACGGCCGCCTGCCAGGCGGTGACGCCGACCTGGCTCTCCCGCACGACCCACGACTGCTTGCCGTCGAGGTAGAAGCGGATCTCCTCGTCGGTCTTCGTGCGGTCGATGACCTGGGTGTACTCGTGGTAGCCGGTCTGGCAGCCGACACAGGACGCGAGGCCGGAGGTGCGCCCGTTGTACTCACCGCACGGCCCGTCGGGGGCGGTGCCGCAGTGCAGGGTCTGCGACAGCTGGCTGCGGCCGTTGACGTCCATCAGGATGTCGGTCTCGCCGACGCCCGGCCAGTTGTTCCAGTTGTTGCGGTACGCGGCGCCGGTGGCCCGGAACGCCGGCCAGTACCCGTCGGCGTTGGCCACGTCGGGCTGCTTGATGAGCGCGGTGAACCGCACCTGCTCGCCGGGTGCGGCCTGGAAATCGGTGCGCTGCGTTTCCAGCCGGCCGGAGGTCCAGTTTCCGGCACCGTCACGGATCGCCTTGATGTTGAGCCTGCCGGCGCCGTCGAGGTACACGTTGGCGGTCGAGTTGCTGGCAGTCTCGACCTCGCCGGTCCCCCAGTTCGCGGCGCCGCCGGGGAACTGCGTTCCCGTGCGCATGATCCAGTTGGCGGCGGACGGCGAGGTGTTCGCGGCGCCGTCGAAGTTGTCGCTCCAGATCGTGGTCCAGCCCGGTTCCTGCGACGGCGGCGTCGACGTGCTCGGAGAAGCGCTCGGCGACGAGGTCGGGCCGGAGCCGGTGAAGACCTTGAACTCCCAGAGCGAGTACCCGTAGCCGCCGGGCCGCGCGGTGCCGTACATGCGCACGTAGCGGCCGCTGCCGGTGATGTTCAGCGTCTGCGTGCCGCCGGTGCCGGTGCTGGTGGAGTAGATGTCCGTCCATGACGTGCCATTGGTCGACGTCTGGATCTGGAACGCCTTGCCGTAGGCGGCCTCCCACTGCAGCACGACCTGGCAGATCGACTGGGTGCTGCCGAGGTCGACCTGGATCCACTGGGGGTCGGAGAACTGGCTGCCCCAGCGGGTGCCCGCGTTGCCGTCGAACGCGTTGGCGGCGGCGACGTCGGCGCCCTCCACCGAGGACGCGCTGGCCGGCTTGCCCTGTGCGGCATTGGTGGTACCGCAGGTGCCCGGGTTCCCGGTGCCGCCGTCGAACGAGCCGTAGACCTTGAACTCGTAGAGGGAGTAGCCGTAGCCGGAGCCACGCACCATGCCGTACATGCGCACGTAGCGGCCGCTGCCGGTCACGTTGATCGTCTGCGTGCCACCGGCGCCGGTGGTGGTGGAATAGACGTTCGTCCAGTTCTGGTCATCGACCGACGTCTGGATCTGGAACGACTTGCCGTAGGCGCCCTCCCACTGCAGCACGACCTGGCTGATGGTGGCGGGCGCGCCGAGGTCGATGCGGATCCACTGCGGGTCGCTCCACTGGCTGCCCCAGCGGGTACCCGCGTCGCCGTCGTTGACGAAGCTGGCGGCGACGTCGTCGGCCTGGATCGAGGAGGCGGTGACGGGCTTGCCTTGCGAGATCAGGCTGTCGGCGGCGCGGGCGAGCGGCGCGACCACGACGGCCACGGCGGCGACGACGACGAGGGCGATGGCGGCGAGCAGGAGGATCCGCCACTTGGTCGGTCCGCGCCAGGCGGCGGGCCGCCCGCGGAGATGAAGGGCCGGTTGCACTCGGGGGCTCCTAGCTGAGGGGTGTGGGAGAGCGCGGCTGGCGGGGCTGGAGAGCGCTCTCCAATTGGTCGCAGTCTTGCTCCGCCGTTTCCCGCATGTCAAGAGTGCCGATGTCTTTGGCAAGATCTTTTGAACCGTTTTGCGGAGTTAAGACCCGATCCGCGCAACCCTGGACCTTGACACCCCGGCACGCGACGTCGCAGTCTGGTCACACGGCTCGGAGAGCGCTCTCCAGCCGTTCTTATTGTCCGGTTCACCTTCAGTGGCACGGGGAGTGGTGGTTGTGAGCACGACGGCGGTACGGACCACGGAGGGTCTGCTGACCTTTCCGTCGACCTTCTGGTGGGGCGCGGCGACGGCGGCGTACCAGATCGAGGGGTCCGTTGGCGCCGACGGTCGCACCCCGTCGATCTGGGACACGTTCTCGGCCCAGCCCGGCCGGATCGACAACGGCGACACCGGCGCGCACACCACCGGCCACTACACGCGCTACCGCGAGGACGTCGGGCTGATGGCCTCGCTCGGCCTGTCGGCGTACCGCTTCTCGATCGCGTGGCCGCGGATCCGCCCGGCCGGCGGGCACGGCGTCAACGAGGCCGGCCTCGGCTTCTACGACCGGCTCGTCGACGAGCTGCTCGGCGCGGGCATCCGGCCGGTCGCGACGCTGTACCACTGGGACCTGCCGCAGGAGCTCGAGGACGCCGGCGGCTGGACGAACCGGGACACCGCGCTGCGCTTCGCCGACTACACGGCCGTCGTCGCGGCACGGCTCGGCGACCGGGTGGCGATGTGGAACACGCTGAACGAGCCGTGGTGCTCGGCGTTCCTCGGCTACGGAACCGGCGGGCATGCGCCCGGCCGGCGCGGCCACGTCGGCGCGCTGACCGCGACCCACCACCTGCTGCTCGGCCACGGCCTGGCCGTCGCGGCGCTGCGCGACGCGGGCGTGACCGGGCAGGTGTCGGTGGCGCTCAACGCCGGCGCGGTACGCCCGCTGACCGACGACCCCGCCGACGCCGACGCCGCCCGCCGCATCGACGGCCTGCTGAACCGGATCTTCTTCGACCCGATCCTGCGCGGGTCCTACCCGGCGGACGTGCTGCGCGACACCGAGCAGCTCACCGACTGGCACTTCGTCCGCCCCGGCGACCTGGCCGCGATCTGCGCGCCGGTCGACGCGATCTGCGTGAACTACTACCAGCCGGACCTGGTCAGCGCGGCCCCCGAGGGCGAGCTCGACCACGGCACCCCGTACCCGACGGCGCAGGGCGTGCGGTTCCACCCGACGCCCGGGCCGGTCACGCACATGGGCTGGTCGGTCGACCCGACCGGGCTGCGCGACCTGCTGCTGCGCATCCGCCGCGACTACGGCGACCGGCCGCTGTACGTCACCGAGAACGGTGCCGCCTACGAGGACCGAGTCGGCCCCGACGGCGGCATCGACGACCCCGAGCGCATCGCGTACCTGCGCGGGCACCTCGCCGCGGTCCACGAGGCGATCTCGGCGGGTGTGGATCTCCGGGGGTACTTCGTGTGGTCGCTGCTCGACAACTTCGAGTGGGCGTTCGGGTTCAGCCGCCGCTTCGGGCTGATCCACGTCGACTACGAGACCCTGGAGCGGACCGTGAAGGCGAGCGGCCACTGGTACCGCGCGGCGATCGCCCGCGGCGCGATCGAGGCCGGGTAGCCGAGTTTAGACGCGCAGGCTGCGCCGGACGCTGATGTAGAACGTCTCGATCCGGCGCACCACGTGCATCAGGCTCGCGAAGTCGACGGGCTTGCGGATGTACGTGTCGACCCGCAGCTGCTGGCTGCGAAGCACGTCCTCCTCGGCGGTGGAGCTGGTCAGCACCACCACCGGGATGGCGTTGAGCTGCGGGTCGGCGTGGACCGCGGCGAGCACGGCCCGGCCGTCGACGCCGGGCAGGTTGAGGTCGAGCAGCAGGATGTCGGGCCGGGGCGCGGTCGCGTAGGGCGGCTCCCGGCGCAGGTACCGCAGCGCGTCGGCGCCGTCGGCGCACACCGTGATCCGGTTGCGGACCTTGTGCTCCTCGAACGCCTCGCGCGTGATGAGCACGTCGCCGGGGTCGTCCTCGACGAGCAGGATCTCGATCGGCACCGCCGGATCGTCGCCGGCCCTCTCGCTCATCGTCGCCCTCCCGCTACCAGCTCAGCGCCCACAGTAACGTGTCCCGGCCACCCGCCCCCAGCAGCGGCACGCTACCGTGCTACTGGTTTTCCGAGCATCCGAGCGTTTCCGGAGCGGAGCGGGCATGGCGTTCTCGATCTCGACCGTCGGCGGCCACGGGCTCGTCACGGCCGACGGGGAGCTCGACGTGAGCACGTCGGCGGAGTTCCGCCGCACCGTCAACACGGTCCTCGACGACGGCGACGGCACGCTCGTCATCGATCTCTCGGCGGTGACGTTCATGGACTCCACCACGCTGGGCGTGCTCATCGGCGCGTACAACCGCGTGCGCGACGCGGGCGGCTCGCTCGCCGTGGTGTGCCCGGACCGCATCCGGCGGGTCTTCCGCATCACCGGCCTCGACCAGGTGTTCCGCCTCTGCGACACGGTTGAGTCGGCCGCCGCCGCACTCGGCTAGGGCAGCTCGGACAGCTCCGGCGCCGAGAGGTGCAGCACCTCGTAGCGCTCGGTGAACGGTTCACCTTCGGGGATCTCGTCGCCCCACAGCGCGAAGCGGACCGGGCGCCAGTCGCGCGGGTCGACGGCGACGGCGGCGGTGTGCAGCTGCGGGTGGCTCGTGAGGTGCGCCAGGTCGGGGGTGTGGTCCCCGACGAGTCGGGTCGCATACCGCGGCCGGCGCGCCCGCGCGCCGCCGGCCAGCGTCGTCAGCCCGGTCCAGTGGTGGACCGGCGGGCGGCCGAAGTCGCGCACGATGTTCTCGAAGCCGCCGCCGCCGAGCAGGAAGTGCGCCATCGCGGGCACCGAGGTCCACAGGTAGAACGGCGCGTACTGGTTGACGGGTGAGCCGTCGACGCCGGCCTCGCGCATGAGGTACGCCTGAGGCCGAGCCCGGCCCGTTCGTCGAGGGCGTGGCCGCGGGTCCTCACCCGGTGCCGGATGATCGCCATGTCGTAGTCGGCCGGCAGCGTCGGCTCGTACTGCATGGCATACATCCCTCGTCACGCCCTTCCGGCGACGGCGGTGAGCAGGCCGAGCACCCCGGCGACGGCCTGGTCGAACGGCTCGGTGGTGCCGGCCGCGCGGGCCAGCACGTACCCGCCCTGGAGGGTGGCGACGACGGTCGCCGCGGTCGCCGCGGCGTCGACATTGGGCGGCAGGTCGCCGGCGAGCAGCTCCGCGATCCGGCCGCGCAGCCAGGTGAACGTGGCGTCGAGCGGCTTGCGCAGCACCGGGTCGTCGACGACGCCGGGGTCCTGGGCGAGCCGGCCGACCGGGCAGCCCTTGAGCACCTCGCGGGACCGGCGCAGGTAGGCGGAGACCCGTTCCACGCTGGTCCCGGGCGTGTCGAGCGACGCCTCGGCCCGGTCCCGCAGGTCGGCGGCGGTGCGCCGGATCGCGGCCGCCGCGAGGTCGGGCTTGCCGCGGAAGTGGTGGTACATGCTGCCCTGCCCGGCACCGGCCCGCTCCTGGATCGCTCGCGGGCTGGTGCCGGTGTACCCACGTTCCCAGAGCAGCTCCTGGGTGCTGGTCACCAGGCGTTCGACGGCGTCCAGGCCGTACATACTAGTAGGTACAGTTAGGTCTGGTCCACCAGCAGGGCGTGGTGACGGGTCGAGCGCTCGGCGGCCGACTGCTCGCGCAGGATCTCGTCGATCTCGGCGATCTGCTCGGCGGTGTGCCGCGACAGGATCATGTCGAGCTCGAGGCGCTCGGCCGGCGTGCGGTACGCGGCGATCTCCCGGGCGAGGCGGCGGCGGGCCTTGCGGGCCCCGGCGCGGCTGGTCAGGGCGTCGCGCACGCGGCGGGAAACGGTCTCCATGGTTCCTTTGCTCCTTCGTTCCTGGTGTCTCCGAGTGTTTCCGACGCTCTTACTGTATCGATTCAGAAAGATCCACACCGCTGATTCCGTGGTGACGCGGGGCACGCAGGCCGTGAGCTGCGGGTGGAGGATGCAAAGGTGCGCGACGTCACCGTTGACCCCGCCGGCCTGGAGCCGATCGAGACCGCCTCCCGCGACGAACTGACCGCCCTGCAGCTCGCCCGCCTCCGGCAGACCCTGCAGCACGCGTACCGCAACGTGCCGCACTACCGGGAGGCGTTCGACGCCGCCGGTGTGCACCCCGACGACTGCCGCGATCTGGCGGACCTGGCACGGTTCCCGTTCACGACCAAGGACGACCTGCGCCGGCGTTACCCGTTCGGCATGTTCGCGGTCCCGCGTTCCGAGGTGGTCCGGATCCACGCCTCCTCGGGAACGACCGGGAAACCGACGGTCGTCGGGTACACCCGCCGCGACCTCGACACCTGGTCCGACCTCATGGCCCGCTCGATCCGGGCGTCCGGCGGCCGGCCCGGCGACGTGGTGCACGTCGCCTACGGCTACGGCCTGTTCACCGGCGGCCTCGGCGCCCACTACGGCGCGGAGCGCCTCGGCTGCACGGTCGTGCCGGTGTCGGGCGGCATGACGGAGCGCCAGGTCATGCTCATCCAGGACTTCCGGCCGGACATCATCATGGTGACGCCGTCGTACCTCCTGGCGATCGTCGACGAGATGGAGCGCCAGGGCCTGGACCCGCGGGAGAGCGCGCTGCAGATCGGGATCCTCGGCGCCGAGCCGTGGACGAACGACATGCGCGCGGAGATCGAGTCCCGGCTCGACATGCACGCCGTGGACATCTACGGCCTGTCGGAGGTGATGGGCCCCGGCGTCGCGAACGAGTGCGTCGAGACGAAGGACGGCCTGCACGTGTGGGAGGACCACTTCTTCCCGGAGATCGTGGACCCGCTCACCGGCGCGCCGCTGCCCGACGGCGAGGTCGGTGAGCTGGTCTTCACCTCCCTCACCAAGGAGGCGATGCCGGTGATCCGCTACCGCACGCGCGACCTGACCCGCCTGCTGCCCGGGACGGCCCGCACGATGCGCCGGATGGAGAAGGTGACCGGCCGCAGCGACGACATGATGATCGTGCGCGGGGTGAACGTGTTCCCCACCCAGATCGAGGAGCTGCTCCTGCGCGAGCCGGCCCTGGCGCCGCACTTCCAGTGCGTGCTGTCCCGCCGGGACCGGTTGGATGTCTTGACGGTACTGGCGGAGCGCCGCACCGGCACGTCACGCGACACGGCGGACGCGGCCGCCGACCGCCTCCGCGCGCTGGTGAAGAACACGATCGGCGTGTCGGCCGAGGTGCGGGTGCACGACCCGGGCGGCGTGGAGCGCTCGGCCGGCAAGATGCGCCGGGTCGTCGACGAGCGCTAGGCGCGCAGGCGGGGCGTGCCCTCACCGGTCGCGCAGAAGCGGACCAGGCCGGCGATGTCGATGCCGTGGGGCGGATCGGCGGCGTACGCGCGCAGCCGCTCCGCCGCCCGCCCGAGCAGCCGCGCGGCGCCGGTCGGGTTGCCGCGCCGGGCGTGGGTCACGCCGACGGCGACCTGGGCGAGGCCGCGCCACAGCTCCCGCTCGGGCTCCGGGGCGGCTTTCCAGGCCGCTTCCAGTACCTCGTGCGCATGGAACGGCCGATCCGCGTCGAGCAGCCGCTGGGCCTGCTCCAGCGCCTCTGCCGGGGTCACGCTGAGATCGTCTGGCATGGTGGGCACGCCGGCGGCACCCCGCGGCAACGGCCGCCCCAGCCCGTCCCGCGGCCGCGCGTTCCGCGCCCGTCCACGCTCGTCCCGATCCCGCGTTTCCCGGCCGTTCCCGCCCAGATCCCGGTCCCGCTCCACGCTCCCCACGCTACGTCACGAGCTCCTCACGTCAGCAGGCCCCCGGACGGTGGCAGCGCTCGATGTCCGGCATGATGGGACGCGTGACGCAATGGGAGTACGCGCGACTGGAGTACCGTGCGGCGGGAACGCTCGGCACGGACAAGTTCGAAGACTGGGATGCCGTGTTCCACCACCCGGGCGGGGTCCAGCGCTGGGGCACGGACGAGCGGTTCAACGACCTCCGGCACCTCAACCGGGCGGGCGCCGAGGGCTGGCAGGCCTACGACCGGGCCGCGATGATCATCGGGCAGCCGCACCGCCTGCACGCGGTCACGTACTCCCTGCGCCGCCCCGTGGAACACTGACCCCCCTTCTGGCTGTGACCCGGGCGCCCCACGGCGCCCGGGTTCCTTGCATCCGGGCACCGTTCCTTCCAGGCGTCTCCCAGTCCGTTGCCAAGGCTCGCGGAGCCGGCGCCTGAACACTCGGTCGTACCGAGTGAAAGGGGCGCAGGGTGGATCGGGAACACGGACTACGACGCGCGACGGGAATCACGGGGCTGCTCGCCGCGCTGGGGGTGGCCGGGACGCTGGCGGTGGCCACAGTGGCGTACGCGGCGCGCCCCGAGGACCAGGAAACCGGGAACGAGCAGGCCGTCACCTCCACGGACGACGCCTCCGGCGGCTCGTCCTGGCCGCAGCTCTCCAACGATTCGAGCACTGACACCGGTACCTCCGGCGGGCACGCCACGACGGGGGGCTCGTGATGTCCACTGTGGAGCATCTCCCCACCGGCGAGGCCTGTGCGCAGTGGGAGACGTGGGGAACGACCGTCCGGCTCGTCGTCACGGACCCGGCCGCGCTCGCGGACGCTTCCGGGCTCGTCCGGCAGGAACTCGCCGCCGTCGACGTGGCGTGCAGCCGGTTCCGCCGGGACACCGAGCTGGAGCGGGTGTACCGCGCCGCCGGCCGTCCGGTCGTGGTCAGCCCGCTGCTGGCCGGCCTCGTCGGCGCCGCCCTGCGCGCGGCGCGGGACACCGACGGCGACGTCGACCCGACCGTGGCGGCGACCCTGTCGGACCTCGGCTACGACCGCGACCTCGCCGCCCTGACCCTGTCGGGCCGCTCGACCGCGGCGAGCGGGAACGCCGGGCCCACCGCGGCGCGGACCCCCGGTCCCACCGCCACGCCGACCACCGCTGGGCACACGGCCCCGCCGACCGCCGCGACCACCGCTGGGCACGTGGCCCCGCCGACGGCCGCGACCACCGCTGGGCACACGGCCCCGCCGACCGCCGGGCCCACCGCCGAACCGACCGCCGGCCCCATCGCCGCCGGGCCCACGCCCGCGCGGGCCGCCGGGCCCACCGTGCTCGGGCCGGCGCCGTTCGACCTCGCGCGGCACCGGGTCGGTGCACCTGGTCCCACCCACTTCGGGATGCCCGCCGCGCGGTCCGTCGACCTCGGGCCGGGCACGGAGCGGGGCGAGCGACCCCGGACCGTGCGGCTGATCGTGTATCCGACCGCCGACTGGCGGCACGTCCGGCTCGACGGGCGGCGGCTGACGGTACCGCCCGGGGTGCGGCTCGATCTCGGGGCCACGGCCAAGGCCTGGACCGCGGACCGGTGCGCGCGGCTCGTCGCCGACACGCTCGGGTGCGGGGTGCTCGTCTCGCTCGGCGGCGACATCGCCACCGCCGGGGCCGCGCCCGCCGGGGGCTGGCGGGTGCTCGTACAGGACCGGCCGGGGCAGCCGGCGTGCACGGTACGGCTGCCGGGCGGGGCGGCGATCGCGACGTCGAGCACGATCAGCCGGCGGTGGACCGGCGCCGGCGGCCGGCCGCTGCACCACATCATCGACCCGCGCACCGCGCGGCCGGCCGAGCCGGTGTGGCGCACGGTGACCGTGTCGGCGCGCACCTGCCTGCTCGCCAACACCCTCAGCACCGCCGCCGTCGTCCGCGGGACCGCCGGCCACGGCTGGCTCACCCGGCAGGGCGCCCCGGCACGGCTCGTCGCCGCCGACGGCACGGTCCTGACCACGGCGCGGTGGCCGGTATGAGCACGGTCCTGACCACGGCCGGCATGAGCGACACTCAGACCACGGCCGGCGTGAGCGACGCCCAGACCACGGCGCGGTGGCCGGCATGAGCGACGCGCTGTGGTACCTGGCCCGCGGCACCGGCGTCACCGCGCTCGTCCTGCTCACCGTGGTCGTCGTGCTCGGCGTCGCGAACCGGCGCAGTCGGCCCGCGTTCGGGCTGCCCCGCTTCGGGGTGGCGATCGTGCACCGCAACGCGTCGCTGCTGGCGGTGGCGTTCGTCGCGGTCCATGTGCTGACGCTGCTCTTCGACCCGTACGCCCAGCTGCGCCTGGCCGACCTGCTCCTGCCGTTCGGCGCCGATTACCGTCCACTGTGGACTGGACTGGGCACGCTCGGCCTGGACCTGCTCGCCGCCGTGGTCGTGACCAGCCTGCTGCGGCGCCACCTCGGGGTCCGTGCCTGGCGCGGGGTGCACTGGCTCGCCTATGCCTGCTGGCCCGCCGCCTGGCTGCACGCCCTCGGCACCGGATCCGACGCCGGCACCTGGTGGCTGCGGGCGGTCGCCGTGGCGAGCCTTCTCGCGGTCCTGGCCGCCGTCGCGGTCCGCGTGTTCAGCACGCCGCGCCCGGGCGCAGCCGGAAACGCGGCCGGAAACGCGGCCGGAAACGCGGCCGGAAACGCGGCCGGAAACGCGGCCGGAAACGGGAACGGGCCCGGGAACGGGAACGGAAACGGGAACGGGAACGGGAACGGGAACGGAAACGGGAACGGGAACGGGAACGGAAACGGGAACGGGAACGGAAACGGGAACGCACCCGGCATCCGCCGGCCGCTCCCAGCCAGCGGGGGCGTCCGATGACCGCGCGGCTGCTCGGCGCCCACGACGGCGGCCGCGACTCGTTCCCGTACGCGCCGCCGGAGCGGCTGATCGAGCTCGTCCGCGACGCCGGCCTCACCGGGCGCGGCGGCGGCGGTTTCCCGACGTTCCGCAAGCTCGAAGCGGTCCGCAACGCGCGCCGCGCAGCGGTGGTCGTCGGCAACGGCGCCGAGGGCGAGCCCGCCAGCGCCAAGGACGCGGTCCTGCTGGAGCGCTCAGCAGGGCTCGTCCTCGACGGCCTGCAACTGGCCGCCGGCGCCGTCGGTGCGGCGCGGACCTACCTGCACGTCCCGCAACAGGCGGTACCACGGCTGGAACGGCTCCTGACCGCGCGCCGGGACCCCGTGCCGGTGACGCTCCAGCCGGCCGCGCCGACGTTCCTGGCCGGCGAGGAGTCGGCCGTCGTCGCCGCGATCGAGGGCCGCCGGCCCGTTCCCCGCGACAAGTTCCGGCGAATCACCGAGGCCGGCGTCAAGGGCGCGCCGACGCTGGTGCAGAACGTCGAGACGCTCGCGCACCTGGCGCTCGTGGCCCGCCACGGGCCGCGCTGGTTCCGCGAGGTGGGCACCGCCGACGAGCCGGGGACGTTCCTGGCGACCGTCACCGGCGCGGTCCGCTCGCCCGGGGTGTACGAGCTGCCGTGCGGTGCCCCGCTGGGGCAGGCTATCGAGCGGGCGGGCGGCCTGGCGGTACCGTCGCGGCATGTCCTGATCGGTGGCTTCCACGGTGCGTGGGTGCCGGCGCGGGCCGATCTGCCGCTGAGCCGCCGCGGGCTGGCGCCGTTCGGGGCGGCGCCCGGGGCCGGGGTCGTCGTGGTGCTCGCGGCGGGGCGGTGCGGGCTGGCCGAGACGGCGCGGATCGTGGCGTACCTGGCCCGGGAGTCGGCCGGGCAGTGCGGCCCGTGCCGCAACGGGCTGCCGCGCCTCGCGGCCACCCTGACCCAGCCGGCCGAGGCGGATGAGGCGGCGCGGATCGCGCGGCTGGTCAGCGGGCGGGGCGCCTGCTCGCATCCGGACGGCGCCGTGCGGCTGGTCCGCAGCGCGCTCGCCGCGTTCGCCGACGACATCGACGCTCACCAGAAAGGCCGGTGTATCGAGGGATGACCGTCCTGCATGTCGACTGGACCCGCTGCGACGGGCGGGGGCACTGCGCGGAGCTGCTGCCCGAGGTCCTCGTCGCCGACGAGTGGGGGTATCCGTTGCGCCGCGACGGCGCCCGGGAGATCCCGGACGCCGTCCTGCGGCACGCGCGGCTGGCCGTGGAGCACTGCCCGCTCATGGCGCTGCGACTCGCGACGACCTAGGCGGCCGGAGCCACCGGCCGGGGCTTGCGGACGGCGCGGACGACGATCGTCGTCGCGCCGCCCAGCACGAGCAGGAAGCCTACGGCCATGAAGGCGTAGCGGGCTGCGCTCTGGCCGCGCTTCTCCTCGTCGTACGAGTAGACCGTGGTCTTGCCGTTGCGGGTCTCCTCGCACTTGTCGGTGGGCCGCATCTCGACGCCGCCGCACAGCGCCTTGCCGCCCGAGCCCCACGGGCTGAACACCAGCACCAGGAGCAGGACGCCGATCACGACGGCGCCATATCGATTGCCGAAGATCCTCCAGAACATGAGAGCGCACCCTAGCGAACCGCCGGGGCGCGTGCTGCCCCGTGGCCCGAAGCGGTCAGTAGCCGGGGAACAGCGCCCGCAGGTCGTCGAGCGTGAACACGCCGGTCGCCTTCACCGACGAGGGCGTGTACTGCGCGCCCAGCCGGCCGGCGGCCAGGCGCAGCCAGGCCTCCAGGGGCAGCGACAGCTCCGCGTCCACCTCGGCCTCCGAGGACGCGAGGGAGACCTTGTCCGCGTCGACGCGCAGCGCGAACCGCTCGTCACGATCCGTCAGCGCCACCAGCAGGGTGCCGGTGCGGCCGTCGAGGCGGTCCGGCTTGGCGATCCAGTTGAACATGCCCTCGATGCGGTCGTTCATCAGCTCGGCCGCGGCCGGGTCCAGGGTCGCCGACGGGTCGAACGCCACCCGCACGTCCCAGTCGTGGTACCCGAACTCGGTCAGGCGCAGCACCGCGCAGGTGGCCACGTCGACCGGCTCCGGCATCCAGCCCACGTCGATGCGGTGCGACGAACGCTGCTCCGGGGTGAGCGCCTCGTACGCCTCCACCAGCCGCTGGTTGGCCGCGGGGAACTCGGCCTGCCGCTCGTCCGGCGTCATCCCGTCCCAGCGGGCCCATACGCCCTTGTTGAACTCGAAGTCCGGCGGCGGGTCGCCGGCCAGGGACCGCCGCACGGCCTCCAGGTTGATCTCGGCGCCGCTGCCCAGGTGGCTGACCACCTGGGAGACGTCCCACTCGGCGGCGGCGGACGGGCCGCGCAGCTGCTCCGGCGTGAGCCCGCGCACCAGCGCCGTCAGCTCGTCGTGGCCCTTACGGAGAGCGGCGATCGCTTGATCGGCTCGCGTGGTCATGGCACTCCTCAAGACAGGGAACAACTTGAAGCATAAACATTCCTGTGACGCACGACTCGGGGAGACTGCCCGATCGGCAATATTGCCTGCTTGGCAACATCAGGTACGTTCTGCTGATGAACACGGGGGTCGTATCGGGTGAACGCCAGAACGCCGCGAGGATACGACCACGTGCGTGGACAGAGTTGCTGCTCGTCGTCGGGTTGTTCCTGGCGTACAAGGTAGGACGGCTGGTCGTCGACGGGCGGGTGGGCGCGGCCTACGCCGACGCCAACCTGGTCTGGGACGTGGAGCGGGCGCTGCGCCTGCCCAGTGAGGCCGACCTCCAGCACGTCCTGCTCAGCGCCGAGGCGCTCGTGCGCGGCGCCAACCTCTACTACGCGGTCGTGCACTTCCCGGCAACCATCGCGTTCCTGCTGTTCATGTACTTCTTCCGGCCCGAACACTACCTGCGGTTCCGGCGGATGCTCGCGTGGCTCACCGCGATGGGGCTGGTGATCCACTTCGTCTTTCCCCTCGCGCCGCCACGGATGCTGGGCGGGCTCGGGCTGGTCGACACCGCCGCCGTCTACGGGCCCTCGGTGTACGGGCCGCCGGAGACCGACACGCTCAGCAACCAGTACGCGGCGATGCCGTCGCTGCACGTCGGGTGGGCCATCGTCGTCGCGGCCGGGCTCATCGTGGCCACGAAGACGAAGTGGCGCTGGCTGTGGGTGGCGCACCCGGTGCTGACCATGATCGTCGTCGTGGGCACCGCCAACCACTACTGGCTCGACGGGGCCGTCGCCGGGGGCCTGGTCGCCGGCCTGCTGGCCGCGACCGCCAAGCGGGAGCTGGAGCTTCCCGTGGTACCGCTGCCGCTCCAGCGCACCGAGACAGCGCACACCGCCGGAAAGCCGACCTGACCGACGCGAAACGAGCGCGGCTGCGCTATCAAGTTCACGTGGACTGGAACCTTCGCACCTGCGCCCGGCGCGGCCACGTCACGTACGCGCCCACCGAGGACGCCTTCCGCGAGCGCCTGGAGGCGACGACGCCGGTCGGCCCGGCCTGGCGGTGCCTGCGCTGCGGCGACTTCGTCATCGGTGAGCCGCACGCGAGGGGGCCGGCCGAGGACGCGCCGATCGTGCTGCGCGGCCGGGCCCTGCGCGACGCGCTCATCCTGCGCCTGCTGTCGGTCGAGCGGTTCGTCAAGGGCCTGCTCGTGCTGGCCGCGGCGTACGGCGTGTTCCACTTCCGCAGCCACCGCGACGGCGTCGAGCGGGCGTTCAACGAGGACCTGCCGCTGCTGCGGCCGTTCGCCGACAAGATCGGCTGGCGGTTCGAGGACTCCGCCATGATCCACACCATCCGGACCGTCATCGAGGCCGAGTCGCGCACGCTGCTGTGGGTCGCCGCCGGCCTCGCCCTCTACGGCGTGCTCCAGCTCGTCGAGGGCGTCGGCCTGTGGCTGCTCAAGCGCTGGGGTGAGTACTTCGCCGTGGTCGCCACCTCGCTCGGCCTGCCGATCGAGATCTACGAGCTCACCGAGAAGGTGACCTGGCTGCGCATCGGCGCGCTCGTGGTGAACATCGCCGCCGTGCTGTACATCCTGCTGTCGAAGCGGCTGTTCGGGCTGCGGGGCGGGCACGCGGCGTACGCGGCCGAGCGGCACGAGACCAGCCTGCTCGAGGTCGAGATCGCCGCGCACGAGCCGACGCTGCCCCGCGGGCTGCGCGAGCCCAAACTCCCCGTGGGCGCTCGGTAACCGTCCGATCGCGCAACTGCCACTGGCGGGAAACGAATTGGCGTCGTATAGTTGAACGCGAGACCGGCATCTTCCCCCGTGGATGCCGGTCTTCTTAATTGCCGACGCTCCCCCGGATCGTGCGGATCGCGTTGAGGTTGTGCTCCCGCGCCGCCGTCTCCAGCACCTGCGGGTGGCCCTCCCCCGCCTCCAGCAGGTCCAGCAGCCGGTCGTGCTCGTCCACGGCCGCGCTCAGCCGCACCTGCGGGTAGAGCGAGGCGAGCACGCGCGACGCGTCGATGCGGTCCCAGATCCCGTCGAGGGCGTCGATCATGTACTGGTTGCCGCAGCGGCAGTACAGCGTGCGGTGGAACCGCCGGTGCAGCGCCATGATCTCGCCGTGGTCGAGCCGGCGCGCCGCCGCGCCCGTGCGCAGCGCGGCGTTGAGCTGCCGGGCCTCGGCGACCTGCTCGGGGGTCACGTGCCGGGCGGCCGCCGCGAACGCGTAGCCGTCGAGCAGGGCGAGCATCTCGACCAACTGCTCCCACTGCTCGTCCGCGAGCGTGGCGACCCGGGCCCCGACGTTGCGGGCGAAGCTGACCAGGCCCTCGGCCTCCAGCCGGCGGATCGCCTCGCGGACCGGCACGGGGCTCACGTCGAGCTCGCGGGCGAGGCTGCTCAGGACGAGCCGGTGCCCCGGCCCGTAGCGGCCGTCGAGGATCCGCTCGCGGATCTCCCGGTAGGCCAGCTCGTGCTTGGACGGCGCGGAGGGCTTGGACGGCTCAAGTTGCATGTGCGTGTTCCGCTCTTGACACCGGCGGAGGCACCCCACAATCATATACGATCGGACGTTCGCCATCCGTGGTGCGGCTGAGTCGACGGGGGCATCCGCGCCGCGAATGGCGAAAGTCAGGCGGTCCGTTCGCTGCTCAGGCCCAGCTCACGTACGGATGTCTCGCGCATCTCAACCTTCCGGACCTTGCCGGTGACGGTCATCGGGAAGCCGTCCACGACCTTCACGTACCGCGGAATCTTGTAGTGTGCCAGCCGCCCGGCGCAGAACTCGCGCACGGCCTGCGCGGTGAGCAGTGCCGCGCCCTCCCGCAGCCGCACCCACGCCATCAGCTCCTCGCCGTAGCGCACGTCGGGGACGCCGATCACCTGCACATCGACGATGTCCGGGTGGGTGTAGAGGAACTCCTCGACCTCCCGCGGGTAGACGTTCTCGCCGCCCCGGATGACCAGGTCCTTGATCCGGCCGACGATGTTCAGGTACCCCTCGTCGTCCATCGTCGCGAGGTCGCCGGTGTGCATCCAGCGGGCGCTGTCGATCGCCCCGGCCGTTTCGGCGGGCTGCCGCCAGTACCCCAGCATCACGCTGTACCCGCGCGTGCACAGCTCGCCCGGGGTGCCGCGCGGTACGACCAGACCCGTCTCGGGGTCGATCACCTTGACCTCGAGGTGCGGCCCGGCCCGGCCGACCGTCGACACCCGCCGGTCGAGGTCGTCGTCGCGGCCGGTCTGGGTGGAGACCGGTGACGTCTCGGTCATCCCGTAGCAGATCGTCACCTCGGCCATGCCCATGTCGGCGATGACCCGCTGCATCACGTGCACGGGGCACGGCGAGCCGGCCATCACGCCGGTGCGCAGGCTCGACAGGTCGTACCCGGCGAAGTCCGGCAGCGCCAGCTCGGCGATGAACATGGTGGGCACGCCGTACAGGACCGTGCAGCGCTCCTGGTGGACCGCGCGCAGGGTGGCGGCCGGGTCGAACGAGCGCTCCGGGATCACCATGCACGCGCCGTGCGTGGTCGCGCCGAGGTTGCCCATCACCATGCCGAAGCAGTGGTAGAACGGCACCGGCAGGCAGACCCGGTCGTGCTCGGTCCAGCCCTGCGCCTCGGCGACGAAGTAGCCGTTGTTCAGGATGTTGTGGTGCGAGAGCGTCGCGCCCTTGGGGAAGCCGGTCGTGCCCGAGGTGTACTGGATGTTGATCGGGTCGTCGAAGGTGAGCGTCGCCTCGCGCTCCCGCAGTGCCGCCTCCGGGGCCAGGTCGGTGAACAGCGGCCCGTCGCCGATGAAGATCACGTCGTCGAGCGACGGGCGGACCTCGGCGACCATCGCCCGGTAGTCGGAGGTCTTCAGCCGCTCCGCCGCCACCAGCAGGCCGACGCCGGACTGCTCGAGCACGTATCGCAGCTCGTGTGTGCGGTACGCGGGATTGATGTTGACCAGGATGGCGCCGATCTTGGCGGTGGCGTACTGCAGGATCGTCCACTCCGGACAGTTCGGCGCCCAGATGCCGACGCGGTCGCCCTTCGCGATCCCGCGGGCGAGCAGCCCGCGCGCGGCGGCCTCGACGCCGGCGTGCAGCTCGGCGTAGGTCCAGCGGCGGCCGGTCGGCACGTCGACGAGCGCGTCGGCGCCGGGCACGCGGGCGGCGGTGCGGTCGAGGTTGGCGCCGATCGTCTCGCCGAGCAGGGGGATGTCGGCCAGGCCGACGGCGTATGACAGCGACATGGACTCACGATGCCACCGCGGGCCGCGACTCCTCCAGGGATACGCACGGTCCGCGCTGGAGATCGGCGGCACCGCCGCGGTGCCCGTACGCTGGGCGTCATGGCTGACCTCTTCTTCGGTGACACCGAGGTCAGCCGTGACCTGGCGGCCGTCGACTGGGCCGCCACCCCGCTCGGGCCGCCCGGCGGCTGGCCGCAGAGCCTGCGCTCGGTCGTGCGCATCCTGCTCGGCTCGCGGTTCGCGATGTGGATGGCCTGGGGGCCGCAGCTCACGTTCCTGTGCAACGACGCCTACCGGCGCGACACGCTCGGCAAGAAGTACCCCTGGGCGCTCGGCCGGCCGGCGAGCGACGTCTGGGCCGAGGTCTGGCCCGAGATCGGCCCGCGCATCCGCACCGTCATCGACACCGGGGTCGCGACCTGGGACGAGGCCCTGCGGCTGTTCCTCAACCGCAGCGGGTTCACCGAGGAGACATACCACACGTTCTCCTACAGCCCGCTGACGGACGACGACGGCGCCATCACCGGCATGCTGTGCGTCGTCAGCGAGGAGACCGAGCGGGTCATCGCCGAGCGGCGCATGGCCACCCTGCGCGACCTGGGCGCCGACGCCGGCGACGGCGCCCGTGAGGGCGGCGTCTTCGCGGTGGCCGGGCGGCACCTCGCCGCCCGCGACGACGACCTGCCGTTCACCCTGACCTTCCTGTTCGACGACGACGGCGGGGCGCGGCTGGCGTCCAGCACCGGCGTGCCCGACGGGCACCCCCTGCGCGATCCGGCCACGTGGCCGCTCGCCGAGCTCGAGCGGGGCGCCCCGCTGACCCTCGGCGGGTTCACCGGGCTGCCGGCCGGGGCGTGGCCGGAGCCGCCGGCCGAGGTCCGGCTCGTGCCGCTGGTCCGGGAGGGCGGCGGCCGGCCGTACGGCTTCCTCGCCGTCGGGCTCAACCGGTACCGGCCGTTCGACCAGGGGTACAGCGGCTTCCTCGACCTGCTCGCCGGGCAGATCGCCGCCCGGATCGCCGCCGAGCGCGCCTACGACGCCGAGCGGCAGCGCGCCGAGCAGCTCGCCGAGCTCGACCGGGCCAAGACGGCGTTCTTCACCAACGTCAGCCACGAGTTCCGGACCCCGCTGACCCTGCTGCTCGGGCCGGCCGAGGACGCACTGGCCGCGCCGCTGCGCCCCGATCAGCGGGATCGGATCGAGGTCGTGCACCGCAACGCCGAGCGGCTGCTGAAGCTCGTCAACACGCTGCTGGACTTCTCGCAGCTGGAGTCGGGCCGCCTCGAACCCCGCCTGGAGGCGCTCGACCTGGCCCGGCTCACCGCCGAACTGGCCGGGATGTTCCGCCCGGCGGCCGAGCGGGCCGGGCTGGCCCTCGTGGTCGACTGCCCGCCGCTGCCCCGGCCGGTCGCCGCCGACCGCGAGATGTGGTCGAAGATCACCCTCAACCTGCTGTCGAACGCGCTGAAGTTCACGTTCGCCGGCACGATCGCGGTCCGGCTCGCCGACGCCGGCGACGGGTTCGCGCAGCTGAGCGTCACCGACACCGGCGTCGGCATCGACCCGGCCGACCAGGGCGCGCTGTTCGACCGGTTCCACCGGATCACCGGCACCCGCTCGCGCACCCACGAGGGCTCCGGCATCGGCCTGGCGCTGGTCGCCGAGCTGACCGGGCTGCACGGCGGCACGGTCGGGGTCCGCTCCGCGGTCGGCGAGGGCACCACCTTCACCGTCCGGATCCCGTTCGGCCCCGCGCTGCACGCCGCCTCGGACGACCCGGCGCTGACCCCCGACCTGCGCGGCTACGTCGCCGAGGTGGACCGCTGGGTGGGCGCGCCGCTGCCGGCCCCGGTGTCGCCGGCCGCGACCGGCCCGCGCGTGCTCGTCGTCGACGACAACACCGACATGCGCGACTACATCCGGCGCATCCTGGAGGGCGACTACCGGGTGCTGGAGGCCGCCGACGGCGTCGAGGCCCTGGCCCTGGTCCGGGCCGACCCGCCCGACCTGGTCGTCACCGACGCGATGATGCCGAACCTCGACGGGTTCGGCCTGCTCGCGGCCCTGCGTGAGTCGGGGGCCGCGCACCTGCCGGTCATCATGCTCTCCGCCCGGGCCGGCGACGAGGCGACCGTCGAAGGGCTCGAGGCCGGCGCCGACGACTATCTGGTCAAGCCGTTCTCGCCGCGCGAGCTGCGCGCCCGGGTGCGCTCCAACCTGGAGTTCGACCGGCTCCGCCGCACCCGCGACGCGCTGCAGCGCAGCCGCGAGCTGCTCGACCAGGCGCAGCGGCTGGCCTCCGTCGGCAGCTGGGAGCTCGACCTGCGCACCGGCGGACTCCGGGGCTCCGACGAGTTCCTGCGCCAGTTCGGGGTGGCCGCCCTGGATCCCGGCTTCTTCGTCGATCGCCTGCACCCGGACGACCGGGCCCGCGTCGAGGCGGCCCTCGCGGCGGCCGCGACCGGGGCGCCGCTGGACTACGAGGCCCGGGTGTTCCTGTCCGACGGCTCGGAGCGGGTCTTCCGCACGATCGGCGAGCTGGAGCGCGACGCCACCGGCGACCCGATGCAGCTGCGCGGCTCCAACCAGGACATCACCGAGCAGCGGCGGGCCCAGCAGGCGATCGCCGCCGCCGCGGCCGCGCAGGAGGCCGCCGCCCGCGAGCACCGCATCGCCGACGAGCTCCAGCGCAGCCTGATGCCGCCGGTCCGGCTCGACCCCGAGCACCTCGACCTCGCCGCCTACTACCGGCCGGGCGTGGCCGGCACGCAGGTGGGCGGCGACTGGTACGACGTCATCGAGCTCGGCGCCGACCGCACCGCCCTCGTCATGGGCGACGTCATGGGTCGCGGGGTGCGCGCGGCGGCGGTGATGGGGCAGGTGCGGGCCGCCGTGCGCGCCTACGCCCGGCTCGACCTGCCGCCGGCGGACGTCCTGGAGTACCTCGACGGCGTCGTGCGCGACCTGGGCGAGGACCAGATCGTCACCTGCGTCTACGCCGTCTACGACCCGGGCGAGCGCAGCCTGACCTACGCCAACGCCGGCCACCTTCCGCCGCTGCTGCTCGTGCCGGGCACGGCGCCGCGGCCCCTCACCTCGTCCGGCCCGCCGCTGGGCACCGGGCCGATCACCCTGGCCGAGGAGCGGATCGAGCTGCCCGTCGGCGCGCTGCTCACGCTGTACACCGACGGCCTGGTCGAGCACCGCGACCGCGACCTCGACAGCGGCATCTTCGCCCTGGCCGCACTCGTCGGGGAGATCTCCGGGCCGCTCGGCGACGTGGCCGAGCAGCTCGTCGCCCGGCTGCTGCCCGACGGCCCCGACGACGACATCACGCTGCTGCTCACCCGGGTCGTCGGCGAGCCGGGCGACGAGCAGTCGGTCATCCAGCACATCCCGGCCGAGGAGCGCGCCGTGCGCGACGCCCGCCGGCTGGTCGGCACGACGCTGCGGCGGTGGGAGGCGCCGCAGCGGGTGGTCGACGACATGACCCTCGTCGTGAGCGAGCTGGCGGCGAACGCCGTGCTGCACGGCCGCCCGCCGATCCAGCTGCGGCTGCGCCGCACCGCGACGCACGTGGTGCTCGAACTGCACGACACGGCGCCCTACCTGCCGCGCAAGCAGCGGCCGACCCCGGACGACGAGCACGGCCGGGGCCTGCAGCTGGTGGCGTCGCTGTGCGACCGGTGGGGCACCCGCCCGACGGCCGACGGCAAGGCCGTCTGGTGCATGCGCTCGATCTGAGCTACTTCTTGTGTGTCGCGATGCCGACGGGTGAGCAGCGCGGATGAGGCGGCGGCCAGCGCGCCGTCCGCCGCCGGACGCCGTCCTACCGTTGGAGCGGTGAGCGTGGTCCGGCGCGAGGCGCGGCGGCGGTGGATCATCGTCGCCGTGGCGCTGGCGGTGCTCGTCGCCGTCCCGGCCGGGATCGCCGCCGCCCCCGCCGGGGCCGAACGGGTGCCGCCCCTGGCGCTGCGGCAGCGGATGCTCGACTCGGCCGGGACGGCGTTCCAGGGGTACGTCGAGACCCAGGGCACCGTCGTGCTGCCCGACCTGCCGCAGCTCAGCGACGTCGCCGGGCTGCTCGGCGGGACCACGAGCATGCGCGTGTGGTACGCCTCGCCGGGGTCCTGGCGGGTCGCGGTGCTCGACCCCGTCGGCGAGCGCGACACCTACCGCACCACCGACGGGACGTACACCTGGGACTTCAGCCGGAACCTGTGGACCGAGCTCACCGGCGAGCCCGCGGTGCGGCTGCCCCGGGCGGCCGACCTGCTGCCGCCGGAGCTCGCGCGGCGGCTGCTCACCGACGCCGGGCCCGGCGTGCCGATGCGGTCCCTGCCGGGGCGGCGGATCGCCGGCGTCGTCGCCGCCGGGCTGCGCCTCATGCCCGCCGACCCGGACACCACGATCCGGCGGGTCGACCTCTGGGCCGACCCGCAGACCGGGCTGCCGCTGCGGGTCGACGTCTCGTCGGCGTTCACGTCCCGCTTCCTGGAGGTGCGCCGCTCGGCGCCGCCGTCCTCGGTGCTGCAGCCGCGGGCGTCACGGACGTCCGGGTTCGTCACGACCGCCCAGCCCGACGTCGTGTCGGCGCTGAACACCGTCGCGGGGGCGAGCCTGCCCGGCAGCCTGGCCGGCCGCGCCCGAGTGCCGGGGCCGGCCGAGGCGGTCGCCGTGTACGGCACCGGGCTGTCCCGGTTCGTCGTCGTGGCGGTGCCGGGGCGCCTCGGCGAGCGGACCCTGGCCGCCGCCCGCGACGTCGTGCGGTCGGGGATGCTGACGGTCCTGGTGACCCGCCCGTCCCGCCGGACCTACCTGCTCGCCGGGTTCGTCACCCCGCAGCTGCTCACCCGCGCCCAGGCGGACCTGCAGTGATCGAGACCCGGGGGCTCACGAAACGGTACGGGCACCTCACGGCGGTCGACGACGTCGCCCTGTCGGTGCCCGACGGGTCGCGCTTCGGGCTGCTCGGGCCGAACGGCTCCGGCAAGACGACCCTCATCCGGATGCTGCTCGGCCTGGTGTTCGCGACCAGCGGCGAGATCACCCTGCTCGGCCGCCCGGTCCCCCGCCGGCTGCGCGAGGTGCTGCCCGACGTCGGCGCCCTCGTCGAGGGCCCGGCCGCCTACGGCCACCTCTCCGGCCGGGCCAACCTGCGCCTCCTCGACGCCGCCGGCCGCTCGTCGCGGGCCACCCGGCGCCGCCGCGTCGACGAGGCGCTCGACCGGGTCGGGCTCGGCGGCATCGACCACCGGCCGGTCCGGAACTACTCGCTCGGCATGCGCCAGCGCCTCGGCCTGGCCACGGCCCTCCTGCGCGCGCCGCGGCTGCTGGTGCTGGACGAGCCGACGAACGGCCTCGACCCGCAGGGCATCCACGAGATCCGCGAGCTGCTGCGCGAGGTGAACGCGGCCGGCACGACGCTGCTGGTCTCCAGCCACCTCCTCGCGGAGGTCGAGCAGCTGTGCACCTGGGTCGGGATCATGGACCACGGCCGCCTGGTCCGCCAGGACGAGCTGGCCACGCTGCGCGCCCCGACGGGCAGGGTCGTCCTGCGTACCCCGGACGCCGACCGCGTCGTCGCGCTCCTCGACGGCCGGGTCGAGCACCGCGCCGGCGACCGCCTGGCCGTCCGGCACGCGGACGCCGCCGCCCTCAACGCCCACCTCGTCGGCGAGGGCCTGCGGGTGGCCGAACTGGCCGCCGAGCGGCGGACCCTCGAACAGGTCGTCCTGGCCGCCACGGGCGCCGGCTCCGACCACATCGCCATGGAGCCGGAATGATCCTTGTCGAGCTGGAGAAGCTCGCGCGGCGGCCGCGCACCTGGGCCAGCGTCGGGCTGCTCTGCCTGCTGCCCGCGGCGGTCGCCGTCCTGCTCGCCACCACCCGGGTCGGCACCGCGGCCGGGGAGGGCCCCGCGTTCCTCTCCGCCGTGCTGGCCAACGGGTCGCTGTTCCCCGCGGCGGCGCTCGCGATCGTGCTGCCGCTGTTCCTGCCGGTGGCGGTCGCGGTCGTCGGCGGCGACGCGGTGGCCGGCGAGGCGAGTGCGGGGATGCTGCGGTACCTGGTGGTGCGCCCGGTCGGCCGCACCCGCCTGCTCGTCGCCAAGCTCGTCGCGCTGACCGCCTTCGTCGTCACCGCGGTCGTCGCGGTGGCGGTGAGCGGCTACCTCGTCGGCGTCCTGCTGCTGCCCACCGGCCCGGGCGGCGACGTGGTCACCTCGGTCTCCGGCCCGGCGCTGAGCGGCGGCCAGGTCGCGCTGCGGATCGGCGCGGCGATGGGCTACATCGCCCTGTCCATGCTCGGCGTCGGCACGATCGCCCTGTTCCTGTCGACGGTGACCGACTCGGCGCTGGGCGCGACCCTGGGCGCGATCGCGGCCCTGGTGGCGAGCCAGCTGTTCGTGGCCCTGGACGCGGCGTCGGCGATCCGCCCGTACCTGCCGACGCGCTACTGGCTGGCCTGGATCGACCTCTTCCGCGAGCCGATCCTGTGGCGCGACATCGAGCGAGGCATCGGCATCCAGGCCGTGTACGTGGCCGTCTTCCTGGGCCTGGCCTGGGCCAACTTCGCCACCAAGGACGTCACGAGCTGATCACCTCGTGCAGGGCGGTGTCAGCAGGGTGTCGGCTGGGTGATGCCGGCCGGGCCCAGTGCGTCGGCGACCAGGCCGGTCACGTACGCGTCCGTCGGGAGCTGCGCGTGGCTCACCTGGCGGCCCGGGCAGAGGTGCTGGATGTCGGCGTCCACCGCGCCGGCCAGCCTGGCCGAGTCCGGCGGGACGACCGTCTGGTCCTGCTCCGACCAGATGCTCAGCCACTGCGGCGGGTGCGGGACCGGCTCGGGCAGCGTGTCGAGCAGGGCGCTGCCGGGGGCGAGCTGCTGGCAGGCGGTCGGGCAGACGCCCGGCAGCGCGGCGGCGCCCGTCGCCGCGAGTTGCGCGCCGTGGTGGGGTGAGCCGAGCGTGACGATGCGGCGGGCCTTGTGCTCGCCGTCGAACCGCTCGAACCACAGCCGGGCCACGACCCCACCGGCCGAGTAGCCGACCAGGTCCACGGACGGGGCGTGCCGCAGCGCCTCGGTGACGGCGTCGTCGAGCGCGTCGGCCTGCCCGTTGAGGTCCCCCGTGCCGCCGTCCGGCAGCCGCACCACGTGCACCGTCCGCCCGGTGGCGCGCAGCTCCACGGCGAGCGTGTCGAGCGCGGTCGCGTTGCCGCCGTAGCCGGGCACGAGCAGTACCGCACCCGGATCGTTCTGCGCCGGCACCCCCCGCGGCTCGTGCCGCACCAGCCACCGCACCCCGCCCACCCCGGCCACGAGGACCGCGATCGCCGCGAGGACGACGAACATCGCGCGCCGGCGGGGGCTCATGCCGTTCGGACTACCCCGGAATCAGCGCAGCTCCCCCACCCGCAGCACCTGGACCGCGTCGTCGGTGGCGCTGCGCACGAGGTGCAGACCGTCGGCGGTGAACGTCATCGCCCGCGTCGATGCGAGGTCGAACCGCCCGAGCAGCTCGCCGGTCGGCGGGTCGTACATGTCCACGGAGTCCGGACCCGCGACCGCGAGCCACGCACCACCGCCACCGAAGGCGATGCTCCCCCGATTCGGGCCGGCGTACCACTCGTGGACGAGCCGGCCGGTCGCCGCGTCGTGCACCTGGACGGTGTCCACGTGGACGCGCTGGTCCGCGCGCCGCATCGGCTTGCCGAGGGTGGCCAGCCAGCGCCCGCACGGGCTCCACTCGGCGCCCGTGACCCCCGGGTGGCGGTAGGTGTAGCGGGCCTCGCCCGTGGCGGCGTCCCAGACCGACACCTCCTCACCGGCGACGACCAGCGCGGTGCCGTCAGGGCTGTACGCGAGCGCGCCGAAACCGAACTCGCCGCGGGGAACCAGCAGGTGCCGGATGACGGCGCCGCCGGCGGTGTCGACGACGGTGACCTCCCGGTTGACGCCGGCGACCGCGAACTGCACGCCGTCCGGGCGCAGCGCCAGCCGCCAGAGCTGGCCCTCGCGGCGGTAGACGGCGAGCTGCTGCCCGGTGCCTGCGTCCCAGACCCGGGCCGTGCCGTCCTCGTCGGCGGTCGCCAGGATGCGGCCGTTCGGGCCGAACGCGACGGCCCTGAACCAGCGCCCGCGGGGCAGTTCCACCTGCCGCTCGCCGGTCGCCGACCATACCTGCGCCACGACGCCGGCGGTGGCGATCAGCCGCCCGTCCGGGCTGGTCGCCAGGGCGTCCGCCTCCCGGTACGGCTTGATCACCCGCACGACCTCGGGCAGACCGAGCAGGTGCGGGGCGCGGGCCGGCGGTGCGGTCTCGGCCAGCGTCTCGCCGGACGCCACCCGGGCCCGCTCGGCAGCGTGCCAGCGCTCGACCCGGCCGGGCAGCGGCGGTGCGACCAGCTCGACGAGTGCGTCGCCGTCGTCGCGGAGCAGGGCCAGCGGCACCCCGGCGTCGAAGTCCCCGCCCGGGCCGACCAGGTGGCGCACGAGCGTGCCGAAGCCGCCGGGCACCGCCCACTGCAGCCGGGTGCGGTCGGCTACCTCGGCCTCCACGGCCGGGCGGGGCCGGGCGGCGAGCACGGCGGCGCCCTGCACGACCGCCAGGTCGGGGTCCTCGGCCCGGCGGACCGGCAGGCCGAGGTGGGCGCGAACGGCCTCGGCGACGGCCGGCATCCGGGAGGCCCCGCCGACGAGCAGCACCGCGGCCGGCCGCGCGCCCGTGCGGCGCAGCAGGTCCGCGCAGCAGTCGACGGTCCGGGCCAGCAGCGGCGCGACCAGCGTGCCGAGGTCGCCGCGGCGCAGCCGGTACGGCGGGGCGACCGCGGTCACGAAGTCCTCGACCTCGGTGACGTCGGTGAGCTGATGCTTCACCGCCCGCACGAAATCGGCTACCTGCAGGCCGAGCCGCAGCCGGGCCGGCCGCTCCAGCCCCGGCGGGGCGAGCGCCGCGGCCAGCTCGTCGCCGCTGCCGCGCAGATGGGCGGCGATGAGCGCGTCGACATCGCGGCCGCCGGCGTCGTCGAGGGCGGCGTGCCCGAGCACCTCGTGGCGCTGCTCGCGGCCGTGCCGCACGAGCGCCGCGTCGAACGTGCCGCCGCCCAGGTCGTACACGAGCACGACGTCACCGTCGGCGAAGCCGGGCCCGGCGACCGGCGCCCAGGCCGCCGCGACCGGCTCGGGCAGCAGCTCCACCTCGGCGAACCCGGCCCGCTCGCCGGCGGCGACCATGAGCGCTCTGCGCGGGTCGCCGGCGCCGTACGCGGCCGGGACCGTCAGCACCAGCCTCCCGGCTGGCCCGCCGCGCAGTTGCGCGGCCTGGTCCCGGAACACGCCGAGCACCGCCGTGACGAGGTCCTCGGCCTGGAATGCGCGCTCACCGAGCGGCACCGGGTCGGCCTGGCCGAGGTCGCGCTTGAACTCGGCCCGGTAGGCGGTGGGGTCGGCGCGCTTGCGCCGCTCGGCGGCGGTGCCGACGAGCAGCCCGGCACCGTCGGCGGCCACCGCGGACGGCCACGAGTACAGCCCGCTGGTCGGCTCCTTCAGCAGCGCCACGCGCCCGTCCGCGACCAGCGCGGCAGACGAGGCCGACGTGCCGAAGTCCACCGCAAGCACCGGCTCAGCCACGCAGTGCCTCCTGTACGTCCTCGATCTCGCGACGATACAGGGCCGGGTGGCCCCGGCGGGCTCCGCTCCACTCGGCGGCGGTGGCCGCCGGATCGATGTGTACCGAACTGTTCACCGCGCGCACGTGTGGGTGTCAACACTGCCTCACGGCCGCTGCCGACGATGTGGACCCGCTCCCCGCGCTCCGAGACGAGGCACCGCGTGTACCTGTCCACCGTGGACAAGCCCGCCGGGCCGGCGGCCCGCGGCCGCATCGCCGGCACGGTCATCGCGCTCGGCACGGTCAGCCTGATCACCGACGTCTCGTCCGAGATGGTCACCGCGATCCTCCCCCTGTACCTCGTGCTCGGCCTGCACCTGGGCCCGGCCGCGTTCGGCGTCGTCGACGGCCTCTACACCGGCGCGACGGCCCTGCTGCGCCTCGCCGGCGGCTACGTCGCCGACCGGGCCGGCCGCCGCAAGACGGTCGCCGGGGCCGGCTACGCCCTGTCGGCGGTGGCGAAGCTCGGCCTGCTGGCCGCCGGCTCGTCGGTGCCCGGCATCGGCGCCGCGATCGTCGCCGACCGGGCCGGCAAGGGCCTGCGCACCGCGCCGCGCGACGCCCTGATCACCCTGTCGACCCCGCCCGACCGGCTGGGTCGCGCGTTCGGCGTGCACCGCACGATGGACAGCGTCGGCGCGTTCGCCGGCCCGCTGGTCGCGATCGCCGTCCTGGCCGCGGCCGGGGGCCAGGCCTTCGACGCGGTCTTCGTCACCAGCTTCTGCATCGCCCTCCTCGGCGTCCTGGTCCTGGTCCTGTTCGTCCACGAGCCCCGCAGACCGGCCACCGCCGTGCCGGGGGCCGCCACAGAGGCCACGACAGAGGCCACCGCAGCGGCCACCGCAGCGGCCGCACCGGAGGCCGCGCCGGACCGGCGGGCCGTGTCGATGCGGGCCGCCGCCGGGCTGCTGCGCCGCCGCGAGGTGCGCCTCGTCGTCGCCGCGGCCGTCGTCATGGGCCTGGCCACGATCGGCGACGGCTTCGTCTACCTCGTGCTCCAGCAGCGCCACGACCTGGCCACCGGCTGGTTCCCGCTGCTGGCCGTCGGCACCAACCTCGCCTACCTCCTGCTGGCCCTGCCGATGGGCGCCCTCGCCGACCGCATCGGCCGCCGGCGGGTGTGGCTCGGCGGCTTCGGCGCGCTCGCCGCCGTCTACCTGCTGCTGGCGCTGCGGCCCGGCGGCTGGGCCGCGCTCGTGCTCACGGTGGCCCTCTACGGCGCGTTCTACGCCGCGACCGACGGGGTGCTGATGGCCCTGGCCGGGCCGCTGCTGCCGGAGCAGCTACGCACCACGGGCATCGCGCTCGTGCAGAGCGGGCAGGCGCTGGCATATCTGGCCTCCTCGGTCCTCTTCGGCATCGCCTGGCAGTGGTGGGGTGCGGGCGCGGCGCTGCTCGTCGCGGCGGGGGCGGCGGCCGCCGCGCTCGTCCTCGTGGCCACCATCCTGCACCGGGGGTACGACAACATCGAAAGACTTGAAGACGCGGCTACCCGGGAGTAACTTGACCGGATGCGCATGGTCGCCCACCTCCTCGCGGCGGCCGGGATCCTCGCCGAGGGCCTGGTCGTCGGCGGGCTGCTCTTCGTCCTCGGCGGGGTCGTCGACGCCTACTCGATGTCGCTGGGCGGCGCCGACCCCGCCCATGCCCAGGTCGCGATCCGGGTCACCGCCGTCGTCCTGGGCCTCGCCCTCGCCGCGCTCGGCGCCTTCCTCGGGCTGGCCGCGCTGCGCCACCAGCCGGCCCGGCGGCTGAGCATGGTCGCGCTGGTCGTGCAGTGCGTCGTGGTCACGGTCGCCGGCATCGCGCTCGGCTGGGCCGTGTTCCTCGGGGCACTCGTGGTGCTCGGGTTCCTGCTCTGGGTACAGCTGGACGAACAGCCGCTGCCGGCGCGAGGCCGATAGACCCCCACCCCTGCGTGCACCGACGCGGTAGCGTGTCGCCCGGAACGAGCGGCGCGAAAGGGGTTCCGGCGTGGAGCAGGTCAGGGTCGGCCGGCGGGTCGGGCGGGCACTCGGCCGCATGCTGCGGCCGTTTCAACCGCCGGAGCACCTGCCGCAGCTGCTGCCCAGCCCCGACCGCGACGGAGCGATCGTCGACTGCGCGCTCTACGTGCGCGGCGTGCGCCAGCCCGGCCGGGCCACGTTCACGGAGGCGGTCGAGGCGGCCCGGCGCCGCCGCAACGGCTTCGTGTGGCTGGGCCTGTTCGAGCCGAGCTGGGCGCAGTTCGCCGGGGTCGCCGACCTGCTCGGCATCGACGAGCTGACCGTCGAGCAGACCCTCGCGGCCGACCGGCGGCCCAGCCTGGAGCAGCGCGGCGAGGTGACCGTGCTCACCGTGCGCACGGCGCGGTACGTCGACCACGCCGAGCTCACGGCCACCTCCGAGGTCGTCGACACCGGCGCGGTGACGCTGCTCATCGGCCGGCACTTCGTGGTGAGCGTGCGCCACGGCGCGGCCGGGGCGCTCGCCGACGTGCGCGAGCAGCTGCAGGGGCGGCCGACGGTGCTCGTGCACGGGCCGTGGGCGGTCGGCTACGCGGTGATCGAGCGCATGGTCGAGCTGTACCACGACGTGGCCACCCGCGTCGAACGCGACGTGGAGCAGCTCGAGGAGACCGCGTTCCTGCGCGTCGGCGGCTGCGACGTGCAGCAGATCTACCAGCTCAAGCGCGAGCTCGTCGAGTTCAAGCGCGCGGTGCTGCCGCTCCAGCCGCCGCTGAAGCGCACCACCGAGGCGGCGGTGGAGATGCCGTCCGCCCTCAAGCAGTACTTCCAGGACGTCAACGGGCGGCTCAACCAGGTCGTGGAGCGCGTCGGGTCATACAACGAGCTGCTCGACTCGATCCTGCAGGCCCGGCTGGCCCAGGTCGGCCTCGACCAGAACAACGACATGCGCAAGATCGCGGCCTGGGCCGCCATCGCCGCGATGCAGACCGCCATCGCCGGCATCTACGGCATGAACTTCGGCAACATCCCCGGGCTGCACTGGCAGTGGGGGTTCGCGGTGGTACTGCTGGTGATGCTCACCGGCGCGCTCGTGCTCCACCGGCTGTTCCGCCGCTCCGGCTGGCTGTGAGGAAGACCACCATGACCACCACGCCCGAGTACCTCCTGCCGGCGAAGCTGCCGAGCCCCGCACCGCGCGAGCGGCCCGGCGGCCCGGTCGGCCGCTGGCTGCTGGCACACCGCGTCGCGCCGGTCGGCCCGGAGAGCGACGAGTCACACGCCAAGCCGCAGGCCTGGTGGAAGGTCATGTCGCTGACCGGCGTCGACTACTTCTCGACCCTGTCGTACCTGCCGGCGATCGCCGCGCTGGCCGCCGGCGCGCTGTCGCCGCTCGCGACGCTGCTCATCGTGGCGCTGACGCTGCTCGGCATGCTCCCGATGTACCGCCGCGTCGCCAAGGAGAGCCCCCACGGCCAGGGCTCGGTCGCGATGCTGGAGAACCTGCTGCCGTTCTGGCGCGGCAAGCTGTTCGTGCTGGTCCTGCTCGGGTTCGTGGCCACCTCGTGGATCATCACGATCACCCTGTCGGCCGCCGACGCCTCGGTCCACATGATCGAGAACCCGGTGTTCCCGCACTTCCTGCACGGCCACGAGGTGCTCGTCACGGTCGTGCTGCTGCTCATCCTGGGCTTCGTGTTCCTGCTCGGCTTCAGCGAGGCGGTCGCCGTCGCGATCCCGCTCGTCGCGGTGTTCCTGCTGCTCAACGCGGTCATCGTGGTCGTCGGGTTCGTCGACGTGTTCACCACGGCCGGCGCGCTGTCGAACTGGCAGCACGCGCTCACCACCGAGCACGGCAGCGGCCTGGGCGGGCTGATCCTGCCCGCGCTGATCGCGTTCCCGTCGCTGGTGCTGGGCCTGTCCGGGTTCGAGACCGGGGTCAGCATGATGCCGCTCGTCGCAGCCGACGGCAAGACCGACGAGGAGCGCCGGGCCTCGCGGCTGCGCAACACGAAGAAGCTGCTGACCGTGGCCGCCGCCATCATGTCCGTGTACCTCGTGGCGACGAGCTTCATCACGACCGTGCTCATCCCGCACGAGAAGTTCGAGGCGGGCGGCGAGGCGAACGGGCGCGCGCTGGCGTATCTCGCGCACGAGAAGCTCGGCGAGATGTTCGGCACGGTCTACGACATCAGCAGCGTGCTGATCCTCTGGTTCGCCGGCGCTTCGGCGATGGCCGGGCTGATCAACATCATTCCGCGGTACCTCCCGAGCTACGGCATGGCGCCGGAGTGGGGCCGCGCCGTCCGCCCGATCGTGATCGTCTACACGGCGATCAGCATCGGCATCACGATCGCGTTCGGCGCCGACGTCAACGCGCAGGCGGGCGCCTACGCCACCGGCATCCTCGCCATGATGGTCTCCGGCGCCGTCGCGGTCACCATCTCGGCCGCCCGCGCGAAGCAGCGCCTGGCGACCGTGATGTTCACCGTCCTGACGCTGATCCTGCTGTACGCCTTGGGCGCCAACGTCGTCGAGAAGCCCGACGGCATCGCGATCTCGGGGGTGTTCATCGCCGGCATCGTGCTCGTCTCCCTCGTCTCGCGGGCCTCCCGCACGACCGAGCTGCGCGCCGACGGCATCGAGTTCGACGAGGAGGCGCGCCGCTTCGTCACCGAGTCGATCGAGCACGACGGCGAGCTGAACATCGTGGCCAACCGCAGGCAGACCGGCGACGCCGCCGAGTACGAGGCGAAGGAGGCCGAGCAGCGCGGCATCAACCCGGTCCCCGGCCGCGCCGACGTGCTGTTCCTGGAGGTGGCGGTGGTCGATCCGTCGACGTTCAGCGGCACCCTCACGGTCCGCGGCGTCGACGTGGGCGGCTTCCGCGTGCTGCGCACCGAGAGCCCGGCGGCCCCGAACGCCATCGCCGCGATCCTGCTCGCCCTGCGCGACGCGACGGGGGTGCGGCCGCACGCGTACTTCGAGTGGGCCGAGGGCAACCCCCTGGGCCACCTCTTCCGCTACCTGATCCTGGGCCGCGGCGACACGGCGCCGGTGGTCCGCGAGATCATCCGCTCGTCGGAGCCGGACCCGGCCAGGCGCCCCGGCATCCACGTCGGCGGCTGATCCCGCGCGACCAGCGCTGGATCACCGCCGCTCCAGCGCGCGCAGCTGGGCAAGGATCGACTCGTCGGTGATCTTCTCGTCCTCGGCGAGGAGGAGGACCTTGCTCAGCACGACGCTCGTCACCCGGTCGTCGTCGGCGAACGGGAGGAACAGCCGGCCGTGGCGGGTCGCGCCGAACGAGCGCGGCACCACGCACAGGTAGCCGCCGGGCTCCACGTGGATGCTGCCGCTGTTGAGGTGGACACGGTACCGCGCGCGGCTGCCGCGAACGACCGCCGTCACTCCCTCGACATCGACGTTCGCCAGTCCCAGGGCGCGGATCAGCACGCCCAGCAGCTGGGCGCGGCTCTCCGCCTGCAGCGGCGACGCGTACCCGTCCGGGTCCGTCCCGGCGACCGACACCACGAGGTCCAGGTCGCGCATGAGCTCGGAGGACACGACCGGGTGCGCGGCTTCCAGGGGCACCGGGGCACGGTCGCGCAGCAGGGAGAGCTCTCCCAGCAGGACGTCGGCCAGGCCGAAGTAGCCGTGGTACTCGCAGCGCAGGGCGGCGGTCAGGCCCGGGCCGGCGGGCTTGGTGACGTGGGGGTCGTCGTAGGAGTCGCGGATCGTCCAGCCGCGCGCCGACAGCAGCTGCCCGGCGACCTTGCCGTCGACGCGGTGCCCGGCGAACCGGGCCGAGCGGGTGACAGCCTCGCGCTCCGCGGGCGTCAGCAGGTACAGCTCCCGGAACGCCTGCTTGACCGGTTGCCGGACCCGCCGGTGCACGATCTCGGCCTGCCACTGCGCGAGCAGGCCGCGCTCGAAGAGGTGGTACGGGTGGACCGCCGTCAAGCGTTCCGTGATCGTCGAGCCACAGCAGGTCGGGCAGCATCGCCGCGCCGGACGGGAGCCGGAGCAGCTCTTCGAGCTCGGCGGGGGTCAGCGTGGCGCCGGTGGCGACGAGCCGTTCCAGGAACCCGGTCCGCAGCCGCCGGGCCTGGTCCCGCAGGCGTTCCTGCTGCTCGCGCAGGCCGGCGTAGCCGGGATCGCGGCGCACGTCGGCCGGCACGGACTTGAGCGGGCGGCCGGCCTTGACGACCTCGATGACGGCGTCGGCCCCGTCGGCCCGGACCGTCGCCGTGTACGGCCCGACGCGCAGTTCGGCGGTTTCCTGCGCGATCCCGGCCTCGCAGAACCGTTCCAGCAGGCTGGCGTCGGCGAACCCGGCCACCTGCGCGAGGTGGTCGAGCGCGACGTCGATCGCGGCGGTGTGACTGTGCCGCCGGTTGGGGCCGAGCCGGGCGCCCCGTTTGGCGATCTCCCGCAGGTGCGCGTAGCGCTGGAGCACCGTTTCCCCGTCGGCGAGCGGCAGCAGCCCGTACGCGGCGATCCCGTCGAGCGCGTTGTGCTTGACCCGCTGCTCCACCGCGGCCCGGTTCGTGCCGAGCGCGGCGCCGACCGCTTCGCTGGGCGTCAGCGTGAGCAACGTCCGCGTTCCGTCGTCTCCCGCGCGTTGCGCGGCGTCCCGGATCTCGGCAACGTCGTAACGGCGCGGTCCTTGCCCCTCGCCCCGCGTTTCCACCGCCGCGATCCGGCAGATCCGCAACAGCGGGATCGCCGTTTCCAGGCCGAGCACCGGCAGGATCATCTCGGCGTCGCCGGCGGGCAGCCGCAGCCGGAACGCCTGGATCGCGGTCTCCCGCGGTCGCGCGGCCAGCCAGGAGACGAGCTCCAGCCGTTCCGCGTCGGTGAGCTCCGCCCCGCCGAGCAGGACCACGTCGTCCTGGTCGGACCCGGCGGGATCGTGGTCGAGGGCGCGCGGCAGGGCCACGTCATCCTGGTCGGGCCCGGCGCGCTCGGGGTCGAGGGCGCGCAGCACGAACCGCAGCCCGCGTGGGCGCCCCAGCTCGGAGCGCCGGCCCGCCGGCCAGTCGCCCCGCCAGATGACCTCGTCCAGGACGTCCCGCACGAACGACAAGCAGTTGGCCGGGGCCGTGTCGGTCGCGATCGCCGGCCACAGGTGCCGGTGCTGCCGGAACGCGCGTTCCACCGTCCCGGCGTCCAGGGCGCCGACGAAGTACAGGGCGTCCAGGCCGCGGCGGGCCACGTACGGGGTCAGGGGCTGGAACGGGTTGTCGAGGACCAGGTGCAGCAGGCGCAGGTCACCGTCGGCGATCGCGCGGTCGGCGAGGGGCTCGGGGCGGAACCACCGCTCGTCGATGAGCTTCGTCAGCAGGTCGCGGCGCGCCGGGACGGGCCACGGCACGTCCAGCAGGTCGGCCGGGTCGGTGGGATCGGTGACCGGGAACGTGCGGTCGTACACGGCGTCGAGGGACCCGACGATGTCTCGGACGTTCCAGCGCAGATGGCCGCCGGTCTGGCGGTCGCCGGCGTCGATGTGCTCGCGGATCTCGGCGGCCAGCGTGCGTAACGCGGACCGGTCGGCGGCGGTGGCCCGGGTCAGCAGGTCGCCGAGGACGGCGCGGTGCTGGGCGAGCGCCTCGCGGTACACCTCGAGCGGCGCGCTCATCCGCCGGCGAGCGGGGTCAGGCGCAGGAACAGCACCGGCTCGTCCGGGCGGAGCGCGACCGGGTCGTCGAGGCGTTCGAGCTGGCGGCCGCCGGCGAAGACGACGAAGACGCCCCGCTCGAACGCGCGCCGGGCCCGGGCCGCCTCGACGGCTGGGTCCGGCGGTCCGCCGGTCTCGCTCGGCTGAGACAGGCGGACCACGCCGGTCAGGGACTGCGCCTGGACGTCCTCCGGCGACAGGTACTGGCGGTCCAGGGCCGCGCGGCAGCGCTCCCCGTCCGCGGCCAGCAGGCGGATCTGCTCCCCCACGGCGAGGTCGATCAGCTCGCCGGCCGTGAGCTCGCCGTCGACCGCGATCCGCGCCACGGGCAGTTCGTCGCGTCCACGCCCCGGAACCTTCACCTGTACTTCGACGAGCACCCCGACATCCTAGGCCCTGTCCTGCCGATCATGCCGGCCTGCGACGGGCCCAGATTCCGCCTGGCGTCCCCCCGCGAAAGCCCGGTTACAACACCGGTAGCCGGACTTCCGCGGGGCGACGCCAGACGAAACCTGGACTCCGTCTCGGCTCGACATGATCGGCAGGACAGGACCTAGGCCCCCGGAAACGCGGCGTCCGATCGCCGCCAGACCGGGCTGGGAAAACGGCGCAGGCTTCAGATTATGAACAACGCACTTGGCGGCAAGGTGGCGCTCGTGACGGGCGGCAGCCGCGGGATCGGGAAAGCGGTTGCCGAACGGCTCGCCGGGGACGGGGCCGACGTCGCGATCACATATCAGGAGAATCGGGAACGGGCCGAGGCCGTCGCCGACGGCATCCGCGCGCAGGGGCGGCGGGCGGTCGCCGTGCGGGCCGACAGCGCCGACCCCGCGGCCGTCATCACCGCGGTCGAGCAGGTCGCCGGAGAGCTGGGACGGCTCGACAT
This sequence comes from Dactylosporangium sp. AC04546, assembly GCF_022095675.1. Lineage (GTDB taxonomy): Bacteria > Actinomycetota > Actinomycetes > Mycobacteriales > Micromonosporaceae > Dactylosporangium. The sequence goes on along the minus strand of NZ_JAHYSG010000074.1, from coordinate 23,745 downwards.
CCTCGTCAACAACGCCGGCGCGTTCCTGCTCGGGCCGCTGGAGGAGCTGACCCTCGACGCCTTCGAGCAGACCGTGGCGGTGAACGTGCGGGCGCCGTTCGTGGCGTCGCAGGCCGCGGTCCGGCACATGTCGGCGGGCGGCCGGATCATCAACATCGGCTCCAACGTGGCCGAGCGCGCGGTGTTTCCCGGCTTCTCGCTGTACAGCACGAGCAAGACCGCACTCATCGGCCTGACGAAGGCGCTCGGGCGCGAGCTCGGTCCGAGGGCCATCACGGTGAACCTCGTGAACCCGGGCCCGACCGACACCGACCTCAACCCGGCGGACGGCCCGAACGCCGAGGCCATCAACGGCTTCACCGCACTCGGTCACTACGCGGCACCGGCGGACGTGGCCGCGGCGGTGGCGTTCCTGGCCAGCCCGGACGGCCGCTACATCACCGGCGCGACGGTCAACGTCGACGGCGGATTCACGATCTGAGCGAGCTGCGCCCGCCGATCCAGCTGATCCAGCTGATCCATCCATAACCGTGGAACTTTCACGGTTTTACCCGGCGTTTGAACATCATCTTTGGCAGTGACGGGCTTCGGTCCCGAACATGGCGCGTACCTGTTCGAGAAAGGAGCCCGCCTTGCTCATCACTGCGCGACGCGCGGCGGTGCTGGTGCTCGGACTGGTGGCGGCGCTGCTCGTCGCGCCGTCACCGGCCCAGGCACACGGGGTCGCGATGGTCCCAGGCAGCCGCACCTATCTGTGCTATGTGGACGGTCTGCGCTCCAACGGCCAGATCATCCCCACCAACCCGGCGTGCGCCGACGCCGTCGCCCAGGGCGGCCAGCAGCCGCTCTACGACTGGTTCGGCGTGCTTCGCTCCGACGCCAACGGCCGGACCACCGGGTTCATCCCGGACGGCCAGATCTGCGGCGCCGGCACCACGAAGTACGCCGCGTACAACGCCGCCCGCACCGACTGGCCCACCACCCACCTGACCGCCGGGTCGACGATCCAGCTGCGCTACAGCAACTGGGCCGCGCACCCCGGCACGTTCCACCTGTACATCACCAAGAACGGCTGGAACCCGGCCACCCCGCTCGCGTGGGGTGACCTGGAGTCGTTCTGGAGCTCGACCGACCCGCCGCAGTCCGGCCCGGCCGGCGGCCTCAACTACTACTACTTCAACACCACCCTGCCGGCGGGCAAGTCCGGGCGGCACATCCTGTACATCCAGTGGGTCCGCTCGGACAGCCAGGAGAACTTCTTCAGCTGCTCCGACGTCGTCTTCGACGGCGGCAACGGCGAGGTGACGGGCATCGGCGGTACCACCAACCCCTCACCCTCCGCGTCCGTCTCGTCGTCGCCGTCGCCGCGTCCCTCGGTCTCCACGTCGCCCTCGGCTTCGCCCTCGGCGTCGCCCTCGGCGTCGCCGTCCGGCGGCGGCACCGGCGGCTGCACCGCGACCTGGAAGATCGTCCCGTCCAGCTGGGCCGGGCATTTCCAGGCCGAGGTCACCGTGAAGAACAACGGCACCGGAACCCTCAGCGGGTGGACGGTCCGCTGGACGTACCAGAACGGACAGGGCTTCGAAGGCTCACCGTGGAACGGCACCGTCGTCAGCCAGCCGCCGAACGTGGCGGTGAAGAACGTCGACTGGAACCGCGTCCTCGGGCCCGGCGCAAGCACCTCGTTCGGGTTCAACGCCACCGGCACGGCCCCCGCGACCGCGCCGGCCCTCACCTGCACCAGTCCCTGACCCGTCACTGAAGGGCGCCCGATGTCCCTGCGTCTCCGTTTCGCTCTCGGTCTGATCTCTGTCGCCGCGATCCTGGCGGTGCTCGTCATCGTGACGCGCACACCGGGCGAGCCGGCGCCGCAGCAGGACGTCGTGCACTCGGTCACCGGGACGTTGGGCGCCCGGCAGGAGGTCCAGCTGGAGGTGGTCAGCGGCGCCGAGTCGGTGGTCATCCACAGCGAGGCGATGGAGGGGTACCTGTACCGCGCCTCCACCCTGCCGGGCAGCCGGGTCGAGCCGGTCGTCGAGGACGCCGGGCAGACGATCAAGCTCAGCCTCACCGGCACCGAGATCGCCGGGCAGGCCACGGTGCACGTGTACCTCAACAACACCGTCCGCTGGCAGCTCAAGCTGGCCGGCGGCGGGCTGCGCCAGGTGGTCGACTTCGCCACCGGCCGCCTGGCCGGCATCGACGTGGTCGCCGGCGTGCAGGAGCTGGAGGTCACCGTGCCGAAGCCGGAGGGCACCATGCCGATCCGCGTCGGTGGCGTCGGCCGCCTGGCGGTGCACGCCCCGAACGGCCCGCCGGCCCAGCTCACCCTCGGCGCCGCCTGCACGGTCGGCGAGATGCGCCTCGACGACCAGGCCAAGCAGAACCTCACCGCGGGCACGGTCGTCGCCGGGGCCGGCTGGGCCACCGCCACCGACCGTTACGCGCTGCAGGTCGACGGAGGAGCCGCCACGGTACAGCTGGATCGCCGCCCCGGCCCGTGACGGTCAGGCCCGGCGCTTGACCAGGTGGTGGGCGACGAAGAACAGCCAGCCCGCCAGCGGCAGCTCGACGAAGACCCCGGTCGCGATGCTCACCCAGCGCTCGGGGCCGGACGCCGTCATGATGTCGAACCAGGCGTCGGAGGCGAGCAGCGAGCCGCTCACGGCGGCGGCCAGGATGACGATCCGCCGGCGGCGCAGGGCGGCCCAGGCGGTGACGGCGAGGGCCGCGCCGAGCACGAGGTCGAAGCCGACCCAGGTGACCCGCCAGTGTCCGGCGAGGTACCGCGGGGGCAGCGTCGCGGCCAGTATCGCGATCCACGGGATCATGACCACGCTGGCGATGGCCGCCACGACGATGAACCGCAGGCGGGCGCGCTCCTGCGCCAGCGTGCGCACCGGCGGCGGGAAGGCGGCGAGCCGGCGGGCCAGGTCGGCCCGCGCGGCTGGCCCCAGCTCGTCGAGCTGGCGGTCGGAGATCACATGTCCCGACGATAGCGCGGTTTTTACCGTCCGCGGTCGGCCCGATACCTGGCCACGAGCGTCGAGGTGGACGAGTCCAGGCCTGGGATCTCGGCGCCCTCGGTGAGGGCCGGCTCGATCCGCTTGGCGAGGACCTTGCCGAGCTCGACGCCCCACTGGTCGAAGGAGTCGATGTCCCAGATCGCGCCCTGGACGAAGACCTTGTGCTCGTACAGCGCGATGAGCTGGCCGAGCACCGACGGGTTCAGCTCGCCGGCCAGGATCGTCGTGGTCGGGCGGTTGCCGCGGAACGTGCGGTGCGGCACCTCCTCGCCGGCCACGCCCTCGGCGGCGACCTGCTCGGCCGGCTTGCCGAACGCGAGGGCCTGGCCCTGCGCGAACATGTTGGCCATCAGCAGGTCGTGCTGGCCGTCGAGGCCGGTGTCGCCGGCGAGCTCGGCGACCGGGCGGGCGAAGCCGATGAGGTCGGCCGGGATGAGCGCGGTGCCCTGATGGATGAGCTGGTAGTAGGCGTGCTGGCCGTTGGTGCCGGGCGTGCCCCAGACGATCGGGCCGGTCTCCCACTCGACGGGCTTGCCGTCGCGGGCGACGGACTTGCCGTTGGACTCCATGTCGAGCTGCTGGAGGTAGGCGGTGAACCGCGACAGGTAGTGGCTGTACGGCAGGACGGCGTGCGTCTGCGCGTCGTGGAAGTCGCGGTACCAGATGCCGAGCAGGCCCAGCAGCAGCGGCGCGTTCTGCTCGGGCGGGGCGGTGCGGAAGTGCTCGTCCATGAGGTGGAACCCGTCGAGCATCTGGCGGAAGCCGGCCGGGCCGAGGGCGATCATCAGCGACAGCCCGATGGCCGAATCGTACGAGTAGCGGCCGCCGACCCAGTCCCAGAACTCGAACATGTTCGCCGTGTCGATGCCGAACTTGGCGACCTCGCCGGCGTTGGTGGACACCGCGACGAAGTGCTTGGCCACCGCGGACTCGTCGCCGAGCCGCTCGATGAGCCAGCGGCGGGCCGCGGTCGCGTTGGTGATGGTCTCGATCGTGGTGAAGGTCTTCGAGGAGATGATGAACAGCGTCGTCGCCGGGTCGGACGCGCGCAGGGCCTCGTGCAGGTCGGCGCCGTCGACGTTGGAGACGAAGTGGAAGGTGAGGCCGCGGTCGGTGTACGCGCGCAGGGCCTCGTACGCCATCGCCGGTCCGAGGTCGGAGCCGCCGATGCCGATGTTGACGATCGTGGTGATCCGCTCTCCGGTGTGGCCATTCCACGCACCTTCGCGAATGCGATCGGCGAAGGCCGCCATGCGGTCGAGGACGGCGTGGACCTTCGGCACGACGTTATCGCCGTCGACCTCGATCACGGCGTCGCGGGGCGCACGGAGGGCGACGTGGAGCACGGCCCGGTGCTCGGTGAAGTTGATCTTATCGCCGTGGAACATGGCGTCGCGCAGCCCGGCCACCCGCCGGGCGGCGGCCAGGTCCCGCAGCAGCGTGAGGGTCTCGTCGGTGACGAGGTGCTTGGCGTAGTCGAGGTAGAGGTCGCCGACCTGCAGCGAGTAGCGCCGGCCGCGGTCCGCGTCGGCGGCGAAGAGGTCGCGCAGGTGCACCTCTCCGAGCTCGGCGCGGTGCTTGGCGAGCGCCGCCCACTCGGGCAGATGGTTGAGCCGAGACATCAGGGAACTCCTAGCTCAGTCAGCACAGTCACCGTGATTCTGCCTGTTTCGCGGCCGTCTCGTCCCTGATGTCGCGATCTTGCACGGATAGCGCGGGACAAAGCAGACATTACCGGCGTGTTTGGACGCCGGTTTCCTGCGCTGCGATCGCGGCGGCCGTCGGCCCGGTACGGGAGCGGCGCCAGCCCTCGAAGACCGCCAGCGCGACGGCGACGCCGACGATCGCCAGCACCGGGACGGTCGGGACGTCGAAGAGCTTCAGGGCGCTCGCGAGCAGCACGATGATCAGCGCCGCCCGGACCACGCCGGCCGGCGCCCGCGACGACAGCCGGGCGCCGATCAGCACGCCCGGCACCGAGCCGAGCAGCACCGCCCCGGCCAGGTCCAGCTGGAGGTCACCGAAGATCGCGTGGCCCAGGGCCGCCGCCGCCACGAGCGGTATGGCCTGCACCAGGTCGGTACCGACGAGGTCGTTCGCGCGCAGCATGGGGTACAGCGCGAGCAGGATCACGATGATGAGCGATCCGGAGCCGACGGACGTCATGCCCACGACGAGGCCGCCGAGCGCGCCGAGCAGCACGGTGGGCACCGGCCGCACCTTGACGTCCGTGATCGCGCCGGTGGCCTGCGTCGACCGGCGGCTGTAGGTCTTGTACAGCAGGCCGCCCACCGCGAGCAGCAGCGCGACCCCGAGCGCGACCTTCACGACCTGCTGCACGCTGTCGCCGCCGCCGAGTGCCCGCATGAGCAGCACCCCGGCGAACGCGCTCGGCACGCTGCCCAGGCACAGCCAGCGCACCAGCGCCCAGTTCACGGTGCCCCGGCGGGCGTGGACCCAGCCGCCGAACGGCTTCATCACTGCGCTCGCCGCCAGGTCGCTGGAGACCGCCGCGAGCGGGGGCACGCCGAAGAACAGCACCAGGATCGGCGTCATCAGCGCGCCACCGCCCATGCCGGTGAGTCCGACGATCACGCCGACGCCGAGCCCGGCCAGGGCCATCACGGGGTCCATCCGCAGAAGTCTGCCGACCGGTCGGCCCGCTGTCCATTTTCCCGAGTGAGAAAGTGGGTATGACCACCGCCATGTCTCCCGCTACGGTGTCGGCATGGACGTGCGGGGGCAGGTTCGGCTGGTGTACGCGACGATCGGCGCGTCGGCGCTGCTGCTCGCCGTCGATGTCGCGCTGTCCGCGGCGGCACTCATCAACCTGTCCCGCCTCGACCTGCGGATGGTCTCGGAACAGCAGCTGCACCAGGTGCGCATCGACATGGCCAACAACCTGGTCGTGACCGCGGTCGGAGCGGTCATCGTCGGGGTGCTCGTGCTGGTCGTGCGCACGCCGTCGAACAAGGTGCGGGTGGCCCTGTGGACGCTCGGGCCGCTGATCGCGCTGGCCCTGCTCTGCGGGCTGGTCGGCGGGCCGGAGTGGGCGGTCGCCCCGACCGGCGAGGAGCCGCAGCAGATGCGCGACGAGTATGCGCAGGCCGTCCCGGGCTGGTACGTCACGTTCCACGGGATCGCCGGGCTGCTGGCCGCCGCGCTGCTGATCTTCGCCGCCGTGTTCGTCACGCGGGCCGACATGCGCGAGTACTATCTGGACAACGTGGACGGGACGCGGTACCGCTCCTGGGTCGACCGCGCCTAAAGTGGCGCCGTGACGCAACCGCCACCGCCTCCCGGCCCGCGCCCGCCCGAGTGGCAGCGTCCGCAGGTCCCGCCCGGCGGCTACCAGGTGCCTGTCGGGCCGGTGGCCGAGCGCATCCCGGAGGACCTGCCCTTCGTGGTGCGCCACAGCAAGCTCAAGCGCGCGGCCCTCTCGGTGCCGATCGTGCTGCTCCTGGTGCTGGTGCTGGCCTGTGCGATCGGGCAGCTGGCGCTGCCCGATGACGCCAACAGCACCAGCGGCGACGCGGTCGCCGTGGCCTTTTTCACGCTGTGCCTGCTGCTGATCTTCGGCGCGGCCGTCACGCTGCAGATCGCGCTGGTCACCTCGGGCGGCCCCGTGCTCGCGGCGAGCCCGGCCGGCCTGTGGATCAAGACCCGCCCGAGCCGTGGCCAGGCCATCTGGCTGCCCTGGGAGGGCGTCGAGCGGATCTCCCGGCGCCGCTGGGGGCTGGAGCGGCTGCTGGTGGTCACGCCGCGCGACCCACGGGCCGAGGGTAACCTGGGCGTGTTCACGGCCGTCGACGCGAGCCTGCTGAAGCTGTTCTACGGGTCCGGCTTCACAGCCCCGCTGACCTTCGCCGACCGCCGGGAGAGCGAGATCATGACCGCGATCACGCAGCTGAGCGCGGGCCGGGTTCCGATCGCATAGTACCGCCCATGCGCGCGCCGACGCGGTTTTGTCGTACGTCAGGCGTACATTTCCGGACGGCCGCCCGCGTTTCGGCAACGGACCGCGGCGGGCACCACACCCGGCGAGGGCCCGACGGAATTGTCAGTGGGTCCGGCTACGCTCGCGGCAGCACAGCGTCCAGACATGGGAGAGCATCGAGTTGACCGCACAACCCGAGACCTTGTACGGGGCAGACGACCTCACGCTCCTCGAGGGGCTCGACGCCGTCCGCAAGCGCCCGGGCATGTACATCGGCTCGACCGACAGCCGGGGTGTCGCCCACCTGTTCACCGAGATCGTCGACAACTGCACCGACGAGGGCATCGCCGGGCACGCCACCCGGGTCGAGGTGACGCTGCACGCCGACGGCTCCGTCCAGGTGGACGACGACGGCCGCGGCATCCCGACCGACGTGCATGCCAAGTCGGGGATGTCCGGCGTCGAGCTGGTGCTGACCCGGCTGCACGCCGGCGGCAAGTTCGGCGGCTCCGGCTACAAGACCTCCGGCGGCCTGCACGGTGTTGGCGCGTCCGCGGTCAATGCGCTGTCCACGCGCTACGACGTCACCGTCCGCCGCGACGGCAAGGTCCACCACATGTCGTTCCAGCACGGCGTGCCGGGCGAGTTCGACGGGCAGGGCGCCGCCGCCAAGTTCACCCGCCGCGGCGGGCTGACGGTCCAGGGCCGGATGAAGCGCGGCTCGACGACCGGCACCTCGACCCGTTACTGGCACGACCCGCGCTACTTCGAGACCGGCGCGGCGCTGGACATCGAGGTCGTGCGGGCCAAGCTGCGCAACACGGCGTTCCTGGTGCCGGGCGTGACGTATGTGCTGAAGGACGCCACCCAGGGCGCGATCACCACCGAGACGTTCCACTACCCCAGCGGCCTGTCCGACATGGTGGAGTTCCTGGCGCCGAGCGGCGACAAGCCGGTCTGCGGCACGCTGCTCATCAACGGCGAGGGGACGTACAAGGAGAACGCAGCCGACGAGAACGGCGTGATGAAGGCCAACGTCGAGCGGCGGGCCGAGGTCGAGATCGCGCTGCGCTGGGGCACCGGCTACGAGCGCGTCGTCGAGTGCTTCACCAACACCATCCGCAACATGCACGGCGGCACGCACCGGCGCGGCTTCGAGCGCGGCGCGCTGCGGGCCCTGGCCGAGGCGATCCGCAACACGCGCGGCCTGCTGCGCCCCAAGGAGGACCTGCCGACGATCGAGGACGTGCTGGAGGGCATGACCGCGGTCATCCACGTGCGCATCCCCGAGCCGCAGTTCACCTCGCAGACCAAGGACGAGCTGTCCACCGCCCCGGTGACGCGGGTCGTGCAGCAGGTCGTCGAGCAGCACCTCAAGGCCTGGGTCGAGGCCCGCAAGACCAAGGTCGAGGCGCGCACGGTGCTGCAGAAGATCGTCGACGCGGCCCGGGTGCGGCTCACCCAGAAGCAGCAGAAGGACGCGGCCCGGCGCAAGACGGCCCTGGAGGGCGCGTCGATGCCGGCGAAGCTGGTCGACTGCCGCTCCACCGGCGTCAAGCGCAGCGAGCTGTTCATCGTCGAGGGCGACAGCGCCCTGGGCACCGCCCGCATGGCCCGCTCCTCGGAGTACCAGGCGCTGCTGCCGATCCGCGGCAAGATCCTCAACGTGCAGAAGGCCAACATCCAGCAGGTCCTCGACAACGCCGAGTGCTCGGCGATCGTCCAGGTCCTCGGGGCCGGCTCGGGCCGCACCTTCGACCTCGACACGATGCGCTACGGGCGGATTCTGATCATGGCCGACGCCGACGTCGACGGCTCGCACATCCGCACGCTGCTCATCACGCTGTTCGCGAAGTACATGCGCCCGGTCATCGCCGACGGCCGGCTCTACGCCGCCGTCCCGCCGCTACACAAGATCGTCACCAAGGGGCGCAACTCCGAGACGATCTACACCTACACCCAGGCCGAGATGACGAGCACCGTGGCCCGGCTGGAGAAGTCCGGCAAGCAGGTCGTGACCCCGATCCCCCGGTTCAAGGGTCTGGGCGAGATGGACGCCGACGAGCTGTGGGACACCACGATGAACCCGGCGACCCGCGCCGTGCGCCGCATCACGCTCGACGACGCCGAGGCCGCCGAGGAGGTGCTCGAGCTGCTCATGGGTGAGCGGGTCGAGCCCCGGCGCAACTGGCTCATCGACTCCGCCGCCCGGGTCGACCAAGACACCATCGACGCCTGAGTCCGGAAGGTCACCAACCCCAGATGGCACGCAAGACCACCAAGGCTGTCAAGGCCGACCTGTCCGCTTTCGATCAGGCCGGCGCGCGGGTGCTGGACAACCCGCTCGTCACCGAGGTCGAGGACTCGTATCTCGAGTACGCGTACTCGGTCATCCACTCCCGCGCCCTGCCCGACGCGCGCGACGGCCTCAAGCCGGTGCACCGGCGCATCCTCTTCTCGATGAGCGAGCAGGGCCACCGGCCCGACCGCGGCCACGTCAAGTCGTCCCGCGTCGTCGGTGACGTCATGGGTAAGTACCACCCGCACGGCGACGCCGCGATCTACGACGCGATGGTCCGCATGGCGCAGGACTTCTCGCTCAACGTGCCGCTCATCGACGGCCACGGCAACTTCGGCTCGCCCGACGACGGGCCCGCCGCCTCGCGGTATACCGAGGCCCGCATGTCCCGCGAGGCGATGCTGCTCGTCGGCGAGCTCGACGAGGGCACCGTCGACTTCCGGCCCAACTACGACGGCTCCCTCGAAGAGCCGTCGGTGCTGCCGGCCGCGTTCCCCAACCTGCTGGTCAACGGCTCGTCCGGCATCGCCGTCGGCATGGCGACCAACATGATCCCGCACAACCTCGGCGAGGTCGTCGCCGCCGCCCGCTGGCTCATCAACCACCCGGCGGCGACGCTCGACAAGCTCATGGAGTTCGTCCCCGGCCCCGACCTGCCCACCGGCGGCCTGCTGCTCGGGCTCGACGAGGTCCGCCGGGCCTACGAGACCGGCCGCGGCGTCGTGCGGATGCGCGGCCGGGTCGAGATCGGCCTGCTCGAGGGCAGCCGCGGCCGGCAGGCGATCACCGTCACCGAGCTGCCGTACGGTATCGGCGCCGAGAAGGTCATCGAGAAGATCACCGACGAGGTCAACAAGACCAAGCGGCTGCAGGGCATCGCCGACGTGAAGGACCTCACCGACCGGGAGAACGGCACCCGCCTGGTCATCGAGTGCAAGGTCGGCGTCAACCCGCAGGCGCTGCTCGCCGACCTCTACCGGCTGACCCCGCTGGAGCAGTCGTTCGGCGTCAACAACCTGGTCCTGGTCGACGGGCAGCCGCAGACGCTGGGCCTCAAGCCGCTGCTGGAGGTGTTCCTCAGCCACCGCTACGAGGTGGTGACCCGGCGCACCGAGTTCCGGCGCAAGAAGCGCCAGGACCGGCTGCACCTCGTCGACGGCCTGCTCATCGCCCTGCTCGACATCGACCGGGTGGTCGCACTGATCCGCGCCAGCGAGAACGCGGCGGCCGCGAAGGCCGGGCTGATGAGCGAGTTCGGGCTCACCGACATCCAGGCCACGTACATCCTGGACACGCCACTGCGGCGGCTCACCCGGTACGACCGGATCGAGCTCGAGGCGGAGCAGCAGCGACTCAACGAGGAGATCGCCGCGCTGAGCCAGATCCTCGACGACGAGAAGGTGCTCAAGAAGGTCGTCTCCGACGAGCTCGCCGCGGTCGTCAAGGAGCACAACGCGCCGCGCCGCACCACCCTCATCGACGGTGACCTGAAGGAGGTCCTGGCCGCGTCGGTGCCGGCCGGCCCGCTCGAGGTCACCGACGACCCGTGCCAGGTGCTGCTGTCGGCGACCGGGCTCGTCGCGCGCACCGCCGCCGAGTCGGAGGAGGCGCCCGAGGGCAGCCGCAAGGCCGGCCGCGACAAGCACGACGCGGTGCGGGCCGTCGTCCACACCACCGCCCGCGGCCAGGTCCTGCTGGTGACGAGCACGGGCCGGGCGTTCAAGGTCGACGTGCTCCCGCTGCCGGTGCTGCCCGAGCACTCCGGCACGGTGTCGCTGCGCGGCGGCATGTCGGCCTCCGAGATCATCCCGCTCCAGGCCGGCGAGACGGTGGTCGGGCTGGCCCCGCTCACGCCCGGCGACTCCCCCGGCCTCGCGCTGGGCACCCGCCACGGCGTGGTGAAGATCTGCGCCCCCGAGTGGCCGGTCCGCGCCGACGAGTTCGAGGTCATCGGCCTGCGCGAGGGCGACGAGGTGGTCGGCGCGACCTGGCTCACCGACGGCGCGGAAACGCTGACGTTCGTGAGCACGGACGCGTCCCTCCTGCGCTTCCCGGCGAAGCTGGTCCGCCCCCAGGGCCTCAAGGGCGGCGGCATGGCCGGCATCGCCCTCACCGACGGCACCCAGGTGCTGTACTTCGGCGCGGTGACCACGACCGACACCGAGCACGGCGAGCCGATGGTCGTCACGGCCACGATGGGCAACGCGAAGGTCACCCCGTTCCGGCTGTACCCGGCGAAGGGCCGCGCGACCGGCGGCGTGCGCGCCCAGCGCTTCCTGAAGGGCGAGACCCGCCTGGTCCTGGCCTGGGTCGGCCCCCGGCCGGTGGCCGCGAGCGCGAAGGGCGACCCGCGCGACCTGCCGGCCGCGGACAGCCGCCGGGACGGCTCGGGTGCCCAGCTGCGGGCCCCGGACCTGGTCGGCCACCTGGTCGAGCGCGGCTGACCCCGACTGACGCAGCCGGCCGTGGTGGGTCGCCCGCCACGGCCGGGTCGCCCGCCACGGCCGGGTCGCCCGCCACGGCCGGGTCGCCCGCCACGGCCGGGTCGCCCGCCACGGCCGGGTCGCCCGCCACGGCCGGGTCGCCCGCCACGGCCGGGTCGCCCGCCACGGCCGGGTCGTTCGCGATGGCCGGTCGTTCGCGATGGCCGCCACGGACGGTCGCCCGCCACAGCCGGCACGGCCGGGTCGCCCGCCGTGGCCGCACGGCCGGCGGACGCGGCAAATCCCCATCGGCGGTCGTGCAGCACCCGAGCGACCCTGCACCGCGGCGTTCGGCACGACCCGGCAGGTCCACGACGAGGACTCCACGATCCGCGGCGATGCCGTGCACTCCTCGGTGCCGTACCAGCACGCCGGCCCGTGCGCTGGCACGGCGACGAACATGATCAGGCAGGTCGCTGGCCAATCCGGATGGAACGAGCACACGGCTACTGCCGTCGGCTGCTCCAGCTGTTCCAGGCGAAGGCCCGTTTCCTCCCGCGTCTCCCGGGCCGCTCCCTCGCGAGGAGTCTCGCCGTGTTCGACCTCGCCGCCCGGCGGAACCCAGGCCCGCCACCGGTGCCGGGCCAGACACCCGACGCCCCTCAGGAGACCGTCAGGCGGGCGGTCGTGCCCGATGGGGAGGATGTCAGCGTGATGCGGCCGCCGTGGGCGGTGGCTGTCTGCTGGGCGATGTGCAGGCCCAGGCCGACGCCCGGTACCGCCTGCCGGCGGGCGTGGCGGCCACGGAAGAAGCGCTGGAAGACGTACGGCAGCTCGTCCGGCGGGACGCCGACGCCCGTGTCGGCGACCTCGACGGCCGCGACCACGTCGAGCGTCGTGCGGACCGTGACGCGGCCGCCCGCCGGGGTGAACAGGACCGCGTTGCGGATCAGCTGGACGACGGCCTGCGTGAGCCGGGCCACGTCGGCGTGCACGACCACAGGGTGTACGGGCGCCTTGACGACGAGGTCGACGCCGCGCTGTTCGGCGGTGGTGCGGGCGGCCTGGGCGGCCGCGGTCGCGACCAGGTGCAGCTCGGCCGGGGTGCGCTGGACGCTGAGCGGGTTGTCCGCCGGGCGGGTGCCGTTGAGCAGGTGGTCGACCATGTCGACGAGCCGTTCGCCGTTGCGGTGGATCGGCTCCACCAGGCGGCTCAGGTCGGCCAGGCGGGCGTCGTCGGTGAGCAGCTCGAGGTACCCGCGGATGTTCGTCACCGGCGTGCGCAGCTCGTGCGAGACGGTGGCGATCAGGTCCTCCTCGCGCTGTGTGGCCCGGGCCAGCTCGTCGCCGAGCTCGGCCAGCAGCAGGCGGCCGCGCAGCAGCGCGAGCTGGCCGGCGGCCTGCCGGGCGAGTGTGTCGAGGGCCTCGCGGCGCCGGTCGCTGGGGGCGCCCGGGCGGTCGTCGAGGACGCAGAGCGCGCCGAGGGCGTGGCCGTCCTCGTCGATGAGCGGTGAGCCGTCGTACAGGCGGATGTGTGGCGCCCCCGTGACATTGGCCCAGGTGCGGAACCGGTCGTCGGCGCGCGCGTCGGGCACGACGAGCGGTGCGCGGGCCGGTACCGTCTGTGCGCAGAACGAGATGTCGCGGGGTGTGTCCCCGTCGGGCATGCCGGTGTTGCCGGCCAGCCACTGGCGGTCCCGGTCGATGAGCGACACGGAGGCCATCGGGGTGCCGAACAGGCCCGCGGCCAGCCGGGCCAGTTCGTCGAGGGCCGGCGGGCGGGGGCCGTCGAGCACCCGGTAGCTGTGCAGGGCGGCCAGCCTGGCCCCCTCCTCGGCTCCGCTTGTCATCGTGTCCTCCTCGATCGCCTGCTCAGGTTGGCCGCGCCGGGGAGCGGCCCGGTCTGCGAACCCGGTGCGGGCGGGGTGCCGTTCGCTGTCGGAGGAAAAAGCTGCCGGAGAAAACCAGTGGCCGAGTGAGTGCTCGCTCATTAGGCTGTCCGCGTGATGCAGACCCATCGCCGGCGGCGGGTGCCGGCGCTCGCGCCCGACGATCGGCGGGCCGCGCTCGTGGCGGCCACCCTGCCGCTGCTGCGGACGCACGGTGCCGCGGTCACCACCCGGCAGATCGCGGAGGCCGCCGGGGTGGCCGAGGGCACCATCTTCGGGGTCTTTCCCGACAAGGCCTCGCTCATCGTCGCCGCGCTGGCCGCCGCGTTCGACGAGAACCCGATGATCCGGGCGCTGTCCGCGATCGACCCCGAGGCCCCGCTGCGGGAGCGGCTCGGCGACGCGGTCGCGATCATGATGCGGCGGTTCGAGGCCAACGGCAACCTCATGATGGTGGCCCGGACCCTGCCGCCGGACACCGCGCAGCCGCTCATGGAGCACCTGACGGAGAGCCGCAAGCGGCTCTCCGATGCGCTCGCCGCCGTCATCGAGCCGGACCGGGCGCGGCTGCGGCGCAGCCCGCGGACCGTCGCCCGGCTGCTGTTGGTGGTCATGATGACCACCGCCCACATGGAAGCCACCGAGCCCGAGAACCTCACGCCCGACGACATCGTCGGCGTGCTGCTCGACGGGCTGCTCATTCGAACGGCTGGAGACGCCTGACGATGCTGCTACGACTGCTCAAAGCTCATCTGCGGCCCTACCGCGGGCCGATCACCCTGGTCGTGGTGCTGCAGCTCGTGCAGACCCTGGCCACGCTGTACCTGCCCACCCTCAACGCCGACATCATCGACAACGGCGTCGTGAAGGGCGACACGGGGTACATCTTCCGCATCGGCGGATGGATGCTCGGCGTGACGGCCGTGCAGATCGTCTGCTCGGCCGCGGCCGTGTACTTCGGCGCCCGCACCGCGATGGCCCTGGGCCGCGACGTGCGGGCCGCGATCTTCGCCAAGGTGCAGGCGCTGTCGGCCCGCGAGGTCGGGCACTTCGGCGCGCCGTCGCTCATCACCCGCACCACGAACGACATCCAGCAGGTCCAGATGCTGGTGCTGATGACGTTCACGCTCATGGTGTCGGCGCCGATCATGTGCTTCGGCGGCGTCATCCTCGCCCTGCACCAGGACGTGCCGCTGTCGACGCTGCTGCTGGTCGTGGCCCCGATCCTGATCGGCGTCATCGCGATCATCGTGGTGCGGATGCGGCCGCTGTTCCGCACCATGCAGGAGCGCATCGACCTGGTCAACCGGGTCATCCGCGAGCAGATCAGCGGCATCCGGGTGATCCGCGCGTTCGTGCGCGACGAGCACGAGCGGGTCCGGTTCGAACGCACCAACGGCGACCTGCGCGACGTGTCGCTGGCCGTGGGCCGGCTGATGTCGCTGATGTTCCCGACGGTGATGCTCATCGTCAACGCCTCCAGCATCCTGGTGCTCTGGTTCGGCGCGGGCCGCATCGACAGCGGGGCCATGCAGGTCGGAGCGCTGACGGCGTTCCTGAGCTACCTCATGCAGATCCTCATGTCGGTGATGATGGCGACCTTCATGTTCGTCATGATCCCGCGGGCCGAGGTGTGCGCCGAGCGCATCGAGGAGGTGCTCGGCACCGAGTCGAGCGTCGCCCCGCCGGCGCAGCCGGTCACGGAGCTCACCACACACGGCGAGCTGGAGCTGCGCGACGTCACGTTCGCGTACCCGGGCGCCGAGGTCCCGGTGCTGTCCGGCGTCAACGTGGTCGCCCACCCGGGGCAGACGACGGCGATCATCGGCAGCACCGGCGCCGGCAAGACGACGCTGCTCAACCTGGTGCCGCGGCTGTTCGACGCGACCGGCGGGACGGTGCTGGTCGACGGCGTCGACGTGCGGCGGATCGACGAGCCGCTGCTGGCCCGGACGGTGAGCATGGTGCCGCAGAAGCCGTACCTGTTCACCGGCACGGTGGCCTCGAACCTGCGATACGGGCGGCCGGACGCGACCGACGCCGAGCTGTGGCGGGCCCTGGAGGTGGCCCAGGCGGCCGGCTTCGTGCGGGCCATGCCCGGCGAGCTGGAGGCGCCGATCGCGCAGGGCGGCACGAACGTCTCCGGCGGGCAGCGGCAGCGGCTGGCGATCGCCCGCACGCTCGTCGCCGCCCCCGAGATCTACCTCTTCGACGACTCGTTCTCGGCGCTCGACTACGCCACCGACGCGGCGCTGCGGGAGGCGCTGCGCACCGAGATCGCCGGCGCGACGGTCGTCATCGTCGCGCAGCGGGTCAGCACGATCCGCGACGCCGACCGGATCGTGGTCCTCGACGAGGGCCGGGTCGTCGGCACCGGCACCCACCACGAACTCATGGACGACAACGCCACCTATCGCGAGATCGTCCTTTCCCAGCTCACGGAGCAGGAGGCGGCGGCATGACGGCACCGAACCGGCCGGCGGGCGGCGGCGGTCCGGGATTCGGCCCGGGCCGGGCGATGATGGGCGGCGGACCGCCGGTCAAGCTGGAGGACTTCAAGGGCTCGGCGAAGCGGCTGCTGGGCATGCTGGCGCCGGACCGGTTCCTGGTGGTGCTGGTCAGCCTGTTCGGCGTGGTGAGCGTCGGGCTGTCGGTGACCGGGCCGTGGCTGCTCGGCAAGGCGACCGACGTCATCTTCGCCGGCATCCTCGGGGAGCGGATCCCCAGCGGTACCACGAAGGAGGAGGCGGTCGCGAAGCTGCGCGCGGAGGGCAACGACACGTTCGCCGACCTGCTCCAGGCGGTCAAGGACGTGGTGCCCGGCCGGGGCATCGACTTCGAGCACCTCAAGCGCGTGCTGTTCATGGTGGCGCTGGTCTACATCGGCGCCTGGATCTTCGGCCTGCTCCAAGCGCGGCTGACCACGGTCATCGTGCAGCGGACGGTGTTCCGCCTGCGCGAGCAGGTGTCGGCGAAGCTGTCCCGGCTGCCGCTGTCGTACTTCGACCGCCAGCCCCGCGGGGAGGTGCTGAGCCGGGCGACGAACGACACCGACAACATCGCGATGACGCTGCAGCAGTCGCTGAGCATGCTGCTGACGTCGTTGCTCACGATCATCGGCGTGCTCGTGGTGATGTTCTGGATCTCGCCGCTGCTGGCGGTGATCGCGCTGGTCACGGTGCCGGTGTCGGTGTTCATCACGGCCCGCATCGGCAAGCGTTCGCAGCCGCAGTTCGTGCAGCAGTGGATGAGCACCGGCAAGCTCAACGGCCACATCGAGGAGATGTTCACCGGCCACTCGGTCGTGCGGATCTTCGGCCGGCAGCAGGAGTCGGCCAAGGCGTTCGCGGAGCACAACGACTCGCTCTACACGGCGTCGTTCAAGGCCCAGTTCATCTCCGGCCTCATCCAGCCGGCCATGATGTTCATCGGCAACCTCAACTACGTGCTGGTCGCGGTCGTCGGCGCGCTGCGGGTCGCCTCCGGCACGATGTCGCTGGGTGACGTGCAGGCCTTCATCCAGTACTCCAGGCAGTTCTCCCAGCCGCTCACCCAGGTGGCCAGCATGGCCAACCTGGTCCAGTCGGGCGTCGCGTCGGCCGAGCGGGTGTTCGCGCTGCTCGACGCCGACGAGCAGAGCCCCGACCCGGTGTCGCCCGCGCGGCCGGAGCGGGTGCGGGGCAAGGTGACCTTCGAGCACGTCTCGTTCCGGTACAAGAGCGATGAACCCCTCATCGAGGACCTCTCGCTGACCGTCGCGCCCGGCCAGACCGTGGCGATCGTCGGGCCCACCGGTGCCGGCAAGACGACGCTGGTGAACCTCATCATGCGCTTCTACGACCTGTCCGGCGGGCGGATCCTGCTCGACGACGTCGACATCGCCACGATGTCCCGCGACGAGCTGCGCGAACAGATCGGGATGGTGCTCCAGGACACCTGGCTGTTCCAGGGCACCATCGCGGAGAACCTGGCGTACGGCGCCGACCACCCGACGATGGAGAAGATCGTCGCGGCGGCCGAGGCGGCGCACGCGGACCGGTTCGTGCGCACCCTCCCCGAGGGCTACGAGACGGTGATCGACGAGGAGGGCGCGGGGGTGAGCGCGGGCGAGAAGCAGCTCATCACGATCGCCCGGGCGTTCCTGGCCGAGCCGACGATCCTCATCCTCGACGAGGCGACGAGCTCGGTCGACACCCGCACCGAGGTGCTCATCCAGCGCGCGATGAGCACCCTGCGGGCGGGCCGCACGAGCTTCGTCATCGCGCACCGGCTCTCCACGATCCGCGACGCCGACCTCATCCTGGTGATGGAGCACGGCAGCATCGTCGAGCAGGGCACGCACGACTCGCTGCTCGCGGCGGACGGCGCATACGCGCGGCTCTATTCCGCTCAATTCGCCGCAGCTGCTGTCGAAGTGGAGTAAGTGGACTAAAACCGGTGTCAGCACGGCGCGCGGGGGTATGTCGCGCGCCGTGCTGACCAATCTCGCCCACCTGGACGCGATGCGGGTACGTCTGACCCCGCCGCCCCAGCCGGGGCACACGACGTTCCGCCTCGCGGAGGAGCCCTCCGTCGAGGTGGTCTGGACCTACGCCGAACGCCTGCCGGACGGCGCGTACCTGCCCTGCGGCGGCGGCCCGCTCGTCGGGCCGGACCGCTACGCGCAGGGCGCCTTCAACGCCGACGACATCGCCCGGGCGGCGGTGGTGTACCTGCGGCACTGGCGGGCGACAGGCGCCGGCACGTCCCGCTCGGCCGCCCGGCAACTGCTGCGCGGCCTGTGCTTCCTGCAGACGGTCACCGACTCGCTCGACGACGCCCGCACCGGCAACGTGGTCCTCTGGCAGCAGCCGGACGGGGTACTGAACCCGAGCGGCGAGCCGCCGGAGCCGCCCGACCCGTCCGACAGCGCCGAGTCGGCCTGGCTGGCCCGCACGATCTGGGCGCTCGGTGAGGGCTACGCCGCGTTCCGCGACGACACGCCCGACTTCGCGCGGTTCCTCCAGGTCCGGCTCCGGCTCGCGATCGCGGCGCTGCGCCGCCAGGTGGTACCGCGGTACGGGCAGTGGCGGGTGGTCGACGAACACGCGACCCCGGCGTGGCTCATCGCCGACGGCGCCGACCTCACCGGCGAGGCCCTGCTCGGGCTGTCCGCCTACGTGCAGGCCAGCCAGGACGACGACGCCCGCAAGATCATGGAGCAGCTGACCGAGGGCGTGACCGCGATGCGCACCGGCACGCCGTGGACGTGGCCGTTCGGGGCGGTCCTGCCCTACGGGCTGTCACGCACCGCGTGGCACGGCTGGGCCGGGCTGGCGCCCGCCGGGCTGGCCCGCGTCTACGAGGTCGCCGGGGACCTGGCGGCACGGGACGCGGCCCTGGCCGACGCGGCGTCGTTCACCCCGCACCTGCTGGTGGCCGGCGGCCCCGACAACCTGCGCATCGCCCCGCCCGGGGCGACCGAGTCGCTGACCATCGACGGGGTGCAGCTCGCGTACGGCGCCCAGTCCCGGGTGGAGTGCCTCCTGGCGACGGCCCGCGCCACCGGCCGGTCGTCGCTGTCGACGCTGGCCGGGATCGCCGGCTCGTGGTTCTTCGGCAACAACCCGGCGGGCGCGCCGATGTACGACCCGGCGACGGGCCGCACGTACGACGGCGTCGACATCCCGGACGACCCGCCGCCGGGGGCACTGCACCGGGGCGTCATCCACCGCGACGCCGGCGCCGAGTCGACCATCCACGGGCTGCTGGCGATGCTGGCGCTGGACGGCGACCCGCACGCGGCGGCGATCGCCCGGATCGCGACCAGTGAGCCGGAGTCCTGCCGGGAGACCGCCGCGGCCGGCGGCGACCTGCGCTGCCTGGCGCTGGCCGACCCGCTGACCGGCGCCCAGCTGACGCTGCTGCGCAGCATGGCCACGAGCACCCGGGCCAGCGACGTGCTCATGCCGGGCGACGTCCCGGCGACGGTGAGCGTCAACGACCCGTCGGGTGAGGAGCTGGAGCACTACACGACCACGGCCGGGCGCATCCGCGCGCTGGTCCCGGCGGGCGGCTTCACGATCGTGCACACCGCGCCGCCGGCTTAGGCCCTGTCCTGCCCCACCCGCGGGTGGGCTTCGAAGAACGCCCAGTAGGCGGCGGTGGCGCCGGGGAGCCATTCGTGGCCCGCGCCGTCGAACAGCACGAGGTCGACGGCGCGGCCCTGCCGGCACCGCGTCGTGCTGCGGATCCCCGGTGTTCGGGTTTTGTCAGACCTCCCCGATAGTCTGTCGGCGTGACAGTGCCAGTCTCGCCGGCCGTCGTCCTCGAGCAGCCGGACGCGGCCGCCGTGGTGCCGGTGCGGACCTGGGCCGTCGTGCTGTTCGTGATGCTCGGCGGGGCGGCCGGCAGCCTGGCCCGGTTCGCGGTGGCGCTGCTGCTGCCGCACAGCGCCGTCGCCGGCTTCCCGTGGGCCACGCTCGCCGTCAACGGCGCCGGGTGTTTCCTCATCGGGGTCGTGATGGTGCTCGTCGCCGGCGCGCACCCCTTATGGCGGCCGCTGCTGGGCACCGGGTTCCTCGGCGGGTTCACCACCTTCTCGACCTATGCCGTGGACACCGTCCTGCTCGTGGAGCGGGGGTCGTACGGGACCGCCGCCGCCTATGTCTTCGGCACCCTCGCCCTCGCCATGGCCGCCGCGATCGGCGGGACGGCGCTGACGAGGGCGGTGCGCCGCCGGTGACGGCCCTGTTCGTGCTGGCCGGCGCGATGGTCGGGGCGCCGCTGCGCTACCTGGCCGACCGGGTCCTCAAGCGCGGCATCCTGGTCGTCAACGTCGCGGGCAGCCTGGTGCTCGGCGCGATGGTCGGGGCGGGGGCCGGCGGGCCGTGGAACGCGCTGGTGGGGACCGGGTTCTGCGGCGCGTTGACGACGTACAGCACGCTGAGCCACGAGACGTTGCGGCTGCTGGAGGCGGAGCGGTATGGGCGCGCGGCGGCCTACCTCGCCGCGACGCTGCTGCTCGGGATCGGTGCGGCCGCCGCCGGCTTCGTGCTGGCGCGGGCCGCGAAGGAGGCATGGTGACGGCGACTCCGGCGGCGGTGGCCGCGGCGTACTTCGAGGCCTGGCGGACCCGGGACTTCGCCCGGTTACGCACCCTGCTCGACCCGACCGTGACGTTCGACGGGCCGCTCGGCACGGCGGACAACGCCGACTCGTTCCTGCACGGCATCGAGGGGCTGTCCGAGGTGATGACCGACATCGTCGTGCTGCACTCCTGGGCCGACGGCCCCGACGTGGCCACCTGGTTCGAGCTGCACACCCGCCTGTCCGAACCGTGCCAGACGGTCAACTGGAGCCACGTCGAGGACGGGAGGATCACCCGCGTGCTGGTCACCTTCGACCCGCGCGGGCTGATCGGCGGTTGAGCAGCCGGAACAGTGACAGCCACTGCTCCGGCCACACCATCCCCACGGGTGTCGCGGGGGCCAGCCGCAGCGCCCGGAACGCGCCCGCGACCCGGGCGGCCTCGAAGCGGCGGCTCAGCGACGCGTGCAGCGAGCCGCCGACCCCGCGGAAGCCGAGCTCGACGAACCGCTGGTAGGCCTCCCACGCGGGCGGCTCGACCAGCGGCACGGGCCGGCGCACGATCCGCAGCAGGCCGCCGTCGACGCCGGGCACCGGACGGAACGCCGAGCGCGGGATGCGCCCGGCCAGCATCCATTCGTACCGTGGCCAGGTCGAGATCGTCAGCCGGCTCCACCGCCCGTAGTCGCCGGAGCGTTTGCGGGCGTACTCGAGCTGGGTGAGCAGCGTCGCCGCGGTGAGCCGCTCGGCCGTCAGGCACCAGTCGACGACGGCCGAGGTGAGCGCGTAGGGGATGTTGCCGACGACCGCGAACGGCACCGGCGGCGGCTCGGCGGCCAGGAAGTCGGCGGCCCGCACGGTGAGACCGGGCCGGGGCTCCAGCCTCGCCGCCATGGCCGGGTCGACCTCGTAGGCGATGACGCGGCGGGCGTGGCGCAGCAGCTCCGTGGTGAGGCTGCCGCGGCCGGCGCCGACCTCGACGACGAGGTCGGCGGCGGCCAGCCCGGCGGCGGCCGCGACCTGCCGGACGGCTGCGGTGTCGGTGAGAAGGTTCTGCCCGTAGACGCGACGGGCGCGCGTGTGCTCGGTTCGTGGCGCCATGACCTGGGTCCTGTCTGCCGCCGCGGAGGCGGCGAACCACGGACAGGCGGCATCGCGGCCCGTCCGTATCCGTCAGAGGACTCGGATGGCCCTGGCGCTGGGATGCTCTAGGTCGGCGCTTCGTCCGCGCTTCGTCGACGCCTCGTCCGCGCCCCGCAGGGCGCGAAGTCGGCGCTGAGCCGGCGGGTGATCGGCGCTCAGGCGGCCAGGGCGCGACGCCGGATGCGGATGCGCACCGTCGGCGTCCAGGCCGCCGCGAGGAGGGCGTGCGTCGTGGTCATCCGGGCACGATAACCACGCCCGGAACGGCCCGCACGCGAATTACCGCCGCGAGAGCGGGCAGATACGCGCCATGACCCTGCAGCACCAGCGCGTCGCCGTGCTCGGCGGCACCTCCGGGATCGGGCTGGCGACCGCGGTCGCGGCCGGGGAGGCCGGGGCGGACGTGGTCGTCGTCGGCCGCCGCCCGCAGAGCGTCGAGCGGGCGCTCGTGGTCCTCCCGACGACCGCCGAGGGCCGCGCCGCCGACCTCACCGACCCGGAGACGGTCGCGAAACTGTTCGCGGACCTGGGTGAGCTGGATCACGTCGTGTACACGGCCGGGGAGCCGCTCGTCCTGACGCCGCTGGACGAGCTCGACATCGACATCGCCCGGCAGCAGTTCATGCTGCGGTACTTCGGGGCCCTCGCGACGGCGCACTCGGCCCGCCCGCACCTGCGCGACGGCGGGTCGATCACGCTCACCACCGGCACCGCCGGGGAACGACCCGACGCCGGCTGGTCGGTCGCGGCGAGCGTCTGCGGGGCGATCGACGCCCTGACCCGGGCCCTCGCCGTCGAGCTGGCGCCGCGGATCCGGGTCAACGCCGTGTCGCCGGGTGTGACCCGCTCCCCGCTGTGGTCGGCGCTGCCCGAGCCGGAGCGGGAGGCGCTGTACGAGCAGCAGGCCGCGTCGGCGCCGCTGGGCCGGGTGGGTGAGGTCGACGACGTCGCGCGGGCGTACGTGTACAGCATGACCCAGGACTTCGCGACGGGCTCGATCCTGCGCGTCGACGGCGGCGCCGTCCTGGCCTAGCGGTTCACAGGCGGGTCGCAGGTTCCCGGCAACCGGCGCCCAGGGTCGTCGCCGAGAGTGACGACCATGACGACGACGCTGACCCGGCCCGCCTCCCTCCCGGAGCGCCCGGCGCATGTGGCCCGCCGCCCGCGCCGGGAACACTGGGGGCTCGGCGTGCTCCTGCTCGGCACGGCGCTGCTGTACCTCTGGGGCCTGTCCGCCAGCGGCTACGCGAACAGCTTCTACGCCGCCGCGGCGCAGGCCGGCACGCAGAGCTGGAAGGCGCTGCTGTTCGGCTCCCTCGACCCGGGCAACGTCATCACCGTCGACAAGCCGCCCGCCTCGCTGTGGGTGATGGGGCTGTCGGGGCGGATCTTCGGCTTCAACAGCTGGAGCCTGCTCGCCCCGCAGGCCGTCGAGGGTGTGCTCGCCGTCTGGCTGCTGTTCGCGACGGTCCGCCGGCACTTCGGCGCCGCGGCCGGGCTGGCCGCCGGCGCCGCGCTCGCCCTGACCCCGGTCGCGGTGCTCATGTTCCGGTTCGACAACCCGGACGCGCTGCTGACCCTGCTGCTCGTCGCCGGCGCCTACTGCACGACCCGCGCCGTCGAGCGGGCCGACCCGGTCTGGCTGAGCCTGGCCGCGGCGGCGCTCGGCTTCGCGTTCCTGACGAAGATGCTGCAGGGGCTGCTCGTGCTGCCGGGGTTCGCGCTGGCGTACCTCGTCGCCGCGCCGACCGGTCTCGCCCGCCGGATGCTGCACCTGCTGACCGCCGGCGCGGCGCTCGTGGTGAGCGCCGGCTGGTTCGTCGCGCTCGTCGCGGTGTGGCCCGCCGCGTCGCGCCCGTACATCGGCGGGTCCGCCAACGACAGCCTGCTCGAGCTCGCCCTGGGGTACAACGGCCTGGGTCGGATCTTCGGCGGCGGGGGCGGCGGGGGCGGTTTCAAC
>NZ_JAHYSG010000073.1 GCF_022095675.1 Dactylosporangium sp. AC04546 | reverse complement strand
CCCGCAGCAGCTCATCGCCGGGGTGCGGACCGTCGCGGCCGGGGACGCGCTGCTCGCGCCGGCGGTGACGCGCCGGCTCATCGGGCGGTACGGCAGCCGGGTGCGGGCCGCCGATCCGCCGGGCGCCGCCGGGGGCGGGGGCGCGAACCGGTCCGGGCTCGCGCCCCGTGAGCTGGAGGTCCTGCGGCTCATCGCGGCCGGGCAGTCCAACGCCGAGATCGCCGCCGCGCTCGTGCTCAGCGGCGAGACCGTGAAGACGTACGTCTCGCGGATCCTCGCGAAGCTCGGCCTGCGCGACCGGGTCCAGGCCGTCGTGTACGCGTACCGCAACGGACTGGCGGACGAAATGGGCGAATACTAGGCGCTGCGGCGGCGGTCCGAGGAGTTCACCGGCCACGGGGTCGACGTCGACTGGCCGGGCTCCGGGTCCTTCACCAGTTCACGGGCGTCGCGGGCCACCGCGGCGTCCAGGGTGCGGTAGGTCGGGATGGTCGTGAGGGTGCCGCCCTCACGGAGCGTGTGCACGACCTGCGCGTTCGGCGCGGCGAGGACCAGCGATCCGCCGTGTTCGACGGCGATGCCCGCGGTCACCCGCAGCATCATGACCCCCGTGCAGTCGATCACCGGGACCGCCGCCAGGTTGACGACGATCCGCGGTTCGGGCCGCAGCAGCAACTGGGACAGCGCCGTCTCCAGTTGCATCGCACTCGCCGCGACCAATGCCCCGTGACAGGACAGCACCGTAGCGGTCGCGAGCCGTTCCACCGCGAGAGTCAGGGCTGCCATGCTTGTGACCCTACGGAACCTCGTGACCGTCCGTGAACCTCTGTCCAGGCGGGAACACCGGCCGTCCGGCCAAGGGCCGCCAGACCGGTCGGCGCGGTACCCAGTCCACCGCGCGGGTGTATTCGGTGAGCGATTCCATCCGGTACGCAACCGGATGGCGTCTTCAGACGTCTCTCCTTCCCGGGTGTACCGCCGGTCGGTCACCCGCCGGACACGCACCGTCGACGGAGGCGGCGGCGGTGGGTCCGTGGAAGTACTGACGGACAGCGGGCGCTACAGCAGCGACAGCGTGCCCGTGACCCGGTCCACGTCGGCGACGTCCGCCGGGCCGACGGCGCAGCAGGTGGGGGTCCCGGCGGCCACCTGCGTGCGTCCGGCGTCCTGAATCAGCTGTACCGGCAGACCCTCGGCCTCGGCATCGGCACACACCTGCCGCAGGGCGTCCTCGCCGCTGACCCGCAGCACGACCTTGGGCTGCCCCTCGCGCAGCCAGGTGCGGAACCCGGGCGTGGACAGGGTGCCCAGCGCGGCGGCGACCGCGGCGTGGGCGGCCTGTGCGGCGATCTTGCCCTTCCCCATGTCGAGGTCGGTCCGCACGACGAGGACGAGCTTGGTCGGCACGTGCCGCAGCCTACCGCTCGCGGTACGCCCTCGAATGCACCCTCGGTTCTTCAAAGCGACCCCGGCCTATGTTGATCGCGGCGATAGTGTGCGTTGTCAATTTCATCCCGAGCACGGCGTGCCCGCGGCACAACCTGTTTCTGGGCACGTCGTCGTAAGGAGGCTCCATGGTGCGGAAACGCCTGGTCACGACCGCGGTCGCCGTCCTCGCCGCACCGGTGCTCATCGCACTGCCGGTGTCCCCGGCGGCTGCGGCACCGGCGAAGGCGCCCGCGGCGCCAGGTGCGAGCAAGACGTCCGACACGCGGCACATGACCCGCACCCAGTTCACGCTGGACGGCAAGCTGGTCGACCCGTCGAAGATGGCCAAGCCGGCGCGTGCCCGCGCGCTGGCCGCCGCGGAGACTCCGCCGGTCGGCACGGTCCGTCAGTGGCTGGGCTCGGACGATTTCCAGGGCCGGCTCTACCGCAAGAACTACGTTCTGCGGGGTGCCGGCGAGCACATCGAGGTCTGGGTCGCGGTCGACACCTCGTTCCCGGCGGGCGACTGCCGCAACGCGGTGCCGAACACCACCACGATCACGGACGCCCAGGTGGCGAACTTCATCCACGAGTTCGACACCAACATGTACCCCAAGGAGACGGCGGCGTTCTCCACTCCGCCGGACCGTGACGGCAGCAACGCGCTGCTCGGTCCGGACGCCAGCGGCAACGGCGGCGTCTACACCGGCGGCGGCAACAAGACGGTGACGCTGGTCGACAACGTCCGGGACGACAACTACTACGCCTTCCCGGCCAACACGACCTACATCGCCGGCTTCTTCTCCTCGCAGTTCAACGAGCTGTTCGACCGTAACGTCATGACGATCGACGCGTACGACTGGGAGCACCGCACCGGTGCGAACCCGGCGGACGCGCCGTCGAGTGACCTGTGCGTCAGCCGCCCGGCCCGGCCGCGCCTCTACGAGGGCACGTTCGCGCACGAGTGGCAGCACCTGCTGCAGTACTACACCGACCCGAACGAGTCGACGTGGGTCAACGAGGGCCTGAGCGACTTCGCGCAGACGCTCACCGGCTACGTCGACGGCACGCTGACGGTCAACGACAAGGGCGGCGACAGCCACCTGTACTGCTTCCAGGGTTACGGCCCCGTGCAGACTCCGTACAACCCCAACCCACGCGACTGCGGTGGTGCCCAGAACTCGCTCAACCTCTGGGGTGAGGGCGGTACCGGCGCCGGGGTGCTTGCCGACTACGGCAACGCCTACGAGCTGATGCTGTACCTCTACGACCGCTTCGGTCAGGACATCATCGAGCGGCTGCACCGCGACGGTGAGCACCAGGGCATCGCCAGCCTCGACGCCGAGGTGAAGGCCGAGGGCGTCAAGGGTGGCGCTTACGAGGTCCTGCGTGACTACCAGTCGATGGTGCTGCTGGACAAGATCGTCGGCGACTCCAAGTGGGGAATCGTCCTCGGCGCGGACAAGAAGAAGGTGACCTCGAAGAGCCTGCGCTCGACGGTGAACCTTGCGAACCCGCAGTCCTACAGCGTGCCCGGGGCGGCGCCGAACGGTGCCGACTACGTGCTGCTGCAGAAGAACGGCCAGGCCCTGAAGGGCAAGGACCTGCGGTCCTTGAAGTTCTCCGGTGCCGCCACGCTGCCGGCCCTGCCGCTGGCGTGGACCCTGGTGAACAACGACCCCGACCGGGCCGGCAACTCGGTGCTGTTCTCCGGCAACGCGAACAACACCGACGCCGCCGCCGTCATCCCGGTGACGGTGCCCGCCACCAACGCGACGCTGAGCTTCCTCGCGAAGTACGGCGCCGAGCTCGGTTACGACTACGGCTACGTCCAGGTCTCGACCGACGGTGGCACCACCTACACCTCGATCCCGGGTGACCGGACCGTCGACGCGCCGCTCGGCCCCGGCCTGAACGGCACGACGACCGGCTTCGAGCCGCACAGCTACGACCTGTCGGCGTACGCGGGCAAGCAGATCCTGCTGTCCTTCCGCTACGTCAGCGACGGTGGGGTCAACGAGGGCGGTCTGCTCCTCGACGACATCACCCTCGGCGGCACCGTGCTGAGCGACGGGTCCAGCCTGGCCCCGTTCGACTCGCCCACGGAGATCAGGCCGGTTTCGGTCAAGAACTGGAACCTCAAGCTGGTCGGCATCGACGAGAAGAACTCGTTCGCCTGGCAGTTCGAGTTCAACGGCCAGGGCAGCGTGTCGCTGAACTGGATCCAGCTGGCGCTGTTGGCGCTGTTCCCGAAGGTCGTGGCGATCGTCGCCTACGACGAGCCGACGGAGCAGGTCCAGCAGTACGCGCCGTACACCCTGACGGTGAACGGCGTGGTCCAGCCGGGCGGCGCTTCCTGAGGTTGTGATTCCGGCGCCGGGCGTCCGCACCTTCGCGGGCGCCCGGCGTCGCCGTTCCTGCACTCTCCCGTTCCTGCACTCTCCCGTTCCTGCACTCTCCCTCTCCCTCTCTCTCCCTCTCCCGCTCTCTCCGGTTCCGGCTCTTTCCCGTTCCGGCCCTCTCCCGTTCCCGCGCTTTCCCGTTCCGGCGCTTTCCCGTTCCGGCGCTTTCCCGTTCCGGCGCTCTCCCGTTCCGGCGCTCTCCCGTTCCCGCTCGCTCCCGATCCCGCTCTCTCCCGATCCCGCTCTCTCCCGATCCCGGCGTTCCTGGGCGTTAGGGTGGTGAGGTGGGCGGCGAGCACGTGTCGTGGCGGCCGGCTCCCGCGGTGCGGGCGTTCGCCGGGGCCTACAGCGGCTACCGGCAGGACGGGCCGCCCGGGGAGCATCGCGGGCTGCCCTCGCCGTACATCACCGTCGTCGTCACGATCGACGAGCCGCTGCACGTCTCCGCGCACCCGGACCCGCGCACGCCCCCCGGTTCGTACGAGTCGCTGGTGGGCGGGCTGCACACGGTACCGACGATGATCAGGCACGACGGGCGCGGCTCCGGGATCCAGATCGCCCTGTCGCCGCTCGGGGCCCGCGCGGTCCTCGGCCTGCCGGCGGGCGAGCTCGCCGGCGCCGACGTCGACGGCACGGACGTGCTCGGCGGTTTCGCTGCCGAGCTGCGGGAACGGGTCGCCGCCGCGCCGACGTGGGTGGACCGGTTCCGGATCGTCGACGAGATGCTGGCCCGCCGCGTGAACCCGGCCGCGCTGCCCGCCCCCGAGGTCCGCCACGCCTGGCGCCGCCTGTGCGCCGCGGACGGCCCGGTCGCCCTGTCCGAGCTCACCCGTGAGATCGGTTGGAGTCAGCGGTACCTCAGCCGCCGCTTCGGCGTCGAGATCGGCCTGGCCCCGAAGGTGGCGTCCAGGGTGGCCCGCTTCGACCGCGCCCGTCGCCTGCTGATCGCCCACCACGGCGCGTACGGGCTGGCAGCTCTGGCCGCCGACTGCGGCTACTACGACCAGGCCCACCTGACGCGGGAGTTCACCGCGCTGGCGGGCCTGCCACCGGCCCGCTGGTGGGCCGCGGAGTTCCGAAACGTCCAAGCCGCGGAGGACCTGACCCCGGCAGACTCGCGGGTATGACGACGGACAAGACACCACCGCCGCAGGTGTGGCCCACCCTGCGCGCAAAGGACGCCCCGGCGCTGATCCGTTTCCTGGTCGACGTGTTCGGCTTCGAGGAGACGGCGGTCTACGGCAACGACGGCGTGGTGGAACACGCCCAGCTGTCCTGGCCCCTGGGCGGCGGCGTGATGCTGGGCAGCGACCGCGACAGCGGCCCGTGGAAACTCACGCCGGGCACCTTCGGCGCCTACGTGGTCTGCGACGAACCGGACGCGTTGTACGCAAGGGCAACGGCAGCGGGCGCCGAGATCATCGATGAGCTGACGGACACGGACTACGGCTCAAGGGGCTTCGCGGTGCGAGACCCGGAGGGCAACCTGTGGTCCTTCGGCACCTACCGAGGCGAGCCCCGCAACTCCTGACCCCCGGCCCACGCGAAGCCCAGGGGCGGTGCGAGCCGGGGGCGCGGGGCGAGTGCGCACGGGCGAGCGCGGGCCCTGGGCGAGTCCACGCGGCGGGGCGGGTGCGCACGGGGTGCGTGGCGCAGACGAGCACGAGGCACGAACAATGCGTGGGGCACGGGGGCGACCAGGCCCGACTCGGTCTGGCCGCCGCCCCACGCTCCCCCGCTCACACGCGGCACCTCAGGCCTGGCCCGGGTCTCGCTCCTGTCTGGCCCCGGCTGTGTGGGCCAGTAGGGCCGGGACGAAGGTGTCCCACGTTCGGCGGGGTAGTTCGTGGCCGGTGTCCTGCAGGACGAGCAGGTCGGCGGATGGGAGGGCGGCCCGCATGGCCTCTGCGTGCAGGAGTGGGAAGACCGGGTCGCGGTCGCCGTGCACCACCAGGGTCGGGCAGGTCAGGTCGTGTGGCGTGAACGCCTCCGGTGTGGACATGTCCAGCAGGAAATGGTTGGTCAGGCAGGAGGCTACGTTCGCCGTGCGGGCTACGTCGCGCTCGGCCAGCGCGCGGGTGGCCGGCTCGTCGTAGCGGCCGCCTGCGTACGCGCCGATCAGGCCGACGATGTAGTCCACCACCGCACCCGCGTCGGACGGGTCGGGGCCGGGGCGGCTGACGTAGGACAGGAACGCTTCCTCCATCCCCGGCAGATCGGCATCCCCCGGTGTGGTCGAGACCAGTGTCAGGGACGCCACCCGGTCCGGGTGGGACCACGCCGCGAGGGCGACGATCGCGCCGGCCATCGAGCGGCCGACGAGGTGGGCCCGGGGGATCCCGAAGGCGTCGAGGATCGCCACGGCGTCGTCGGCCAGGTCGCGCAGCGCGTACCCAGGGCGGCCCGGTGGATAGGCCACCGAGCGGCCCGTGTCCCGGTTGTCGAAGCGGATCACGTGCCGGCCGCCGGCCGCGATGCGCTCGCACAGGTCCTCCTCCCACCACAGCATCGAGGCCGACGCGCCGTGGACGAGGAGGACCGCCGGGTCGTGCGGGTCGCCGAACGTCTCGGCGCACAGGGTGACGCCGTTGGCCTGGAGCAGGAGCTCGTGTTGGTTCGCCATATGCCCTACAACGCTCGGCGGGCCGCGAAGTCATCGGTCCCGCCACAGACACGGTCGCGGCCGCCGAAACGGGCTCCCCGACGACCGTGGCGGGGACCGCCGGCTCGCCGGTGACCTCGGTCGGTGCCGCCCTCGCCGGCTCCGCCGTGACTGAGGCCGCCGCAGGCGCCAGCACGGTCACGGCCGGCGCCGGTCGTGGTGCGGCGGCGCGCGTTGCGGCGCGGGCGTCCGCCTCGCGCCAGGCCGACAGGATCTCGGCCTCGCGATCCTGCTGGTCGGCCCGGATCAGGCGCTCCGCCTGCCTCGACCACAGGCCGTGGCGGCGGGCGGTCGCGAGCTCCGCGCGCATCGCCGCTCGGTCGTCGCGCCTTCGTCGGGCCGCCGCCTGTGCCGCGGCGAAGCGGGTGTCCCAGTCGACCGGCTCGATGCCCATGCCACGAACCTAGACCGGGGGTACGACAGAAAAGTCCCGTCAGCGCAGGGCTCGTTCCAGCTGTGCCTTGGTCATGGTCGAGCGGCCCTTGACGTTGCGGCGCTTGGCCTCGTCATAGAGGTCCTGCTTCGACCGGGACGACGATGACGAGCGGGCCTCGCGCGGTACTTGTTGACCGTGCGGGCGGCGATCTCCTTCGCCCGGCCGGTCGAGCGGCCGCGCTGCTGCTCGCTCTTCTTCACGTGCTCGTACTGGCGTTCGCGCTTGGGGTTCCAGGACTATTGCGGCATTTCGGACCTCCCGCCATCAGTTACCCAAGCGGGAGCTCGCCATGCACCAGACTGCCGAGCAGGCGCTTGAGCTCGGTGAGATGCCCGGGCGCGTACCGCCGGCCGGCCGGGTCGACGACCTCGCGCACGCCCCGCAGGAGGCGCCAGGCGTCGCCGGCGTGGCCGAGCTGCGCCAGGGCCTGGGCTTCGAGCCAGTCACAGTACTGCGGCTCGACGCCGGCGGTTCGCAGTTGCCGCGTCAGTACCACCACCGCGTCATCGACCCCGGCCGCCAGCAGCAGGCGGGCGAGGGCGTCGGTGCCCAGGACCCATTCCCGGGTGCCGGGAAACGTCTCCCGGAGCCGCTCGAACGTGTCGACGGCCTCCTGTAACAGGCCGGCGCCGACCAGGCTGCGGCCCAGGTCGAGCAGGTTGCCGGGCGACGGCGCGGCGGCGAGGGCGGCCCGGGCCAGTTCGGCGTTGCGCAGGGCCTTGCGCCGCCGGGTCTGTGGATCGGCGTATCCCTCGTGCACGATGTGCACCACGTCCCGCGGCGCCGCCGGCCAGTCCTTCGGCGGCGTCAGGTGCTCGTGCACGCGACCGGTCCAGCGCAGCCCGGCGGGGCGGAAGAGGCGCACGGGACGGTGCGTGTACGGCAGCTCGTCGTGCCGGTTGTCCACATCGACGGCGTAGGCCTCGCCGCGGGCCAGCAGGGAGACCAGCGGTGCGCGGCCGACGACCAGGCGCTCGTCGGCGTCGATGCTGAGCACCCAGTCCCGGGCGCCGGACGCGTCGAGCGCGGCGTTGCGGGCGGCCGCGAAGTCGCCGGGCCACGGCGCGCCGCTGACCGCGGCGCCGAGCGAGCGGGCCACGCCGGGCGTGCCGTCCACCGATCCGGTGTCGTGCACGTGGACGGCGTCGACCACGCCGGCGAGCGAGGCCAGGCAGGCGGGCAGCGTGTCCGCCTCGTCCCGCACGATGAGCACCGCGACAAGGTCCACCCCGGTCGTATCGGCCGCGAGTCGCGCCATCTGAACAGAAGCGACCGGCGATCCGTCAAGAGACGCAGTGAAACGCGGAGACGGAGAGAAGCGCGGAAACGGGGGCGAAGCGCGGCGACCGGGTCGAGCGCAGAAACGGGGGTGAAGCGCGGAGACGGGGTCAAGCGCCGAGACCGGGTGAAGCGCAGCCGGAATGATCGGCGGGTGAGCGGCAAAGACCTTCGACAATAGACGCATGGCGATCGACGACGAACTGGCCGTGCCGTACTGGCTGACCGCCACCACCGAGGCGGCCGCCGCCTCGTTCCTGCACATGGCCCGGCGCCTGCCCGGGCTGCTCGCCAAGGCGTGGCGGCTGGCCTGGTCCACCAGCCGCCGGGACACGCTGGCCGTGGTCTGTTTCCAGGTCGGCGCCGGGATCGCCGCCGGCGTCGGGCTGGTCAACGTCGTGGGCGTGCTCGACGGGCTGCTGCAGGCCGGTCCGACGCCGGATCGGGTCCGGGCGGCGGTACCGTCGCTGCTGATCATGATCGGGGCAGGTGCGGCCCGGACGCTGCTCGCCTCCGCCGCCTCGGCGGCCCAGGGCCGGCTGTCGCCGCAGGTCAGCCAGGCCGCCGAGCTGCGGCTCCTGGAGCTCACCACCCGGGTCGACCTGGCCACGTTCGACGACGCCTCGTGGCGCGACCGCATGCAGCGGGCCCGCGACCGCGGGATCGACGCCGCGCAGCGGGTCGTCGACCACGCGATCGAGCTCGGCACGAGCGTCGTGTCGCTGGCGGCGGCGGCCGGCGTGCTGGCGGTACTGCATCCGCTCCTGCTGCCGCTGCTCGTGCTGGCCGTCGTGCCCAACTTCTGGGCGGCGGTGCGCTCGGCGCGCCTCGGATACCGCCAGCAGCTGCGCCTCATCACCGTGATGCGGCGCAAGTGGATGCTGTCCGACCTGCTCGCCGAGCGGGACCAGGCCGCCGAGCTGCGGGCGTTCACGCTGCAGCGGTACCTCCTGGCGGAGGTCCGGCGGCTGACCGGCGCGGCGACGCGGGAGCAGATGCGCGTCTCGGCCGCGCAGGTGCGCACGAACCTCGCCGGGCACGCGCTCGGTGCGCTGGCGACCGGCGCCGCGTACGCCGCGCTGGTCGGGCT
The DNA here is from genome assembly GCF_022095675.1 of Dactylosporangium sp. AC04546. GTDB lineage: Bacteria > Actinomycetota > Actinomycetes > Mycobacteriales > Micromonosporaceae > Dactylosporangium. The sequence continues at coordinate 54,652 of NZ_JAHYSG010000073.1, read as the reverse complement.
GCTGCTCACCGGCCGGATGGACATCGCCGTCGGCGGGGCCGCCGCGTACGCGATCAGCACCGGGATCAACGCGCTCACGCAGGTCGCGTTCGCGATCAACCACATGTACGAGCAGGGGCTGTACTTCGGCGACTACGAGAGCTTCTGCGCGCTGGCGGTGGCCCGGGCCGAGCCGCTGACCGGCGTCGCGGCGCCGGAACGGTTCCGGGTCCTGACCGTTTCCGGGGTCACGTTCAGCTATCCGGGAGCGGCGCGGCCCGCGGTCCGGAACGTTTCCCTGACGGTCCGCAGCGGGGAGACGATCGCGCTCGTCGGCGAGAACGGCTCCGGCAAGACGACGCTCGCGAAGCTGCTCGCCGCGCTGTACCGCCCGGACGCGGGAACGATCCGGTGGGACGAGGCCGACCTGACCGGCTTCGACCCCGACACCGTGCGCGAGCGGGTCGCGGTCGTCATGCAGGACCCGACGAACTGGCCGCTGTCCGCCGCCGCGAACATCACGACCGGCCGGCACGACCGGACCGCGTCGCAGGCGGAGGTCGAGGCCGCGGCGGAGCGCGGCGACGCGCACGGGTTCATCGTCGAGCTGCCCAAGGGGTACCGAACCCTCCTTTCCCGGCATTTCGCGGACGGCGCGGAGCTCTCCGGCGGTCAGTGGCAGCGGCTGGCCATCGCGCGGGCGTTCTTCCGCGACGCGCCGCTGCTCATCTGCGACGAGCCGACCGCGAACCTCGACGCGCGCGCCGAGCACGCCGTGTACCGCCGGCTGCGGGAGCTGGCCGCCGGGCGGACCGTCGTGCTCATCACCCACCGGATGGCCAGCGTGCGTGAGGCGGACCGGATCTACGTGCTGGACCACGGCGCGATCGTCGAGGAGGGCGACCACGCGTCGCTCATCGCAGCGGGCGGGCTCTACGCGACGCTGTACGCGCTGCAGGCGTCGGCGTACCAGCATCTGTGACGCCGCCCAGCGGGCGGGCCGCCCGGGCAGCGTCTGTGACCTCCGGCACGTCGGGGAATACGCTCTCCAGTGATCGCCTTGCCTGTCACATGTGACCCAGGCATCCATGCCCGGGGACCGCATGACCCGCGCCCAGCGCGTCCGGCTCGTGCTGGTCCTCGGCTCGCTCATCGCGATCGGCCCGCTGACCATCGACATGTACCTCCCGGCGCTGCCGAGCATCACCGGCAGCCTGTCGACGACGCCGGCCGCGGTGCAGCTGACGCTGACCGGCACGCTGCTGGGCCTGGCGCTCGGACAGCTCGTGATCGGGCCGCTCTCCGACGCGGTGGGCCGCCGCCGGCCGCTCATCGCCGGCCTGCTCCTGCACGTCGTGGCGTCGATCGCCTGTGTGTGGGCGCCGGACGTGACCACGCTCGGCGGGCTGCGCGTGCTGCAGGGCCTCGGCGTCGCGGCGTCGTCCGTAGTGGCGATGGCCGTCGTCCGCGACCTGTTCAGCGGGGCCGCGTTCGCGAGCCTGTTCTCGCGGTTGATGCTGGTCATGGGCGCGGCGCCGATCCTCGCGCCGACCCTGGGCAGTGCCGTGCTGCGCTGGACGGACTGGCGAGGTGTCTTCGTCGCCCTGGCGATCGCAGGTGTACTGCTGAGCGCGGTCGCCGCCACAGCTCTCCGCGAGACGCTGCCGCCGCAGCGGCGCCGCTCGGGCGGGACGCTGCGGGTCTACGGCAACCTCCTGCGTGACCGCACGTTCGTCGGGCTGGTGCTGGTCGCGGGCCTGGCGATGGCGGCGCTGTTCGCCTACGTGTCGGGCTCGTCGTTCGTGTTCCAGGACCAGTACGGGCTGAGCGAGCAGGAGTTCGGCCTGGCCTTCGGCGCCGGCGCGGTCGGCCTAATCACGGCGACGCAGGTCAACGTGCGGCTGCTGCGCCGGTACAGCCCGCAGCGGATCCTCGTCTCGGCGCTGGTGGCCGGCTCGCTCGCGGGCCTGGCCCTGGTCGGCGTGGCGGCGACCGGCCTGGGCGGCCTGCCGGCGGTCCTGGCGGCGCTGTGGATGGTCCTCGCGTCGGCCGGCCTGGCCCTGCCGAACGCGCCGGCCCTCGCGATGTCCCGGCACGGCGAGGCGGCCGGCACGGCGGCGGCGCTGCTCGGCGCGGTGCAGTTCGGCGTGGGCGCGGCGGCGGCGCCGCTGGTCGGCGTCCTCGGTACCGGCGCCGTCTCGATGGGCGTGGTGGTGGCGGGCGGCATGCTCACGGCGACGGCGGTGCTGTTCGCGGTGGTCCGCCCGAGCCGCCTGGCCACGCTGGAGGTCCCGGAGGGTGAGCTGGCGGGCGCCGCGGCGCACTGAGCGGCGCACGGAAAAAGGCCCGCCGGGCAACCGGCGGGCCTTTTCGTGCGGTCAGCGACTGTTGGCCGCGTGGTACTGGTCGACGATCTCCTGCTTGATCCGGCCGCGGTCGGAAACCTGAAAACCGGCGCCCTGCGCCCACTCGCGGATGGCGCGATTCTGGTCGCGGTCGCCCCGGCTGGTGCCACGGGCCCGGCCGGACGCCGGGCGGGCGGGGACGCTGCTGCGGCCCAGCTTGGTGCCGGCGGAAATGTAGGGCTTCAGCGCCGCGCGCAGTTTCTCGGCGTTCTTCTTCGACAGGTCGATCGCATACTGCACGCCGTCGAGGCCGAACGCAACGCTCTCATCGGCGGGCTTGCCGTCCAGGTCGTCGATCAGTTCTTGAATGACCCGCTTGGCCATGGTGGACGATCCTCCCCGCGACTTGTGGTTCCCGCGAAACAGTATCGCTCATTCCCCCGATTTTCCGCCAGATACGATTTTGGAATCTCTCTTCACCGATCGTGTCGGTTCAATTACCAGGTCAACGTAGGGCATACTCTGCAGGCCATGGGGACTGCGGAGCTCGACTGGGGACGGCTGCTCGTGGGGCAGCTGGAGTTCTACTGGGACATGCACCTGCGCCCGCGGCTGAATGGGCTCACCGACGAGGAATACCTGTGGGAGCCGGTCGCCGGTTGCTGGAGCGTGCGGGCCGGCACGGACGGCCGATTCCGCGTCGACGGCCCGGCCACGCGGGTGGATCCGCCACCGGTCACGACGATCGCATGGCGCATGATGCACATCGCAGTCGGCTGTTTCGCCATCCGCTCCAGTGCGTTCTTCGGCGATGGTTCGGTCCCTGACGACGCCGACATGTTCGACCCCCGCCACGTGCCACAGGATCTGCCCGCCACGGCGGCCGGCGGCGTGGCGTTCCTCGAGGCCGCGTACCAGCAATGGCACGGCCACATCAGCACCCTCGACGAGATCGCGATGCGGACTCCGCTGGGACCGAAGGGCGCCTATTTCTCAGCCGACCCGATGGCGGCCCTGATCGCGCACATCAACCGCGAAACGATGCACCACGGCGGCGAGATCGGCGTGCTGCGGGATCTGTACCGCCACTTGGGCACAACCGCCTGACCATGCTCGACTGGTCTGGAACGTCCGGCGGCCCGGCGCTCGATCGGGCCCGGCGGCTGGTGCGGGAACGGGGCGGCGCCGCCCAGCTCGTCGTCGTCCACGGCGGGCGGGTCGTCGCCGACGTCGCCCACGGCTGCGCGGCCGACGACCTGTTCTGGGTGTTCTCGACGAGCAAGCCGTTCACGGCGCTGCTCGTGCACCGGCTCGCCGAGCGCGGGGCGCTCGCCCTCGACGACCCGCTCGCGCGGCACTGGCCGGCGTTCGGCGCGCACGGCAAGGAGGCCATCACCGTCCGGCATGTGCTCCAGCACCGCTCCGGGCTGCCGGTGGCCCGCGGCTCGGTCGCCGACGCGCTGACGATGGCGGACTGGAACGGTTCGGTCCGGGCCTTGGAACGGGCCCGGCCGCGGTTTCCCGCCGGCGGCGGACCGGCGTACCAGTACCTCACGTACGGTTTCCTGCTCGGCGAGCTGCTGCGCCGGATCACGGGAACGCCGATCCGCGAGCTCATGACCGAGGAGATCCTGGCGCCGCTCGGCCTGCGGGACACGTACCTGGGCGTTCCCGACGCCGCGCTCGCCCGTCAGGTCCCGCTGCGTGCCCGCGGCCCCGCCGGCCGGGCGACGCAGGTGTTCGTGAACCGCCGGGAGACCCGCCAGGCGGTGATCCCGGCGGCCGGCATCTCGACGACGGCCCGCGACCTGGCGGTGCTGTACCAGGCCCTGCTGGACGGCGGCGCCCCGCTGCTGACCCCGCAGTCGCTGGCGGCGGCGACGATGCCGACCAGCGACGGTACCGTCGACGCCTTCATCAAGCTGCCGATCCGCTGGTCGCAGGGGTTCCAGCTGGGCGGGCCGGGCCTGGACCCGGACCGGCCCCGGCCGATGGGCCGCACGAGCAGCCCGCAGGCGTTCGGCCACAACGGCAGCAACGTGTGCGTGGCGTGGGCCGACCCGGCCCGTCGCCTCGTGGTCGCCTGCCTCACGAACCGTGTGGAGTCCCGCACGGCCGGCGCGGCGGCCCACAACGCGGTCGCCGAGGCCATCCTGGCCGAGTTCCCCACGCATGGCTGACATGGCGATCAGGGCCGGCACGCCGGTCTCGGACGCCAACGGGCCGGCGGCCGCGGCGAGCAGGACCGGCCCCAGCGGCTCGGCACGCTGCTGGACACCGCCGCCTGAACGCCGGGTGCGGGCGCGGACGGTGCCGTCCGCGCCCGCCGGGCTCAGCGGGCTCAGCGGCCCGGGGTCTCCTGGAGGGTCGTGGCGCCGGTCATGATGGCCACCGCCTCCGACATGGTGTGTGACTGCGGGGTGAGGACGCCGGCGCCGCGACCCAGGCGCTGGACGTGGATGCGGTCGGCGACCTCGAACACGTGCGGCATGTTGTGGCTGATCAGGATGACCGGCAGGCCGCGGGCGCGGACCTCGCCGATCATCTTCAGCACCTGGTTCGACTCGCGGACGCCCAGCGCCGCCGTCGGCTCGTCGAGGACGATCACCTTGCTGCCGAACGCGGCCGCGCGGGCCACGGCGACCGCCTGGCGCTGGCCGCCGGAGAGCGTCTCCACCGCGGCGGCGGTGTTCTGCAGTGTGCCGATGCCGAGGTCCGTCAATGCCTGGGCGGCGTCGGCGCGCATGCCCTTCTTGTCCAGCATGCGCAGGACCGAGCCGAGCGGGCCGGGGCGGCGGCGCTCGCGGCCGAGGTACAGGTTGCTGGCGATGTCGAGGGCGGGCGCCACCGCCAGGGTCTGGTACACGGTCTCGATGCCGGCCTCGCGGGCGTCCTGCGGGCGGCGGAAGTGCACCGGGGCGCCGTCGAGGAGGATCTCGCCCGCGTCGGGGATGAGCGCGCCGGTCAGGCACTTGATGAGCGTCGACTTCCCGGCGCCGTTGTCGCCGATGACGGCGAGCACCTCCCCGGGGTACAGGTCGATGTCGACCCCGTCGAGGCCGACCACCCGGCCGAAGGTCTTGACCAGGCCACGCGCCGAGAGCACGGGAGTCATGCCTTCACCCTCCTGATCCACTGGTCCACGGCGACGGCCAGCAGGACGAGCAGGCCGACGGCGAGGACGCGGTACTGGTCGTCGACGCCCGCGAGCGACAGCCCGCTGCGGAACGAGCCGACGATGAGCGCGCCGAGCAGCGTGCCGAGCACGGCGCCGCGGCCGCCGAACAGGCTGGTGCCGCCGATGACGACGGCCGTGATGCTCTCGAGATTGGCGTCGGTGATGGCGTTGGGGCTGGCGGCCCCCGCGCGGCCGATGAGGATCCACGCGGTGAGCCCGTAGATGGCGCCCGCGATGGTGTACACGCTGAGCAGCACGCGGTCGACCCGGATGCCGGCGAGCCGCGCGGCCTCCTTGTCGTCGCCGACCGCGTACACGTGCCGGCCCCACGCCGTGTTGGCCAGCGCGAACCCGACGACGACGTAGAGCACGGCGACCATGACGACGCCGACCGTGATGCGGAACCGCCCGACGGCGAACGTCTCCCCGGTCCAGTTGACGATCGCCGGCAGGTCGACCTGCTGGACGCTCTGGCCCTTGGAGTACAGCAGGCCGACGGCGGTGAAGACGCTGAGCGTGCCGAGCGTGACGATGAACGGCGGCAGCCCGATGCGGGTCACCAGGCCGCCGTTGAGCAGCCCGGCGGCGACGCCGACGGCGATCCCGACGAGGATCGCGAGGACGCCCGGGATGCCGCTGCCCTCGGCGAGCTTCGCCGACAGCATCATCGCCAGGATGGTGATCGCGCCGACCGACAGGTCGATGCCGGCGGTGAGGATGACGAGGGTCTGGCCGACCGCGAGCGCTCCGATCACCGCGACCTGCTGCAGTACCAGAGAGAGCGAATTCGGCGACGCGAAGCGCTGGTTGAGGCTGGTGAACACGATGACCGACAGCACCAGCACGAGGAACGGGCTGATCGCGGGGTGACCGTGCAGGAGGTGCTGCACGCGCTGCAGCGGCGAGTGGCGCCGCAGCGCGAACTGCTCGGCCGCGCTGGTGGCGGTCACTTCTTGCCCCAGCAGAGCTCCGCGCCCTTCGTGCTGTCGATGGACTCGACGCCGCTCACCGGCTTGTCGGTGACCAGCGCGACGCCGGTGTCGTAGAAGTCGAGGCCGCCGGTGACCTTCGGCTTCTCGCCGCCGGTCGCGATCTGCTTGATGGCCTTGACGCCCAGTTCGGCCATTTTCACGGGGTACTGCTGGGAAGTGGCGTTGATGAGCCCGTCCTTGACCTGCTTGACGCCGTCGCAGCCGCCGTCGATGGAGACGACGAGCGCGCCCTGGACGCCGGCCGCCTTGAGCGCCTGCTGGGCGCCGACCGCCGCGGGCTCGTTGATGGTGTAGACGACGTTGATCGCCGGGTTCTTGGTCAGGCAGCGCTCCATGGCGGTGCGGCCGCCGTCCTCGGCGCCGTTCGTCGGCTCGTTGCACACGATGGTGTAGGTGCCGCCGCCCGCGTACGAGCCGGACTTGGCCTCGTCGCCGTTGCGCTTCTTGTCCTTCGCGTCGATCCCCATGCCGGTGAGGAAGCCCTGGTCGCGGTTGTAGTCGACGGACACGATCTTGTCGTTGAACAGGTCGAGCAGGGCGATGGTGGCGGGCTTGCCGGCCAGCTGCCCGGCGGTCCACTTGCCGATGAGCTCGCCGGCCTTGAAGTTGTCGGTCGCGAACGTGATGTCCACTGTGGACGGCGGGTCGGGCGGGGTGTCGAGGGCGATGACGTACAGGCCCGCGTCGCGGGCCTTCTTGATCGCCGGGTTCACGCCGGGGCCGTTGGGTGTGATGAGGATGCCGTCGTCGCCGCGGGCGATGGCGTCCTCGATGGCCTGGACCTGGCCGGCCTCGTCGCCGTCGGCCTTGCCCGCGGCGACGGTGACCTTGACGCCTTCGGCGCTCGCGGCGGCGCGGGCGCCCTCCTGCATGGTGACGAAGAACGGGTTCGTGGAGTTCTTGGTGATGAGCGCGACGGAGACGCCGTCACTGCCGCCCGGGCCGTCGTCGCCGCACGCGCCGACGGTGAGGCCGCCGACGATCGCGACGGCGAGCAGTGTCGCGGCCCGTCGACCCGGTTGCTGGATCATGTCCGCCCTCCTCGATGCTTGACAACGTTGTCAGCACACTGTCGAATGTCCATATCATGATTGTCAATACTCGCAGTTCCAAGATCTGTGATAACGATTCGGAGGCGAACGAACAATCTTGACATCGTTGTCGGCTGCGGGAGGTCGGCGGGTGCGCGGGCCGGGCCGGCGACGGCGCGGTATCGTGCGGCTCGCCCGAGATCGACTCGATTCGAGGAGGCACCCCGTGGACGCACGCCCCACCCTGCGCGACGTGGCGCTGCTGGCCGGGGTGAGCCCGAAGACCGTCTCCCGGGTCGTGAACCAGGAGGCGGGCGTCAGCGCGGCCCTCGCGGGAAAGGTGCGGCGGGCGATCGACCAGCTCGGATACCGGCCGAACATCACCGCGAGCAGCCTGCGGCGGGCCGGCGGGCGCACGGCGGCCATCGCGGCGGTGCTCGAGGACGTCGCCAACCCGTTCTCCGCGGCGCTGCACCGGGCGCTGTCGGACGTGGCGCGGGAGCGCGGGGTGATGATCTTCGCCGGGAGCGTCGACGAGGACCCCGACCGGGAGCGCGCGCTGGTCCACGAGTTCACCACACGGCAGGCCGACGCGCTCGTGATCGTGCCGGCCAGCGAGAACCAGGCGTACCTCGGCCGCGAGATCGTCGCCGGGACGCCCGTCGTCTTCGTGGACCGCCCCCCGGTCGGGGTGCACGCCGACGCGGTTCTCGCCGACAACGAGGCCGGTGCGGCGGCCGCCGTCCACCACCTGGTCGCGCACGGTCACCGGGACCTCGCCTACCTCGGCGACCTGCGCTCGATCGCGACCGCGCGGCAAAGGTTCCAGGGGTTCCGCGACGCGCTCAGCGAGCACGGGCTGCGGCCGGCCCACGTCGCGCACGACCTGCACACCGCCGGGGCGGCCGAGGCGGCGATGGCGGCCATGCTGGCGGCTGAACGCCCGCCGACGGCGGTGTTCAGCGCGCAGAACCTGGTGACGATCGGGGTCATCCGGGCGCTGCGGGCCGGCGGGCGGCACCGCGACGTGGCGCTCGTCGGGTTCGACGACTTTCCGCTGGCCGACCTGCTCCAGCCGGCGGTGACGGTGGTCGCGCAGGACCCGTCGGCCATGGGGCGGGTGGCGGCGTCGCTGGTGTTCCGCCGCCTGGACGGCGAGACGTGGGAGCCGACCACGCACCTGGTGCCGACGCGGCTGGTGCCGCGCGGCTCGGGCGAGATCAAAGGCCCGTTCGCCTAGCCCGGCTTGTTGCGGGGCTTCCCGCGGGGCTTTCTGGCCCGGCTTCCTGCCCGGCTTTTTCTGGGCGGCTTCCTGCCCGGCTTCCTAGCGGCTTTCTAGCCCGCGACCTCGGCGAGCACCTCCGCGATCATCCGGCGGCCGAGGCCGGCCAGGAACGGGTTGGTGTCGCGGTAGTACGGCAGCGCGTTCACGGCCATCGTCAGCGCCCAGCAGCGCCCCCGCCGCCACTGTGCCTCGTCGGCGCCGACCCGGTCGCGGAACGCCGGGCGGTCCGCGGCGGACAGCAGTGACCAGGCCGGGAGCAGGTCGATCGCGGGGTCCCCGACGGCGCAGCAGCTCCAGTCGATGACCGCGCTCAGCCGGCCGCCGTCGATGAGCACGTTGCCGCCGTGGAGGTCGCCGTGCAGCCAGGTGGGCGGCCCGCTCCACGGCGCCGCCGCGGCGTCGGCGCTCCACACCTCGGTCAGCAGGGCGGCGTCGTACTCCCCCGCCAGCTCCTGGATCGGCGGCGGCACGGCCCGCGGGTCCAGCGGCGCGCCCCGGCCCCGGGCCGGCGGGCCGCCGGTGGCGTCGACGCCACGCAGCGCCACGACGAAGTCGGCAAGGTCCTGTGCCGGGACCTCGCCCGGGTTCGCACCCGGGAGCCATCGGTAGACCGCCCACTCGTACGGGTACCCGAACGCGGGCACCCCCACCGCGAGCGGCTCCGGCACCGCCACCGGCAGCTGCGGCGCCAGGACCGGCATCCAGGTCCGCTCCAGCTCGATCTGCCCCGTCGCCCAGCCGATGCGGGGCAGCCGGACCGCGAGGTCCTCGCCGAGGCGGTAGATCGCATTGTCTGTGCCGCCGGACTCGACCGGTGTCACGGTCAGGTCGGCCCAGGCCGGGAACTGCTCCGCGAGCAGCAGCCGGACCAGCAGTGCGTCGGTCGGAACCTCACCGTCGTGCATCACCACCCGATCATCCCAGGCCCGGACGGACTTCACGAATCCGTCACGACGAAGGTGAACCCGGCGATCGTCGGGCGGCGCAGCGAGATGTCGCACTTGATCCGGCGCAGCACCTCGTTCCTGCTGAAGCCGAGGCCCTGCGCGATGAGCCGGTCCGGGCGCACCGGCACCGGGTCCTCGAAGACCACGTCCACCTGGACCGGCCACGCCTCGTCGGGCCGGGCCGGCGGGGCGTCCAGCCGCCAGGCACCCCGCCAGTCCAGGGTGAACCGGTTGCGCCGGGCGAGCAGCGGATCCAGCAGCGTCGCCGCCACCGACGCCGGGTCGTTCGCGTGGTAGCCGTCGAGCGCGGCCGGATCGAACGACCTCACCGGCGCCCGCTCGTGCACGGTGAGCTTGCTCGTCCGGTCGCAGGACACGCACCGCACCAGCAGCCACACGTCCAGCAGCTTGCCGTTGGCGTTGACGCGGAACCTGCCCTCGCCGGTGGTGGCCGACGCCGACCGGCAGTCCACGCACCGCAACGACAGCAGCGGCAGCCTGGTCCTGCGGACGAACCAGGGCAGCACAGTATGAGGTTGTGACGACATGATGATCTCTCTGAAGACCTGACCCGAGGCCGATTGCGCGCGGCCTCAAACGCTGCATGAGCGGGCGCACACGGGCAGCCCGGCAGGACCGACGGGAGGGTCGGCCTGAAGATGCGCGAAAGAAGGCGTCAGGTCTACAGAGCGGGCGGGGTCACGCGGTTTGTCCTCTGTCCTCGCGGCGACGGGGCCATCGGCAACGTACGGGAGCACGGAAGGAAGGCTCAACCGGTTTTGGCGACCGGTCGGGCGAGGCCGGGCGTGGTCGCGCCGTGTCGGCCCGACCACCGGGAGTTAATTGGCGACTTAATTTAACTATTAGGGTTCTTTACCTTGTGGGGGGCGTCATCGATGGCCGATGATGCCAGGAAGCGGCCGCCGTTACCCTCACACCGCTACCGAAGGACCCTCTGTGTTCAGGAAGCTTGCGATCGCTGCGGTCGCCGCGCTCGTGGCGCTGGGGGTGGGCCTGATCGTCCGGCCCGCTCTTGCCGCCGAACCGTTCAAGGTGCTCGCGTTCTACAACGGGACCTGGGACGCCGCGCACATCGACTTCGACAAGGAGGCCCGGGACTGGTTCCCGCAGGCCGGCGCGCAGAACGGCTTCACCTGGGAGGCCACCACCGACTGGAGCCGGCTCAACACGGGCAGCCTCGCGCAGTACAAGGTGATCATGTTCCTCGACGACGCCCCGCCGACTGGGCAGCGGGCCGCGTTCCAGCAGTACATGCAGAACGGTGGGGCCTGGATGGGCTTCCACGTCAGCGCGTGGACGGACAATCCCGGCGCGTGGAGCTGGTACTACAACACGTTCCTCGGTTCGGGCGCGTTCCGGACGAACACGTGGGGGCCGACCCGCGTCACGCTCAAGGTCGAGGACCGCAGCCACCCGTCGACCGCCGGGCTGCCGGCGACGTTCCAGTCCGCGGTCAGCGAGTGGTACTCCTGGAGCAACGACCTGCGCCAGAACCCGAACATCGACATCCTGGCATCGGTCGACGCCAGCAGCTTCCCGGTCGGCACCGACCCCAACCAGTCGTGGTACAGCGGGTACTACCCGATCATGTGGACGAACCGCAACTACAAGATGCTGTACGCCAACTTCGGCCACAACGGCATGAACTACTCGACGAACACGCGCACCTCGTCCACGTTCGACAGCCCGAACCAGAACCGCTGGCTGATCCAGGGCCTGCAGTGGCTGGCCGGCGTCACCAGCACGCCGCCCACGTCGACGCCGCCCTCGTCGACGCCGCCGAGCAGCAGCGGGCCCATCTCGCCCACCGCCTGGTACTCGCTCGTCAACAAGACCAGCGGCAAGTGCGCCGACGCCCGCGCGGCCGGCACCGTCAACGGCACGGCGATCCAGCAGTACTCCTGCAACGCGACCAATGCGCAGCAGTTCCAGATCCAGCCGACCAGCGGCGGATTCGCGCGGATCAACCAGCGCGGCAACCCCGTGCAGGCGCTCGACGTCACCAACGTGTCGTCGGCCGACAACGCGCCGATCCAGACGTGGACGTACGGCGGCGGCAACAACCAGCAGTGGCAGGCCGTCTCGGAGGGCGGCGGGTACTACCACTTCGTGAGCCGGCTGTCGGGCAAGTGCCTCGACGTGCCTGGCGCGTCGACGGCCGACAGCGTGCAGCTGGTGCAGTACACCTGCAACGGGACCGGCGCGCAGTCGTTCCGGCTCGTTCAGCAGGGCTGAAAGTTTCGCGGCGCCCGGGCATGTCCCGGGCGCCGCACGCCGTCGCATATTGTCAGCCGTCACTTTCCGGACGCAGCCTGTGGCTTTGACGGAGAGGAGCGGAATCGTGCGAAGAACAGTCATCGCCGTCTCGGCGGCGGCGGCCGTGGTCGCTGCCGGGGTGGTGGCGGTGCAGGGTGCGGGTGCGGCGGCGGCCGGCTGCCGTGTCACGTACACGGTCACCAACCAGTGGCAGGGCGGCTTCGGCGCCAACGTGGACATCACGAACCTGGGCGACCCGGTCGACGGCTGGGCGCTCACCTGGACCTTCGCCACCGGGCAAGCGGTTTCCCAGGCCTGGAACGCGACGGTCACGGCGTCCGGGACGGCGGTGCGGGCGGTCGATGCCGGGTACAACGCGGCGATCGCCACCAACGGCACGGTGTCGTTCGGCTTCAACGGCTCGTGGACCACGTCGAACCCGATCCCCGTCGATTTCGCCTTGAACGGGGTGGCCTGCACCGGCGGTACAACATCGCCCTCTGCTTCGGCTTCTCCGTCGGTGCCGCCGTCGAGCCCGCCCCCGCCCGCCGGGACCGGCAAGCAGGTCGAGGACCTCGACCGCGGGCTCATCTCGGTGCGGTCGGGCAGCGGCAACCTGGTCTCGTGGCGGCTGCTGGGCACCGAGGCGCTGTCGACGGCCTTCAACGTCTACCGCGGCCCGACACGCGTCGCGACGGTCACCGACTCGACGAACTACCTCGATGCCGGGGCGGCCGCCGACGCGTCCTACACCGTCCGCGCGGTCGTCGGCGGGGCCGAGCAGGCGGCGTCGGCAGGCTCGCTGCGATTCGCGAACGGCTATCTCGACGTGCCGATCTCGCCGCCGGGCAGCATCTACAGCGCGAACGACGCGTCGGTCGGCGACCTCGACGGCGACGGTGTGTACGAGATCGTGCTCAAGTGGGATCCATCGGATGCGAAGGACAACTCGCAGTCCGGGGTGACGAGCGTGGTCTACGTCGACGCCTACCGGCTGAACGGGCAGCGGCTGTGGCGGGTCAACCTGGGCCGCAACATCCGCGCCGGCGCGCACTACACGCAGTTCCAGGTGTACGACTACGACGGCGACGGGCGGGCCGAGGTGGCCATGAAGACCGCCGACGGCACCACCGACGGCACCGGGCGGGTCATCGGCAGCGCCTCGGCGGACTACCGCAACTCGTCCGGCTACGTGCTGTCCGGTCCCGAGTACCTGACGATGTTCAATGGCCAGACAGGCGCGGCGATGTCGACGGTGGACTATGTACCGCCGCGCGGCACGGTCTCGTCGTGGGGCGACAGCTACGGCAACCGCGTCGACCGGTTCCTCGCCGGGACCGCGTACCTCGACGGCCAGCGCCCGTCGCTGATCATGGCGCGGGGGTACTACACCCGCTCCGTCATCGTGGCCTGGGACTTCCGTAACGGCGCGCTGACCCGCCGCTGGACGTTCGACTCGGGCGCCTCCGGCAACTCCGCGTACGCCGGGCAGGGCAACCACCAGCTCTCGGTCGCCGACGTGGACGCCGACGGCCGCGACGAGATCGTCTACGGTGCGATGGCCGTCGACGACAACGGGGCCCGGCTGTGGAACACCGGCAACGGCCACGGCGACGCGATGCACGTCGGCGACCTCGACCCGTCGCGGCCCGGGCTCGAGGAGTTCAAGGTCGACGAGGACGGCAGCAAGCCGAGTTCGTGGATGGCGGACGCGCGCACCGGCCAGATCCTGTGGTCGACGGCGGCCAATGGCGACAACGGCCGCGGCGTGTCGGGCGACATCTGGGCCGGCAGCGCGGGCGCGGAGTCGTGGTCCTCGGCCGCCGACGGCGTGCGCAACCCGAAGGGGACGGTCGTGTCGACCCGCAAGCCGGGCTCGACGAACTTCCTCGCGTGGTGGGACGGCGACCCGGTCCGCGAGCTGCTCGACGGCACGCACATCGACAAGTACGGCACGTCGGGCGACACGCGGCTGCTGACGGCCTCCGGTGTTCATTCGAACAACGGCACCAAGTCGACGCCGTCGCTGTCCGGCGACATCCTCGGCGACTGGCGCGAGGAGGTGATCTGGCCGACGACGGACAACACGGCGCTGCGCATCTACGCGTCGCCGGTCGTGTCGAACCGGCGGCTGTGGACGCTGATGCACGACCCGCAGTACCGCGTGGCGATCGCGTGGCAGAACACGGCCTACAACCAGCCGCCGCACCCTTCGTACTTCATCGGTGACGGGATGTCGACACCGCCGCAGCCGGCGGTGTACGTGCGCTGAGTTTTGTCGGTGGTGCCCGGTAGCGTGGCGGGCATGGAGGTGCTGATCGGTGGGGTGGCCGTTCCCGACGGCTGGCTCTCCGCGTCGGTGCCGCCGGATGTCCTGCCGGCCGCCGCCGACCTGGTGGAGCCGGTGCGGGCCGCGGTCCGCACCGGCACGCAAGGAGTGCTGCTGCTCGTGCCCGGGGAGGTCGCGGCCGGGCTGGCCGGGCCGCTCGGGCTGCCGGTGGTCGCCCCGGCCGGCCCGGTCGTGGCGGCCCCGGGCGGCGCGCTGTTCGCGGCCGCGGGCTGGTGGCGGCACACGCCGGGCGGGCGGCGGGTCGCTGAGGGGCCGCGCTGGCCGGCGCCGGCGTGGCAGTCCCTGGTCCCGGCCCGCACGTTGTGGCCCGCCGGCGTGGCGGTCCGTCCGGTCCCGGCCGGCTGGGCCCTGGGCGCCGGACTATTGGTGGGCGCTGCCGGCTCCGGCCCGCCGCTGGGCCCGGCCGTGGCCGGTCAGGCGCTGGGCAGTGCCGGCGGTTCGGCGCCGGGCCCGGTCGGGGGTGGCCACACGCTGGGCGGCGGCTCCGCGCTGAGTTTGGGCGGGGGCCCCGGCTCGGCCCTGGGCCCGATCGGCGGCGGCCACGCGCTGGGCGGCGGCTCCGCGCTGAGTTTGGGCGGGGGCGCCGGCTCGGCGCTGGGCCCGATCGATGGCGGGCACGCGCTGGGCGGTGTTGACTGGCTTGCGCTTGCCGTCGCGGTCGATGCGGACCGGCCGCGGTTGGTGTTCGACCCGGCTGCCGGCCCGGAGGCGGTCGCCGCGGTGCTGCTCGCCCTGCCGACGGCGGTGCGGTCGGTGACCGAGCTGGTGCCACTCGGTGCCGGCCAGGGCGCGGGCCGGGTGGTCGCGGCGGGTGCCGCGCAGCGCATCGGCGAGCCCGTCCGGCTCGTCAACGGCGTGCCGCTGCACAGCCCCGGCGGGGAGATCGTCGTGTGCGCGCTGGACGGCGCCCTCCGGCCGGTGTGGCCCGAGCCGGCCTGGCTGCTGCGGGTGCTGCCGGACGGCACGGAGGAGGTGCTCGCGTCGGCCCCGCCCCACGCGACCCTGCGCCCGCTCGACGCCGCCACCTACGCCATGGATCTCGGCTGGGCCGTCCACGTCCGGGCCGCCGCCCTGCACGCCCTGCCGGCGGGGTCGCTTCCGGCGGACGTCATGCCGGACTCGCCGGCGGCGGGGTCCGCGGCGGCTCCAGCGGACGTCGCCTGGGACTCGCCGGCGGCGGGGTCCGCGGCGGCCGGGCAGCGCTACCGGGTTGCCGTCGGGGTCGCCGGGGCGCCGATCGACGACCTGCTGTGGCCGCCGCTGTCGGCGCTGTTCACCGCGGCGCTCACCGACATCCCGGCCGCCGTCGAGCTCGTCGTGGACGGTGCGGCGTCGGCCTGGGGCCTGGCGGCCGCACAAGAGCTCGCCGAGCGCTATCCCGGCCATCCACCGGCCGCCGGTCCGTCGGCCGGCGCGCCGGCCGACGGCGCGGAGGCCAACCCGAACATCGCGTCCGCACCGACCGTCCGGCCGTTCCTGGCCGCGATGCCGGTCGAGATGCCGCCCGAACCGCAGCCGCGGCCCGCCGGGGCCGGCGGGACGGGGCGGCGGCGCCTGGCGATCGTCGTCTCGGCGGCGGTCGCGGCCCTCGTGCTGCTCGTGGCGGGCATCGCCGCGGCCTGGCCGGACGGGGGCGGCGGCACCGACGACGCCGGCGGGTTCGTCGCCGAGGAGTCCGTGAACGGCGCGCCGCGGACCGCGCAGGCGCCGGGGTCGAGCGGGCCCGCGTCACCGTCGGGCCGGCCCAGCTCAGCGCGGCCCTCGGTGTCCCTGTCACCGCAGCGGTCGGGCCCGGCCTCCTCGCCACCGTCCTCCAGCCCGCCGCCCGAGGTCCTCGACAGCGGCCCCAACGTGGCCGCCGGCCGGCCGGTGACGGAGAGCAGCCATACCGACGTCTATACGGCACGCAACGTGACCGACGCCGACCCGATGACGTACTGGGAGAGCCGCAACAACGCCTTCCCGCAGTGGATCCAGGTCAACCTGGGCCCGAACACGGACGTGGGCCGGGTGGTGTTCCGATTACCGCCGACGGAGGCCTGGCCGTCCCGCACCCAGCGCATCACCGTGCTGGGCAGCCGCGACGGCAGCTCCTTCACCACGCTGTCGGCCGAGGCGACGTACACGTTCGCCCCGTCGTCCGGCAACCGCGTGGAGGTCACGTTCGCGCGCTCCCAGCAGCGGTACGTGCGCCTGGTCTTCACCGCGAACTCGGTCCAGGCGGCCGGCCAG
Organism: Dactylosporangium sp. AC04546; assembly: GCF_022095675.1. Classification (GTDB taxonomy): domain Bacteria; phylum Actinomycetota; class Actinomycetes; order Mycobacteriales; family Micromonosporaceae; genus Dactylosporangium. Next base: position 38,036 of record NZ_JAHYSG010000073.1, on the reverse strand, counting down.
CTGTCGTCGGTCGAGATCTACCGGGCCTGATCAACCGGGCCTGATCAACCGGGCCTGATCAACCGGGCCCAGCTGCTACGGCAGGCGGAGGGTCTGGACCGTGAGGGCGTCGTAGCGGTCGTGGACGATTATCACGCGGCCGGTCGGGTCCACCGCCAGCCACGCCGCGGAGACGATCTCCGGCGGGATCGCCAGGGCCACGGTGCGGCGCTGGCGGCAGGTGGGGTCGGCGCAGCGGACCACAACCGGGCGGCGGATGTCGGCCAGCGGGCCGGCGTTGCCCAGGCCGAGGCGGCTCACCGGCTCGGTCACCAGGGCGTACACGGCGCCGTGCGCCCACGCGACCGCGGTCTCGTCGTCGCGGGGGTCGGCGGTGAGGAGCTGCTCGGAGCAGGTGTCCGCGGCGCAGTACCGCAGCCGGCCCGCGCCCAGGTGGACCGTGCCGCCCGTCGGCAGCGCGGTGAAGGGGCCGCCGCGCCCGGGCGGGCCGTGGCGTTCGGTGACGGTGCAGGTGCCGGACGCGCAGGTGCCGAGCCAGACGCGGGGGCCGCTCGGTTCGCGCAGCGCCACCCACGGGACGCCCGCCTCGTCGACGGTCAGCGTCAGCAGGCGCAGGTGCGGCGGCACGTAGCCGTCGTCGCGCGCCGGCGGCTGCGTCGCCGCCGTCCCGAGCACCGTCACGCCCGGGGTGGCGCACACGACGTCGGCGCAGCGGATCACGGACAGCTCGCTCGCGGCGCCGCCGGGTAACGGGCGGGCCACCGCGATCAGGAACGCGCCGTCGGGAGCGGTCGCCACGGCCAGGGTCGGGTTGTCGACCGGCGGCAGGGACGGGAGGTCGACCTGGGCCGTGTCGCACCGTCGAGCCGGGTCGCAGCGGGTCAGCAGGGCCGAGGCCGGGCCGCTGCCGGAGGACTTGTCGGCCAGCAGGAGGTAGGTGACCGTGCCGTCCGGCGCCACCGACGCGGCGGCGGCGCTGGCGTGGCGGTTGGCCTCGGTGTAGAGGACCGTCTCGCGGCTGCGGTGGCAGGCGTCGTCCAGGCAGTCGTGGACCCGGAAGGCGCCGGCCACGACCGGTGGGCGGCCCGCCGGCCAGCCCACCGCCATGACCGTGTCGAAGCCGTCGATGACGCCCTCGGCGATCGGCGGGAGGCGGTACGGGTTGACCAGGGTCAGCGTCGCGACCAGCGCGGCCGGCAGGACCACCGCGGCCAGGCGGAGCAGACCCAGGGAAGAGACGACCGAAGAGGAAGCCGGTGAAACGGACGAAACCGACGAGGCTGCGGACGCCGCGGAAGTGGGGGCCGGGGAACTGGGGGAAGCCGGGGAAGCGAACAGCGTCGACGCATCGGAGGAAGCCGCAGACACGTACAACGTCGGCACAGCGGGCGAAGCGGACGTGGTCGAGGTGGGAGCGGCGGAGGACAGCGTGCGGCGGACCTCGTCGGCGCCCGTGGCGGACGTGAACGCGCGGCCCAGCGCGTACGCCTGCAGGGCCGCCGTGAGCAGCAGCACCACATGCCAGAGCAGCTCGCTCACGCCCAGCGGGAGTGCCTGTGGCGGCAGGACCGTGCGGTGCAGGGCGACGGCGGCGCCCACCAGGCAGGCCGGGCCGAGGGCCACGCCGAACACCAGCGACAGCAGCGACGAGAACGTCGCGCCCGGCGGCAGGCCGCCCAGCACCGACGCCGGGGCGACGAGGGCGAGTCGGACCAGGACGAACGGCATCACGAGCAGGAACGCGATCAGCAGTGCCAGCCAGGCCACCCGCGTCTCGGAGACCAGGGCCAGGGTCCAGACCTCCAGCGCCACCGCCGCGCCGGCGATCGCCAGGGCCAGCAGCACGAGCGGCAGGCCGCGCAGGCCCAGGCGGACCGCGGTGGAGGGGCGCAGGTGCACGCCCGCCCGCGCGGCGCCGGTGACGGCCGCGCCGGCGGTGACGGCCCAGCACCAGGCGATGACGAGCGGGAGGTGGATCAGCCAGGAGCCGGTGTCCAGGCGCAGCCGGCCGTCGACGAGCGCCGCGTCGTGGCGCAGCAGCAGCGCCCGCAGTACCGGATCCAGAAGGAACACCGGCACGAGGACGGTGACAAGCACCATGAACAGCGTCCGCCACCCCCGCACGGCCGCAGCGTAGACCACCGGGGCCAGCAGAGGGCGCCCCGCACCGAAATCCACCCGGCGGTACAGTGCCCGGCATGCGCCCGCCGGAGCCCGTTCAGGTCACCGAGGCGTTCGGGCTGGGGCGGCCGCGCGGGCGGCTGGTGCCGCTCGCGTACGGCACGTCGCAGACCTGGACGCTCGACACCGGCGCCGGGCGGGTGGTGGTCAAGCACGTGCCCGCCGACGGCTGGCGGGACGCGTTCGCGCGGGCGATGGCGTTCGAGCGGCGGGCCCTCGCCGCCGGGCTGCCGATGGCCCGGCCGGTCGAGCCGGTGCTGCCGGGGCTCGGCTACGCGGCGGAGCTGGCCGGGTCCGGGCTGGTCCGGGTCTACGAGTGGCTCGACGGCCGCGACCTCGACCCGGGCGACGACGTCGCCGAGTGGCTGGGCGGCACCCTCGCCCGGCTGCACGCGATCGAGCCCGCGGAGCGTGCGGGGCCCCAGTGGTACCACCTGGACGACGAGACCCGGTGGCGTGCCTGGCTCGACCAGGGTGAGCGGCTCGGGCGGGCGTGGGTGCCGGCCCTCCGCAAGCACCTGCCGGACGTGCTCGCCACGGCGGCCTGGGTCGAGCGCGGGTTCGCGCGGGCCGGTGACTTCGTGCTGACCCACCGTGACGTCGAGCCGTGGAACGTGCGGATGACCGCGGCCGGGCCGGTGCTGCTCGACTGGGACGGCGCCGGGCCCGACAGCGCCGGCCTGGAGCTGGCCCACGCGGCGCTGGTCTTCGACGGAGGAACGGACCGCACGCTGCGGGCGTACAGGGAGCACGGCGGCGCGGTGCCGGCGCAGACGCCGGACCTGATGGTGCGCCGGGTCGGGATCCGGCTCGGCCGGCTCGCCGGGCGGCTGCAGATGTCCCTCGGCGAGCAGCCGCTCGGCCCGAACGACCGGGAGACCCTGGATCGTTCGGCGGCCGAGCGGCTGACCGGCCTGAAGGCGTTCGCGGACGAGGTGCGGGCTATGCGGTGGTACAGGTGACGCCGTTGAGCTTGACCCCCGACGGGGCCGGCGACGACGGGCCGTTCGCGGTGTAGCCGATCGTCACCGAGGCGTTCGGCGCCAGCGACGTGGCCCAGCTCGGGGCGGCCGCGGTGAACGTCGAGCCGGACTGGGTGACGGTGGCGTTCCAGCCGCTCTGCAGGGTCACGCCCGACGGCACGGTCCAGGTCGCCGACCACGGGTTGCGGGCCGACGTGCCGGTGTTCTTGACCGTGACGCTGGCCTGGTAGCCGCCCTGCCACGCATTGTCGATCTTGACCGTCGCCGTGCAGGAGCCGGTGCCCGGGTTCGGCGAGGACGAGGCGGACGACGAGGCCGTGGCCGACGCCGACGCGGAGCCGGTCGGGCCGGTGCCGCCGCCGACCGGCGGGATGAGGTACGGCTGGAGGATCGACTGCTTCGCCTGGTTGACCGTCTTCCAGTCGTCCAGGACGATGCCGCCGGTGTCGCCGGAGTTGGGGTTCCAGGACCAGTAGGTGAAGTCCATGCCGGTCACGCCGCTGCCCATGTACTCCATGAGCTTGCGCAGCCACACCGCGTCCTTCGGGTCCTGCAGGGTGCTGCCGAACTCACCGAGCAGCACCGGCGCGATGTTCTGCTTCTCCAGGTAGCCCCACATCGAGTCCCAGATCGCGGGCAGGTTGTTCGGGAAGTTCGCGTCGTCGAACCACGGCTGGTGGTAGACCGAGTTCGCGTACTCGTGGGCGGAGTAGACGAGCTTGTTCGGCTTCGACAGCCGCACCGGGTACTGGCCGGCCTTCGACAGGTTGCCGCCCCACCAGCCGCACGGCTCGTCGGGGATGTTGTCCCAGGCGTTGGCGTTGCCGCCGCTGGGGCAACTCACGCCCTCGACGACGATGAGCCAGTTCGGGTTCGCCTCGAGGATCGCGTTGCCGGCCCGCTCGGCGGCCAGCCGCCAGTCGCGGGTCGTGTCGCCGCAGCCCCAGCAGGAGCCGGTGCCGTTGGGGTCGGTGCCGTCGGCGTGCGGCTCGTTGTGCAGGTCGGCGCCGATGACGGTCGGGTTGCCCGCGTACCGGCGGGCGAGCATCTGCCAGTTGCTGATCCAGGTCGACTCCGGCGTGGCGCTCACGTACCACAGCGCGCTCTGGCCGGCGGCGGTCGGCCGGTGCCGGTCGAGCAGGATGCGCATGCCCTTGGTGCCGGCGTACTCGATGACCTTGTCGAGGATCTGCAGCGGCGACAGCCCCTGCAGGTCGGGGTTGGTGTAGCCGTCGACGCTGTTGGCCTGCGCGCCGGCCTTCAGCGCGTCGTCCGAGTAGGGGACGCGCAGCGTGTTGTACCCCAGGCTGGCCATCTGGTCGATGTGGTCCCGCCAGGGCCGGGCCCAGAGGCCGTGGAACGTCTTGTTGTCGGTCTCCATGCCGAACCAGTTGATGCCCGTGAGGCGCACCTTGGCCCCGGTGGCGTCGACGAGCTGCGCGCCGCTGGCGCTGAGATACCCCGTGCCGGTACCCCCGACAGCGGCCACGGCCTGGCTGTTGAGGCCGATGACGGTGACGGCACCGACGACGGCCATGCTGGTGGCCGCGATGGCGGCCCAGAGTTTCCGCATGCCGCCATCAGAAGAGCCGCATCTGGTACGGGCCAGTCCGCGCGCTTTCGAAACGGACTTCCGGCTGGTCAGGGCCGTTGTGACAACCGAAAGTTACATCGCCGGCAGGGCGGCCAGCAGCTTGCCGTGCGCGTCGAGAATCCGCGCCGCGGCCGCCTTCGTCGCCGGGTCGGCCCCGGCCTTGCCCTCCGACGTGCACAGGGCGGTCGTGCCGGTGAGGTGTTCCCGCAGTACCTCGAGCGCCTTGGCGGTGCGCTGCTCCGCAGGCACGGCGCGGACGGCGGCGAGGTCCGCGTCGACGACCATGCCCGGCAGGTCGTGCCCGGCGTGGATGCTGGAGTCCTCGACCCCGCCCCCGGCGCCGAGCGCGGCGCGCAGCTCGACGAGCTCGGCCCGGTGCCCGTCGGCGGCGATCCGGGCCATGGCGGCCTGGGCCGGGTCGGCGGCCAGGATGTCGAGCAGCGGCAGCGCGCTGTCGTCGAGCGAGATCATCAGCTGCAGGTAGGCGAGATCGGTCGGGCTGAGCGAGCTGGTGACGGCCGGCGCCGAGGTCGCCGCGGCGGCCGGCGGCGGCTCGGGCGCTCGCTCCGCCCACAGGATCACCGCGACCACTGCCGCCACGACCACAACCCCTACCGCGCCGAGCCGGCGCCATTGATCCCCACTCACGCCCCGACGGTAGAGCGCTCTCTCTCCGCGCTCTATTAGCTCCGCCTTAAGATTCCGCCGTCGCGGGCGCTCGCTCGCGGCAGGTCCAGCGCCGCCGCTTCCGTCAGCACATGGCGACGCCGCGTGGCGCGTAGGCAACCACGGGTTGAGCCGGGCGGGCGGCGGCGCTGGATGGCCGTCACCGGAGGTCGGCGCGCCAAGGCGGGTCGGCGCCCTCGCGCGTCACGGTCACGGCCGCGCACCGCATGCCGAGATCGATGACGCTGCGCAGGTCCTCGCGGTCGAGCGCGGGCAGGCCGCGGCGGCCGGCGGCGGTCAGCAGGCCGGCGTCGTCGAGCGCCGCGAGCATCCCGGCCATGAAGGAGTCACCGGCGCCGACCGTGTCCCGCACGGGGACGTCCGCGGCGGTGACCTCGATGGCGGTCGCGGCGGTCGCGGCCCTCGCGCCCCGGGCGCCACGGGTGAGCACGGCCAGCTTCGCCCCGGCCGCCAGCCAGCGCTCGAAAACCTGGTCGGCCGGCCGGCCGGGATAGAGCCAGGCGATGTCCTCGTCGCTCGCCTTCACGACGTCGACGCACGCGATGACCTGTTCGGCGCGCGCCCGGGCCGGACCGGGCGCGCCCATGATGGCCGGCCGTACGTTCAGGTCGTAGGTGAGCAACGCGGATGCTCGGCTCGCGGCGAGGACCGCGTCGAGCACCGACGTGCCGGGCCGCATCATGGCGCTGATCGATCCGACGTGCACCGCGCGGTACCTGCCGGCGGCGACGTCGACGGGCTCCGGGTCCCAGGTGATGGCGAAGCGGTAGGCCGGCGATCCGGTGCCGTCGATGCTCACCTCGGCGACGGAGGTGGGCGCCGTCCCCCGCGACTGTGGGGTCAGCGCCACACCGCTCGCGCGGACGTGCGTCTCCAGCAGTTGACCGTCCTCGTCGTCGCCCAGGCGGGTGTGGAGAACGGTCGGCACGCCGAGCCGGCCGAGACCGATCGCGACGTTCATGGGACTTCCGCCGGGGCGGCGGCGGCCGTCGATGACGTCGACCAACGCCTCCCCGATCACCAGGACCGTCACGGCGTCACGACCGCCTTCAGCGAACCGGGAACCGTGCGGGCGAGCCGCAGCGCCGCCTCGGCGTCGTCGATGCCGAAGCGGTGGGTGATGACGGGGCCGGTCAGCACCGCCGCGGACGAGAGCAGCGACAGCGCCGACGGGTACGTGTTCGCGTAGCGGAAGACGCCGGTGAGCGTGAGCTCGCGATGCTGGATCGCTTGCAGTGGCACCTGCACCAGCTGCGGCCCCATGCCCACCAGGGCGGCCCGTCCGGCAGGGGCAAGGCGCTCCAGGCCGTCCGCGATGGCGACCGGCGCCCCGGAGCACTCGAGGAGGACGTCGAAGCGTTGTCCCCGCTCGGCACCCGCGGGCAGGGTCGCACAGCCGAGCTCCCGGGCCACCGCGAGGCGAGGTTGGTTCACATCGAGCACGGCGACCTCGGCCGCGCCGAACGATCGAGCGACCTGCGCGGCGAACAGGCCGACCGGCCCCGCTCCGGTGACGAGCACCCGGTCCCCCGGCTGTACGTTCGCCTGACGGCAGGCCCAGACCCCGACTGAGACGGGCTCGGCCATGGCCGCCTGCTCGGCGGTCAGCCCGACCGGGGCCGGGTGGGCGAACCGTTCGTGGATGGCGACGTACTGGGCGAGTGCGCCGTCGACCGGCGGGGTCGCGAAGAACGCGACGTCCGGGCACAGGTTGTAGCGGCCGGCCCGGCATTGCGAACATGTCCCGTCGGGCACTCCGGGTTCGAGGGCGACGCGCTGTCCGATGCGCTCCGCGGAGACCTGCTCGCCCGCCGCGACGATCGTTCCGGCGGCCTCGTGGCCGAGGACCATGGGTGCGCGGACCACGTGCTCGCCGATGCGGCCGGCCTCGTAGTAGTGGACGTCCGACCCGCAGATGCCCACGGCCTCGACCTGAACCACCACCTGCGTCGGACCGGGCCGCGGAACCTCGCGGTCCTCGATGCGCAGGTCCCGGACCCCGTGCAGCACTGCCGTCTTGTTCCTCATGCCTGAGATGTCCCTCCTGGGGCGTGGGCACGGCCGCGGTGCGATGCAACCGCGCCGCAATGGTGTGACGATTTACCAACCTCGTCAAGTGTCCGAGAGGCAGAGCACTGGTAAACGATTTACCTGCCGCGCCGGGCGGCGGTCGGAGCAGGGCCGGTTCGGGCCTTCGGCCGCTGGTCATCGGCGCGACGAACGGCGACCCGCCCGCGTCCGCGTTCGCTGGAACAGCAGCGGATAAGGTACGTCGATCGCCCGGCCAGGCGCCCCCGCCGCGGCCGGAGCGTGTCATGGCCGCCGTCGCGACCCGTGGAGCAGCCGATGAGCAGCACGACCAGGAAACCCCGGCTCGCCGAGGTGGCCAAGCTGGCGGGCGTGTCGCCCGGTCTGGTGTCGCGGATCCTCAACGGCGACCCGACCGTGCGGGCACGGCCCGAAACGCGTGCGGCCGTCCTGTCCGCCATCGAGATGCTCAACTACACGCCACACCCCTCGGCGCGCGCGCTGCGCAACGCGCGGACCGGACTGCTCGGGTTCGCGCTGCACCACGTCAACGACCCGATCTACGCGGAGATGGTCGACCGGGCACAGTCCGCGGCGGCACGACACAACTTCTCGATCATCCTGCTGAACACGGCGGAGCTCGCCGAGCGCGGTGAGGCGTTTCGCAACATCGTCCTCGGCCGGCGTCTGGACGGGCTGCTGATCCAGAGCGGCTTCGGCGCGGGCGAGGATGTACTGCACGAGATCGCCCGCACCGTCCCGTCCGTCGTGTTCAGCGCGAACCCCACGGCGGACATGCGCACGATGCGCCTCGATGACGCACGAGCGGCGGCGGTCGCCACGCAGCACCTCATCGACACCGGGCACACCTCGATCGCCTACGTCGGCGCACCGGGGGTGTCCTCGGAGCGCCGTTTCGAGGGGTACCGGACCACGCTCGTGGCCGCGGGCCTGCCCTGGCTGCCCGCCGTGAACGGGGGCTGGACGGCCGACGACGGGCACGATTCGACCGTGCGGTTCCTCGGCTCGGGCGCGCGGGTGACCGCGATCGTCGCCGTCACGGCGACCACCGCACTCGGCGTGCACTCCGGGATCGTCGCCAGCGGCCGGCGCATCCCCGACGACGTCTCGTTGGTGAGCGTCCACGACACCTGGTACGCGCGGCACCTCAACCCGCCGCTGACTGCCGTGACCCTGCCACTGGGCGAACTCGGTGCGCTCGCCGTCGCCGAGCTGATCGACCAGATCGACACCCCCCGGGAGGGCGAGACCATCGTCGCCGATCCCCAGCCCCGGCTGGTCGTGCGGGGCTCCACGAAAGCGATCCAGGCGTGACCGGCGCGGGGGCACGCAGATCATGCGCCACGCAGCTGCTCGGCGCCGGCTTCCGCGAGCCCCTGCCACAGGCGCACGATCGTCTGCATGCCGCGCGTCACGTTGGCGACCGGAATCCACTCGTTCGGCGAGTGGAAGTTGCCGTTCGCCGCGGCGAAACCCACCAGCACACTCTTGACGCCGAGGATCTCCTCGGCGTCGGCCAGCATCGGAATCGAACCGCCGCCGCGTGAGAGCACCGGCGCCTTGCCGAAGGCCGCCTCCAGCGCCTGCGCGGCGACGCCCACCGCGGGATGCCCGACCGGTGTCACTGCCGGTGCGCCGGCGTGGAGGAGCTCCGTCTCGACGCGCACGGTCGCCGGCGCGATGCGCTGCAGGTGCTCGACCACCAACCGGCCGATCTCGCGGAAGTCCTGATCGGGAACCAGGCGGACACTCAGCTTGGCACCGGCACGGGCCGGGATGATGGTCTTCGCCCCCGCGCCGCTGTAGCCACCCCAGATGCCGTTGACGTCGAGGGTCGGGCGCACCGACCGGCGTTCGAACACCGAGTAGCCCTGTTCGCCGCCGTCGAGGGCGGGCACGCCCATCTCCTCGCGCAGCGCCTCCTCGTCGACCTCCAGCCCGGCGTGGGCCGCACGTTCGGCATCGGTCACCTCGCGGACCCGGTCGTAGAAGCCGGGGATGGTGACGCGGCCGCGGTCGTCCTTCAACCCGGCGAGCATCTCGGCGAGCACGTTGACCGGGTTCGCGACCGCTCCTCCGTAGTGGCCGGAGTGCAGGTCCCGGGACGGACCCGACACGTGGACCTCGAAGTAGGCGATGCCGCGCATGCTGTACGTGATCTGCGGCGTCTCGTCGTCGTCGAACAGCGTCGAGTCCGAAACCACCATCAGGTCGGCCGCGAGCAGGTCGCGATGGCGACGCATGAAGTCCGCCATCGGGGCGGAACCGATCTCCTCGTCGCCCTCGAACATGACCTTGACGTTGACCGGGAGTGCACCGCTCGTGGCCAGCCACGCTTCCGCGGCCTTGAGGTGCGTGAAGAGCTGCCCCTTGTCGTCGCCCGAGCCTCGGGCGTAGATGCGGCCGTCCTCGTACCGCGGCTCGAACGGCGGGCGCACCCACTCGTCGAGCGGATCGGCCGGCTGCACGTCGTAGTGGCCGTACATCAGCACCGTCGGCGCCGCACGGCCGGCATGCAACCAGTCGCCGGTCACGATCGGATGGCTGCTCGTGTCGTGAACGGTCGCGTTGTCGAAGCCGATGCGGCTGAGCTCCGCTTGGAGCCACCCGGCGGCGCGGCGCACCTCACCCGCGCGGGCGGGATCGGCGCTCACCGACTCGATCCGCAGGAACTCGTCGAGCTGCCGAAGGTGGTCCTCGGTGTGCGCGGTGAGGTACGCCAGAGCGGCGGACGCGTCAGGTACCTTGATCATCGCAGGATGTGCTCCCTCTCCACTACAACTGGCCGGCGCATCTATGACTTGAGTCCCCCGGCGGTCAGGCCCGCGACCACGTGCCGCTGCGCGAAGAAGAACACCAGCAGCACGGGGATCACCGACAGCGTCGTCGCCGCCATCTGCACGCTCCACAGGGGGCCCGCCATCGGGTCGTTGTAGTGCGTGAGGGCGACGGGCACGGTCAGCAGGTCCGTCGAGCGGATGTACACCAGTGGCTCGAGGAACTGGTTCCAGCTGTACCAGCACGACAGCACGACAACCGAGGCCAGCGACGGCCGGGCCAGGGGAAGGTAGATCCGTAGCATCGTGCGCCACCGTCCGGAGCCGTCGAGGGCGGCGGCCTCGTCGAACTCCGCCGGCAGCGAGAGGAATGCCTGCCGCATGACGAAGGTTGCGATGGGTGCCGTTGTCAGCACCGCTGTGAACAGGATGAGCGGCAGGAACGTGTTCGTCCAGCCCAGCTTTCCGGCGAACCGGAACAGCGGGATGATCGTCGCTTCCGGCGGCAGGAAGATGCCGCTGAGCAGCACGAGGAAGACCGCGCCGGCGGCGACGGGTCGTACCCGCGCGAGCGCATAGCCGGCGAACACGGACAGGACGAGGGTCAGGACACAGACCACCGCCATGATGAGGACCGAGTTGAGGAACTGCCGGGCGAAGGGCTGCAGCTCGAACACCCGCTCGTAGTTCTTCCAGCGGACGACTTCGGGCAGGATCGTCGGCGGGTAGCGCAGGATCTCGTTCTCCGACTTCAGCGAGCCGCTGATCATCCACAGGATCGGCCCGACGAAGAACAGCGACACGATGCTGAGCAACAGGTAGTTCGGTATCCGGCGCACGGCGCGGAATCGCTTGCGCTCACTCCGACTCATGGAACACCAGCCGTTTCCGCAGCTGCCAGATGAGCCCGGTCAGTGCTAGGACGATGACGAACAGGAGAACCGCCAGCGCGCTGGCGTAGCCGATGTCGTTGAGCACGAAGGCCTGCTTGTAGATCTCGAACGACAGCACGGTGCTCTGCACGCCGGGCCCGCCGTTGGTGAGCAGGAGCACGAGCTCGAACACCTTGAACGAGCCGACGATCATGAGCATGAACACCATGAGGATCGACGGCGAGATCTGCGGGATGACCACGTTGCGGAACCGCCCCCACCGGCCGGCTCCGTCGATGCGGGCAGCGTCGACGAGGTCCTCGGGAACCGCCTGGAGCGCCGCGAGGAAGATCATGACGTTGATGCCCACGTTCTTCGTCAGCTGGATCAGGGCGAACACGAGCAGCGTGAGCCAGCTGCCGCGCAGCCACGGCAGCGGCTCGACGCCGACGAGCGCGAACAGCGCGTCGATCCCGCCCTTGGGCTGGACGATGAAGCGCCAGGCCAGGCTCCAGGCCACCATCGTCACGAGCGCCGGGACGAAGATGGCGGAGCGGAAGATGTTGATGCCCGGCAGTTTCTGGTTCAGCAGTACGGCGAGCGCCAGCGCCACGATCGTGCCGGCGACGCTCAGCGCGCCGACGAAGAAGAAGGTGTTCGGCAGGATCACCTTCATGTCCGGGTCGGTGAGGATGCTGGCGTAGTTGTCCAGCCCGACGAAGGTCTGGGTGCCGGCCAGCACGTTGACCTGGTGGAGGCTCAGCCAGGCGACGGAGATGAGCGAGAGCAGACCGATCGCGGTGAAGCAGACGACCTGCGGTGCCAGCAGCAGATAGCCGAAGCCGTTGCGGCCGGCGTCGCGCCGGGGCCGGCGAGACGGGGCGAGGCGGCGCGGTGGCCGCACCCGCTCGGGTGCGGCCGCCACTGCCTGAATGTGCGAGTCCATACCTGGTTGCCCTACAGATGCGGCGAAACGGCAGCGCAGACCTTCTTCAACGCGTCTGGAAGGTCGGCGTTGGGCACGTAGACGTTCTTGTCGAGGGAGCTGTTGAGAGCGTCGGCGACACCCGTGGCGTCGGTCGCGGACGGGAAGATCTTTCCTGTCGTCTTCGCCGCCGCGACGATCGGCGCGACGAGATCCTCGGTGAGGATCGTGGAGGACCCCACGATGGTCTTCGGGTTGAGCAGGCTCGACCGGATGGGCGGGTAGAACTGCGCCAGCTTCGCCGAGTTCTGCTTGTTCGTGAGGAAGGCGAGGAACTGCAGCGCGGCCTGCTTGTGCTTGCTGGCGGCCAGCGTAACGATCGACGACTGGCCGAGCGCCTGGGTGTCGCCGGCGGGCCCGCTGGGTGTCGGGACCATCCCGAACTTGAACGTCGCGTCCTTCAGCAGCGAGCTGCTACCGAGGAACGCGGTCGTCGCGCCGGCCTGTCCACCCCAGAAGTCCGCCTGCTGGCCCGGCACCGGAGAGGACTTGTCGGTGAAGACCATGTCGTGGAACAGCGAGATCGCCCGGAGGAACTCGGGACTGTCCGCGGTGCACTTCGTGGCGTCGTCGTTCCATGCCGAGGCGCCGTAGGAGTAGAGCAGGGGCAGCAGCCGCGTCCAGTTCTTGAAGTCGAAGTCGTTGAGGACGTACCCGGGAAGGCCGAGCTTGTCCGTCAGCGCCTTCGAGCTCTGGCGGAACGACTCCCACGTCCAGTTCTTCTCCGCGATGAGGTCCGCGGGGCTCTTGACCCCGGCCTTCGCGTAGAGGTCCTTGTTGTAGTACATGACGAGCGGGCCGGTGGAGAACGGCACGCCGTACAGGGCGTCACCGACCTTCCACCGTGAGGCGAGCGACGGTGTGAGGTCGTCGTAGTCGTAGCCGTCGGTCGACTTGAGCACCGGCGCCGCGTCGACCAACGCGCCGGCCTTGATGTACTGCCGGCTGCTCTCGACCGGCAACCACGACAGGTCCGGCGGGTCTCCCGCCTGGATCTGGGTGGTCAGCACCGTGTTGAGCTGGTCGAGCGTGATGCTCTGAAAGTCGATCTTGGTCACCGAGTGGCTCTGCTGCATGAACTCGTCGGCGATCGACCGGAACGCCGCGAGCTGGTTCGGGTTGGACGTCCACATGACCATCCGGAGATGGACGTCGGAGTCGGACTCCTCCGACTGGCCGGAACCGGAACAGGCCGTCAACGCCATGAGCACGCTTGCAGCCGCGGCCAGCGGCGCCGCGAGGGCTCTATTGAAACGCAAGAACGCCTCCAGGGGTGTGAGCGCAGGCGCGCCGAGTGAACGTGAGCGCCGGCGCCGGAGCAACGTGGATCGTGTCGCCATGGTGTAGCGTCATACCGCGTTCGTCAAGGGGAGGTTTCCCTCGTGACCCACTTGACAAGTGCACCTCTACCGGTAACGCTCAACGGCCTGAGGCGAGCGGCGAGGATCTACGGACGCGGCTTGAAATAAAACGATTTACCGAGGGGATCATGGAGCGGCTCATCACCTACGAGCGCCAGCTCGGCAGGTTCAACCCGTTGCGGCGGGTCGTCACGTTCGACGACTTCGACCAGGGGTTCAACGGCTGGATGGACCTGACACCGAACTTCGTCTACGACAACTACGAGTCCTTCGAGAGCGCCGTCGACCTGACCAGCTGGGCCCCGTCGATGCTCAGCAGCGCGTCGATGCGCTTCGCGGCGTCGCACGGCTCGATGGAAGGGACGTACTCGCTCAAGCTGACGACCGCCCCGGTCGCGGCACCGCACACCGAGCCCCCGGCCGACGGCAGCATGGGCGTGGTGCTCAAGCGGCTGTCCCGGTTCGGCGACCCGAACAAGATCCAGATCGAGGCGTGGTACGCCTACACGCCGGAGCAGGACCGGGTCGGGCACGGCGAGGAGGACATCCGGGCCTTCGGGTTCTACTTCGACATCCAGGACAGCGAGTACCGGTACATGCCGGGCGTCCGCTACGTGAACTCGCTCGGCGGCCAGCTCGTCAAGCGGTGGCAGTACTGGAAGGTCAGCGACGGCGTGACGCCGGAGCAGTGGAGCTTCGGGGTCGACAACGCGTGGTGCCAGCCCGGGATCGACAACCTCTGGTACGGGCGCCGGCACGAGGACGGCTCAGCCGACGGCTACCAGTGGGTCCCCGGCGGGGAGCAGGACCTGCTGTACAACGAGAGCCCCGACAAGCTGAACTGGCTCTACTTCCGCCTGACGGTCGACGTCGCCCGGCGCGAGTACATCGAGCTGCAGAGCATGGACCGGGTCTTCGACCTGCGAGGCATCCAGCCGACGCTGGCGGCGCGGTACCGGGCGATCGACAACCTCATCAACCCGATCTTCTACGTCGAGACCGATACCAACCGCTCGGTCCACTTCTTCCTCGACTCCATCGTGTACTCGACCGAGTGACGGTCCCTCACTGAAAGCGCTGGAACGTGCAGACGACATACACCGCCGTGCTCGCCCGCCGGGTACGGATCTCCGGGGACTTCAGCACGCTGCCGTACGAGGCCGGCTGGGCGAATGAGGCAGTGTTCTTCACGCAGGTCGAGGGTGAGCATCCGGAGCTGACCATCAGCACCGAGATCTCGCCGGACGGGATCAACTGGCTGCGGCGGGGGCAGGTCGAGAAGCTGGGCGAGTCCGAGCACATCGCCGCCAACGCCCTCACGGTGTTCGGCAACTGGATGCGCCTCGTGATCACTGGGGCGACCCCGGAGCACACCGCGCGAGTCCTCGTCCACCTATCGCTCAAGGGCTAGCCACGGTGCGCCGCACCGGACCCCGCGTCCGGTGCGGCCACCGCACCATCGCGCACTGACGGGGGAATCGATGAGCACTTCGGCCAGGAAACCGGCCCGGCTCGCCGAGGTGGCCAAGCTCGCAGGTGTGTCGGCCGGACTGGTGTCGCGGATCGTCAACGACGACCCGACCCTGAGGGTCCGGCCCGAGACACGCGCGAGCGTCGAAGCGGCCATCGCGATGCTCAGCTACACGCCACACCCCTCGGCGCGCGCGCTGCGCAACGCGCGGACCGGGATGCTCGGGTTCGCACTCAACGACGTCAACGACCCGATCTACGCGGAGATGGTGGAGCGCGCCCAGGTCGAGGCGGCCCAGCAGAACTTCTCCCTCATCCTGCTCAACACGGCCGAGCTGGCCCAGCGCGGTGAGGCGTTCCGCGAGATCCTGCGCGGCCGGCGCGTCGACGGGCTGCTGATCCAGAGTGGCCTCGGCCCCGAGGACACGGTCCAGGAGATCGCCAGCGCCGTTCCGTCGGTCGTGTTCGGCGCCGACCCGGTGCCGGGTACGCGGACGATACGGCTCGACGACGCCCGTGCGGCGGCGATCGCCACCCGCCATCTCATCGATGCCGGGCACACATCGATCGCCTACATGGGCGCGCCCGGCTCGTCGTCGGAGCGCCGCTTCTCGGGGTACCGGACCACCCTCGTCGAGGCCGGCCTGCCCTGGCTGCCCGCGATCGACGGCGGATGGACGGCCGACGAGAGCCACGACACCACCGTGCGGTTCCTCGGCTCCGGCACACAGGTGACGGCGATCGTCGCCGTCACGACGACCGCCGCGCTCGGTGTGCACTCCGGGATCGTGGCGACCGGCCGGCGGATCCCCGACGACGTGGCGCTGGTGAGCATCAACGACGCCTGGTTCACGCGGCATCTCAACCCCGCGCTGACGGCCGTCTGGTTGCCGATGGGCGACCTCGGCGCGCTCGCGGTGCACGAGCTCATCGGCCAGATCGCCGAACCCCGCGACGGGGAGGCGGTGCTCACCGAGCCCTCACCCCGCCTGGTGGTGCGCAGCTCCACCTAGTCACCCTGCGACCGGAAGGAACGACGATGACCCTGGGGGTCAGCGATGACATCGGCGGATCACGATACGATCGCGGCGCGCTGACGCCGGGTCTCGTGCACATCGGTGTGGGCCGGTTCCACCGGGCGCACCTCGCCGTCTACCTGGACGACCTGATGGGACAGGGCCAGGGTCGCGAATGGGCGATCCGGGGCATCGGCCTGCGCCCGGAGGACGTCGAGACCCGCGACGCGCTGCGGGCCCAGGACTGCCGCTACTCGGTCACCGAGAAGCACCCGGACGGCACGCGATCGACACGTGTCGTCGGATCGATCGTCGAGTTCGTCGACGGGTACTCGGATCCGCATGCCGCGATCGACGCCATCGCGGAGGCCGGCACCCGGGTCGTCTCGCTGACCATCACCGAGGGCGGCTACCAGGTCGACCTCGCGGACCCGCAGATCGCCGCGGACCTGGCCGGTGCGGTGCCGCGTACCGTGTTCGGGGTCGTCTGCGAGGGGCTGCGGCGCCGGCGCGACCGCGGCCTCGGCCCTGTGAGCGTGCTCTCGTGCGACAACATCCAGGGCAACGGCGCGGTCGCGCGGGACGCGTTCACCACGTTCGCCCGGGCGCTCGACGCCGACCTGGCCACGTGGATCGCGACACACGTGTCGTTCCCGAGCACGATGGTCGACCGGATCACCCCGGTGCCGACCGGGGACGACGTGGCCGAGGTGCGGGCCAGGACGGGACTGGCCGACCCGGCGGCCGTCGTCTGTGAGCCGTTCCGGCAGTTCGTCGTCGAGGACGACTTCGTCGCCGGTCGCCCGCCCTGGGAGGCGGTCGGCGTCCAGATGGTCGCCGATGTGGAGCCGTACGAACAGATGAAACTGCGGCTGCTCAACGCGCCGCACCAGATCCTCGCTCACTTCGGGCTCCTCGCCGGCTACGCCTACACCTCCGAGGCGATGCGCGATCGCGACCTGGTGGGCCTCATCGAGGCGTTCCAGGACCGGGAGGCCCGCCCGACGCTGCCCGTCGTGCCCGGCGTGGACCTCGCCGAGTACACGAGGACGGTGCGCGACCGCTTCGCCAACCCGCAGATGGCCGACACCCTGGTGCGCATCGCGACCTCCGCGAGCGCCCGCGTCCCGGCGTTCCTGTTGCCCGTCGTGCGTGACCGGCTCGCCGCCGGCGCGTCGTCCCCGATCGCCGCCGCGACAGTCGCGGCCTGGCTGCACCGGCTGCGGCGGGCGGCGCAGCCGGTGCAGCCAGGGACCCAGGTGCACGTTCCCGACGAGACGACACTGGTCGCCCCCGGCGCCGCACCGACGGTGCGCGACCTGACGGCGCACCCGCTGTTCGGCGACCTGTCGGCACAGCCGCGGTTCACCGACGCCGTCGAGGAATGGTCCCGGGACCTCGAGCGCGACGGCGTCGCATCCGTGGTGCGGCGGCTGCTGCAACAGGACGTCTAGGTCCCGATGCGGGTGACCTCGCCGTGCGGGCCGCCCTGCCACCACATCGCGTCGACCAGCCACGCCGACCCGCCGGAGTTGTCGACGAACTGGACCACCAGGCGGGTCGGCTCGTTCTGGGCCTTCGACACCGAGTAGCCGTCGCGGGGCGTCGCGGTGACGAGCGAGACGACGCCGTCGCGGATGCGGATGACCGCGTCGCCGCCGTCCGTGCGGAACGACCTCAGGTACGTGTCCACGCCGTCACCGCCGGTCGTCACCGTCCAGCCGTCGACGATCCGCGGCGGCGGGGCGGTGGTCGTGGGCGGCTTGGGGGTGCCGGCCCCGCTCGACGCCGGCGGGCGGGCCGAGGAGGGCGGCGGCGCCGACGCCGGGAGCCGCGACGACGTGGGCGGGGGCAGCGAGGGCTGCGGCTGGGTCATCAGGCCGCCGTGGCCCCGCTCCTGCTCCGCCTCGAGCGACACGCTGTCCGACGGGATCGCGGTGCGCAGCACCGGCCGCAGCGCCAGCGACGCCACCGCGATGCTCGCCGCGGTCGCCAGGCACCACAGCAGCACCGGCACCGCTGACCGTCTCACCCGCACCGGGAGATGTTCTCACCCGGTGCCCTCACCCGCCGCCGACGGGCTGGACATATCGTGTTGCCATGCCGCTGATCCTGCTCGTGGAGGACGACGTCGCCGTGTCCGGAGCGCTGTCGCGAGCGCTGACCGACGCCGGCCACGTGGTGCGACCGGTCGGCAACGCCGGGTCGGCGCTGCGGGTCATCGCGACCGACCCGCCCGACCTGGTCATCCTCGACCTGGGGCTGCCCGACATGGACGGCCTCGACGTGCTGCGGATGCTGCGAGGCATCTCGAACGCGCCGGTCATCGTGGCCACCGCCCGCCGCTCCGAGCGCGACATCATCCGCCTGCTCGACGCCGGCGCCGACGACTACGTGACGAAGCCGTTCTCCAGCGCACAGATGTCGGCCCGGATCAACGCCGTGCTGCGCCGCGGGCAGGGCACGCCCGGCCCGGCGACGCCCCCGACCGGGGTCACCGTCGGTGCGCTGCACGTCAACCCGCAGCAGCGGTTCGCCTCGATCGACGGCCGGGCGTTGCAGCTGACGAAGAAAGAATTCGATCTTCTCTCGTACCTCGCGCAGCGGGCGGGCCGCGTCGTCAGCCGCCGCGAGCTGCTCACCGAGGTGTGGCAGCGGCCCGACAGCTCGGGCGAGGACCAGACGATCGACGTCCATGTGTCGTGGCTGCGGCGCAAGCTCGGCGAGAGCGCGACGGCGCCGCGGTACCTGCGGACGTTCCGCGGCGTCGGCGTCATGCTCGTCGACCCGGATCGGCCACCGGCATGAGAAGCGCGCTGATGCGCCTGTCGTTCGCGATCACGTCGATGATCGCGCTGGCGTTCCTCGTCCCGCTCGGCTACGTGACGAAGCAGATCGCGCACGACCGGGCGCTCGCCGAGGCGCGCTACCAGGCCGACGCGATGGTCGCCGCGCTCGCGTCCGTGTCGGGCAACGCGTCGGGGGCGCTCGACCGCGCCGTCGCCACCGTGCCGGCCGGGCAGTCGGGGCGGCTGGCGGTACACCTGATGGGAGAACCGACGGTCGGCACCTCGCACGCGTCGGCCCAGGACGTGCAGCTGGCCGGCCTGCAGGGGCGCTCGGCGACGGTCGGTGCGCCGGGCGGCGTCGCCTACCTGCAGACCGTCGTCCTCGACGGCGACCGCACGGCGGTGGTCGAGGTGTACGTGTCCGACGGGGACCTGAGCCGCGGCGTCGGCGCCGCCTGGCTGGCGCTCGCCGGCCTCGCGGTCGTGCTCGTCGCCGGCTCCACCCTGGTCGCCGACCGGCTCGGCGCGCAGATCGTCCGGGCGACCCGGCGGCTGGCCGAGGGTGCCCGCGCGTTCGGCGACGGCGACCTGCACGCGCGGGTCGAGCCCGAGGGCCCGCCCGAGCTGCGCGACGCGGCCCGGTCGTTCAACCGCATGGCCGACCAGATGGTCGCGTTCGCCGACGCCGAGCGCGAGCTGGCCGCCGACCTGTCGCACCGGCTGCGCACCCCGCTCACCGCGCTGCGCCTCGACGCCGACGCGATGCCGCCCGGCCCGATCGGCGAGCGGATGCGCCAGGCGTTCGACGCCCTCGACGGCGAGATCGAGCAGATCATCACGGCCGCGCGGCGCTCGGCGGCCGACCGGGTCCCGGAGACCACCGACCTGGTCGAGGTCGTCGCCGACCGCCTGGCGTTCTGGTCGGTGCTGGCCGAGGACCAGCGCCGCCCGTGGCGGGTCGTCGGCGGCCAGGAGCCGGTGTTCGTGCCGGTCGGCGAGTCCGACCTGGTGTCGGCGGTCGACTGCATGCTCGGCAACGTTTTCCAGCACACGCCGGAGGGCACCGGCTTCGAGGTCCAGGTCTCGCCCCGCGGCCTGGTCGTCGACGACGCCGGCCCGGGCATCCGGGACCCCGCCGGGGCGCTGCGCCGGGGCGCTTCGGGGGCCGGCTCGACCGGCCTGGGCCTGGACATCGTCCGCCGGGTGGCCGAGACGGCGGGCGGCCGCCTGGTCATCGACCGCAGCCCGCTGCGGGGTGCGCGGGTGGCGATCCTGCTGGAGCCCGCCCGCAGCCGGCGCTGAGCGCTGCCCAGGCGCAGTCAGGTGTAGGAAATCGCCGGAGGCTCGCCACCGCGCAGCACGTGCCCGATGAACGCGACGATCCGGTCGGCTTCGGAGCCGAAGGGGTTGTCGGCGACCATGTAGGTCCAGGTGGATGAGGGGCGTCGCAGGCCGAGGTCGGCGAGGGTGGTGGCGTCCTCGGATGCTGCATCGAGGGTGTGCCGGGTGGCTGCGGTGACCTCTTCGGCAAGGGTGCGGAAGTCGTCGGTGGCGATGAGGTTGAACTCGTCGAGAGGGTCCTGTCGCCCGAGTACCCGCAGGTGGATGCCCTCGCGGACCTCGGCGAGCAGGTTCAGGTGGCGAGTCCAGGCGCGGTCGAGGTGGTACAGCGCCACCTCGACCACCAGCCGGCGTCTGCCCGGTCGTGTCCACTTGTGCGGCTTGTCGGAGTCGGCGGGCCAGATGTGGGCCAGGTAGTCGTCGAGAGCGGTCGGGTCGGTGAGGAGTCGTTCGCGGGTGTCGAGGACGACCTGTCGGTGCTGATCGGTAGCCGTGTGATAGCGGCGTGTGGTGCGATGCAGTTGCAGGAGTTTGCCCTCGGCGACACGCTGGGCGTGCTCGTATATCCGGCGGAATCGGGTGTCGTGGACTCGCCCGTCCGGGTCCACCGATCGCGGGTGGTATCCGATGACCAGGTGCTCGGTCACCACATCATCATCGAGACTGGTGTAGAACACCGAACGGCCCGGGTCGCCCTGCCTGCCTGCCCTGCCGCGAAGTTGATGGTCGAGTCTGGCGCTGTCGTATCGCCCGAGTCCGAGCACAAGCAGTCCGCCCGCCTCGGCCGCCCGCGACGCGAGCTGAATGTCGACGCCGCGGCCAGCCATCTGCGTGGATACGGTGACCGCTCCGTGCTCTCCGGCGCGGGCGATGATCTCGGCTTCGGCGGCGTCGTTCTTGGCGTTGAGCACGACCGCGTTGACGCCACGGCTGGCCAGGAGTCCGGCGAAGCGTTCGGAGTCTGCCACGCTCGCCGTGCCGATCAGCACAGGCTGATCATCCGCATGAGCGGCATGCACCCTGTCGGCTGCGGCCGCGTCGCGCTGCTCGGCGGTCAGATACAGCTGGTCGGGCTCGTCGACGCGGATGCAGGGCCGGTTGGTCGGGATCGTTCCGGTGCGGAGGTCCAGGTCTTCAGCCAGACGTTCGGCTGCCTCCAACGCGGTGCCGCTCATCCCGGTGATGACACGGTAGCCACGGGCCACGGTCTCGACCAGCATCTGGTCGAGCACCTCGGCTTGTGCGGTCACCTCGATGCCTTCCTTGCGCTCAATCGCGGCGTGCAGACCATCGGGCCACCGCTGGCGGTCAGCGACCCTTCCGCGGGTGTCGTTGATCAGTCGCACCTGACCGTCGGCCACGATGTAATGCACGTCGCGGTCCACGAGCGCATGCGCATGCAACGCCACATGCGCTGCCGTCAGCAGCCCCACGTGATCCTCGGCGTACAGGTCGTCGACACCGAAGTGTTCCTCCAGCGCCGTGATCCCCGCCTCATTGAACGACACGTTGCGCCGCTCACCGTCGACCTCGTACTCCACGCCCGCAGTCATCACAGCGACCACCTCGGCCAGTGACGCTTCTTCCGGCCGTGGTTCGCCGTCCCCGGCGATCACCAACGGGACCATCGCATCGTCGAGCAGCACCGCGTCGATCTCATCGATCACCGCCGCGTCCAGTTCCGGCACCAGCCGCTGCGCATCGGCCGACCGTTGCCGGTCCCGGAGTAGATCGAATCCCACCTGGTGCACGGTCGCATAGACCACATCGCTGCGGTACGCCGCGCGCCGCTCAGCATGATCCATGCCATCGACCACCGCCGCACACGACAGACCGAACGCCGCGAACAACGTCGCCCCGGCTTGTGCATCCCTTCCAGCCAGATAGTCGTTGGCCGAGAGCACATGTACTCGCCTGCCCGTCACAGCCAGCCCGGCCGCGACAAGGAACCCCACCAGCGTCTTGCCCTCGCCGGTCTCCATGTCCACCACACGACCTCGGAGCATGCTGACCGCCGCCGACAACTGCACCTCGAACGGCTCCAGCCCCAGCCGGTGCCGTGCAACCTCGCTCGCCACCGCGAGAAATCTCACCAGCTCGGCGTCATCGGCAAGATCCGCCTTCGCCGTGAACTTGGCGCGCTCAGACAACGCCTCGTCGCCAAGCCCATGAAGTACAGCCCGTTCGCTCAGGACGGCCTCGACCAACGGGTCGAACCGGCGCAGGTTCGCCGTCCCCGGCTCCTGCCGGAACCGTCGTACCAGCACGAAACCACGCCGCCACCAGGACGACGGATCGCGCAACTGCTCCAATCGGCCCACCTCCCCAGGCTAACCAGACGATCGAACAGAATCCTGTGAAGGCGCACGATCAGATGCTCTGAGTATCTGCGCGGGCGAACCGTCAGTTCTGTCGGCGCCGGATCCACCAGAAGCAGGTGCCGGCCAGCGCCCCGGCGAGCACGAGGAAGATCCCGGTCTCCATCCACTGCAGCGGCCAGTAGTGGCTCGCGGGCTGGTAGGTGACTGTCTCGTGGAGGTTTTCCTTGGCGAGGCAGGCGCCGATCTGACCCAAGTCTGGCTCGTCGCCCCGGCCGCCTCCGTCCTGACCCGGGAAGCAGTCGGAGTAGTCCTCTATGCGGACCACCTGGCCGGACGAGTTCTTCACGGGCGGCTGGGATGTCAGCCACGCGCCCCGCGGTGTCGGCAGGTCGAAGTGGAAGTCCGTCGGCGAGCCCGAGAAGCCGCGGAACTGGCTTGTGCTGGCCTGGTTGATCGGGAAGGTGGTCGTGGTCGACGGCAGCAGGTGGGGCCGGACGAGGGTGGGCACGAAAATCTGGATGGCGACGAACACGGCCAGGGTGATGGCCATGGCCGGGAGGGTGCGGCGCAGCAGCAGTCCCAGCGTGGCACCCAGGGCGAAGGCGAACGCGGCGTAGCCGAGCGGGACGATGTCGCGTGAGGCGAAGGTCATCGCCGCCCACCGGTCACCGTTGAGGTAGTCCAGTGGCCCGGCCCACCAGGTCAGCAGCCAGCTGAAGATCGCGGCGGTGGCGATCGCGGCGAGGCCGACGACGGTGAGTTTGACCGCGAGCCACCGGGTGCGCGTGACGGTCTGGCCCCAGGCGAGTTGGTGCGTACCGGTTTCCAGTTCACGGCCGATCAGCGGCGCGCCCCAGAAGATGCCGATCAGCGCCGGCACGGCGACCACGAGGAGTTGCAGGAGCTCGAACATGGGCTCATAGCTTCGGTGCAACTGGCTGAGCTGGGCACCCAGCGCCCGCGCGGCGGGGGTTGCTCCGTCGCAGGCGTGCAGCGGGGCGCACGCGGCCAGGTCCGCGGCGTAGCTGTGGTGCATCCGCAGCCCGGTGACCAGGAAGGCGATCGCGGCGGCGGCGAGCAGGACCAGGACGGTGAGGGCCTGGGCACGGAACTGCCGCCAGGCTACCCAGATCATCGCGCTTCTCCCGTCGGCTGAATCGTGGTACGGCCGCCGGCGTCGACGGCACGGCGGCCGGTATCGACGGCCCGCTCCATGTAGGTCAGCACGAGGCTCTCCAGTTCGAGGTGTTCGGCGGACCAGTCCCCGGCGGGCAGTTCGCGCTCGCTTCGCACGACGAACCTGGACTGCCGGTCGGTGTGCTCCGCCCAGATGACCTCCAGCCCCGCGGGCAGGTCGGACGCCTGGCGCCGCGTGCACACGATCCGGTGGTGCCGCGCGAGCAGGTCATCGGTTTCGCCGGCGAGCTGCACGCGGGAGGAGACCAGCACGACCAGGTAGTCGCAGACGCGTTCGAGGTCGGAGACCAGGTGGGAGGAGAGGATGACGCTGGTGTCGTGCTCGGCGACCGACTCCATCAGGTGCCGCAGGAAGTCGCGGCGGGCCAGCGGGTCGAGGCTGGAGACCGGCTCGTCGAGGATGAGCAGTTCGGGTCGCTTGGCGACGGCGACGGTCAGGGCGAGCTGGGCACGCTGACCGCCGGAGAGCTTGCCCGCCTTCTGCTTCGGGTTCAGGCCGAGCTGCTCGACGCGGGCCTGTGCGAGCTTCGCGTCCCAGGCCGGGTTCATCTTGGCGCCGAACTTCAGGTGGTCGGCGACGGACAGGCTCCCGTAGGTGGGGGTGTCCTGGGCGACGTACCCGACTCGGGCCAGTTGCGCGGTTCCACCGTTGGGCTGTTCGCCCAGCACCTCGATCCGCCCCGTGGTCGGTGCGAGCATGCCGCAGGCGATCTTCAGCAGGGTGGTCTTGCCCGCGCCGTTGGGCCCGACCAGGCCGACGACGTGTCCCGGCGGGATCTCCAGGGTGCAGTCGGCCAGCGCTTGGTGCTGGCCGTATCTCTTGCCCAGCGCGTGGGCTTGCAGTACGGCGTTCATTTCTCCTCTTCGGCGCTCTCGCGCAGGGTGTTCTGGAACATCGCCTCGATGCCCGGCTCGGTCAGGCCCGCCGCGCGGGCCTTGTCCATCCAGGCGCGCAGTTCCTGCTGCAGCGGACCGTGCTCGGTGAGCGATGCGTGGCCGAGCGATCGGGTGATGAAGGTGCCCACCCCCGGCTTTGCCGCGGCCAGGCCCAGGTGTTCGAGCTCGCGGTACGCCTTGCTCACGGTGTTCGGGTTGATCGCCACCTTGGCGACCACCTCCTTGACCGTGGGCAGCTTGTCGCCCTCAGCGAGCAGCCCCAACAGCAGCGCCTGGCGCACCTGCCTGACGATCTGCAGGTACGGGGCGATCCCCGAGCGCGCGTCGAGGTGGAAGTCGATCACCCATAATCCCGTTCCACTAGGTTACTAGTGAAATGAGGATGGACTGGGGCTGGGCGCGTGTCAAGCAGTCAGCACGCGCGAAGAGCCCGCCACCGCCAATGCTCAGCGAGTGGCTGGCGGGGCGGCCGACGGCTCGTCCGGTACCGCCGGGAAGGCGACCTCGACGGACAGGCCGTCGCCGGTCCTGGCGCAAGCGGTGGCCGCGCGGCGCCGTGGCTGCGGCGGCGGCTGCCGATCCAGTCCGAACCGCCCATCGCGACGTTCGCGGCAAAGCTTGCTCCAGTGCCCGCGATCAGCGCCGCCCACGGCAGCCAACCCGAGCGCCGCCCGGCAAGCTTGTCCGCCGGCAGCACCAGCGACGCCACAATCTCGATGCCGCCGACCGACAACGGGAACATCTGCCGCTCCGACCAGCAGTGTCAGGGAACGGCTCGGAACGCGGGAACAGCTCGGAACACGGAAACAGCTCGGAACACGGAAACAGCTCGGAACACGGGAACGGCCCGGAACGAGAGAACGGCCCGGAACGCCGGAACAGCTCGGAACGCGGGAACGGCCCGGAACACCGGAACAACTCGGAACACCGGAACGGCCCGGAACACCGGAACGGCCCGGAACACCGGAACAACTCGGAACACCGGAACAACTCGGAACACCGGAACGGCCCGGAACACAGAAACAGCTCGGAACGCGGGAACGGCCCGGAACACGGAAACGGCCCGAGAACGTCGGAACAGCCCGGGAACGCAGAGTGCAGGGGGCGGGCCACGCCGTGCCGTGGCCCGCCCCCGAGAACGCCCGCAGCGGCGTCAGCGAGAACGGCCGGCCCTCCGCTTGGCCCACACGTCGAACGCCACCGCTGCCAGCAGGACCAGGCCCTTGACCAGCATGACCCGCTCCGAGGGCGAGCCGACCAGGGACATGCCGTTGTTGATCACGGCCATGATCAGGCCGCCCGTGATCGCGCCCACCACCTTGCCGACGCCGCCCTGCACCGCGGCGCCGCCGATGAACGCCGCCGCGATCGCGTCCAGCTCGAACGCGTTGCCGGCCGTGGGGCCGGCCTGGTTGAGGCGGCCGGCGAAGATGATGCCGGCAATCGAGGCCAGCAAGCCCATGTTCACGAAGATCCAGAACGTGACCGACTTGACCTTCACGCCGGACAGGCTGGCCGCCTGGAGGTTGCCGCCGACCGCATAGATGTGCCGGCCGAAGACCGTGCGCTGGGAGAGCAGCGTGTACAGCAGGACGAGCGCCGCGAGCAGCACCAGCACCCAGGGCAGGTTCTTGAACCGGGCCAGCTGCACGATGATGAACATGAGCACGAGCGACGCGCCCGCCACCTTCGCCACGAAGACCGGCATCGAGTCGACCTGCTGGCCGTAGCCGACGCGGCCGCTGCGTGCCCGCCACTGCACGACGACGATGCCGGCCACCGCGGCCAGGCCGACGAGCAGCGTGAACAGGTCGGCGCCGCCAAGCACGCCGAGGCCGACGTTGTTCAGGAAGCCGGGCGTGAAGCCGTTCGCGAGCGTGCGCACGTCGTCCGGGAACGGGCCGATGCCCTGGTTGCCCAGCACCGTCATGGTCAGCGCGCGGAACACCAGCATGCCGGCGAGGGTGACGATGAACGCGGGGATCCCGAAGTACGCGATCCAGAACCCCTGCCAGGCGCCGATCAGGCCGCCGACGACCAGCGTGGCCAGGATGGCCAGGGGCCACGGCACGTCGAGGTCGACCATGAGCACGGCCGCGAAGGCACCGGTGACGGCGACCACCGAGCCGGCGGACAGGTCGATGTGCCCGGCGATGATGATCAGGATCATCCCGATCGCGAGGATCAGGATGTACGAGTTCTGCACGATGATGTTCGAGATGTTCTGCGGCTCCAGCAGCGAGCCCTCGGTGAGGATCTCGAAGAGCACGACGATCGCGGCGAACGCGATGTAGATGCCGCTCTGGCGCAGGTTCACGGAGAACCGGGTCGGTGGCGTGACGGCCGGCTCGACCGCGGGTTCGACCACAGTGGTCCTTGGCGAGTTCACGGACGGGTTACTCCTTGATCCGGGTCATGAGGTGCATCACGCGCTCCGGCGAGAACTCCGATCGATCGACGGACCCCGTGATCCGGCCGGCGGAGAGCGCGTAGATGCGGTCGCAGATGCCGAGCAGCTCGGGCAGCTCCGAGGAGATGACGAGGATCGCCTTGCCCTGGTCGGCGAGCTGGTTGATGATCGTGTAGATCTCGTACTTGGCGCCGATGTCGATGCCCCGGGTCGGCTCGTCGAGGATGAGCACGTCGGGGTCGGTGAAGATCCACTTCGCGAGGACGACCTTCTGCTGGTTGCCGCCGGAGAGCGTTCCCGTGACGGCACCGACGCCGGGCGCCTTGATGTTCAGGCTCCCGCGGTAGTTCTCCGCCACCTGGTACTCGCGGTTGTCGTCGACCCAGCCCCGCCGCGACAGCTTGGCCAGCGCCGCCCCCGACACGTTGCGCTGGATGTCCTCGATGAGGTTCAGCCCGTAGCGCTTGCGGTCCTCGGTCGCGTAGGCGATGCCGTGCGCGATGGCATCGCCGACGGTGCGCAGCTCGATCGGCTTGCCGTGCTTGTAGACGCGGCCACTGATGTCGACGCCGTAGCTGCGGCCGAAGACGCTCATCGCGAGCTCGGTGCGCCCGGCGCCCATGAGCCCGGCCAGCCCGACGATCTCGCCGGCCCGCAGCGTGAGCCCGGCGCCGTCGACGACCCTCCGCCCGTGCTGGGTCGGCGAGTGCACGGTCCAGTCCTCGATCCGCAGCACCTCCTCGCCGATGCGCGGCTCGTGCGGCGGGAACCGGTGCTCCAGGTCGCGGCCGACCATGCCGGAGATGATCCGGTCCTCGGAAACGTTTCCCGAGCGCATGTCGAGCGTCTCGATGGTGCGCCCGTCGCGCAGGATCGTGGTGGAGTCGGCGATCGCCTCGATCTCGTTGAGCTTGTGCGAGATGATCACGCAGGTGATGCCCTGGTCACGCAGGCCGCGCAGCAGGTCGAGCAGGTGCGCGGAGTCCTCGTCGTTGAGCGCCGCGGTCGGCTCGTCGAGGATGAGCAGCCGCACCTCCTTCGACAGGGCCTTGGCGATCTCCACGAGCTGCTGCTTGCCGACGCCGATGTCCATCGCCGGCGTCACCGGGTTCTCCTGCAGCCCGACCCGGGTCAGCAGGGCGCCGGCGTCGGCGTTCGTGCGGTTCCAGTCGATGAGGCCGCGGTGGACCCGCTCGTTGCCGAGGAAGATGTTCTCCGCGATCGACAGGTACGGGATGAGCGCCAGCTCCTGGTGGATGATGACGATCCCGCGCCGTTCCGAGTCGCGGATCCCGTGGAAGACGCAGGGCTCCCCGTCGAAGAGGATGTCGCCGTCGTACGTCCCGTGGGGGTACACGCCGGAAAGGACCTTCATCAGGGTCGACTTCCCGGCGCCGTTCTCGCCGCAGATGGCGTGGATCTCGCCGCGTTGCACGGTCAGGTTGACGTCGGAGAGCGCGGTCACGCCCGGAAACGTCTTGGTGATCCCGCGCATCTGCAGAATCGCGTCGGTCATGTGTTCTCCTTCGGCGACGGGGACCCCGTTGCCGGGGCCCCCGTTGCGCGCGTGCTACTTGAGCTTGTCCTCGGTGTAGTAGCCGGAGTCGATGAGCACCGACTTGTAGTTGGACTTGTAGACGACGACCGGCTCGAGCAGGTACGACGGCACGACCTTCACGCCGTTGTCGTAGTCCTTGGTGTTGTTGGTCTCGGGCTTGCCGCCCTTGAGCACCGCGTCGGCCATCTTCACGGTCACGTCGGCGAGCTTGCGGGTGTCCTTGTAGATGGTGGCGTACTGCTCGCCGGCGATGATCGACTTCACCGACGCGACCTCGGCATCCTGGCCGGTCACGATCGGGTAGGGCTGCCCGGCGGTACCGTAGCCGCTGCTCTTCAGCGCGGACAGGATGCCGATCGAAAGGCCGTCGTAGGGCGAGAGCACGCCCTGGACCTTGACGCCGCCCGTGTACGTCTTGGTGATGATGTCCTCCATGCGCTTCTGGGCCGTCGCCGGGTCCCAGCGCAGGATCGCGACCGTCTTGAAGTCGGTCTGGCCGCTCTTCACCACGAGCGTGCCCTTGTCGATGTACGGCTTGAGGGTGTCCATCGCGCCGTTGAAGAAGAACGTGGCGTTGTTGTCGTCGGGCGAACCGGCGAACAGCTCGACGTTGAACGGCCCGGTGGCGGTGCCGTCGGAGCCGTCCTCCTTCTTCAGGCCCAGGCCCACCAGCAGCGAGGTCGCCTGCTGCACGCCGACCTTGTAGTTGTCGAACGTGGCGTAGTAGTCGACGTTCGGCGACTTGCGGATCAGCCGGTCGTAGGCGATGACCGGGATCTTCTTGTCGGCGGCCTCCTGCAGCTGCGTCGTGATCGCGGTGCCGTCGATCGACGCGATGATGAGCAGCTTGGCGCCCTTGGTGATCTGGTTCTCGATCTGGTTGACCTGGGTCGGGATGTCGTTCTCCGCGTACTGCAGGTCGACCTTGTAGCCGAGCTTCTCCAGCGCGGCCTTGACGTTGTTGCCGTCGGCGATCCAGCGCTCGGAGGACTTCGTCGGCATGGTCACGCCGATGAGGCTGCCCTCGCCGGCGGTGCCCGCCTCCTTGTCGGCGGTCTTCTCGCTGGAGCCGCAGGCGGTGGCGCCCAGCGCCAGGACGAGGCCGGCCGCCGCGGCGGCGATCCGTGTGAACTTCATGGTGCTGTCTCCCTCAGGGCAGCGTGCAGCGACCGATGGCGGGCCGACGCTCACAGCGTGTGAACGGTTCCATCGACGCGGCTGAGGATGTTTGAGTGTGGGGGTGTTTGCTGTTGCGTGTGTGTTGCGGGGGCATTGCCGCCACAGTGTTAACGCTCACACACACGCCCGTCAAGCCGCGAAAGGCGATCGTGATGCAGCCGCGTTGTGACACCCGTGTGACACCGGCGGGGTGCGACGATGTGCCCATGCGCCTGCTCAGTGGCCTGGAGGCCGCCGCCGACCGCCCCGCCGTCATCACCGTCGCCGGCCGCGGGCTGTCCGCCCCGGAGCTCCTCGGCGCGGCGGCCGCGGTCGCCGGGGACGTCAGCGGTGCGGGGGTGGTGGCGGTCGACGCCACGGCCTCCCTGGAGACCGTCGTCGCCGTCACGGGGGCGCTGATGGCGGGCTGCGCGGTGGTGCCGGTGCCGCCGGACGCGGGGCCGGCCGAGCGCGACCACATCCTGCGCGACTCCGCCGCGGTCGTGCTGCTGGGCGGCGCCGAAGCGGGCGCCGCCGCCCGGCGCGATCCCGGCTCAGGCCCGTTGCGCGGCTCCGCCGGGGCCGCCCCCATCCCCCTCTCCATTCCCGTCGATGTCGGGCGGCGGTCCGGTGCGAGCTTCGCCCCACCTGCGCCGGACCAGGCCGCGCTGGTCATGTATACGAGCGGCACCACCGGCGCGCCCAAGGGTGTCGTGCTCACCCACGCCGCCGTCGAAGCGGGCGTCGACGCGGTCGCCGAGGCGTGGGACTGGACGCCCGGCGACACGCTCGTGCACGGGCTGCCGCTGTTCCACGTGCACGGGCTGATCCTCGGCGTCCTCGGCGCGCTGCGGCGCGGGTCGCCGCTCGTGCACACCGGGCGGCCGCACCCGGCGCGGTACGCCGCGGCCGGGGGCACCCTCTACTTCGGCGTGCCCACCGTGTGGTCGCGGGTGTGCGCCGAGCCGGCCGCCGCCCGGGCGCTGCGCCGCGCGCGGCTGCTCGTGTCCGGCAGCGCGCCGTTACCCGTGCCGGTCTTCAACCGGTTGTGGGCGCTGAGCGGGCATCGGCCCGTCGAGCGGTACGGGATGACCGAAACGCTCATCACCGTGAGCGCCCGCGCCGCCGGCGAGCGCCGCCCCGGCCACGTCGGCCTGCCGCTGCGGGGCGTCGAGACGCGCCTGGTCCGCGACGACGGCACCGAGGCCGAGCGGGACGGCGAGACGATCGGGGAGCTGTGGGTCCGCGGGCCGATGCTGCTCCAGCGGTACCACGGGCAGCCCCGCCGCCCCGACGAGTGGTTCCGCACCGGGGACCTGGCGACGATCGCCCCCGACGGGTGGCACCGCATCGTCGGGCGCGCCTCGACCGACCTCATCAAGAGCGGGGGCTACCGCATCGGCGCCGGGGAGGTCGAGGACGCGCTGCTCGCCCACCCGGCGGTGCGGGAGGCGGCGGTCGTCGGCACGCCCGACGCCGACCTGGGTGAGATCGTCACCGCGTGGGTCGTCGCCGACGGCGTGGGCGAGCGCGACCTCATCGAGTTCGTCGCCGGCCACCTGTCCGTGCACAAGCGCCCGCGCTCGGTCCGTTTCGTCGCCGAACTGCCCCGCAATGCCATGGGCAAGGTGCAGAAGACCCGGCTTATGCTGTAAAGCAGTCAGTTTTGCGTTTGGTGGGTGGTGCGTGGTGGAGACGGGCAGGATCCTGCGGTTCGACGAGGTGCGCGGCTACGGGTTCATCGCCCCCAACGCGGGCGGCGAGGACGTCTTCGTCCATGCCAACGACTTCGGCGACCAGCGGCACCTGGTGCATCCCGGCATGCGCGTCGAGTATGAGGTCGAGGAGGGCGAGCGCGGCCTGAAGGTGGCCACCGTGCGAATCCTCGACACACCGGCACCGCCGCGCCGCGACCACGCCCGGGCCGCCTCGTCGACGGCCGACGACGACGGCCTGTGCGACGTGCTGTCCAGCCGGGAGTTCGCGCAGGAGGTGACGGAGCTGCTCATCCAGCACGTGCCGTCGCTGACCGGCAGCCAGATCGCCCAGGCGCGCCAGCACCTGGTCGCCTTTGCGCGCAGCCACGGGTGGGTGGAAAGCTAGGCGCGTGCGGGTCCTCTTCATCGGCGGCAGCGGCATCATCAGCTCCGCCTGCGCCAGGCTGGCCGTTTCGCGCGGCATCGAGCTCCACGTCCTCAACCGCGGTGTGAGCCGCGACCGCCCGCTCCCCGACGGGGCGCGGCTCGTGCAGGCCGACATCCGCGACCCGCAGTCGGT
Source organism: Dactylosporangium sp. AC04546 (assembly GCF_022095675.1). GTDB lineage: Bacteria > Actinomycetota > Actinomycetes > Mycobacteriales > Micromonosporaceae > Dactylosporangium. Next base: position 6,113 of record NZ_JAHYSG010000073.1, on the reverse strand, counting down.
GCGCGACGCCCTGGGCGGCCTGACGTTCGACGCGGTCGTCGACTGGGTCGCGTTCACGCCCGAGCACGTGCACACCGACATCGAGCTGTTCCGCGGGCGCACCGGGCAGTACGTGTTCATCAGCTCGGCCTCCGCCTACCAGACCCCGCCGGCCCGCCTCCCGGTCGTCGAGTCGTCCCCGCTGCGCAACCCCTTCTGGCAGTACAGTCGCGACAAGATCGCGTGCGAGGACCTCCTTGTCCAGGTGTACCGCGACAAGGGCTTCCCGGCGACCATCATCCGCCCCTCGCACACGTACGACCGCACCCTCGTCCCGTTCGACGGCGGCTGGACGGTGCTGGGCCGCATGCGCCAGGGCAAGGAGGTCGTGGTGCACGGCGACGGCACGTCGCTGTGGACGCTGACCCACCACGAGGACTTCGCGAAGGCGTTCGTCCCGCTGCTCGGCCACCCACGCGCGATCGGCGACGTCTTCCACATCACCGGCGACGACGTGCTGACCTGGAACCAGATCGCCGAGCACCTGGCCGCCGCCCTCGGCGTGACGGCCAAGCTCGTCCACGTCCCGTCGGACGCGATCGCCGCCGCCGACCCGGAGTGGGGCGCGGGCCTGCTGGGCGACAAGGCCCATTCGATGGTCTTCGACAACTCGAAGGTCCGCCGGCTGGTCCCGGACTTCGTCGCCACGATCCCGTTCCACCGCGGCGCCCGGGAGATCGTGGCCTGGTACGACGAGGACCCCGCCCGCCAGATCGTCGACGAACGCCTCGACAAGGTGATGGACGACCTGGCGGCCCGCTTCCGCGCCTAGCCCCGAGGAGCCGCGGGCCGGGCCACAGCGCACGGCCCGCCCACGGCCATTGCCGGCGTCCAACCCATTTGCCCGCGTCCCGAGCCGCGGGTCGCTTCCTGCTGTCCGGAAATTACTTGAGAAACTTACTTAAGTTTCTGTCATACTTCCCGGCGTGACGCTGTTGCGCATTGCTGAGCTCACGCGGGTCCTCGAGGAGTTCACCCGGATGTCGATCCGGCTCCCCGCGGCCCAGCGGCTGAGCTTCACGACCCTGTCGGTGCTGCACACCCTCTCGACCCGCGGGCCGAGACGGCTGACCGAGCTGACCGCCACCGAGCAGGTCACCCAGTCCGCGATCACGCAGATCGTCACCAAGCTCGAGCGCGAGGGCCTGGTGCGCCGCGAGCCCGACCCCACCGACGGCCGCGCCGTCCTGGTCCACGCCACCCCGGCCGGCACGGCGGTCATCGACGGCCGCCGCGACGAACGCATCCGCCGCCTCACCGAGCTCGCCGCCGGGCTCGACCCGGACGAGCAGGCGGCCATCGCCGCGGCGCTGCCGGCCCTGGCCCACCTGGTCGAACTCAGCCAGCCCCAACCGACGCCACGTAAGGAGCCGAAACCGTGAGCCACCGCGCGTTCCCGCTCGTTCCCACGCCGATCCACGTTCCCGACGAGGTCCTGGCCGATCTCCGGCTGCGGCTGGAGCTGACGCGGTTCCCGGACGACATCGGAAACGACGACTGGTACTACGGCGTCAACGGTGACTACCTGCGGGAGCTCGTGCGGTACTGGCGCACCGACTACGACTGGCGCAAGGCCGAGGCGGCGATCAACGCGTACGAGCACTACCGCGTGCAGGTCGACGGTGTGCCGGTCCACTTCATGCGCCGGGCCGGCGTAGGGCCGGCGCCGACGCCGCTGATCCTGACGCACGGCTGGCCGTGGACCTTCTGGCACTGGTCGAAGGTGGTCGACCGGCTCGCCGACCCCGGCGCGTTCGGGGAGGACCCGGCGGAGGCGTTCGACGTCATCGTCCCGTCGTTCCCCGGGTTCGGCTTCTCCACGCCGTTGCGCCGGCCGGACATGAACTTCTGGAAGGTCGCGGACCTCTGGCACACGCTGATGACGGAAACGCTCGGAAACGAGCGGTACGCGGCGGCCGGATGTGACGTCGGTGCACTGGTGACCGGGCAACTCGGGCACAAGTACGCCGACCGGCTGCACGGCATCCACATCGGCTCCGGCCAGAAGCTCACGCTGTTCAGCGGTGACCGCGCCTGGGACCTGAGCGGCGGCCGGCCGATCCCCGACGGCCTGCCGGCGGAGGTACACGCGCAGGTCCTGGCGTTCGAGAAGCGGTTCGCGGTGCACCTGGCGGCGCACGTACTCGACTCGAGCACGCTCTCCCACGGGCTGTCGGACTCCCCCGCCGGGATGCTCGCGTGGATCCTGCAGCGGTGGGTCTCGTGGAGCGACAACGGCGGCGACATCGAGTCGGTGTTCACCAAGGACGACCTGCTCACCCACGCGACGATCTTCTGGGCCGGAAACTCCATCGGCACGTCGATCCGGACGTATTCGAACAACAACCGCTACCCGTGGACGCCTTCGCACGATCGGCAGCCGGTCGTGGAGGCGCCGACCGGGATCACGTTCGTCGCCTACGAGAACCCGCCGGGCGTCACCACGGACCGGCGGGTGGCGCACTTCCTGGCGAGCGATCGCGCGGATTGGTACAACCACGTGAACCTCACGGCCCACGACCGCGGCGGGCACTTCATCCCGTGGGAGGTCCCCGACGCGTGGATCGACGACCTGCGCCGCACGTTCCGCGACCGCCGCTGACCCGGTCGCCTCAGGTGCGGCGGTGGGCGTCGACGAGGCGCAACAGCGCCCGGACCGCGGCGCTCGGGCGGCGGGCGGACGCGGTCGCCACGTCGAACGTCCAGTTCAGCCGGGTCCCGATCACCGGGCGGAGCGCGAGGTCCGAACCGGTCCGCACCGCGAAGCGCGGGATCAGCGCGACGCCGAGGCCGTGCCCGACATACTGCGGCACGGTCGCGATGTCGGCGACCTCCAGCGCCACGCGGCGCTGCAGGCCGGCGGCGGCGAACCCGCGGTCGACCTCGGTGCGGTTGCCGTATCCGAGCGGCGAGTCCACGAACGGCTCGCCGGCCAGGTCCGCCAGCGACACCGCGGTGCGCTCGGCAAGCGGATGGGCCGCGGGCAGGACGGCAACGATCGGCTCGGCGACGAGCGTGCGCGTCGACAGGCCGGCCGGCGCGTGGCCGGACAGGGACAGGAACGCGACGTCGAGCTCGCCGTCGAGCAGCGCGTCGGCCAGGCCGGCGGAGCCGCTGGTCGCGGTGCGCAGCCGCAGGTCGACGTGCGGATGCTCGGCGTGGAACCGGCCGAGCAGGCCCGGCAGGTCGACGAAGCCGACCGAGGTCAGTGTGCCGATCCGCAGCGTGCCGCGCAGCCCGCCGCGCACCTCGTCGACGGCGTCGCGGGCGGCCTGCGCGGCGTCGATCGTGGCGCGGGCCGCGGGCAGGAGCGCCGTTCCAGCGTCGGTGAGCACCACCCGCTGCGAGTTTCGCTCAAACAGCTGCACGCCGAGCTCACGTTCGAGGCCGCGGACCGCGGCGGAGACGCCGGACTGCACGACGCGGAGCCGCTCCGCCGCACGCGTGAAGCTGCGCTCCTCCGCGACGCTCACGAAGTACACGAGATGCCTCAACTCCATCGGTGAACTATCGCAGATCATGATGGTGACCAGCACGAAGATTCGTGGTTGGTGCTGATGCTCGCGAGGGACAGTCCAACCATGACTTCGGTTCTGCCGCCTGTCGCCCGGCCCACCCGGCACCGGGCCGCTCCCGCGCGCCGCAGCCGCAGAGGCCTCAGCCACGAGCAGGGGTTCTGGGCGATCGCGTTCGCGTTCGCGGTGTCGCTCGCGTTCACCGTCGTGCCGACCCCGCTCTGGGCCCTCTACCAGCGCCACGACGGGTACTCCACGATCGCGGTGACGATCGCGTTCGCGGCGTACGCGGTCGGCGTCGTGACCAGCCTGTTCCTCGCGGGACACGTTTCCGACTGGCTCGGGCGGCGCCGGATTCTCGTTCCGGCGGTACTGCTGGAGGCGATCGCGGCGACCCTGTTCATCACCTCGACGTCGCTCGGGGTCGTCATCGTCGCCCGCGTGCTGTCCGGCCTGGGTATCGGCATGATCACCGCCACCGCGACAGCGCACCTGTCCGAGCTGCACACGGCCGCCCGCCCCGGCGCCGGCCGTGCCCGCGCCGACCTGGTGTCCACGGTCGCCAACCTGGGCGGCTTCGCGTTCGGCCCGGTCGTCGCGGGCGTGCTCGCGCAGTACGTGAGCGCGCCGCTGCGCACGCCGTACCTGGTTTTCCTGGCGCTGCTGCTGCTCGCGGCGCTCGCGGTCTCCCTCGTGCCCGAAACGGTGAGCGTTTTCCCGCGGCGGTACCGCCCGCAGCGCGTGAACGTGCCCGCGGCTACCCGCCCGCGCTACTTCGCGGCCGCCGCCGGCGCGTTCGCTGCACTGTCGGTGCTCGGCCTGTTCACTTCGCTCGCGCCGTCGTTCGTTTCCGGCACGCTGCACCACCCGTCGCGCGCGCTCGCCGGCCTGGTCGCGTCGCTGGTGTTCGCGAGCGGCGCCGCCATGCAGGTGCTGCTGCGCCGCCAGCCGATCCGCCACCAGCTCGTGACCGGCCTGGCGCTGATGGTGCTCGGGCTCGTGACCGTCACGGCGGGCGTGTGGGGCACCAGCCTGGCGGTGTTCCTGGCGGGCGGCATCATGGCGGGCGGCGGCGCGGGCGCCCTGCTCAAGGGCGCGATCTCGACGGTTGTCGACCTGGCCCCGCCCGCGGTCCGCGGTGAGGCCCTTGCCGGCCTGTTCCTCGGCGGGTACCTCGGCCTCGCCGTCCCGGTCCTCGGCCTGGGCTTCGCGACGCAGGTCGTCAGCCCGCGCGTGGCCCTGCTGGGCTTCGCGGCGGCGGTGATCCTGGTGATCGCGGGCGCGGCCCGCCTGCTGCTGCGCCGTCAGTTGCCGAACCGCGCACGGTAGGTGGTGCGGGTGTCGGCCACCGACTGGGCAAGGGCCTTCACCGCGGGGCTGGTGCCGTTCTGCAGCTCCGACTTCGCGAGGCTGGCCAGCTGGTCGAGATGCTCGCGGAGACACTCCGAAGCCTTCTGATCCAGTTCGGTACCGCTTGCGGCCCCGATGGCGGCAAGCCGGTCCGCGTCGACGAGCCCCGGCATCTTGTGGCCCTTGTGCGGGTTCTCGGCGGGGATGCCGGCCTGCCGGCCGAGGGCGTGCAGCTTGGGGAGCTCGGCGTCGTACACGGCCCGCAGCTCCCCCGCCGCCCGTGCCAGGCCGGGATCGGCGGCGCGCTGGATCAGCAGGTCGAGAACGGGCAGCAGCTGCTCGTCCATCGGGATCATGAGCTCGATCCAGGCCAGATCGGTACCGCCGAACTCCGGCACCGCGGCCATCGGGACCGCCGGGGCCGCCGGGGTGGGCGGTGGTCCGGAACGACCGGCGGCGCAGCCGGTCGCACCGAGCAGTAGCGCGAGCCCGACGATGAGCGCGCTCATCCGGTAGGTGACTCGTGGCGGCACGGAGGGGCTCCTTCCGGGCGACGAGCCGGTCCGGCGGTTGCGGGGACGCAGGCGCCCAGAGCCAGGTCGTCCCCGCAACCGCAGGATCGGCGCACGGGAGACGATGCTCCCGGTGGCGGGGACCCCAACCCGGTCACCGCCTTGCCACTGCGACTGGCGGAACATCCGTTCCTCAGCCCGGATGTCGCACCTGACCGGCTGCGGCGGATCGCGGAAACGACCGCCGCGACGACCGGCTCGGGCAGCCCCCGCCTGGACGACCAACCCGAGCGACCGTTTCCCCGTTGTTCCCGGTCAGGCGGCCCGGCCTGCCCCCGTCGATCCCACTGCTTCGCCTGGCCGGCCGCCACGGATCGCGCTTCCCCGCCGGCACCCGACCCATTGGAGAGCGCTCTCCGCAACCAGAGTCTCCCGCCTCGGGAAAGGGGTGTCAACCCGTCCGGCGGCCTTGCGATTCGGAAATCCGATCTTCCGCCGGGGAACCGGATGTCGTTCAGCCACAAGGCATCCAGCCCTGGCCCGGCGATCCGGCCCAGGGGCGACCCGGGCACCGTCACGCTGAGGTTGGAGAGCGCTCTCCAACGAGCGACAGCAACGACAGCCAACCGGTGTGAACTGCGAGAAGGGCGGGAACGACAGCGAACCGGCGGGAACGGCGGGCGGGAACGGCCGGAAC
>NZ_JAHYSG010000072.1 GCF_022095675.1 Dactylosporangium sp. AC04546 | reverse complement strand
CCGGATCATCGACCAGGCCGGCGCCGAGAGCGGCAAACGCATCGGCGACATCTCCAACAACGACTGGGTGGCGTTCAACCCGATGAGCCTGTCGGGCATCACCAGCGTCAGCTACCGCCTGTCGTCACCGACCGGCGGCGGCACGATCGAGCTGCGCGCCGACTCGCCGACCGGCACCCTGCTGGCCACGACACCGGTGCTCAACACCGGCGGCTGGGACAACTACCAGTCCACGCCCGCGGTGAACCTCGCCGCGCTCGCCGGCACCCACACGCTGTACATGGTGTTCAAGGGCACCGCGAACAACTGGTTCGACCTCGACTCCTTCACGTTCGGCGGCAACGGCGTGGGCACGCCGAACACCGGCGTGGCCGGGCGCACGTGGACGCTCACCGCGCAGCACAGCGGCAAGCTGGTGGACGTCAACGGCGTGTCCACCGCCGACGCCGCGCAGATCATCCAGTGGGCGCCGACCGGCGGCAACAACCAGAAGTGGCAGGCGGTGGACGCCGGCGGCGGCGCCGTCTACCTGCGGGCCGTCCACAGCGGCAAGTGCCTGGACATCACCGACAGCTCCACCGCCGCGGGCGCGTTCCTGCAGCAGTGGACCTGCAACAACGGCAACAACCAGAAGTTCACCGTCACACCCACCGCCACGGCGGGCGTGTACACCGTGAAAAACGTCAACAGCGGCCTGTGCATCGACGTCAACGGCAACTCCACCGCCGACGGCGCACGCCTGCTGCAGTGGACCTGCCACGGCGGCACCAACCAGCAGTGGAGGTTCACCACGGTCGCCTGACCGCGCCCGGGAGCGGCGTCGGCCATCAGGCCGGCGCCGCGCCTACCGAGAAGGGCGGCGGTCCAGAACGGTGAGGACGGCATAGGTGACGGCGCCGTACGCCAGGTGCGGCAGCACGTCCGACACCCATGCCTCGAACGACCACTTGCGCGGGTCGGTCACCTTGACCGCGGCCATGGTGCCGTCCGTCGCCGCCATCGCGGCCGCACCGGCGAGCGCGGCGCCGAGCACCCCCGGCGGGCGGGCACCGCGGCCGTGCACGGAACCGACCAGCGCGCCGATGCCGACACCGGTCAGGATGCCCGACAGGGCACCCAGGCCGGCCAGGCGGTGCTCGCGGGCGTCGCCGTCGCCCGGCACCGACACGTGGGCCCGCTCGGCGAGCGCCTCGACGGTCTCCTCGGGCACATGCGAGGCGGCCCGCCCGCGCCAGACCATGTCGGCGTAGCCGACGGCGTTCAGGGCGGTCGTCCCAGCGGCGCCGGCCGCCGCGCCGGCGAGCATGCTGCGCATCACACGACTGGGCTACCCGCCGCCGGGGGCGCAACCGCGCGGCGCGGCCGACCACCCGGATGCTCACCCGTCGCGGGGTGCCGTCCGGGGTACCGCCGAGCGATGTCCGACGAACTGCGGCTGCTCACCCGCTACGAGCCGGTGATCCGGTACACCGCGGGCGAGCTGTTCCTGCCCACGCACGTGGACGGGTTCCTGGCCCGGGCCGCGCTGTGGCGTGGCGGGCCCGCCGAGTGCCTCGTGCCGGCCGGTGGGCTGGACGCCGCCATGCTCGCCGAGTGCGGCGAGCGGCACCGCGGCGAGGTGCTGTACCTGCGGTACGTGGAGCGGCCGCTGCGCGGAGCGGCGTACCGCCGGTGGCGGAAGGCCCAGGCCGGCAACGCCATCCGGCCCGGCGACCGGTTCGCCGCCGTCGGCCTGGCGGCGCGGCTGGTCGACGCCGCGTTGCGGCTGTCGCTGCTCCTGCGCGGCGCCGTGCCGGGCGGCACGCGGGCCGCGGCCCACGTGGAGTACGAGGGGCGCGCCTCGCCGGACGTCCGCCCGTACTACGGACGGGTCAGCCGCGACGGCGGCTACCTGGTGCTGCAGTACTGGTTCTTCTACGCCATGAACGACTGGCGCTCCACGTTCGGCGGGGTCAACGACCACGAGGCCGACTGGGAGCAGGTCACCGTGTTCGTCACCGAGGACGGCGGGAGCCCGGCCTGGGTGGTGTTCTCCTCGCACGACAAGCCCGGCCCCCAGCTGCGCCGGCGCTGGGACGACCCGCGCCTGGAACGGGTCGGCGACCATCCCGTCGTCTACGCCGGCGCCGGCTCGCACGCGGGCGCCTACGCACCCGGCGACTACGTCACCGCGGTCACCTGGCCCTGGCTCGAGGCGGTCGGGCGCTGGTGGCGGTCGGCCCGCCGGCTGGTGGCGCCGCGCTCCGCCGACGGGCCGGGCCCGGGTCTCGGCCTGCCGTTCCTGGACTACCACCGCGGCGACGGCCCGGGCATCGGCCCCGGTGAGCGGCACGCGTGGACGCCCGTCCTGGTCGACGACGACACCCCCTGGGTCCGCGCGTACCGCGGCCTGTGGGGCCTGGACACCGAGGACCGCTTCGGCGGCGAGCGGGCACCGGCCGGCCCCCGCTACGAGCGCGACGGTTCGGTGCGCGCGTCCTGGGCCTACCCGGTCACCTGGGCCGGGCTCGACGCCGAGGGCCCGGACCCGGGCACCGCCGCCGACGAGCGGTTGCATGAGGTCGTCCGGCTGATCCAGCGGTACCGCGGGGAGATCCGCCGCAGCAGCGCCGGCACCAGGGCGATGGGCCGCCCCACCGGCACCCGCGCCGACCCCGAGCTCCAACGCCTTCAGGCCGAGCGGACGGCGCTCGAGGACGGCCCGCCGCCGCCCGCGCCCGCGGCCCCGCCGGAGCGCCGGCTGCCGTCGCCGGCCGAGCGGGTGGGTCGGCGCCGGTTCCTGCTGCTGTGGTCGGCGGCGTCGGCGTCGGTCGTGCTCGGTGGAGCCGCACTCATCGTGTTCAGCCCGCCGTTCGGCGTGTTCTGGTCGATCGTCGCGCTGCTCGCGGTGCTCGTCGCGGTCGAGGCCGCGGCCCGCGCCCGGCTCCTGCGGCTGCTGCGGCGCGCGTTCGTGACGGCCGCGGTACTGCTGGCCGGCTGGACGGTCGTCGAGACCGTGGCCCGCCACTGGCGCCTCACCGTGGCCGCGCTGCTGGCCGCGAGCGCCGTGGCGCTGTGGATCGGCAACCTGCGGGCCTGGCTCGCCCGCCGCTGAGCCGGCCGCGCCCGGTGACCGCCGATCAGGCCTGAAACGCCCTGATCGCGAGCGCGGCGAAGCGGCGGGAGGCAGCGACCCGGGCGTTCGTCGACGTGGCGTGCAGGCCGCCGTTCGCCATCAGCACGAGGACAAGGTCGTCCAGGACGAAGTCGGGCCGCAGGCGGCCGGTGTCCTTGGCTCGGCGCGCAAGCTCGGCGAGCAGCGTGAGCGCGCGTTCGCGCCCGGCGGCGAGATCCACCGCGTGCGGGAACGCCGAGGTGAACGCCGCGGTGAATCCCCGGTTCCGGGCGTGCAGCTCGCAGAGCGTCTCGATCACCAGGCACAGGCCGCGCCACGGATCCGGGTCGGCGAGTCCCTCCTCGACGATGGCGTGGCACGCGTGCATCTGCTCGGCGAAGGCCTCGGTGGCCAGTGCCTGTTTGGTGGGGAAGTGGCGATACAGGGTGGCGGGGCCGACCCCGGCGCGCCGGGCCACCTCGCGCATCGGCACGTCCAGCCCATCGGCGGCGAACACCGCCCGGGCCACCTCGAGAATGCGCACCCGGTTGTCCAGCGCGTCCGAGCGCAGCGTCTGAGGCAAATGGTCCGCCACGCTCTCACTTTACCGAAACGGACGCCGGCGTCCACTAGCGTGCCGAGGCACCAGGTCGCCCTACGGAGGACAGCAATGAAGGCAGTCGCGATCGACGAGTTCGGAGGCCCCGGGGGGCTGGCGGTCATCGACGTCCCCGACCCTTTTCCCGCTCCGGGGCAGGTGCTGATCGCCAGTGAGGCGATCGGCGTCGGAGGCGTCGACGTCCTGATCCGGAGCGGTGCGCTCGCCGCCTACGGCTTCCGGGAGGGTCACATCCCGGGCGGCGAGGTGGCGGGGACGGTGACGGCGGTGGGCGACGGCGTCGACCCCGTATGGGTCGGGCAGCGCGTGTGGGCGTTCACCGGCACTGGCGGGGGCTACGTCGAGCAGGCGATCGCGCCGATCGAGGAGATCCTCCCCCTCCCGGCGGCCCTGTCCGCCGTCCAGGCCGTGACGCTCGGGAGCTCCGGTGTCGTGGCCCACTTCGGTCTTGCCCATGCTCATCTCAAGCCGGGCGAGACCGTGCTGGTGCGCGGCGCCGCCGGCAGCATAGGGATCATGACGGTCCAGCTCGCGGCCCGCGACGGTGCCGGCGCCGTGGCGGTCACCACCTCCTCCCCCGAGCGTGGCCGTCGGCTGCGCGACCTCGGCGCGACCCACGTGCTGGACCGCTCGGGAGCAGGAGGGCCGGCCGATCCCACCGGCTTCGATGTCATCATCGACGTCGTAGCGGGCGGCGACCTGCCCTCGTTCATCGACAGGCTCAATCCCAACGGCCGGCTCGTGGTCGTCGGCGCGGTCGGGGGCCAGCCTCCGGCCGACTTCGGCACGAGGCTGACGGCCGCGTTCCAGAAGTCGATGTCCGTCGCCACCTTCAGCGCCGCGACGGTTCCCGAGCCCGCCCGGCGCGCCGTGCGGACGGCCCAGTTCGCCGCCGCGGCCCGTGGCGAGCTCCACACGGTGGTCCACGAAGTCCTGCCGCTGCAACGCGCTGTGCTGGCGCACCAGAAGATGGACGCCGGCGAGGTGTTCGGCCGGATCGTGCTGGCCCCGTAGTCATCCGATCGGTCCACCGCACGGTCGCCTTCATGACAGGCACCTGGATCACGGCAGGTACGCGCGGGAACCTGATGGTCGCAGAACGTCGCGACCGCGGTGAACACGCAGGTGCTGGACGGCAGCTTCCTGGAGTTGACCGGGGGCTGAGGAGGTAGCCGTGGCCGTCAAGTCGCCGGACCTCGACCAATTCCGCCGGGATGCCGCCGCCATCACCGGCAACCCGGTGGCCGACTTCGGCATGTTGCCGGATCAGGACCACCTCGAAGGCGGCGGGTATCACTGCGGCCTGACCGACCTGGTTCGCATCGGCCGGTTCCACCCGCCGCGCACCGCCAACGTGGGCAGCTCACGGGAGGACTATTCGGCCCGGCAGGCCCGGGACCGCAACGCCATCGACGACCGTTCCGCGGCGGTGGACGGCCCGGACAACTGGCCGCGCGGCGGCCGGGCGGCGTGGATCCGGCACAACAACATGATCGTGGCGCAGATGCAGGCGCGTGACCCTGAGCTGGGCGCGCTCCGGGCGGTCAACTTCACGCCGGACGGCAAGGTCAAGCGGCGGTACGACTCGCTGCACCCGGAGGCGGGCGTCATCGCCAGCACGGACACCGTGCTGTGGCACACCCACTACGAGTTCTGGCGAGACACCCTCGCAACGCCGCTCATGCAGCGGACGCTCAAGCGGCTGCTGCAGATCATGCGGGCCGCCGTGGCCAATGTTCCGCTCACCGCCGTCACCACCAGGAGGCTGTTCATGGCGCTCAGCGAGGAACAGGAGAAGGACATCTGGGAGTGGATCGCCGCCCAGATGGACCCCAACACGCCGGACACGGGCCGACCCAGCGACCGGTTCCACTTCCCGCCCCCGTTCAAGCAGGTCATCGCGCGTCTCGGCGCCATCGAGGCGGCGCTGGCCGCGTCCGCGCTGCGCGAGCAGGACATGCTCACCGCGCTGACCGCGCTCGCCCAGGCCGGCAGCGGCAACTTCGACGTCGCCGTGATCCTGGCCCGGATCGACGAGCGGTCCGCCGACGTGACGGGCCTGCTCGCACGGCAGGCCGCCCGGATCGCCGAGCTCGAGAAGCAGCTGGCCGCGACCCGCGAGGCCGCCGTGGCGGGCCTGTCGCCGGCGGAGCGGGCCGCCCTCGACGGCAACCCGGACAACTGACGCGCGCCCCGAGACCGAATTCTTTCCCCGGAGCTGAGCCCTGGTCAGACCCCGCGGTCGCGCGCCTGGACCGGGTGCTCGGCGAGCAGGCGGTCGCGCTCGGCCAGCGCCGAGCGCAGGCGGTCGATGCGGTGCTGCTGCTCGGCCAGTTGCAGGTCCTGCTCCTGTACCACCGACGCCGTGGCGCGCAGCGCGTCCTCGAGCAGCGCGATGCGCTCCCCGTACGCCGTGTTGGTCGACTCGAGGGCCTCGATCGCCGCGGTCTCCAGGCGGCCCATCTCGGCGTCCTTGCGGTCGGCGACGTTCACCAGCGCGGCCCGCAGCTCCGCGACCTCGGCCCGCAGCCGCCGCTCCCGCTCGCTGCCCGCGGCCTTGGCGTCCTCGACGGCCTCCCAGCCGTCGACCGGCCGACCGGCGTGGCCCTGCGCCCTGGCGAGCCGGCCGGCGAGGAATCCGGCGACCACCGCGAGCACCAGGAACAGCACGGCCAGGCCGGCAAGGAAGCCGAAGCCCACGGTCATCAAACGCCTGCCCTCAACGACGAACACGACGAACCCGACACGACAGTTCACCACACGGTTCGGCGACGTCAAGGCGTGTGCGGACGCGAGCGCTCCGGGTGGACGCCGTGCGGTTCGCCGGTGCGATTCCGGTGATGTCCTTGCGAATGCGCCGCGCCCATACTTTCGGCCCACGTCCGGCGCCGACCGAGTCGCGGGCCTGACCGGCCGCGCCCTTGCGCTGGCGGCGGACCTGATGTCAATGTCCTTTGATCGAATGTCGCACCGTCCGGGAATTCAGTCACGCGGGGATGTCCACAGGTTGAGGAGAAGACGTGACGAACGCCCGGCCAGAACGGCGCCGCGGTGGTCTCCATTGAGGCCGAGGTACACGCCGTGACGGAAAGTCGCCCGAGGTCTGCGCTCAGTAGCCTGCTCCGCCGGGCCGCCGCCTCGCCGCTGCCGAACGTCATCGCTCCCGATCCGGCGCGGCCGCTGTGGCTCGTGGTCGCCGACGCGTACGTCGTCGGGCTCATCTGCGGCGGTACCGAATGTGTGCGGGGCCTCGCCCACGACCTCCAGGCGTTGCTGGTCGCGGCCGGCACCGCGACGGACCCCGCGACCGTCCCGGCGACGCCGGAGCTGCTCGGGCAGCCGCGGGCGCCGATGCGCGCGCCGGTGGCCGAGGTCGCCGCCGTCTGCGACGCCGCCGTGTCCGGTGCCGCGACCGTCCCGTACTCCTGGATCGACGCGCACGCGCGGCTCGTCCTCGGCCCGGGGCCCGGCCCCGGCGAGCAGGCGGTCTTCGACCACGACGAGTGGCGCGTCGTGCGGGCCATGCTGCTGGGCGGGTTCACTGCGGTCGCCGCCGAGCGCGCCTGGCCCGCCGCGGCGAAGGTGCTGCGGACCCGCGGCGTCGTAGTGGCGGGCGCGGAGCACTGCCCGGTCCTCGCCCCCGGGCCCGGGGCACGCCCGGTCCTCGCCCCAAAGCCCGAGGCACGCCCACGCACGGTCCTCGCCCCCCAGCCCGAGGCACGCCCGGCGGCCACTTCGCCGGTCTCCTCGCCGGTGTCTTCGCCGACCGCCGGCTGGCCCAAGCGCGTTCCCGGAGCCTCGCTGGCCGGCATCGCCGAGCTGCGCGACCAGCCCGGCGAAGACGGCCACGAGGCCCTGGCCGGCGAGCTCGCCGAGCTGCGGCGCAAGGCGGCGTCGACGGCCGCCGGGACACCGCTCGGCGCCCCCGCGGTCGTCGGCAACGACATCCTGCGGCGCATCATCGATCGGCTGAAGAACCTCTGATGGCGAGCCAGAACATGCACGCAACACCCCCGACCTCGATCAAGGTCGTCGTGGCCGGCGCCTACGGGGCGGGCAAGACGACGTTCATCCGCAGCGTCGCCGACGACGGCGTCGTGTCGACGGAGACCGTCCCCAGCGACGACACCGAGACGAAGGCCACGACGACCGTCGCGATGGACTTCGGCCGGTTCGCCATCGACGCGGGAGCGGACACCGGCCGCGTGGAACTGCTCCTCTTCGGTATCCCTGGCCAGGCCCGATTCGACTTCATGTGGCGCATCCTGGCGCAGGGTGCCCTCGGGTACGTCCTGCTCGTCGACGCCAGCGACCCCGAGACGTGGCGGGAGGCGGTCGTCATCGACGCCACCCTGGCCGCCGGGGCGGGACTCCCGCACGTCGTCGCGGTCAACCGTGCCGGCCCCGGCACCGACCTGACCCGGCTCGCCCGGGTCCTGGGCGTCGACCCGGAGGTACCCGTCGTCACCTGTGACCCGCGCGACCGCTCCTCCGCGATCGAGGTGCTGCTCACGCTCTTCCTCGAGATCGCCCGGCACACGTCACTGCCAGTCCGGCAGGGTGAGGACGCGCCCGTGGCCCAGACCGGAGGGTCGAAATGACACCTGCTACGCGCCGCCACCATCCCGCTTCGACCGGGCAGGTCGCGCAGGTGCTGGCGAACCTGCGGGCCGAGGTACCCCTGGTCCGGCAGGTCATGCTCGCGACCAGCGACGGCCTGCCCATGTTCGAGGGGGACCGCGCGCAGAGCGAGCCGCACGAGGCCGCGCTGTCGGCGACGATCCTCGCCCTCGGCAGCCAGGTCGGCGCGACCGTCGGCGGCGGGGTCTTCATCGACTGCGTCATCCGCAGCACCGAGGCCGTGGTGTGCGTGCTGGCCATCGCGGACCGGCACGTCATGGCCGTCACCGCGGACGCCAAGGTCAACCTCGGCCTGCTGCTGCAGCAGAGCCGGGTGACGGCCGAGCAACTGGTACCGCTGGTGCCCTACTCGCCGCGCTGAGGCCGGCGGCGGCCCCGCTCCTGCCGCCGGCAGCACGTCCTCAGCCCTGCAGCTCCTTGCGGGCCGTCTGCAGCGCCGCCGAGACCTCCTGGTCACGCAGGCGCTCCAGCAGCGTCTTCTGCATGCCGGCGATGTTGAACATCGCGGAGGCGACGGCCTCGTCGTACCCGTGGGCGATCACCGCGCCGACCGTGGCGCCCAGGCGGAAGAACGCCGAGCTGAGCTCGAACACCTCGGCGCTGGCCTGCGCGGCCTCCAGCGGCGAGTCCGAGTGGTCGCCCGCCGAGACGGACCCGGCCGCGAGCTCGGGCAGGTGCTCGAACACGAACATCACGATGTAGTCGCTCATCGCCAGCATCATCGGGTTGGTCACCCCGCGCAGGACGTGGACCAGCCCGACCATGGCCATCCACGCGAAATAGTCGTCGTCGAGGGGGCCGTTGACCGTACGCCGCCACCAGTTCGCGAGGGTGGCCTCCCGCTCCGGCCGCTCGCCCTCGCGGAAGATGCCGGCCGTGGGCGGGTGGGCGTACACGTGGCTGTAGAAGCCGTCGACGAACGCCGGTTCGAGCGACAGCAGGACGTCGCGGTACTTGTGGATCAGCGCTCCGTCCTCGGCCTTGAACCGGAACTCCGGCGGCATCTGCTCCATGGCCGCGCGAGCGACGAGGTGGGTGCTCTCCATATGACAGGCTCCGTTGTCTACTTGAGGACCTGGCTGATCTGGGCGGAGGCGGAGCGGGCCTCGATGCGCATGAGGCCGAGGTTGGAGTTGGTCGGGCCCGACATGACGAGCACGGCGTTCTGGCCGGCGCCGTAGACCACCATGTACCCGTACTCGCCCCGGGCCACGGTCTCCATGAGGCCGCCGAGGTGGGCCCGCTCGGTGATGCGCTGGCCGAGGCCGAGCGCCGTGGCGGCCATGGCGGCGACGCTCTCGGCCTCGGCCTCCGGGAAGTCGTGCGCGATGGACAGGCCGTCCGTCGAAGCGATCATGACGCCGTGCAGCTCGGGGATCGCGCGCCGGATCCCGGTGATGATCCGCAAGAGGTCTTCCTGTTTGCTCATCTGCGGTGCTCCGTCCGTCCTAGCTCGATGCCGCCCGGGCGGGCGGGGGCGTTGTGGCGCGTCTCGGTGTTGCTCGCCGAGCGCCTGGGCGGCCTCGGCTGTCGCGACCCGTTCGACGGCTGCCGGATCTGGCGTTTGCGGCGGTTCCTGATCGTCGATGACGGTTTGGCCGGGCCCGGCCGGCCCGCTCCCCGCAGGCGGTGCGCTGCCCGCCGGCGGCGTGCCCGCCGCGGGTGGCGGACTCCCCGCGCCCTGCCGGTGACGCCGCACTGACCACCAGAGCCGTCGCGGTTGGCGGTCGGAGCCGCCGGAGGCCTCGTCCCGGTCGGGCATCCGTCACGTCCCCTCCTCGACCTGCGGCCCCACGGTGAACGGTCCCAATCCACCAACATCAACGATCACAGGACAATGGCATCGAGCCCGCGACCTGCGCAATGGAGCGGTGGGTGCCGGATCGGGACCGAAAGTATGGCCCGGGGTACATCCATACAGACACGAGGACGACCGGCGACCTACGGAATCCGACAACCGCTGGTGGTAGTTCGAGCTAGCTGCGGCGTAGCCCCAGACCTACCGTGACCGGATGAAGACGGACGGTCAGCTGCGGATCCAGCTGCTCGGCGACGTCGTGGTGCGTCACGACGGTGGCCGTGCGGTGGACCTCGGCCACCGCCGGCAACGATGCGTACTGGCCGTGCTGCTGGTCGAGCCCAACCGGCCGGTACCGGTCGAGGCGCTGCTGGAGCGCGCCTGGGGCGAGCGGTTGCCTCGTCGGCCGCGCGACTCCCTGTACAGCTGCGTGTCACGGCTGAAGCAGCTGCTGGCACCGGTGGGCGCCGAGCTGGTACGCCGCAACGGCGGGTACCTGATCGAGGTCGACCCGCTGGCGATCGACGCGCACCGGTTCGACCACCTGGTCAGGCAGGCGCAAGCCGACGCGGAGCAGCAGCGGGCGCTCGACCGGTTCGAAGAGGCGCTGGCGCTGTGGGCCGGGGACGCCTTCGGCACGCTGGACACGCCATGGCTGAACGGGATCCGGGCCGACTGGGACCACCGCCGGCGGGCGGCCGAACGCGGCCGGGACGAGCTGGCGCTGCGGCTGGGCCACCACGCGGCGGTCCTCGACGGGCTGCTCGCCCGCGCCGAGCGCGATCCGCTCGACGAGCACCTCGCCAGCCAGCTGCTGCTGGCCCTGTACCGGTGCGGCCGGCAGGCCGAGGCACTGGCCCGCTACGACCAGCTGCGCCGGCGGCTGGCCACGGAGCTGGGTATCGAACCCGGCGAGGCGCTGCGCCGTACGTTCGACCACATCCTCCGGGCCGATCCGGGCCTGACGGTGGCGGGTGCCGTCGCGGGGCCGGTGCCGCGCCAGCTGCCCCCGCCGCCGGTGCCGTTCGTCGGCCGGGTGCGCCAACTCGGCGAGATGACGGACGCGGTGCGCGGCAACGCGGTGGCGATCGTGGCGATCAGCGGCGCCGGCGGCATCGGCAAGACCTGGCTGGCGCTGCACTGGGCGCATCTGCAGTCCGAACGGTTTCCCGACGGCCAGTTGTACGTCAACCTCCGCGGCTTCGACCCGTCCGGCGAGCCGGTGGAGCCGCCGGCAGCGATCCGCTCGCTGCTGGCCGCGCTGGGCGTGCCGGTCGAGGCGCTGCCCGTCGAACCCGACTGCCAGGCCGGCATGTTCCGCAGCCTGGTGGCCGGCCGGCGCATGCTCGTCGTGCTGGACAACGCCCGCGACAGTGCCCAGGTCATCCCGCTGCTTCCCGGATCGCCCGGGTGTGCCGTCATCGTCACCAGCCGGCACCGGCTGACCGGCCTCGTCGCCGTGCACGGCGCGCGCCCGGTACCGCTGGATCTGATGACGGATGCCGAGGCGCTCGAGCTGCTCCGGACGCGGCTGGGACCCGTCGAGGCGCTGGCGGCCCTGCTGCCGCACTGCGCGGGGCTACCGCTGGCGTTGGGTGTCGTGGCGGCGCGGGCGGCCACCGGCCGGCGCCCGACCGAGGAGCTGGCGGCGCTCGCCGCCGAGCTGGGCGACCCGCGGACCCGGCTCGACGTGCTCGACCCCGGCGACCTCCAGGTCGGCCTCCGGGCGGTGATGGCCAGTTCGGTTCGGGCGCTGTCGCCGCGGGCGATCCGGTTGCTCGGCTACCTCGGCTCGGCACCGGGCCCGGACATCGGGCGCTCCGGGGCCGCGAGCATGGCCGGCGCCGACCCGGAGTCGCTGAGCCCGGTCCTGCGGGAGCTGGTCGACTCCAACCTGCTCACCGAGGACCCGCCGCGCCGGTACCGGATGCATGACCTGATTCGCCTGTACGTCATCGAGCGGGTCTCGGTACCCGACCGGCAGCCGGCGATGGAGCGCCTCCTCGACCACTACCTGCACACCGCGCACGCGGCCGACCGCCGGCTCCAGCCGCTGCGGGACCCGCTGACCCTGCCGCCGGTTCGGCCGGGCGTGCGCGTCGAGGCGCCCGCCGACCACCGGGCCGCGCTGGCCTGGCTCACCGCCGAGCACCAGGTGTTGACGGCGGCGGTACGGTTCGCGCCGACCGCCGGCTTCCATCGGCACGCCTGGCAGCTGGCATGGGCGTTGGTGCACCTGCTCGACCAGCGCGGCAACTGGCACGAGGAGGTCGACGTCCACCGGATCGCGCTGGCGTCCGCGGAGCGTCTCGCCGACGACGTCGCGCTCGCCCACGCGCGGTGCGGCCTGGCACGCGGGTACACCTGGCTGGCCCGCTTCGACGAGGCGCGCACCCATCTCCGGTCCGCCCTGGCCGCGTTCCGGCGGCTCGGTGACGTCGCTGGTCAGGGCTTCGCCTACCGCGGTCTCGCCCGGGTCTCGGCCCGCCAGGGTCTGCCCCGGCGGGCCCTGGCGGACGACCGGCGGGCCCTCGACCTGTTCGACACGGCCGGGCACGACCACGGCCGGACACTGGCCCTGAACGCGCTGGGCTGGCATCACGCCCATCTCGGTGAGCACGACCAGGCGGTACTGCGCTGCCGGCAGGCCATCGCCATCCAGCAACGGATCGGTGACGTGCACGGCGAGGGGATGACGTGGGACACCCTCGGCTATGCCTGGTACCGCAGCGGCGACCACCGGCAGGCGGTCGCCGGCTTCCACCGGGCGGCCCGCCTGCTGGGTGAGCAGGCCGACCGGTACCTGGAGGCGGTGGTCAACGAGCACCTCGGTGACGCGTACGCGGCGCTCGGTGATGTCGATGCGGCGCGGACGGCGTGGCAGCGCTCGGCGCGGCTGCTGCGGGTGCTCGGCCATCCGGACGCCGCTCGCCTGTCGGCAGGTCGGGGGTCAGAAGTCCTCGTCCTCGGTCCCGACCGTGGTGTACCCGCCACCGGCGGTCTGCACCTGGAGGATGACGTGCACGTGGGTGGTGTCGGGGTCGCCCGGAGCGTCGAAGTGGACCCGCCACACGTACCGGGCGCCACTGGACGCGCAGACCGTTCCGCCGTTGGCGGAGCCGATGAAGTTGTGGTTGATGTCGAAGGTCTCCAGTCGCATCCGGGCGCAGGTCCCGGCGGCGTTGTTGATGTAGAGGTAGCCGGAGAGGATCGGGGTGACCACACCGGCGGTGACGTCCCAGCCCAGGACGCCGCTGTTGGTCGGAGCACCGACGAGCCAGTTGTCGCCGCCGAAGTCGAGCTCCTGCTCGGTGATCTTGACCGGGTCCGTGGAGACCACGACCGCGTGGGCCGGCGTGGCCGGCCCCACCGCCAGTGCGACCCCGGCGGCGACGGTGCCCAGGCCGGTGACGGCGGTGGCGAGCTTCTTCAACACGATGGTGTTTCCTCTCGAGAAGGGCGCCGTTGGTGACGCCTGTTCACCATCGAGGAGCGACCTTCGGAGTTTCTTGCCGAAACCTTCGGCGCCCCGGGCACGATGGCGGCGTGGAGGAATATCGGGAGATCGTGTCGGACGTCTTCACGACCACCGGCGGAGCGCAGGCCTGGATCGAGATGAACCTCACCGGGTACCTCACCAGGCGGTGCACCGGGTGCGGCATCGACGAGGACGCGATCGCCCTGGCCCCGGCGCTGCAGTGGCTGGCCGAGCACGCGTCGGCGTGCACCGAGCGACCGTAGGTGGATCGGCCGGCGTCCCGGAGCCGCCTCATCCTGCGAATCCTCCGCCGACGGGACGGCGCCGAGTCAGACTCGTGCTGTACGGACGATGAGCGGAGGCGGCGATGTGTCGGTGGCTCGTGTACTCGGGCTCACCACTGCTCCTCGAGGAGGTGCTGTACAAGCCGCGCCATTCGCTGATCGACCAGAGCCGCCACGCCCGCCTCGGCGTGGACACCACCAACGGCGACGGGTTCGGCGTCGGCTGGTATGGCGCGGGCGATGTTCCAGGGCTGGTCCGTGCCATCGGCCCGGCGTGGAGCGACCGCAACCTCCGCGAGCTGGCCGCCCATGTCACCTCGCCGCTGTTCCTGGCGCACGTCCGCTCCTCGACCGGAACATCGGTCCAGCAGACCAACTGCCACCCGTTCCGGTTCGAGCGGTGGCTCTGGATGCACAACGGCTCCATCGCCCGGTTCGCCCATTTGAAACGCGACCTCACGCTGGCCGTCGACGCCGAGTTCTTCCCCGCGATCGAAGGATCCACCGACTCCGAGCTGATGTTCTTCCTGGCGCTCACCTTCGGCCTGCGCGACGACCCGCCCGGCGCGGTGGCCCGCATGGTCGGCCTCGTCGAGGCCGTCGCGCGCCGGCACGACGTTCCGGAACCGGTCCAGATGACCGTCGCCACCTCCGACGGATCGGCGGTCTGGGTGTTCCGGTACTCCACCCGACACGAGTCGCGGTCGCTGTTCTACAGCAGCGAGACCCGGAACCTGCGCATGCTCCACCCGGAGATTCCCGCGCTCCGGCTGGTGTCGGACGAGTCCCGGCTGATCGTCTCCGAACCGCTGGGCGACCTGCCGGGCGCCTGGAACGAGGTGCCGGAGTCGACATGCAGCGTCATCACGGGCGGACAGGACGTGATCCACGCCTTCCAGCCGGAGCCCCCGCGCTGACGTCGGCTCCGACCGGCGTCAGGCGTCGCCGTCCGCGGCTCCGAGCAGGTGGTCGATGACGTCGGCGGCGGTGTAGTCGGCGCCGGCCCGGTGGCGGAGCCGGGCGAGGAACGACGTGTCCTGGCCCAGCGTGACCAGCGGCGGTTCGACGTACCCGCCGGTGCGGAGCTGCCCGAGCCCGATGGTGGCGGTCAGGCCGTTGCACAGGCAGCGGCTGCCGGTGGTGTCGCCGGCCGCGCCGCCCTTGCGCAGGTACTCCTCGACGGGCTCGGCCGGGCAGCGGTAGCCGACGTCCCCGCCGGGCCGGCGATAGGGGGTCCGCAGATAGCCGAGGTCGCAGTGGCGTGGCCGGTCGGCGTAGACGTCGTCCGCGGCGGCGGTGCCCGGCAGGTGCACCAGCTTGAACGGGAACCCGGTCGGCGACGCGGCGGCGTCGTTGCGCACGACCAGGGTCGCGTCGGTCGCCGCCGCGAGGATCTGCCGGCGCAGCTGAGGGTCCAGGCCGGACTCGCGGCACAGTGCGAACGCGGTCCCGACCTGGATCCCCGCCGCGCCCGCAGCCCGGGCGGCGGCCAGCCGGGCCGCGTCGGCCTGCCCGCCCGCCAGCCAGAACGGCAGCCCGATGGCGGCGACCTTGGCCAGGTCGATGCGGTCGCGCGGGCCGTAGACCGGCTCGCCGACGGCGGTGAGCGTCATCCGGCCCCGCGGCCGGGCGCTGTGGCCGCCCGCGTCCGGGCCTTCGAGGACGAATCCGTCCGGGCACGTGCGCTCGTCCCGGGCGAGGTACGCCGCCAGCGCGGCGGCGGACACGATCGCGAGGAACCGCGGCCGGGTCAGCGGACCGGGCAGCGCCGGGCCCAGCAGCCGGGCCGGATCGAGACCGGTCGTGAAGCGCTCGCCGGACAGCGCACCGTCCACGGTGACCGTCAGCCGGGCCGGCTCGTGCCGGGCGAGGGCGTCGAGCAGCGCCGGGATCTCGCTGGGCACGCCGGCGCCCATGAGGACGTAGTTGACGCCGGCGAGCATCGCCCCGTACACCGCCGCCGGCGTCGCCAGCTGCATCTTCTCCAGGTAGTTGACCCCGACGGCGCCGTCGTGGCCCTCCTTGGCCAGGAACACCTCGACGAAGTTCGCCGTGATCGTGAGCTCCTCACGGAGCCGGTTGGAGCGCAGCCCGAGCCGTGGCACCGGCCGGAACGGGGTGCCCGGCGGGATGCCGCCGGCGACGAAGTAGCGCCGCAGCACCCGCTCGGCGAGGTCCGGGTCCGGGAAGCGGGCGAGGGCATGCCGGATGTGTCCGCCCTCGTCGCCGCGCTGCAGCCGCCGGGCGATCAGCGTGTCGAGCGCCACCCCTGACACCACACCGAGCTGGCCGGCCCGGGCCACCGCGCGGGCCAGCCGCCATCCGGACACCCCTACGCCCATCCCGCCCTGGATCACCACCGGCAGGCTCGTCGCCGGGTTCGCCGTGACGGCGTCGTCGGGATGCGTGTGGGACGGTCCGTGCATGAGTGCCCCCTCCGGGCCGTCGGTGGCGGTCGTGTGGCCGGGTCGTTCCGCCCGGTGGACAACGCTGCCCCGCGGCGGCCCTTGCCGCCAGGGCCGGGGGTCCCGGGCGGTTGAGGTACAAGGTCACAGTCGTGGTCCTGATCGTGCCTGACCGGCTTCGATGTACTACCGTGCAGGCGACCACCCGCAGCGAAACCGGTGCGACGCCGGTGCTGTCCCGCAACTGTGATGCCCCGGTCCGATCCGGCCGGGGACGAGCCAGGTCGCCTGCCGGGGACGGTCGCGAACCGCGCTCTCGAGGAAGGGCGCCTTGCGGGCCGGGGCCATGTTCGTCACCCCTGTCGGCGAAGCACCGACTCCTCGACCGACAGGAGGAAAGATGAGCAGACGCACGCCGGCAACCGTCGGCGCCACCCTGGTCGCCATCGCGCTCGCGCTCGGCGCCTGCGCCAGCGACGCGGACGACACCCCGCGGCCCGGCTCCACCGGCGCCGCCGCATATCCGGTGACGGTGGGCAACGTCACGCTGGAGCAACGTCCGACGAAGATCGTGTCGCTGTCGCCGAGCACCACCGAGATGCTCTTCGCGGTCGGTGCGGGCGCGCAGGTGACGGCGGTCGACGACAACTCCGACTATCCGGCCGAGGCGCCGACGTCGCAGCTGTCCGGGTTCCAGCCGAACGCCGAGGCGATCGTGGCCAAGAACCCGGACCTGGTGGTGCTGACCACCGACGCCAACAAGATCGTCGACCAGCTCGCCAAGTTCAAGATCCCGGTCTACCTGGCACCGGCGGCCGTCACGCTCGACGACACGTACCGGCAGATCGACGAGCTGGGCCGGCTCACGGGCCACGGCACCGAGGCCACCGACCTGGTCGGGCGCATGCGCAGCGACATCGACAAGCTGATCAAGGATCTGCCGTCCCGCTCGAGCCGGCCGACGTACTACTACGAGCTCGACCCGACGCTGTACACGGTCACGAGCACCACGTTCGTCGGCTCGCTGTTCACCATGGCGGGCCTGCAGAACGTGGCCGATCCGGCGGATCCCGGCGGCGCGAAGGGCGGCTATCCCCAGCTCTCCGTCGAGGTGCTGGTCCAGGCCGACCCGGACCTGGTGTTCCTCGCCGACACGAAGTGCTGCAAGCAGTCGGCCGAGACGGTCGCCGCCCGCCCCGGCTGGTCCGGCATCACCGCCGTGAAGACCGGGCGGATCGTCACGCTGGACGACAACGTGGCGTCCCGCTGGGGGCCGCGCGTGGTCGATCTGCTCCGGGCGATCGTCGAGGCAGTGGCCAAGGTACCGGCGTGAGACCCGGCCGTCAGCCCGCCGGCCGGCTGCGCCCGCGCTGGGTCCTGGCCGGCGTGCTGGCGGTGCTCGTAGCGCTGGTCGGCGGCGTCGCCCTGGGCCCGGTGAGCCTGCCGCCCGGCAGCGTCGCCGCCGAGCTGCTGAATCTGGTGCCTGGCGTGCACCTGGACAGCGGCCTCAACGAACGCGAGATCGCCATCGTCACCGAGATCCGGCTGCCGCGGGTCGTCCTCGGCCTGCTGGTCGGCGCGATGCTGGCCCTGGCCGGCGGCTGCTTCCAGGGCGTCTTCCGCAATCCGCTGGCCGATCCGAGCCTGCTGGGCGTGGCCGCCGGCGCGGGCCTGGCGGTCACCGTCCTCATCGCGTACCGCGGCGCCGCGTCGGACAGCGCGCTCGGCGGGGTTCCGCTGACCACACCGATGGTCGCGTTCGCCGGCGCGATTTCCGCAGTGGTGCTGGCCTACCTACTCAGCGCCGGCGGGGGCCGGGAACGCTCGCCGACCACCCTGATCCTCGCCGGCGTGGCGGTCTCGGCCTTCCTGGTCGCCGCCCAGACGTACGTGATGCAGCGCAACATCGACGCGATCCGCGAGGTGTACTCCTGGCTGCTCGGGCACCTGTCCACCGCCGGCTGGTCCGACGTGCGGGTCGTCCTGCCCTACGCGGGCGTCACCGCCGCGGTGATCCTGCTCCTGCGCCGGGAGCTGGACGTGCTCTCGGTCGGCGACGAGGAGGCCGCGAGCCTCGGGCTGCACCCGCAGCGGTCGCGGTACGTGCTGCTCGCCGCGGCCAGCCTGGCCACCGCGGCGGCGGTGTCGGTGTCCGGCCTCATCGGCTTCGTCGGCATCATCGTGCCGCACACCGTCCGGCTGCTCGCCGGGGCCAGCTACCGGGCGATCCTGCCGCTGTCGATGCTCTTCGGCGGCGCGTTCCTGACCGTCGCGGACCTGGTGGCGCGTACCGCGGCCAGCCCCGCCGAGATCCCGATCGGCGTGGTCACCGCGTTCTTCGGCGCGCCGTTCTTCGTGCTCGTCCTGCGCACCACGGGGCGGGTGGCACTGTGAACACCGCCGTTGAGGTACGGGACCTGCGGGTGACGCTGGACGGCGCGGCCATCCTGGCCGGCGTGGACCTGACCGTCGAGGCCGGCGAATGGGTCACGATCATCGGGCCGAACGGCGCCGGCAAGTCGACCCTCCTGCGCGCCGTCAGCGGCCTGGTGCCCAGCACCGGATCGGTCGCCCTGTTCGGCACGCCGGTGGCCCGCATGCCCCGCCGGCAACGGGCCCGGACCGTCGCGACCGTCATGCAGTCGCCGGTCGTCCCGCCCGGCATGGCCGTGTTCGACTACGTCCTGCTCGGCCGCACGCCGTACGTCCCGCCGCTGGGCCGCGAGTCCGCCGCCGACGTGGCCGCGGTGAGCGACGTGCTCGGCAAACTCGACCTGGACCGCTTCGCCGGCCGCCTGCTCGGCACCCTCTCCGGCGGTGAGCGGCAGCGGGTGTTCCTGGCCCGTGCGCTCGTCCAGGGCGCCAGCCTGCTGCTGCTGGACGAGCCGGGCACCGCGCTCGACATCGGGCACCAGCAGGAGGTGCTGGAGCTGGTCGACGAGCTGCGCCGGGACGGCGGGCTGACGGTCCTGGCGACGATGCACGACCTCGCGATCGCCGGCGAGTACGCGGACCGGATGGTGCTGCTCGCCGGCGGCGCGGTCGTCGCCTCGGGCGCCCCGGTCGACGTGCTGACGGAGGAGCTGCTCGCCACCCACTACCGGGCCCGGGTCCGCGTGGTGCACAGCGAGCACGGCCCGCTGGTGGTGCCGATCCGCCGTACACCCGGCTGAGCACCGAATCCTGCAACAAACCTGCAAACGCACCCGTCTTGAACGCCGGAAAGCGCATTCCTAGAGTCATGTACGCGAATTCTTCGATGGATCGCCCGCGTGCCGCGCTCACACCTGGAGACAAGATGAGGTCCAAGCCGCTCGTCGTCGGCACCGTCCTGGCAGTCGGGGCGGTCGTCGGGCTGACCGCCGGTGCAGCGTCCGCCGCGACTGCGCGCTACGAGGCGGAGGCCTCCCCGGCGGTCTGCATGGGCACCATCGACAGCAACTGGTCCGGATTCTCCGGATCCGGCTTCTGCAACGGCACCAACGCGACGGGCGCGTATGCCCAGTTCACGGTGAACGCCGCGGCGGCCGGCACGGCGACGCTCGGGGTACGGTTCGCCAGCGGCACGACGAGCGCCCGCACCGCCAGCGTGATCGTCAACGGCTCGACCGTGCAGTCGGCGTCGTTCGAGGGCACGGGCGCCTGGACCACCTGGGTCACCAGGACGCTGACCGTCGACGTCGTCGCGGGCAGCAACACCGTGCGGTTCAACCCCACCAGCTCCGCCGGCCTGCCGAACATCGACTACCTCGACGTCGACGTGAGCGGACCGCCGCAGCCGACCGGCACGCTGTACGTGGCGACCAGCGGCAACGACAGCAACGCGGGCACGCCGAGCGCACCGCTGAAGACCATCCAGCGCGCCGTGGACCTGGCGCAGCCCGGCGGCACGATTCTGATCCGGGGCGGGACGTACGCGCCGGCCACGAACATCCAGTTGATGAAGAACGGCACGTCGAGCCAGCCGATCACGATGCGCAACTACGACGGCGAACGCGTGATCATCGACGGGGAGAACATGTCGTACACCCCGGGTGCCGTCGGCTCCACGATCCCCCGCGCGGAACGCGGCGCCATCCACATCGAGGGCGACTGGTGGCGCCTCATCGGCCTGGAGATCATCCACGGCCCGTACGGGGTGTTCGGCGTCGACGTGAACAACAGCATCTTCGAGCGCCTGGTCACCCGGGACAACTACGAGAGCGGACTGCACCTGCAGGGCTCGTCCGGCAACAACCAGGTGATCAACCTGGACAGCTACGGCAACCGTGATCCGCGCAAGAACGGCGAGAGCGCCGACGGCGTGGCCATCAAGGAGGGCTCCGGATCCGGCAACGTCGTGCGGGGTGCCCGGATGTGGAACAACTCCGACGACGGACTGGACTTCTGGATGTTCCAGTCGCCCATCCTCATCGAGAACAGCCTGGCCTGGGGCAACGGGTACAACCGGTGGAGCCTCCCCGACTACCAGGGCGACGGCAACGGGTTCAAGCTGGGCGGCAACGGCGTGTCCGCCAACCACACCGTCCGCAACAGCATGGCCTGGGGCAACTCCGCCGGCGGGTTCGTCGACAACGACAACCCCGGCCAGCACGGGATCGATCGCTGCACCGCGTGGAACCACCCCAAGGCCGGCTTCGACTTCAGCCGCTCCGACAGCACCCTGAACCAGAACCTCGCCGTCTCCAACGGCACCAACGCCTCACTCGGATCCAACTCCAGCGGCTCCGGCAACTCGTGGGACATCGGCGGCAGCTGGTCGCTGGCCAGCACCGACCCCGCCGCCGTCACCGGGCCCCGCAACGCCGACGGCTCGATCCCGTCGTCGAACTTCCTGCGCCCGTCGAACGGCGCAGACGTCGGAGCCCGCTTCTGAGCGGCCCCAGACCGCGGTCGTCGACGTCGCTGAGGGCCAGCCGGGCGCCGGGCCAGTTCGTACGCCAGGCTCCGGCCGATGCCGGAGCCCGCACCGGTGACGACGGCGACCTTGCCGGTGACCCTGCTCATGCGGGTTCTCCTCGCAGTGCGCCGGAGCTGCGGGCCAGCTCGGTGGTGAGCGCGACGAGCCGGTCGACGACGCCCGGTGCGATGTGGTGGCCCATGCCGGGGACCTCCACGTGCCGGGCTCCGTGAATCGCGGCGGCGGTGGCCCGGCCGCCGCTGGGGTGCACCATCCGGTCGGTGTCACCGTGCACGACGAGCGTGGGCGCGGTGATGCGCCGCAGCTCGGCGGTGCGGTTCCCGGATGCTCGGATGGCGTCGATCTGCCTCGCCACCGGTGCGCCCGAGCCCTGGTCGCCGCGCCGGTCCCACAACGCGGACGCCCAGGTCCGTTCCAGCGCCTCGTCGGGCGGATACCCGGTGCCGCCGATGTGGGCGAGCATCGCCAGGTGCCGCTCCACGAACTCCCCGGCGGTGCGGGCCGGCGGCTTGGCGAGGCGGACGATCGTCGACCAGGCCGGCTGGCCGACCCGCCGGTGCCCGGTGGTGGAGAAGATCGACGTGAGACTCGCGACCCGGCCGGGATGGCGGGCGGCGAGGGTCTGCGCGATCATCCCGCCCATCGACATGCCGAGCAGGTGTACCCGCTCGATGCCGAGGTGGTCGAGCAGGCCCAGCGTGTCGGCGGTCATGTCGGCCAGGTCGTAGGCGTCCGGCCGGGGCCGGGCCAGCAGCTGTCGCACCCGGCCGGGTGGTGGAGCGTCGATCCGGCTGGAGCGGCCGGCGTCGCGGTTGTCGAAGCGGACGACCCGGAACGCGCGGCCGGTGAACCCGTCGAGCATCCCGGCCGGCCACGACGTCAGGTCCAGGCCCAGCCCGGCGATCAGCAACAGCGGGTCGCCGTCGGCGGGTCCCTCGACCCGGTAGCAGATGCGGGGGCCGGCGGGGAGGTCGACGAAGCGGTCGTCGGTGTCGCCGGGGATCGGCACGGTACCCATCAGGCCGCCACCTGCGCCGTCGTGGCCGCCCGGGCGAAGTGCAGCTCGGGATCGGCGACGCCGGCGGCGCGCAGCAGCCTGACGTCGGCCTGGTAGTTCATCGAGGTCCTCCATGGCATACGGTCGCCCTGGCGGGGCAGAAGGTCGACGGCGCGCTGGATGTAGCCGGCGCCGAAGTCGAGCAACGGCCGGGTCGGCATGTCCGGGTCGGCCGGCTCGGGACGGCAGATGTCGTAGCCGTGCGCGTCCATGTGCGCGAGCAGCCGGCAGAAGTGCTCGCAGAGCAGGCCGACCTTCAGCGTCCAGGACGAGTTCGTGTAGCCGATCGCGTAGGCGAAGTTCGGCACCCCCGACAGCATCATGCCCTTGTAGGCGACGGTGTCGGGCAGGTGTACCGCGGCGCCGTCGACGCTCAGCGCGATACCGCCGAGGGCCTGCACGTTCAGCCCGGTGGCGGTGACGATGACGTCCGCCTCCAGCTCGCGGCCGGACTCGAGCAGGACCCCGGTCTCGGTGAAGGTCGCGACCCGGTCGGTGACCACGGCGGCGCTGCCCTGCCGGATGGCGCGGAACAGGTCGCCGTCCGGCACGATGCACAGCCGCTGGTCCCACGGGTCGTACGGCGGGTTGAAGTGCTCGTCGACGGGGTAGCCGACCGGCAGGTACTTCGCGTTGATCCGCCGGATCAGCCGGCGGGCCGCCCGCGGGTACCTCTGGCAGAACCTCCAGATCAGCTGCTGCTGGACGATGTTCTTGCGCCGGGTCCACGCGTAGCCGCGCTGCTGGCCGAGGTACCGCTTGAGCGCGTCGGCGAGGGCGTCCTTCCGCGGCACCGGCAAGATGTACGTGGGGGTGCGCTGCAGCATCGTCACGTGCGCGGCCGCGCCGGCCATCGCCGGCACCAGTGTGACAGCGGTGGCGCCGCTGCCGATGACCAGCACCCGCTTGCCCGCGTAGTCCAGGTCCTCGGGCCAGGCCTGCGGATGCACGACAGTCCCGGCGAAGCGGTCCTGCCCCTCGAACGTCGGGGTGTAGCCCTCGTCGTAGCGGTAGTAGCCGCCGGCGCAGAAGATCCATCGCGCGGCCAGCCGGACCCGCTCGCCGGTGTCGGTGCGCTCCACGTCCACGGTCCACCGCGCCTCGCCGGTCGACCAGGACGCGCCGAGCACCCGGTGACGGTAGCGGATGTGCCGGTCAAGGTCGTGCTCCGTGGCGGTCTCCCGCAGATAGGCCAGGATCCGGGGCGCGTCGGCGATGGACTGCTCGTCCCGCCAGGGCTTGAACTCGTAGCCGAAGGTGTGCAGGTCCGAGTCCGACCGGATGCCCGGGTAGCGGAACAGGTCCCAGGTCCCGCCGGAGGCCTCCCGGGCTTCCAGGATCGCGAAGCGCTTCGAGGGCGACTCCACCGTGAGGTAGCGGGCGGCGCCGATCCCCGAGATCCCGGCTCCCACGATGAGGACGTCGAGGTGCTCGAGGACGGGCTGGTCAGGGACTTCGAGCATGGCGGCGCTCCAAGCGGGGTCGGTCGGCCTTCCATCCTGTGCCGCTGACGGCGTCAATCCAAGACACAAACTGCACCAGATGTACCGGCTGAACGTGGCATTCTTCACCATGTGCCATGGAACAAGCCGTCACCCCGGGTGCGGGAGCTGATCCGCCAAGGCGCCGAGATCGCGCTCAACCCGCCGGCCCACTGGCTCGCCGAGCTGGACGAGGCCACCCTGACCGGCCAGGCCAGGCAGCAGATCGCCGCCGATCCGGTGCTCGCCGCCGGGACGCGCCGGACCAACCGCTCGAATCTGCTGTTCTGGGCGGCCGCCAACGTGCGCGCCCCCGGCGAACGGGTGCCGGCCAACGACACCGAGGAGCCGCTGAGCGTCGCACGCGACCTCATCCGGCGCGGCCTGGACGAGTCGGCCCTGGATGCCTACCGGGCCGGGGAGAGCGTAGCGGTACGGCTGTGGACGCAGATCGCCTGCTCGCTCACCGCCGACCCCGAGGAGTTGCGCGAGCTGCTCGACGTGTCCCTGCGGTCCATCGCCGCCTTCGTCGACGACACCGTGACGGCGATCTCGGCTCGCATGCGCGCCGAACGTGACGAGCTCACCCGTGGCACCCACGCGGAGCGCAGGGAGACCGTCACGCTGCTGCTGGACGGGGCGCCGATCACCCGCGAGCGCGCCGAGCACCGGCTGGGCTACGGGCTGCAGTCCACCCACACCGCGGCGATCGTCTGGACCGACGACCCGGACGCCGACCTGCGCCAGCTCGACCGCGCGGCCGACGCTCTGGCCGAAGCCGCCGCGCGGGCCCGGCCGCTGAGCATCCTCGCCAGCGCCGCCACCCGATGGGTATGGGTCCACGGCCAACCCGACATGAACCACCTCCGTACGGCCCTCGACAGCCTGCCGGCCGTCCGCATCGCGCTCGGCCCCACCGCCACGGGCGTCGACGGGTTCCGCCGCAGCCACCTCGACGCCCTGACCACACAGCAGATGCTCGCCCGGCTCACGTCGGCGTCACGGCTCGCCTCGCACGACGAGATCGAACTCGTGGCGCTGCTCACCGCCGACCCCGAACGCGCCGACCGGTTCGTCAAACGCACCCTCGGAGGCCTGGAGACGGCACCGCCGGAGCTCCTCGAGACGCTGCGCGTCTTCATCGCCGAGCAGTGCAACGCTTCCCGCGCCGCCGAGCGACTGTTCACCCACCGCAACACGCTGCTGCGCCGCCTGGCCCGCGCCGAACGCCTGCTGCCGCGCCCACTCCCCCAGCACACCGTCGAGGTCGGCGCCGCCCTGGAGGTCCTGCGCTGGCGCGGCCACCAGTGACCGGCCGCTCGCGTCCACATGTCCCTGCGCGCGGGGACGGGCATGGGCCATGATGTCGATCGTGCAGATCGAGCTTGTCACGGGTGACATCACCGCCGAGCGGGTGGACGCGATCGTCAACGCCGCCAACTCATCGCTGCTGGGTGGCGGCGGCGTGGACGGCGCGATCCACCGCAAGGGCGGACCCGCGATCCTCGAGGAATGCCGCGCGTTGCGGGCCAGCCACTACGGCCGTGGCCTGCCGGTCGGGCAGGCCGTGGCCACCACCGCCGGCCGCCTCCCCGCCCGCTGGGTCATCCACACCGTCGGGCCGGTGTGGAGCGCGACGGAGGACCGGTCACCGCTGCTGCGCCGCTGCTACCACAACGCACTCATCGTCGCGGCGGAGCTCGGCGCCAGGTCCGTCGCGTTCCCGCTGATCTCCTCCGGCGTGTACCGCTGGCCCAAGGAGGACGCCGTCACCCAGGCGCTGACCGCGTTGCAGACCCCACCCCCGACCATCGAGCTCGTGCGTCTGGTCCTCTTCGACAACGACACCCGACAGGTTGCCGAACACGTCAGACAGATCCATGAAACCCAACAACTGGAAGGCCGCAATGACGAGCAGACTGCTGCAAGTGACGGTTGACTGCCGGGACCCGCACCGGCTGGCCAATTTCTGGGCCGCCGTCCTGGACTACACGGTCATCGAGGACAGGGGGGACAAGGTCGAGATCGCCTCGTGGGAGCCGACCGTGGAAGCGGTGCGGCAGCAGCCGATACCGTCGACGGTCATGTTCATCAGGGTCCCGGAGGCCAAAACCACGAAAAATCGGCTCCACCTCGACGTCATGCCGATCGACGCGAGCCAGGACGACGAGGTCGACCGGCTGATCGGTCTCGGCGCCAGCCGCGTCGACCTCGGTCAGGGCGAACAGACCTGGGTGGTGATGGCGGATCCCGAAGGCAACGAGTTCTGCGTGCTCCGCAGCATCGCACCGTAACGCCCAGCACCTCGCCGTTCCCCGCCGTCACGACTCCACTTGCCGCTGACCGGTCCGGTTCCGCGGATCAGCTCCGACGTACCCGGTGGACGCCCACACCGGACGGAGGAACGGCATGAACGGCAGATGGCGGTATCTGGCATGGGTCGCGCAGGTGGTGCTGGCGCTGGTGATCGGGGGTGGCGGGCTGGCCAAGGTCTTCGGCGATCCGGTGATGGTCGACCTCTTCGCCGACATCGGTGCGGGTCAGTGGTTCCGGTACGCCGTCGGTACCCTGGAGGTCGCGGGCGCGGTCGGCCTGCTGGTCCCGCGGCTCGCCTTCGCCGCGGCCGTCGGGCTCGCGGTGCTGCTCGTCGGCGCGGCGGTCACGAACGTCGCGGTGCTCGGCGTGTCGCCGCTGGCGCCGCTGGGGTATGTCGTGATCGCCGGACTCGTCGCGGTGCTCCGCCGGCCGCGTCCGGCGACCGGCGCGCCCGTCGCGGGCTGACCGGGAGCCCGGGTCGGCTGGTATCAATGGACCGGACGGGGAGGCGCGGTGGGCGACCGCACGGCCGCAGGGCTCGCGCCGCGATCATCCTGGTGGTTCCGGGTGTTCGTGGCGCTGGTCTTCGTGCTGGCGGTGGCCGACATCGTGGTCTTCGTGGCGGTGCAGAACCTCGTCCTGCGCGACGAGCCGGAGGTGATGTCGGCGCCGACGTCGGCGGCCCCGCCCGAGCCCCGGCCGAGCGGGGCCGCCTGCGAGCAGGCCCGGGTGGGCCTGTGCGCCGACCGTGACCAGGGTGTCGCCCCGGTCCCCGGCAGCACCGTCGCAGACTGGTTCGACCGGCTCCCCGAGCGCCACCGCCCGGTCTACTCCCGGCAGGAGCGTGAGGGCCTGCTGGAAGGCACGCTCTCCGTGCGCGAGCCGGTCAGCGGCAAGCCGGCCGGTGGCATCGGCGCGCAGATGACGGTCAACAGCCAGGGCCGGGTGATCCTGACGTACGGCGCGGACAGCCACCTGCGGACGGTCGAGTGCGCCGTCGACGTCGCCGGCCGGGCCCCGCTGTCCGAGCAGGCGCTCGACTTCGTGA
This sequence comes from Dactylosporangium sp. AC04546, assembly GCF_022095675.1. Lineage (GTDB taxonomy): Bacteria > Actinomycetota > Actinomycetes > Mycobacteriales > Micromonosporaceae > Dactylosporangium. The sequence goes on along the minus strand of NZ_JAHYSG010000072.1, from coordinate 37,252 downwards.
AGCAGTGCGCGTTCGCGACCCTGACCGACGACGTCGCGGCGGCCACCAGGGCCTGGCTCGACGCGAAGCTGGGGCCGATCGACCGGCCGATCGACCCGACCGACCCGTTCGGCGCCGCCTCGCTGACGACGCTGCACTGGTCGTGCGGCTGGCTCGCGCTGCGGCTCACCTTCAGCGAGGCCCACGCCGACGTCGCGGTCTCCGCACCGAGCGGCCGCGCCCCGGCCGCCTGCGCCGAAGGGGGCTAGCTGTCCGTGCTTCGCGGCCGAGGTGGCGTCAGCCGATCGAGCGTGTCGCTCCGGTACGCCCACGCGGTACGTTGACGCCGGACGTGCCGACGGTCACCAAGGGAGCCCATCGTGGCGGTGCCGAGTTCCGACCGAGCCCTCGAGGTTCTCCGCAGGCTGCTCGGCCCCGAGCCGGTGCCCTACACGGAACTGCTCCGCGACGGCGGGCGGATCCCGGGATACCTTCCGGAGGGCTTCGAGCAGGTCGACCCGCGCGGCGAGGGCGCGCAGTGGCTCTGGACCGACCCGCCGCCGATGGACGTCGGCGGATACGGGGACCCGGAGCGGTTCGCCCTGCGCGGCTCCGGGCCGGCCGTCTGGCTCGCGCCCGACGCGGTGCTGCCGGAGGGTTCGGGGCACACCGACGCGGAGCGCCAGGAGTACCGGCGCCGCAGCGTCGACCTCGCGATGCGCGGCGGCACCACGTCCGGCGTCGTGTATCCGCTCGCCGTGTGCGAGATCGCCCGGCAGTACCGAGTCCGCAACGTCGGCGGCGCGTCGGCCGGGGCGATCGCGGCGGCGGCGACCGCGGCCGCGGAGCTCGGGCGCAGCGGGCGGATGCTCGCACCCGGGCGGGTCACCGACGCGCGGTATTCGAAGCTGTCGGACGAGGACCGGCGGGCCGGGCACGTGCGGTCCGGGTTCGCCGGGCTGTCCGACCTCATCGCCTGGCTCAGCCAGACCGACCGCGACAACGGCGACCTGTACCGGCTCGCCCAGCTGTTCCGGGCCGGGCCGGAGACACGGGACCGGCGGGTGTTCGCCGTCATCGTCGCGGTGATGCGGCAGCGGCTGTGGGCCGTGCCGGTGACCGCGCTGCTCGCGTTCGGCTGGAAGTCCAAGCTCGCGCTCGCCCTGCTCACCGTGGCCGGGGTACTGCTCACCGGTTGGGTCGGCACGCAGCTGTCCTGGCCGTCCGCGGACCGCGCCTTCTGGTGGGGGCCGCTCGACCTGCTGCTGGCGTTCGTGCTGGCGACCGCGCTGCTGACCGCCGCGCCCCTCGTCCGCGCCAAGCCCACCGTGCCGGCCGACCGGCCGAAGTGGCTGGCCAGCCTCCAGGCCGTCTCCAGCCGGTTCGAGCGCCCCGCCCCCAGGACCCTCTGGCCCGTCGCGGCCGTCCTGGTCGTCGTCGCGCTCGTGGTGGCGGCCGCGGCCGGCTGGTGGAACTGGACCGCCGGGCTGCTCGTCGGGATCGTGCTGAGCACCGCCATGACGATCGTCGTGCTGGTCGCCGTGCTCGCGTATCTCGGCAAGCAGCACGACTACGGCTACGGCCTGCTGGCGGGCGCGCCGGAGGCGGGCAAGGTGCGCCGCTCGCTCGCCGAGTTCCTCGCCGGGGCGCCCAAACCTGACGTCGAGCGGGGCCTGGTGGAGTGGCTCGGCGGGTGCTTCAGCGAGCTGGCCGGTCTGGAGCGCGACCAGGTGCTGCGCTTCGGCCACCTGTGGCACGGCCCGTCGTTCACGCCGGGCGGCGAGCAGCGGGGCGTCGAGCCGCGGGCCCGCCTGGTCAACCTGCAGCTGGTCACCACCGACCTGACCCGCCAGCGGCCGTATGTGTTCCCGCTCGACCCCGACGGCGAGGAGCTGTTCTTCGACCCGGCGGACCTCGACGGCGTGTTCGCCGAGCCGGTCGTCGCGGCGATGTGCGCGACCGAGCAGGTCACGGCCGGCGGTCGGATGCTGCACCGGCTGCCGGGCCCGTGGGATCTGCCGGTCGTGGTCGCCGTGCGGCTCAGCATGGCGCTGCCCGGCCTGTTCAAGGCGGTCCGCCTCTATCGGCGCACCCCGGCCACGACCATCCGGGACGACCTGGGCCGCGCCGTGACGGAGGACGGCAAGCTCCTGCAGTCGCCGCCCGGCGCCGAGGAGCTGTGGTTCTCCGACGGCGGCATCACGTCGAACTTCCCGGTGCACCTGTTCGACACGCTCCTGCCGGCGTGGCCGACGTTCGGCCTGAACCTCGGCGAGCACCCGGAGGCGTTCCCGCACCAGGACGTCTGGCTGCCCCAGGACTGGCAGGCCAGCCGCGCCCCGTCGACGACGGTCCCGAGGTCCCTGTTCGGCTTCGTCATGACCATCCTGGACACGGCGCGGAACTGGCGTGACACGATGCAGACGGGGATGCCGGGATACCGCGGGCGCGTCGCCTGGGTCCGCCAGCGCCCCGACGAGGGCGGCGAGAACCTGTTCATGCCCCGCGAGATCATCGCGTCGATGGCCCTGCGCGGCGCTCTGGCCGGCGCCCGGCTGAGCCGCCGCTTCGCGAACCCGGCCCAGTGGACGCGGTACCGCTGGCTCCGCCTGCGCATCGGCCTGGACAACGCCCAGCAGCTGCGCCACGTGGTCCACGAGAACGCCCCCGCCTACGAGGACCTCCTGGCGTCCGCCGACGCCATGCCGCCTCCGGACGAGGCGTACCCGTACGACCCGTGGTCGGCGGGCATCAAGTGGTACGAACCAGCGGACCGCCCGGCCTTCTGGAAGGCGGCCACGGGCATGCTCGCCGACGTGGCCAGGGACCCGACCCCGACACACGTCCTGGCCGAGGGCAGCCCACGACCTCACCCGAACCTGTCCCAGATTCCCCCGATGTAGGCGAGGACCGGGTCACGGCGATGCACGCCAGAGCACCCGCCGCGGCAGATGTGCGTGCCGCACGCTCAGATCTGCGTTCTCGCCTGTTCGATGTGCCGGACGATGGCGTGAGCACCATGCGCGCGTGCGATGGCATCCGCCTCGTCGAGTGTTGCGAACGCGTCCGCGCGGCGGTCCTGGGCGGCGGCGATGTAGGCCAGCCCGATCATGTTGGAGGCCACGCCCGGCAGGGCCCCGACCTCCCGGCGCAGCCGGGACGACTCGTCCAGCCGCTCACGCGCCTCGTCCAGCCGGCCGGCCGCGTGCGCCGCGATGCCCAGGTGCCGCAGCGCCTCGGACTGCGTCGGCTTGTCGCCGGTCTGCGCTGCCAGTCGGCAGGAGCGCTCGAGGTACGGAACCGCGGTCTCGTGGTCACGCCGGATGAACTGGTGGAGGCAACCGACCCAGAACAATGCCTCGGCCTCGCCGCGCGTGTCCCCCAGTGCCCGGTACAGCTCGAGCGCGCGCTCGAACAACGGCAGTTCAGCGGGGTCCTCAGCGGGCAACGAACCAGCGTCGGCGGGGGCGCTCTGAAACCGCGCATGCAGTATCAACCCACGCGCCAACGCGGCATCGGCCTCGACCGCGTCCAGGCCCCGTTCGGCGTCGACCAGCGCGCTGGAATCGCCGCCGAACACTGCCCGCTCATAGGCCGCTCTGGCCCGTTCGATCCGATCGTCGGTGCTCATCGCCGCCCTCGCCGGTCTGGGGTCTGTTTTTCACAACTGCGGGCGCCGGACGTCGGTCGGCCGGCTCAGCGGCCGAGGCCGTAGCGGGCGGCCAGGGCCTCCACGGCGTCCTTGGCCTCCTTGAGGCCGGCGCCGGTCGCCTCGCGGTACAACTTGATCGCTTGTATCTTGCGGCCGGCCTGGAGCTCATCGAGGAGGCCGGCGGGGCCGGGTGGCTCGGGGACCTCGATGCCGAGGTGGGCGAGGAGCAGGTCGAGCTTGCGTTCGACAGCGGCCAGTTGGGCCGACAGGGAGCGGTCCGGCCCGCTCGGTCTCAGCAGCACGAACGTGAATGTATCAGCATTCCGTGCAGGGAATTGCCGGGCCCGCGGGCCGATCCGAGGATGCAGGCATGATTGACATCGACCCGCAGGAACTCGCCGAACGATACGTCGCCCACTGGACCGAGCCCGACCCCGCGAAGCGGCGGGACGCGATCGAGCGGCTCTGGGCCGACGACGCCACGCACGTGCTGCACCCGCCGGTCGAGATCCGGGAGGCCGCTGACCGGCTCGGGTTCGCGGACCAGGCGCTGCGGGCCGAGGGCCACGACGCGATCGAGCGCCGGGTCAGCCGCAGCTACGACGACTTCATCGCCGGCCAGGGGTTCACCTTCCGGGCCCGGGGCGGCGCGATCCGCCTCGACGGCGTCGTGCGGATCGGCTGGGACGCGGTGCTCGGCGGGGAGGTCCACGGCGGCGGGATCGACCTGCTCGTCCTCGCCGCCGACGGGCGGATCCAGACCGACTACATGTTCCCCGAGTAGCCGGCGAGCGCCGCGGCCGTCGCCGCGTCGACGGGCAGGAACGCCTCCAGTTTCAACTCGGCGAGAGTCACGTCGACGGCCGTGGCGAACGTCGTGATCGTGGTCATCAGGTGCAGCTCGCCGCGGGACGAGGCCAGGTGCAGCGGGACGGCGAAGCCCAGCGGGGCGTCGTCGGGCCCGAGCTCCGGCATGTACGCGGCGAGCTCGTCGCGCAGCTGCGGCTGGTGGTCGAGCCGCGCCACGATGTGCCGGGCCCACTCGGCGAGGTTGCGGATGCGCGGCGCGATGCCCCGCGGGTGCAGCGCCAGGCGGTACACGTTGCGCCCCGGCCCGGTCAGCTCCGCGGCGGCGCCCTCGATGAGCAGCCCGTACGCCTCATTCGCGGCGACCAGCGCACCGCCGCCGTCGACGACGATCGCCGGGTACGGCAGGTGCCCGCGCAGGATGTGCCCGATCGCCTCGCGGACCGGCGCGAGGGCCGCGGCGTCGAGCCCGGACTCGGGGTAGGCCGGCGCGTACCCGGCCGCGAGCAGCAGCGCGTTGCGCTCCCGCAGCGGCAGGTCGAGGGACTCGGCCAGCCGCACCACCATGTTGCGCCCGGGCACCGACCGCCCCGACTCGATGAAGCTCACGTGCCGCTGGGTCGTGCCCGCGCGCAGCGCGAGGTCGAGCTGGCTGAGCCGCAGGCTGGTCCGGCGTTCGCGCAGGGCGGTCGGGAAGTCCACGGATCCATATTCCCTTGGCGGAATTGCCGCCGGTGCGGGCCCCGGCCGAGGATTCGGCCATGGATTCCGGTGTACTGCTGCCGACCGGCGCGGCCCAGTGGGTCCCCGGCGACGACCCCCGCGACCTCGTCGGCTTCGCCCGTGCCGCGGAACAGGCGGGCTTCGCCTCGCTGTGGGTCAACGACTCGCTCATCAGCCCGCGCATCGAGGCCCTGACCATGCTCGCCGCGCTCGCCCCGGCGACGGAGCGGGTGGCCCTCGGCACGGCCGCGCTGCTGCCGTTCCTGCGCCGGCCGGTCCAGGCGGCGCAGTCCCTCGCGTCGATCGACCTGCTGTCCGGCGGCCGCCTGGTGGTCACCGTCGGCGCGGGCTTCCCGGGCCGGTTCGGGCGCCCGTTCTACGACCTGTCAGAAGTACCATGGGAGCGGCGATTCCTGCGGCTCGACGAGACGGTCGCCCTGTGGCGGGCGCTGTGGGACGGCGCCTCCTCGTTCCACGGCAAGCTGCTGAGCCTCGACGACCTCCCGCCTGCCACGCGCCCGTTCCGCAAGGGCGGCCCGCCGATCTGGCTCGGTGGCTTCACGCCGGGCGCGTTCGCCCGGGCGGGCCGGCTGTATGACGGCTGGCTGCCCTATCCGCCGGACCCGGCCGACTACGCCGCCGGCCTGCGGGCGGTCCTCGACGCGGCCGGCGGCCGTCCGGTGACCCCGGCGCTGTTCGTCACCGTGCGCGTGGACCGGGACGTGGCCACCGGCCGGCGCGTCCTCGACGACTATGCTCGGGCCAGCTATGGCATGCCCCTGTCCGACCTGGAGCGCATCCAGGCGGTGGTGACCGGCACGGCTGCGGAGGTGCGGATGGCACTCGACCGGTATGCGGCCGCTGGCGCGCGGCACGTTGTGCTCCGCCTGGGCGGCCTCGACCTGCGCGACCAGCGCGAGCAGCTGGAGCGCGTGGCAGGCGCGCTGTGATCGCCCGGATCTGGCGGGGCTGGGCCCCGCCCGCGACGGCGGACGAGTACCAGCGCCACTACGCGTCCGAGGTCGCCCGGCACCTGACGCAGGTGCCCGGATTCCGCGGCGCCCGCCTGCTGCGCACGACGGACGGCGATCTCGTCCTGTTCACCTCGATCACGTTCTTCGAGGACATGTCGTCGGTGCGGTCGTTCGCCGGCGACTCGTTCGACCGGGCCGTGGTCGAGGAGGCGGCCCGGCGCGTGCTGTCCCGCTGGGACGAGCACGTTACCCACCACGACGTCGCGGTGAACCTAGGCCTTTCCGGCCCAGAACCGGTCTAGCTGGTCGCAGATGAAACTTGTGCGCTCCTGGAAGACCCAGTGGCCGCACTCCTCGATGACCCCGCCGTAGGCCTCGCTGGCGATGGCGTTGGCGCTGTCGATGCAGTGCGTGCCGAACGACGACCGGCCGCCCCAGGCCATCATGGGCACCGAGAGGCGCTGCTCGGTCAGCTGCCGGGTCTGGGCGGCGATCTGCGGGATGTACCCGTACAGGTTCAGGCTGGCGCGCAGGGTGCCCGGCTGGCGCATCGCGGCGACGTACGCCTGGACCTCCTCCTCCGGCACTGCGGCCGGGTTGTAGGCGAAGTCGCGGAAGAAGTGCCGCAGGTACTCCTCCTCGTGCCCCTCCACCAGGAGCCTGGTGATGTCCATGTTCATGTGCATGCCGAGGTGCCAGTAGGCGACCTGCGGATCGACGTAGCCGGGGTAGTCGAGCCCGAAGAAGGGCGTCTCGACGGTGGCGAGCGACAGCGCCCGGCCGCCGCTGAGGTAGGCGAGCGCGAGCGCGGGCGGCCCGCCGAGGTCGTGGCTGAGGATGTGGAAGTGCTCGACCCCTTCGGCGTCGAGCAGCCCGAGCATGTCGGAGGCGATGGTGGTCGGCTCGTACCCGCTCTGCGGCTTGTCGCTGTCCCCACATCCCCGCAGGTCGGGCGCGACGAACCGGTAGCGGTCCCCGAGCCGCTCGATGAGGCACCGGTACTGCCGGTGCGACTCCGGCCACCCGTGCATCCCGAGCACGACCGGCCCGGAACCACCGGTGATGAAATGCAGCCGGATCCCGTTGGTCTCGACGCGACGATGGCGGATGTCCATCGCGGGGCACTACCCGCTGAGCCCCACCCAAACGGGGCGGAGGGGGGTGGGTGACGGCTCGCTTCACCGGCGCAATGGTTGCGGTCACGCGCACGTCCTCGCCGCCACCCACACCCAGATCCTGCGGCGCCCCACGTGCAACCGGCCGGCAGCGAACGTGCATGCTGCTCGCATCCTGATCTACAGGCTGCGTTGGTCCTCAGGTGGGCGGCTCAGTCGCCGCTGTGCCCGACGAAGACGATCGTCGACGGGCTGCCGTCCGTGTAGGTGACGACGTACCGGCCGTGGTCGCGCACGTACCCGGTGAGCGACCGGTCGGCGATGGCCGCCTCCACCGCGTCCGGCGTCGGCCGGAGCGTGGCGAACAGGGCCTGGAGCTCGTCGTCCGGCACCGGTGAGATCGACGACGGGGACATGTCGATGACCGAGTGGGTCCTGGAGAACGGCTGCGACTCCAGCAGCGAGTCGGGGTCGCGCACGTCGACGTGGGCCGCGTGCCAGGATGCGCGGGCCATTGCGTCGTCGATCTCTCCGACGTCGTCGCCGAAGGCCTCAGCCATGCTCGCCCGCATGTACGCGATGTCGGCGGCGACGAACTCCTCCTCGGTCATCGAGCGGGCCTGCTCGTTCGGCGGCTGCCGGTAGAACTGGCCCTGGTCGTAGGTCTCCTGCCGGGCGCGCTCCAGTGCGGCGGCGATGTCCGGCTCGTACGGCACCTGCCAGCTCCACTGCGAAGCACCCATGCCCGGCAGACTAATGGCGCCTGTGGCAGGGCCGCCTGTGGGCCCGCACGGCGTCCATGGTCCTCGGCGCCCTGGCCCTGGCCGGCGTGGCCACGGCGACCGTGGCGTGGTGGCCGATGCCTGCGCAGGCGGTGCTGCTCGCCGCGGCGTACCCGTTGCTGTGCCTCGCGTTGCCCAGCACGGCCGCCGCCCGGGAATGGTTCCGGTAGCCGCGCGGAGCTGGTTGTCAGCTGCTCTCGACGTACGTGTGCACGAGCATGTCCCGGCGGGTGGTGCCCTGGGCCGGGTTGACCAGGGTGATCCGGAAGTCGCCGCGGCGGGCCGGCATGGTCGCGCTCACGCGGTGGTCGGGGGCGACCGTCAGGCCGGGTGAGCGCAGGTCGGCCGGGCCCGCCGCACCGGCGTCGCAGTCGCCGCTGAGGCCCAGGCAGATGACCAGGTCGGCGCCGGTGCGGTTTCAGAACGTCAGCGTGCCGCGGGTCGCGACGTCGATCTGGTCGGTCGCGAAGCCCTCGGCGCGCAGCTCCACCCGCGGGCGCGGGAAATAGATCGCCACCGCGAACACCACGACGATGCCCGCGAGCAGCGCGGCCGCGGCCAGCGGCAGCCCGGTGCCGGCCCACCAGGCGCGGACCAGGCAGAGCAGGCCGCCGACGGCCGCCACCCAGATGACGACGTGGAACGTGTGCACGCGGCCGGGGGTGACGAACGGGCCGGTGCCCTCCTCGGACGGGTTGATCCAGTCCGCATCGAAGGTGCACGCACACAGGACCACCAGTGTGGCGATACCGGTCAGCCAGAGCAGGGCGAAGTCGTACCAGTCCTCGTCCATGCCGCCACGGTATCGACCGTGGTCAACTCAGCCGCGGTCGTACTGCGTCTCCACGAGGCCGTCGACCGCGTCGCCGACGCCGTAGACCCAGGCCCGGCCGACCGGGTCGCCGAGCTGCGCGCGCAGCCACAGCGCCGACCAGCGGGCCACGACCTCCACGCCGGTGGCCTGGTCGAGGGTCTGCGGGGACAGGTCGGGGCGGGCCCCGGCCGGGTTCTGCGCGTCGGTGATGCCGTAGTGGTTGGCGCCGGTGACGCTGACGTACAGCTTCGGCGTGCCGGCCAGCACCGCGTACGTGCCGAGGCCGCTGGCCGGGCTGGCGACGCCGTCGGCGCTGCCCTGGATGAGCGCGACCGGGATCGTGTTGGCCACCGGTGGGATGACCGTCGTGCCGGGCGCGGCGTTGTTCGTGCCGTAGAACGCGGCCGCCTTGAGCTGGGCCGGCGCGGGGATCGGGAGGTCGGTGAACGGGGGCGTCGACAGGCCGGTGGACAGCCCCAGCCCGGCGGCGCCGCCGAAGGAGTGGCCGGTGAGCAGCAGCGTGCCGGTGTCGATCTGGCCGCGCAACGGCGAGCCGGTGCGGGCGTTCTCGGCGGCGGCCCAGGCGACGGTCCAGGTCGCCTCGGCACCGTCGGCGTACAGGCCGGGCACCCCGAACAGGACCCGGGTGTGGTCGGGGACGACCACGACGAAGCCGTAGGAGGCGACCTTGCGCGCGAAGCCGGCGTAGTTGGCCCGCCCGACGGCGGCGCCCTGCAGGAGCAGCACGACCGGCCACGGCTGGTGCGACGAGGAGGTGTGCGGGTGGTACACGTCCGCGGCGTCGCCGTTGACGGTGGTCGCGTAGGTGTCGACGGTCGAGTAGGCGGCACTGGCCGGTGCGGGCCGGGCAAGCGCCCCGGCGATGACCGCACCACCGGCCGCGAGCAGCACGCCACGGCGGCTGAAACGACGTCCCATCCGAACTCCGTTTCGATAGACGAAACACTGTTACCGCAGACGATACGGGATGGGAGGGTACCGCCGTCAATGCCTTCGGGATGGCATGATCGATCGCCATGGGACTGTTCTCGCGTCGGCCGCTGACCCCGGTCGAGCGCCTCATGAAGGCCGCCAAGCTCCCGATCGCGGGCGGCGAGCTGCCGCTGGACGACATCGCGCCGGAGGTGGTGCGCCGGCCGGGCAAGCCGGCGGCGGCGGTCCTGGCCGTGGTCGAGGAGCTGCTCGCCGACGCCCCCCAGGTGGCGGTGTCGTTCCTCGAGGACGTGCAGAACATCGCCTCGCACGGCGCCGACGAGCTGCTCGGCGTCGAGGACCTGCTACCGCTGCGCGGGCCGCGGACCGTGGAGGCCTGGGAGACCGTGGACCGGTTCTGGGCGAAGGTCGTCGCGTGGTGCGACGAGAACGGGGTCGAGCTGGAGCGCGAGGACACGCTGCGCGCCGTGTCGAATCCGGCACTGCTCGCGCAGCTGCGGCTGACGTACCGGCGGCTCGGCGACGGGCGGCGGGTCGGGCTCGCGGACGTGCTGCGGTACGAGCAGGCGACCGGCGAGCCGATGGCCGTGCTCGGGTTCCACGCTCAGGCCTGAGCCCGGGTGGTGCGGAGGCGGTCGGGGACGCACCACCACTGGTCGGGCCGGTCCGGCACCGGCGCCTCCGGGCCCTGCTCCAGGACCCGGTCCAGGCGCAGCAGGAACGCCGCGATGCCGGCCGCGCCCTGCATCCAGGAGGCGCCGGGCGGCAGCAGCGGCGGGTCCTGCCGGTGCTCGATGAACCGCCAGCACGCCCCGTCCGCGTCGCGGACCGCGCGCTCGGCGAGGGCGTCGCCCATCAGCCGGGCGGCGTCGAGCAGCCACGCCTCGCCGGTGTCCTGGTATGCGTCGAGGAGGACGTCGCCGACGCCGGCGGTACCGCAGCATCGACCGTCGTTGTCCCAGAAGCCGGGGCGCAGCCGGGCCGGCACGCCCGCCGCGAGGACCGTGCGCAGGCAGCGCAGGCGCAGGTCGGCGACGTCCTGGCCGCCCGCCGCCGGCACGCCGGCACGGGCGAGCGCGGCGAACAGCTGCGAGGTGCCGGCGGGGCCATGGCACCAGGTGTAGGTGAGGGGTTCGACGTCCCGGGTGGAGTACGGCAGGGTGTGCGGCACGACGAACCCGCCGCCGGTCTGATCGGCCACGGTGAACAGGTGCTCGGCGCCGCGCACGGCGGCGGCGACGAAGTCCGCCCGCCCGAGGGCGTGACCGGCGACCGCCAGTGCGGACGCGACCCCGGCGGTACCGTGGGAGAAGTTCGGGTTGCTGGATCGGTACCCCGGCCACATCCGCCAGTCGAGCCCGCCCTCGGTCTCCTCGGCACACAGCAGCAGCGTCTCTCCCCCGCGCTCGGCGGTCTCCGGGTCCCCGGCCCAGACGGCGGTGAGCACGATCCCGGCGGTGCCCAGGATGACGTCGGTGATCGCCCCCTCGTACCCCAGGCCGTCGAGCGTGGTGTCCCACCCGCGGTCGGTGCGCAGCTCGGCGATGCGCCGCAGCGCCACCGCCTCCCGGCCGGGCGCGAGCAGCCGCAGCGCGGTCGCGTCCCCGGCGAGCCCGTCGTACAGCGACGGCTCCCGCCGCGTGCGGGCCCGCGTGGCCAGCCGGTCGGCGACCCGCTCGGCCAGCTCCTGCTCGTCGCCGGTCAGCGCCCGGCCCAGCCCGATCTCGGCGAGCAGCGGCGCGAGCCCGGCCACTCCCGCGTACAGCGAGTCCCGGTCGTCCGGCGGCGCCGAGGCGCCCTCCTCCCGCAGCCACGGCCCGTCGTCGTCGCCGACCCGTGCCCGCACCCAGCCCCAGGCGGCCTCGCCCAGCTCGCGATACTCGGTCACCGGGGCACGCTACCCGCAATTCGGGTGCGGTGTCGCGGCGCGGTCGGCCAGAATCGGCGGGTGATCGAGAGGTTCAACCCACCGGACGTCCACGAGCCGTCCGGCTACAGCCACGTGACCATCTCCTCGGCCGGCCGCCTGGCCCACCTGGCCGGCCAGTGCCCGCTCGACCTGGCGGGCACGGTCGTCGGCGCCCCGGGCGACTTCACCGCACAGACCGACCAGGTGATCGCCAACTGCCTCGCGGTCCTGGCCGCCGCCGGCGCGACCCCGGCGGACGTGGTCCGCTCGATCGTCTACGTGGTCAGCCCCGACAGCACGGTCCTGTCCGCGGTCTGGGACCAGCTGATGGCCTCGGCGCTCGCCCCGGCCTTCACCACGGCGAGCACGCTGCTGGGCGTGGCGTCGCTGGGCTACCGCGGCCAGCTCATCGAGATCGACCTCACGGCCGCCCTCCCCGACTGATGGGCCTCGACCGCTGGGCCGGCGGCGCGTGCCTGGTCAGCGGCGGTGAATGGCGAGGAGGCGGCCGGCGCGGGTCGCCTCCTCGTCGTCGGGCCCGGTCAGTCGCGGTCGTCCTCGCGGGCCGGCTGCTCGGCGAACAGGGTGAACTCGAACTCGGTCTGGGTCGACTCGGGGGCGTCCTCGCCCGTGACTTCGGCCGTCACCAGGTAGGACTCGACGCGGAAGCCCAGGTTCAGCACGTCGGCGGCGCGGATGTGCTCGATGAGCTCCTCCGCGCTCGACAGGTACACGGTGTAGAGGATCGACGGCTCGGCCTGCACTTCAGGCGTCGCCTCGGCAACGTCAACGGTCATGAGCGGCGAGCCTACAGGGCGGCCGGGTCAGGCCTGCGCAGCCGCGCGGATCGAGGACGCGGCATCCTTGGCGACGGGCGACCAGGCGGTACCGAAGACGCTCCTGGACGCGGCGTCAACCGCGACGTCCCGGCGGACGACCTGGGTGAAGAAGGCCAGCATCCGCTCCTCGCCGAACCGGTCGGCGAGGTACTGGACGGTCAGGAAGGCGATGCCGTAGCGCGCGTTCGCGTCCGCCAGGGAGGTCCCGGACGGCGGCGGGCCGAGCGTCACCGTGCCGTCCCACTTGCTGGCGGCGAGGTACCGGCGCACGGAGCGCAGGTCGTCCTCGAGGACCGAGCCGTCGGTGTTCGCGATGTACTCGGCGATGCCCTCGGTCAGCCACCACGCGCTGTACGGGGGGTTCTCGCCGCCGAGGCTCACGACGTGCGCGAACTCGTGGGTGAGCAGGGTCGTGGCCCAGCCGTCGGAGGTGACGGTGCCGTGGTCGACGACCACGTCGCTGACGCCCGGGGCGAGCGGGATCGTGAACGCGGCCGCGTTCTCGGAGGCGCCGCCGTACCACTCCAGCCACTCCTCGTCGCCGGCGACGTACACGTGGTACCGCTGAGGCGCCCCGCCGAGCGTGGTGGCGAACCGGTCGTTGGTCACCGCCGCGGCCTCGGCCGCCCGCAGGACCCGGTCCAGGATCGCCGGGTCGGCGTCCGCGCTGGCCACCGTGACGCGGGCGCCGTCCTTCACGACGAGCGCGGTACCGTCGTCCCACGGCCGGTCGGAGCCCTCGTAGGCGACCAGCTGCAGCCGCCCGTCGGGGACCGCCCAGCGGGTCTCGACGCGGGCGTCGAGCGGCGCGCAGTCGTCGCGGTCGAAGCAGTACGAGATGTCGACCGAGAGCTTCCAGATGTCGTCGACCCGCCCCGGGATGCCGATGGTCGTCATCGTCCACTTGCGCACCCGCAGGGCGGTGAGCGTGGTGAACCGCGCCGTGGCCTGTGCCCGCAGCTCGCCCTGCGTGGCGGGGATCGCCCGCAGGTAGCCGGCCCGGTCGCCGCGCAGGAGCGCCGCCGACTGCTTCTCCAGGACCTCCTGGATGGCGTACAGCGGGTTCTCGCCAGGCGGCAGCATCGGCCCGGTGGCGGGGATGCCGGCCGCCGCGTACGCCCGGTCGCCGGGCACGACGGCGACGAACTGGGCGAGGAGCACCGCCACCGCCGTCACGACGGCGACGGACAGCGCCAGCACGACGCCGTGGCCGGCGCCGAACCGCCGCACGGGTGCTCCTGACGGGTTCATGCCGGAGACCGTAGCCGCTTGATCACGCCGGCGCCGTCGTGCTGCCGACGCCCTGGCACCTTTTCGGGACTACTCGAACCGGCCGAGCATCGCCCGCCAGTGCTCCGGCGACGGCGTGTGGGCGGCGTCCCCGGCGATGGTGACCTCGGCGTCGGGCAGGCGCTCGGCCATGAGCGCCGCGTCGGGCACGGCCCGGCCGGGGTCGTCCCGCCCGGCCCAGAGCAGGACCCGGCACCGCACGTCGCGCACCTGGAGCCACTCCCAACGGGTGAGGGTGCCGAGCTCTCTCGCCGGCCCGGTGCCGCCGGCCACGATCACGCCGGTGAGCCGCTGCGGGAACCGGGCCCCGCAGGCCAGCGCGTACGGGGCGCCCCCGGAGAACCCGGCGACCCCGAACCGCTCGATGCCCAGCGAGCCGGTCAGCGCGGCGACGTCGCCGGCGACGCCGAGCAGGCTCGGCCGGCGGACCGGGGTGGACAGGCCGTAGCCGGGCCGGTCGAGGGTGATGAGCCGGACACCGCCGAGGGCGTCGTCGTCGGGCCGGCTGAGCCGCGACCCCGGTGTGCCGTGCAGGAACACGATCGGCCGCCCGGGTCGCCGTACTCGGCCCAGCCCAGCGTGCGCCCGTCAGGCAGCGTCAGCGCCATGTCGGCCCCCCGTGTCCGCAGCATCCTCACACGGGGGAGCCGAGGTGTCGACCTGGTCAAGGCGGGTAGCTCTCCCAGCGTGACTGAGAAGCCGCGCACCAGGATGACCAGGGACAACACCGCGGTGCTGCTCCTCGACCACCAGGTCGGCCTGTTCACCGGCGTGAGGGACATCGGCGTCGCCGAGCTCAAGCACAACGTGGTCGGGCTGGCGAAGGCCGCGCGGTTGCTGGGCCTGCCCATCGTCGCGGCGACCACGGCGCGTGACAGCATGTGGGGACCCACCGTCCCCGAGTTGCGGGCCGCGCTGGGCGACCTGGAGATCCACGACAGGTCCACGGTCAACGCCTGGGACGACGAGGCCTTCGTGGCGAAGGTCCGGGAGACCGGGCGCGACCACCTGATCCTGGCCGGGCTCTCGTTCGAGGTGTGCGCGTCGTTGCCGGCCATCGCGGCGCAGGCTGACGGCTACCAGCCGGTGGTCGCCGTCGACGCCTGCGGCACCTTCAGCCTCCACAAGCGGGAGGCGGGTCTGGCCCGCCTGACCGCCCTGCGGATCGAGGTGTCGGACTACTCCACCCTCATGGTCGAGATCATGGCCGACAATGCCGATCCCAAGGCGAACGACGTGTACGCCGCCCTGGACATGCCGTTCGCGACGCTGATGGGACAGGTGGCGGCGGGATTCGCGAAGTGACGTTACCCGTTGTCCCGCTCGGTGCCCTCTTCTGAGCTGATCACCTCGCTACCCCGCCCGAGCAGTCCACACGGGGTACCGTGACCGGCTGACGGAAGGGGTCGATCCGATGCGCTTGTGGCCACACATGGCGGTGCTTGCGGTGCCGGTGCTGGCCGGGGTCGCGCTGGTGCTGCTGTCGCGGCGCCGCCGCCCGATGGACCCGCAGCTGACGCGGGAGGCCCTCGACGCGGTTGCCGCCGGCCGTCCGCTGACCCGGGAGCAGCTGATCGCCTTCGGCGTGCACGCGGCACTGAACTCGGTCGAGGACCGCGGGGTGGTCGCGGCGGTGCTGTCCGACGACCACTACGAGGTGGCGTTCCCCGACGGAAGCCGGCTGCCCGCGATGCGCAGCACCCGCATGTGGCGCCGCCGCCGCAAGGTCACCACCGGCGACGCGGTCCGGGTCGCGGTCTCCCCCGGCCGCGAGATGTGCATCATCCAGGAGCGCCTGCCCGGGCCAACCGGCACCGACTGACACAGCCCCCGGTACGCCCGGGAAACCGGGGTGCCGTGTGGATCATCTTCGGCGATACTGCTCGCCGTGAAGCTTGCGGAGGCGCTTGCGCTGCGTGCGGATGCATCGCGCCGGGTCGAACAGCTCCGGGCGCGCATCACGGGCAGCGCCCGCTATCAGGAAGGGGAGCAACCCGCCGAGGACGCGGCGGCGTTGCTTGCCGAGACCGGTGCGGTGCTCGACGAGCTGGAGTCGTTGATCCGGCGAATCAACCGTACCAATGCCGCGACCACGGTCGAGGGCGGCACGCTGACCGACGCGCTCGCCCGCCGGGACGTGCTGCGCCTGCGACATGGCGTGGTGACCACGGCGGCGAGTGCCGCGGCTGGGGACGGCCAGCGCGGATACCGGCAGCTGCGCTCCGAGCTCAAGATGATCTCGGCGTTGCCGGTGGCCGAGCTGCGCGCCGAGGCCGACGACCTGGCCCGGCAGCTCCGCGAGGTCGACACCCTCATCCAGCGTACGAACTGGGAGGCCGACCTGCTGGACTGAACTCGGAAGCGGAGCAGGTAGCCGACGTGGAGGCGTGCACGAACCCGAGAGCCGGCGGGTAATTCGGCTCCTTTCTCTGGCGCGTCGTGGGCGGACGTGGGGGTTCGACTCCCCGACAGACAACGCATGCCCAGCACGGCACACAAGTGACGGCGCACCGAGCACGGCACATCACCGGGTGCAGATCCACGACGGCGAGGGCGGGCAAGGGGCACTCCGCATTCAGCCGGTCAGGGCGGTCAGGGCCGCGTCGACGTCGGCGTCCGTGGTGTAGGCGTGGAACGACGCGCGCACCCGGCCCGCGCGGACGGCGGCGCGGATGCCGGCCCGGGCCAGGCGCTCCTCGGCGCCCGGCACGTCGACGGTCACGATCGCGCTGTCGCCCGGCGGGCGTCCCAGACCGGCCAGGAAACGGTTGGCCAGGGTGACGTTGTGCGCGCCGATCGCCGCCACGCCCAGCTCCTCGACCAGTTCCAGGGCCGGGGCCGCGCCCACGTACGCCGGCCAGGACGGGGAGATGTCGAAGCGGCGGGCGTCGGCGGCCAGGCGCAGCGGCGGGCCGTAGTACGAGGCGTGGACGTCCTCGCCCGCGTACCAGCCGGCCGCGTACGGCGTCAGCAGCGGGCGCAGCGCCGGGGCCAGGTAGGCGAACGAGGCGCCGCGCGGGGTCATCAGCCACTTGTAGCCGCCGGTGACCACCACGTCGGCGAGCGTGCCGTCGAACGGCAGCCAGCCGCAGGCCTGGGTGGCGTCGACGATGACCAGGGCGCCGTGGGCGCGGGCGGCGGCCACCACCGCGGCGTAGTCGGCGACGGCGCCGGTCGCCGACTGGACCAGACTGAACGCGACCGCGTCGACCGAGGCGTCCACATGGTCGGCAAAGCCGGCAGCCGGCGCGGTGCGGACCGAGCCGGCGACCATCCACGGGAACAGGTTCGAGGTGAACTCGATGTCCGGCACCAGGAACCGGCGGCCGGCCAGGGCCGTCGCGACCGGGGCGAGCAGCTGCGACACCTGCGCCCCGACGCAGACGTCGGCCACCGGGACGCCGATCAGCCGGGCGTAGGCCTCCCGCGCCCGGCCGGTCGAGGCGTCCCAGCCCTCCCACGACGTGCGGCCCACCCGCCAGTCGGCGAGCATCGCCTGCAGCGCCTCGAACGCCCGCCGGGGCGGCAGCCCGTAGCTCGCGGTGTTGAGCCAGCCCGGCGAGGCGTCCCACAACGTCGCATCCACAAGGGAAGACCTTAGTTGCAGCGCCAGACGATCGGGCTGTATCGCGACTGTTCGAAGACGCTGCCCACCACCGTCCGGGCGTCGTCCGACAGCCCCGTCGCCTGGTAGGTACCCCCCGATGGCAGGCCGGGCAGCCGGCGCACCGACCCGTCGGCGGACAGCAGCGCCGGTGCGCCGTCGGTGGCGAGCACCTCCCCGGCCCGGGTGACGGCGTCGGCCGACCCGAACGGCAACCGGCTCACCTCACCCGTGGCGAGGTTCCAGCGCACGGGCAGGATCATGTGCTGCTCACCGGGGACGGTGCCGATCGCCCACTGCCCGCGCACCGCCTCGACCGTGCCGGTCGTGACGCCCGCCGGCAGCGCGAGGGGCCCGCCCGGCCACCGGTACGGCCGGGCACCGAGCTCGCCGAACACCGTGCCGTCGTCGGTGATGCCGGTCGCGGACGAGCCCTCCGGGGCGGCGAACTGGTACTGGTCCGGGTGCTCGGCGGTCCACACCACGGCCCGGTGTCGCTCGCCCGGGCCCCAGGCGGTGCCAGCGATCTCGCCCCGGCCGTTGATCGCGTACAGCAGGACGCGGTCGTACCCGGCCGGCGTGGTGACCGCCACCAGGCCGCCGCCCCGCCAGAGCCAGCCCGCGCCGGCGCCGTCGGTGCCGACGACCATGCCGGCCGCGTTGACGCCGCCCGGGTGCCGCGCCGCCGCCGGCAGCACGGTCGCCGACCCGGCGGACCAGAGCACGACGTGGTTGTTCTCCTCGCCGCCGCCGATCTCGCCGAGGACGTGGCGGCCGGTGGGGTCGACGCTCAGGGCGACCGCGACCGGCCCGTCGATCGGCATGGGCAGGCGCTCCGCCGCGCAGGACAGGGCGGCGGGCGCCGCCACCGACACCGGTGCCGAGGCCAGCGGCGGCGCCACCCGGTCCACCGCCCGGTCCGCGCCGAGCCAAGGCACGCCCAGCGCCGTCACGCCCACCGCCAGCCCGGCCGTGGTCGCCGCGACGGCGGTCTGCCGGCGACGGCGCCGGCGGCGCCCGTCGCGGATCGCCCGCGCGATGTCGACCCGCGGGCCGGGCACCGCCGCCGCCCGCAGCAGCGTGGCGACCCGATGCTCCTCCGATGTGGTCACTCCCGGCTCCTCTCCAAGACGCCCAGCGCCTGGCGTACCGCGGCCAGCGCCCGGCTGGCCTGGGCCTTCACGTTGCCTTCCGAGCACCGCATGACCGCCGCCGTCTCCGCGAGCGAGAGATCGCAGAGGTACCGCAGCACCAGCACCGTCCGCTGCCCCTTCGGCAGCGTGCCGAGCAGCGCCGTCATCTCGTCACGGTCGGCGAGATCCTCGGCGAAGGGCGGCTCGGGCGGCGGCTCCGGTGTCCAGCCGAGCAGCCGCACCTTCGCCCAGCCGAGCCGCTTCTCGTCGATGAGCTTGCGCACGAGCATGCGGTGCACGTAGGCGTCGAGGTTGTCGGCGCGGCGGGCCCGGCTCCAGTGGACGTAGAGCGCCGTGATCGTCTGCTGGACGACGTCGTCGGCGAGGTGCGCGTCGCCGCAGAGCAGATACGCCGCGCGGTGCAGAGCGGGCAGCCGCGCCGAGACATAGTCGACGTACCCCTGATCGGCATCAGCCATGGACGGCCCCCTTCCGTCGACCCGACGGTTCGGGACACCGGAAACGTTGCGTGCGAGCGACAATCATCTGCATGAGTGCGCTCTCCGACCAGCTCAGCGCGATCCTGGCCGAGCACGCGATGTCGGCCGCCGACCACCAGCGCCTGGACGGCTACGGTCAGTCGGCCTTCGAGTTCCGCGAGATCGACGTCTGGGGCTGGACCGTCGAGGCCAACTGTAGCTACGTGCGGGTCACCGCGCAGGCCGGCCCGGTGACCCGCAACCGCGCCGAGGCGATCGCCGCCGGCGAGGGCCTCTACGGCCGGCTGACGGCCGTCCTGCCGCCCGCCGCGCACGTCTCGGTCGGCGCCCGCAGCATCTACGACCGGGTCAACCAGGTCGTCGTCGGCTGGGTCGGCGACGTGCGCGTCCGCGCGGATCACCCCAGGGAGTAGCCGCCGCGCGGCCGGGTAGCCGGGAGGGTCATGGAGACCTTCTTCGGCCAGCCACGCGTGCTCGGCAACCTCTTCGGCGTCGAGCTGTGGGAACGGTTCTCCTTCTACGGCATGCAGGGCATCCTGCTCATCTACCTCTACTACGAGGCGGAGCGCGGCGGGCTCGGCATCGACCAGGCGGTCGCCACCAGCATCGTCGGTGCCTACGGCGGTGCGGTGTACCTGTCGACGATCCTCGGCGCCTGGACCGCCGACCGGCTGTTCGGGCCGGAGCGGGTGCTGTTCGCCAGCGCCGTCGTGGTCATGGCCGGTCATGTGGCGTTGGCGGTACTGCCGGGACGAGCGGGCGTCGCCGCCGGGCTGGTGCTCGTGGCGGTCGGCAGCGGCGGCGTCAAGGCCAACGCCACCTCGCTCGTCGGCACGCTGTACGCGCCGGACGACCCGCGCCGCGACGCCGGGTTCTCGCTGTTCTACCTCGGCGTCAACCTCGGGGCGCTGGCCGGCCCGCTGCTGACCGGGCTGGCCCAGCAGCGGCTCGGGTTCCACTACGGCTTCGCGCTCGCGGCGATCGGGATGGCGGTCGGGCTGACGCAGTACGCGTTCGGCCGGCGGCGGCTGGGCGGCGCGGCCCGTGCGGTACCGAATCCGCTGCCGAGGAACCATTGGCCCCGGGCCGCCGGGATCGCCGTCGCCGCCCTCCTGCTGCTCGCGGCCGGTGCCGTCGTCGTCCCGGCCGGGCGGCTGGCCACCGCCGTCGTCGTGCTCAGCGCGGCCGCCGCGGTCGGCTACTTCGCGCTGCTGCTGCTCAGCCGGCGGGTCACGGCCGAAGAGCGGCGGCGGGTGGCCGGGTTCGTGCCGCTGTTCCTGGCCAGTGCCGTGTTCTGGTCGCTGTACCAGCAGCAGTTCACGGTCGTCACGATCTACTCCGACCAGCGGCTCGACCGGCACGTCCTCGGCTGGGAGGTGCCGGTCTCCTGGGTGCAGGCGATCAACCCGATCTTCGTGATCATCCTCTCGGGCCTCTTCGCGGCGCTGTGGACCCGGCTCGGCGACCGCCAGCCGTCGACGCCGGTGAAGTTCACCGCCGGCACCGCGATCATGGGTGTGGCGTTCCTGCTGTTCCTGCCGCTCGCCGGTGGTGGGCCGAACAGCGCGCCGCTGCTCGCCCTGGCCGGCATCCTGCTCGTGTTCACGGTGGCCGAGCTGCTGCTCTCGCCGGTCGGGCTGTCGCTGGCCACGAAGGTCGCCCCGGCCGTGTTCCGCACCCAGACGGTGGCGCTGTTCTTCCTGTCCGTGGCCCTGGGCACGGCCATGGCGGGGGTGCTCGCCGGGTTCTACGACCCGTCCCGCGAGCGGCCGTACTTCGGCGCGCTCGGCCTGGCCGCGATCCTGTTCGCCGCGGTCCTGGCCATGCTCACGCCGATGATCCGCCGGCTGCTGGGCAGCGTACGCTAACCGCCGGTGCTCTCGCGCAGGCGCAGCTCGTAGGGGACGGTCTCGGCGCGGGGCGGGCCCGAGCCCACGCCGGACAGGCGGGCGGCGAGCAGTTCGACGGCCACGCCGGCGAGGCGGGCCTTGTCCGGCGCGACCGTGGTGAGGCTCGGCGTGGCGAACCGGCCGTCCTCGATGTCGTCGAAACCGGCGACGGCCACGTCGTCGGGCACCCGCAGGCCGGCCTCGTGCAGCGCGCGCAGCGCGCCGAGGGCGAGCGTGTCGTTGCCGCAGAACACCGCGTCGGGCGGCGGCGTGACGGCGAGCAGTGCCCGCATGGCCGCGGCGCCGTCGGTGCGCCGCCAGGCCCGGGCCGGCGCGACGAGCGCCGGGTCGAACGGCAGGCCGGCGTCGCGCAGGCCGGCCCGGTAGCCGGCGAGCCGCAGCCGGGCGGTGGCGCCCTCCGCGCTCTCCTGGGCGCCGATGGCGGCGACCCGCCGGCGGGCGGCCGCGGCGAGGTGGACGGTCATGTCGCGGGCGGCGGCGACGTTGTCGATCGCGACGTGGTCGGCCGCGGCGCCCTCGACCCGCTCGCCGAGCAGGACCAGCGGCGGGCGGCCGTCGCCGCCGGCTGCATCGCCGGCCAGGTCGGCGCCGGTCAGCGCGAGCGGGCTGAAGATGACCCCGTCGACCAGGTGGTCGCGGATGCCCTCGGCGACCAGCCGCTCCCGCTCCGGGTCGCCGTTGGTCTGGTCGATGAGCACCGTCCAGTCGCGGGTGGCGGCGGCGGCGACCACATGGCCGGCCAGCTCGGCGAAGTACGGCTGGTCGAGCTCGGGCACCGCCAGCGCGATGACGCCGGTGCGGCCCCGGCGCAGGTTGCGCGCGGTGAGGTTGGGCCGGTAGCCGAGCGCGGCGACGGCCTCCTCGACCCTCGCGCGGGTGTCCGGGCTGACGTGGGCGTATCCGTTGACGACATTGGAGACCGTCTTCACCGACACCCCGGCCCGCTCGGCGACGTCCTTGAGCCTGTGCCGCACGCACTCCCCCGATCGCAGTTGGGAAACGAACGGACTCTATCGCGGTGCCCGCCCTTTACAACGTTGCATACAACGTTGTAAAACTGCCTCACGTTCACACGGAAGGCAACAGGTTTGAACACAGCACAGGTGGTGATCGACCCCGCGTTCCGCATCGGCGAGGTGGACCGCAGGCTGTTCGGGTCGTTCGTCGAGCACATGGGGCGCTGCGTCTACGGCGGTGTCTTCGAGCCCGGCCATCCGGCGGCCGACGACGCCGGTCGCCGTGGCGACGTCCTGGCGCTGACCCGGGAGCTCGGCGTCACCGTCGTGCGCTACCCGGGCGGCAACTTCGTCTCGGGGTACCGCTGGGAGGACGGCGTCGGCCCGGCGGGCGATCGCCCCCGGCGGCTCGACCTCGCCTGGAAGAGCATCGAGACGAACGCGTTCGGGCTCGACGAGTTCATGGGCTGGGCCCGTGCCGCCGACGTCGAGCCGATGATGGCCGTCAACCTCGGCACGCGTGGCGTGCAGGAGGCCTGCGACCTGCTGGAGTACGCCAACCACCGGGGCGGCAGCCACCTCGCCGACCTGCGCCGCAAGCACGGCGCCGAGGAACCCTACGGCATCCGGCTGTGGTGCCTGGGCAACGAGCTCGACGGCCCGTGGCAGGTCGGGCACAAGACGGCCGACGAGTACGGGCGGCTGGCCGCCGAGACCGCCCGGGCGATGAAGCTCGTCGACCCCTCGATCAGCCTCGTCGCCTGCGGCAGCTCCAACCGCGGGATGCCCACGTTCGCCGCCTGGGAGGCGACCGTGCTGGAGCACACCTACGAGCACGTCGACTACATCTCCGCGCACACCTACTACGACCCGTCCGACGGCGACCGGCCCAGCATCCTGGCCTCCGCCGTGGACATGGACGCCTTCATCACCGAGGTCGTCGCGGCCGCCGACTACGTCGCGGCCAAGCAGCGCCGCACGCGCCGGCTCAAAGTGTCGTTCGACGAGTGGAACGTGTGGTACCAGTCCCGGCTCCAGGCCGACCTGGACCGCGACTGGGCCGAGGCACCGCCCCTCATCGAGGACACCTACACGGCCACCGACGCCGTCGTCGTCGGCGACCTCCTCGTCACGCTGCTGCGCCACGCCGACCGGGTCGGCATCGCCTGCCAGGCCCAGCTCGCCAACGTCATCGCCCCGATCCGCACGATCACCGGCGGCCCGGCCTGGAGGCAGAGCATCTTCCACCCGTTCGCCCTCACCGCCCGCCACGCCCGCGGCACCGTCCTGCGCACCGAGCCGACCGGCCCGGCGCACGACACCGCCCGGTACGGCCCGGTGCCCTCGCTCGACACCGCCGCCGTCCTCGACGAGGAGCACGGCACGCTCGCCGTGTTCGCCGTCAACCGCGGCGACCGGCCGCTCGCCCTCGACGTCGACCTGCGCGGCCTGCCCGGCCTCGGCGGCGTCGAGCACCTGACCATCGACGCCGGCGCCGACCCCGACGCCGCCAACACCGCCGACGATCCCGACCGGGTCACGCCGCAGGCCCTGGCCGTGCCGGTCGTCGACGGCGGCCGCTGCACGGTCGCGCTGCCGGCCGCCTCCTGGAACCTGCTGCGATTCGCCCCCGCCAACTAGGAGTACCGCCATGACGACACCCCTGCACCCCGTCAGCCGCCGCCGGCTGCTCGGCCTCGGCCTCGGCGCCGCCGCCGGCCTCGCCCTCGCCGGCTGTGGCGACGACGACGCCGGCCCGTCCACCGCAGGCAACGGCGGCAAGGACTACACCGGCCCGAAGGTCTCGCTGAACCTGTGGAACGGCTTCACCGGCGGCGACGGCGACATCTTCAAGAAGCTCGTCGACCAGTTCAACGCCGAGCACGCCAACATCGCCCTCACCGTCGCCACGTACAAGTGGGAGGACTACTACGCCAAGCTGCCCGGCGCGGTGTCCAGCGGCAACGGCCCCGACATCGCCGTCATGCACATGGACCAGCTCGCCACCTTCGCCGCCCGCAAGGTGATCCAGCCGGTCGACGACGTGGCCGGCGCCCTGGGCCTCACCGAGTCCGACTTCGCGGCCACGGTGTGGAAGGGCGGCATGTACGGCGGCAAGCGCTACGGCATCCCGCTCGACATGCACCCGGTCGGCCTCTACTACAACAAGGCCCTGTTCAAGCAGGCCGGCCTCGACCCGCAGAAGCCCCCGGCCGACCGCGCCGAGATGGAGGCCGCCCTCACCGCGCTCAAGGGAGCCGGCATCCAGGGCTTCTGGATCAGCCCGTTCCAGTTCACCGGCGGTATGACCGGCTACTCGCTCATCTACCAGTTCGGCGGCAGCCTCTACAACGACGACGCCACGAAGGCCGCCTTCAACTCCGACCCGGCCGTCGAGGCGGTCAGCTGGCTGGCCAAGCTCGTCGCCGACGGGCACTCCCCCGCCAACGTCGGCCAGGACGCCGACTACCTGGCCCTCAAGAGCGGCAAGAACGCGTTCAACGTCAACGGCATCTGGCAGGTCAACGACCTCAAGAAGAGCCCCGACGTGCAGTGGGGCGTCGCGCCCGTGCCGCAGATCGGCACGAAGAAGGCGGTCTGGGCCAACTCGCACAACTTCACCGTCGTGCAGCAGAAGAAGACCGACGCGAACAAGGTCGCCGGGGCCAAGGTCTTCATCAACTGGCTCAGCCAGCACTCCCTCGACTGGGCCGCCGGCGGCCAGGTGCCGGCCCGCCGGTCGGTGCTCGACGACCCGAAGTTCGGCGAGCTCAAGGAGGTCGGCACGCTCGCCGCCGAACTGCCCGACGCGGCGTTCCCGCCGGCGGTGCCGGGCGTCGGCGACGTCACGGCGCTGTTCTACACCGCGTTCAACGAGGCGATCCTCGGCAAGAAGCCGGTGAAGCAGGCCCTGGACGACGGCGTGGCCAAGGCCGACAAGCTGCTCGAGGACAACCGCAAGAAGTACGGGAGCTGACGGACCGTGCGGGCCACCCCGTACCTCTTCCTGGCGCCCTACCTGCTGCTGTTCGGCGTCTTCGGGCTCCTGCCCATCGCCCTCGGCGTCTGGCTGAGCCTGCACCAGTGGGACTTCCAGCTGCCGAACAAGCCGTTCGTCGGGCTGGACAACTACACCGAGCTGTTCAGCCCCGACTCGCTCGTCTACGGCGACTGGTGGGAGAGCGTGCGGGCCACCGCGATCTTCACGGTCGCGTCCGTGCCGCTGCTGGTGGCGCTGCCGCTGGCCATGGCGCTGCTGCTCAACCGCTCGTTCCCCGGCCGCACCTTCTTCCGCGCCGTCTACTTCGCCCCGTACGTGCTCGGTGTCGCCGTCGTCGGGCTGCTGTGGCGCTTCCTGCTCGACGCGAACCTCGGCTTCGTCAACCACCTGCTCGGCACCACGACGCCGTGGCTCACCGCCACGCCGTGGGCCTGGGTGTCACTGGTCGGCGTCACCGTGTGGTGGACCTGCGGGTTCAACGCGGTCATCTACCTCGCCGGCCTGCAGGACATCCCGGCCGAGCTCTACGAGGCGGCCACCGTCGACGGCGCCTCGGCGTGGCAGCGCTTCCGCAACGTCACGCTGCCGGGCCTGCGGCCGGTGCTGCTGTTCGTGCTCACGACCACGATCCTCGCCTCGGCCAACATGTTCGGGCAGTCGTACCTCATCACGCAGGGCGCGCCGGGCACCGAGACCCGCACGGTGGTGTCCTACGTCGTGTCGCTCGGCCTGGGCCAGAACGACGCCGGGCGGGCCGCCGCGATGAGCGTGGTCCTGACCCTCATGCTGGCCGTGGTCAGCCTCGCCAACTTCCGCCTGTTCCGCTATCAGGAGGACACATGACCCTCCGCCGAGTCGTGCGCTACACCCTGCTGGTGCTGCTGACGGCGGTGTTCGTCGTGCCGGTGGTCTGGATGGTGCTCACGTCGCTGAAGACCTACCCCGACGCCCAACGCACCCCGCCCGCCTGGCTGCCCGACCCGGTCTCCGGCTACGGCTACCACCGGCTGTTCGAGCCCGGCTCGCAGAACCCGGTGCTGCGCTGGTTCGTCAACAGCATGCTCGCCGCCGTCCTGCACGCCGCGCTGGTGCTCGTCACCGCCTCGACGGCCGCCTACGCCCTCGCACGGATGCGCTTCCGTGGCCGCGGGCTGATGTTCGCCGTCGTCGTCGCGACGCTGTTCGTGCCACCGGCCACGCTCATCATCCCGAACTTCCTGGTCGTCGACACGCTCGGCTGGCTCGACACCCTGCTCGTCATCGTGGTGCCGGGTGCGGCGAGCGCGTTCGGGGTGTTCTTCCTACGCCAGTTCTTCCTGTCGCTGCCGCGGGAGCTGGAGGAGGCGGCGGTGCTCGACGGCGCCGCGCCGTGGACCGTGTTCACCCGCATCGTGCTGCCGCTGTCCCGCCCGGCCCTCGCCACGCTGACCGTGCTGTCCTTCCTGAGCAACTGGAACGACTTCCTGTGGCCGATCTTCACGCTGTTCAGCGCCGACCGGCTGACCCTGCCGGCCGGGCTGGGGCTGCTGCAGGGCGCGTACAACACCGACTTTCCGGTGGTCATGGCCGGGGCGGTGCTGGCCAGCGTGCCGGCGCTGGTGCTGTTCGTGCTGGCCCAGCGGTACGTCATCGAAGGCGTCTCGCGCAGCGGCCTGAAAGGATGAACCACCGGCCCGCCGACGCGCCACCATGATGTTGCACCATGGGTGCATGTCCATGGAGGAGCTCGCCGCGCGCAAGGCCCGGACCCGTGACGACGCGCGGCCCGAGGCGGTCGCGAAACGGCACGCGGCCGGCGGGCGCACCGCCCGGGAGAACCTCGCCGACCTGGTCGACGAGGGCAGCTTCGTGGAGTACGGCGCACTCACGGTGGCGGCCCAGGAGCAGCGCCGCGACCTGGCCGAGCTGATGGCCCGCACCCCGGCCGACGGGGTCGTGGCCGGCACCGCCCGGGTCGGCGGCGCCGCGTGCGCCGTGCTCGCCTACGACGCCACGGTCCTCGCCGGCACCCAGGGGCTGCGCGGGCACCAGAAGACCGACCGGCTGCTGCACCTGGTCGAGCGGCTGCGCATCCCGGTCGTCTTCTTCGCCGAGGGCGGCGGCGGGCGGCCGGGCGACACCGACGTGCCGGTCGCGTCGGCCCTCGACGTGCGGACGTTCGCGCTGTGGGCCCGCCTTTCCGGAGTCGTACCCCGGATCGCGGTCGTCGCCGGCCGCTGCTTCGCCGGCAACGCGGTGATCGCCGGCGCGGCCGACCTCATCGTCGCCACCGCGACGGCGAACCTCGGCATGGCCGGCCCGGCGATGATCGCCGGCGGTGGCCTGGGCACCTTCGCGCCCGAGGAGATCGGCCCGATCGACGTGCAGACCCGCAACGGCGTGGTCGACGTCGCCGTCGCCGACGAGGCCGAGGCGGTCGCGGTGACGAAGCGCCTCCTCGGCTTCTTCGCCGGCCCGGTGCCGCCCGGCCCGGCGGCCGACCAGGCGGTGCTGCGCGGGATGGTGCCGGAGCGGGAGCGCACCGCGTACGACGTGCGGCCGATCGTGACCACCCTCGCCGACACCGGCTCGGTCGTCCTCCTCCGCGAGCGCTTCGCGCCGGAGCTGGTGACCGCCCTGGCCCGCATCGAGGGCCGCCCGGTCGGCGTCATCGCCAACCACACCCGGCACGCGGCCGGCGCGATCACCAGCGACGCGGCCGACAAGGGCGCGCGCTTCCTCCAGCTGTGCGACGCGTACGGCTTCCCGGTCGTCTCCCTCGTCGACACCCCCGGCATGATGGTCGGCCCGGAGGCGGAGAAGACCGCCCTCGTGCGGCACACGTCCCGGCTGCTCGTGGCCGGCGCCCGCCTGCGGGTGCCGCTCGTGGGCGTGGTGCTGCGCCGCGGCTACGGCCTCGGCGCGCAGGCGATGCTGGGCGGCAGCACCAAGGAGCCGGTCCTGACGGTCGCCTGGCCGGCCGCCCACCTCGGCCCGATGGGCCTGGAGGGCGCGGTCCGGCTCGGCATGCGCCAGGAGTTGGCCGCGATCGAGGACCCGGCCGAGCGGGAACGCACGGTCCGCCGCCTGACGGAGGAGTACCGCGAACGCGTCGAGGCCCTCAACGCGGCCCGCCTGTTCGAGATCGACGACGTGATCGACCCGGCCGACACCCGCGCGATCATCGCCGCCACCCTGTCGGCCTGTCCGCCGTCACCCCCGTCGCCGCCCCGGTTCGTCGACACCTGGTAGGGGTCTCGGTGCGCGGTATTCCTGTCCGGAATATTCATTCCCCACAGGAATATCGCCCCGGCGGACACCCCTCTCCGGACACGGCGGCCCGTGCTGTTTGGCGCGCCTCGCGGCGCAGCACGTCGCGCAGCATCCAGTGGTAGCGGAACCAGTGGCCCTGGTTGCCGAGCGACACCAGGAAGAGCTGCTCGCGCTCGGCGCGGTACAGCCGCTCGGCGGCGTCGTGGCCGCCGGTGACGTGGTCGCACAGCTCGGCGGTGCAGCGGTCGAGGATCGCGGTGGAGCGCTGCCTGGACCGCGGCGCCTCGGGCGGGCGCTCCGACGACGTCGAGCCCGTGATCAGGGAGCGGCTTCGGCGGTACCACGAGCTGGCCGCGCCGCTGACCGCGTGGTACCGGCTGCGGGGCATGCTGGTGTCGCTCGACGCCGCCCGCCCGGCCCACCTGGTGGGCCGCGACGTGCTCGCCGCGCTCATCTGACCCGCACGCCGCCGCGGAACACGGCGCTCACCGCGGTCAGCGCGGCCAGGTCCGCCAGCGGGTCGCCCGCGACGGCGAGCAGGTCGGCGTCGTAGCCGGGCGCGACGCGGCCCTTCCGGCCGCCGACCCGGCACGCCTGCGCGGCCGTGGAGGTGACCGACCGCAGCGCCTCCGCGGGGGCCATGCCCAGGTGCTTCGCCATCATCGCCGGGCCGTACGGCAGGGAGTCGATGGGCTTCAACGGCCCGATGCCGGCGTCGCTGCTGCACACCAGCGGGATGCCCGCCGCGCGGAGCTGCTGGAACACCGCGACGATGAGCGGCAGCGCCTTGAGGATGCGCGGCGGCGGCGTGACGCCCGGCCTGGGCTTCTGCGCGATCGTGGCACCGATCGGGATGCCCGCGTCGGCGATGTCCCGCACGATCGCCGCGTCGGCCTCGGCCCCGTCGACGGTCATGAACGTGCCGTGCTCGATCATGTCGACCCCGGCGGCGACGGCGTCGGCGATCCCGCCCGCACCGTGGGCGTGCGCCGTCGTCGGCAGCCCGTGCCGCCGCGCCTCGTCGACCGCCGCCCGCAGCTCGTCGACCTCGAACTGCGCCAGGTGCGAGGCCGACCCCGGGGTCAGCTCACCGCCGGTCGCCATCAGCTTGATCACGTCAACGCCCCGCTCGGCGCGCTCGCGCACCGCCTCCCGCACCCCGTCGGCCCCGGTCGCGGCCGCGCCGCCGAGGAACCAGCAGTGCCCCTGCCCGGTCGTGATCGGCGGCCCGGCGGCGAGGATCTCCGGGCCGCCGGTGCGGGCCGTCTCCTCGCGGAGCCGGACGGCCAGGTAGCCGCGGTCGCCGAGGTCGCGGACGGTGGTGATGCCGGCCGACAGCGCACGCTCCGCCGCTGTGCGCATCATCGCCAGTACCGCCTCGTCGTCCGCGCCGGCCAGGGCACCGACGGGATCGGGACTCGCGTCGAAGACTAGGTGGACGTGGGAGTCGACGAGCCCGGGCAGCAGTGTCGCGTCCCCGAGGTCGACGAGCTCGGCCTGGGCAGGAGGCTCGCCCCCGGCCAGCACGGCGATGATGCGCGCGCCTTCGACGATCACGACGGGCCGCTCGACAGTCGCGGCACTCACGCCGTCGAAGAGCCGCCCGGCCCGGATGGCCAGCATGAGGGCATTACACTCCGCCACCTCCGCGAAGTCGACCCTTCTGACCGAGGCCCGACGCCTGCGCCCGGCTGACGGTAGTGCAGTGGCCTCACGCCCGCCGGCGCCACCAGGCCAGGTCCGGTGCGGTGAGCGGATCGTGGACGGTCCGCCGTATGAAGTGGTCGTCCAGGGGCGTTACCTGCGCCAGCAGCGCGCGCCGCGCCCGTGGGCCGAGGGCGACGAGCGCGCGCTCCAGCACGTCGCGGTGCTCAAGTGGGTCACAGCACAGACAGCCGGCCCCCACGGCGTCCCGGTGCAGCTGCGCCGCCGGCTGATGGACGGCCTGCTTCCACCCGGCGAACGCCGCGGCCACGGCGCCGGGCCACAGGTGGACCCGCTCGCAACGGGCGAGCTGCCCGAGCACGCCGGCGGGCAGCCCGGGAACCACCGCCGTGGCGGACGTCATGCCACCATGATCGCACACCGCGGGGCTGTACGGTGCGGACGACCGGGCCGGGGCCGGGTGTCCGCACCGTGCAGACGGCGCTAGTTGCGGTAGCGGAAGACGATTCGGCCTCGGGTCAGGTCGTAGGGGCTCAGTTCCACGAGCACCCGGTCGTACGGAAGGATCTTGATGTAGTTCTTACGGATCTTTCCGCTGATGTGGGCCAGCACCTTGTGGCCGTTCTGGAGCTCCACCCGGAAGGTGGCGTCGCGCAGGCACTCCAGGACGGTGCCTTCGAGTTCGATGCCCTTTGATGTTCTGGCCATGGTCAGCGGAGCACCAGCTCGAGGCTGCTGGCGGCGCGCAGGCCGCCGATGCGCTCGAACAGCGCCGTGGCGGCCACGTTGGACTCCGTCACCTCGGCCGAGGCCGTTTCCCTGCCGATGTGGTGCAGTGCGCCCAGTGTGTGGGCCAGCAGCGCCCGGGCAATGCCGCGGCGTTGGTGGTCGGCCCGGACGGCGATCAGTCCTATCCGCGGCCGTCGGGTCACCGTCGCGACCCGCAGCAGACCCACATACTGCCCGGCCAGTGCCGCCACGGCGTACCGCGACGGATCGAGCACGGGAGTGGTCAGCACCTCGGCCGGCATGTCCTGCCATCCCTGGCCGGCCTCGACCTCGTCGCGGATCATGCGGTCGAGGGCCCGTAGCGGGGCCTCCTGCGCACTGCCGAAGGCCTGGATCGTCACGCCCGGCGACAGCGCCGAGTCGAGGCCCGTGACGTGCGGGTCGGTCGGCACGACGTACTCCCACTCGCGGCGCCGGGTCGTGAAGCCGGCTCGCTGCCACTGAGCGGTCAGGTCGAGGTCGGCCTCGTCGACCACCGTGTGCAGCGGCCTCGGCAGGGCCGCGAGCATGGCCTCGACCAGCGCGTCGAAGGCCGCGCCGTGCCAGGCGTCGATGCTGACGAAGATCCGCCCATCGGGCCGAGTCGACGTCTCGCCGCGGCCGACCACGAGGTCGTCCTCCAGCGCATGCCATTGGCGGGGCGCGACGCGCGAGATCAGGACGGTGTGGCTGAATTCCACAGGGTTCATAGCTGGTGCCTTTCGGGATCGCCTTGTCGGGGCGCTCCCGGCGACACCTACGTCAGTGGCCGGCCCGTGACGGCGAGGGGAGCACCCACATCGATACAACGTTCACGGGTCTCACCTCCTCGGGGAGTGTCACGGCGCGAGGAATGTAGCAGGCGGGCCGTAGCACCGTCCAACGTTTTCCGGGATCTCGACGGGCGGTTGCTTCAGATCGTGCACGTGGAGGACCGTCGCGCGGCATAGCGCCTCAACCGTCAAGAACATAGATTCGGGCGATGTCGATGCGCCGCCTGATGGACAACCGGGATGTGCGGTTGTACCTCGGCGGGCAGGTGTGCTCGTTGCTCGGGGACTCCGCGCTCTGGCTGGCCATGGGGGTCTGGGTCAAGTCGCTCACCGGCAGCAGCGCCGCGGCCGGGCTCGTGTTCTTCTTCTTCACCGCGCCGACGCTGCTCGCACCGCTGGCCGGGCTGCTCGTCGACCGGGTGAGCAAGCGGCCGCTGCTCGTCGCCGCCAACCTCGTCAGCGCGGCCGTGGTGCTGCTGTTGTTGCTGGTCGACGGCGCCGAGGACGTCTGGATCGTGTACCTCGTGATGAGCCTGCACGGGCTCGCCTACGCGGTGCTCGGTGCGGCGCAGTCCGCGCTGCTGATCCAGATCGTGCCGACGGAGCAGCTCGCCGACGCCAACGGGTTCCTGCGGACCGCCCAGGAGACGCTGCGCCTCATCGGGCCGCTCGCCGGGTCGGGGCTGTTCGTGCTGCTCGGCGGGCATTTCGTGGCGGTGCTGGACGCGGTGACGTTCGCGGTACCGGTGATGTGTCTGCTGAAACTCCGGCTGCGCGAACCGCGGCCCAAACCGTGGCAGCACCACTGGTCGGCGGAGATGCTCGCCGGAGTGCGGTTCGTCGGCCGCACCGCGCCGCTGCGGCACGTGGTCGCGGCGACCGGGCTCGCCCTGCTGGTGTTCGGCTTCACCGAGACGACCGTGTTCGCCGTGGTCGGCCAGGGGCTGCACCGGCAGCCGGCGTTCGTGGGTGTCCTCGTCGCCGTGCAGGGGGCCGGCGCACTGCTGGGCGGGCCGACCGCGGCGCCCCTGGTCCGGCGGCTCGGCGAGCGGCGGGTCATCGGGCTCGGCCTGGCCACCGCGGCGTTCGGGGCGCTGCTGCAGACCCCGCCGTCGCTGCCGGTCGTGCTCGGCGGGGTCGGGCTGTTCGGGGTGAGCCTGCCGTGGATCGTCGTCGGCTTCACCACCCTGCTCCAGCGGGTCACGCCGGCCGACCTGCAGGGCCGGGTCTACGCCGCGGCGAGCACCATGATCACCGTGCCGCAGACGGTCTCGATCGCGGTCGGGGCGGGCCTCGTCACGGCGCTCGGGTACCGCATCCTGCTCACCACCGCCGCCGTGGTCACCGCGCTGGCGTCGGGCTATCTGCTGCGGTCGTCAGCGGATCGCGAGCGGATTGATCGGGGAGCCCACGCCGCCGACGAGGGGTAGCGGCAGGGCCACGAACATGAACTCCCACAAGCCGTCCTCGGCGCACGCCTCGGCCAGGTCGTCCAGGCACAGCAGCTCGGCCAGCAGCAGCCCGAGGTCGCGCAGCGCGGCCAGGTGCAGCGGGATGCGCCACGAGCCGGCGGTGGCGTCGAGCGCCTCGACCGCCGAGTTGTCGGCGCCGACGAGGCTCACGTCGTGGCGGGCCAGCCACGGTACGCACGACACGTCGAGGCCGGCCTGCGGCGAGGTGCCGAGGCTGCCGGCCACGCCGTCCCAGCTGCCCAGCACGCCGGTGCGCACGAGCAGCACGTCGCCCGGGTTCACCGCGGTACCGGTGGCGCGGAGGACGGCGTCGAGCAGCGAAGGACCGATGACCGTGCCGGGCGGCACCACGGGCACGCCGAGGTGGCGCGCGACGTCGACGAGCACGCCGCGCCCGACGATGCCGTCGATGAGGTGGTGGATGCCGAGCCGCCGGGCGCCCTCGGCCGCGGTGACGAGCCCGGCCCAGTAGCCGTTGTAGAGGGTGTCGCGGTCGGCGACGTGGGCCAGCCCGTCGAGCTGGGTGTAGGTCTGGGTGCCCATGACCAGCAGGTCGTCGGAGTACGCCGGGTGCGCCGCGGTCCGCGCGACCACCCCGTCGGCCGTGGTGGACGTGCGCACCACCATGGCGCGCGGGACGGCGCCGGTGGGTGGGCCGCCGATGGGGAGTCCCAGGGGGTACCGCCGGCCGGTGCGCACGGCGGCGGCCGCCGCACGGACGGTGTCGTCGGTGATGAGGTTGGCGGTACCGCGCTGGTCCGCGGCGCCCCAGCGGCCCCAGTTGTTGGCGCGGCGGGGCCGGGCGCCGCTCACCTTGCCGTGCCGGTCGACGGTGTACGACGGCGGGCGCCACGGCGACAGCGGCGGCTCGGGTACGTCCTGCGGGTTCATGGCGTCTCCTCCAGCACACGGACGGGATGCCCGGCCAGGAACGCCGCGACGTCCTCGACGAGCTGCGGGAAGTACTGCGCGTACGACTCCCGGGTGACGTAGCCGAGGTGCGGCGAGAGCACCACGTTCGGCGCGTCGCGCAGCGGGTCGCCGGGCGGCAGCGGCTCGGTGTCGAAGACGTCGAGGGCCGCGCCGGCCAGCCGCCCCTCCCGCAGTGCCGCCACGAGGGCCGCGGTGTCGACGATCGGGCCGCGGGAGGTGTTCACCAGCAGCGCCGAGGGCTTCAGCAGCGCGAGCTCGGCGGCGCCGATGTACTGGCGGGTCGACGGGGCCAGCTTGATGTGGACGCTGAGCACGTCGGCGCCGGCGAAGAACGCCTCCCGGCCCGGCGCCTCGACGCCTTCCGGAACTGCGGCGAGGTGCCGGCTCCACGCGGTGACCCGCATCCCGAGGGCGTGCGCGACCGGGATCAGGCCGCGGCCGATGTTGCCCAGGCCCACGATGCCGAGCGTCCGGCCGTGCAGCGTGGTGCCGAGGCCGGCCTGCCAGCCGCCGGCCCGCACGAGCGCGTCGTGGCGCGGGATCTGTCTCGCCAGGGCGAGGATGAGTGCCCAGGTGTGTTCGACGGTGGCGACCGCGCCGGCCATGCCGGTCGTGCCGCACACGGTGATCCCGAGCTCGGCCGCCGCGCGCAGGTCGATGGCCGCGTTGGCCATGCCGGCTGTCGCTATGAGGCGCAGGCGGGGCAAGGCGCGCAACACCTCGCCCGGCAGCGCTGTGCGTTCGCGCATGGCGACGATCGCGTCGAACGGTCGCAGTGCGCGGACGACGTCGTCCGGGCCGCCGAGATGTTCGCGGAACACGGTCGGCCGCACGGGCAGCGACGACCAGTCGGCCATCGACAGCGCCACACCCTGGTAGTCGTCCAGAATGGCTAGATCCACCGCCGCCTGCCGCTGTCGTCGACCACGATCCGGCCCGGGCGCAGGCCGGGGAAGTGCGCGCCGACGACCGGCGTGCCGTCGCGGATGAACTCGTTGACGAGGCGTACCTGCGTGTCGCGCGCCTGCTGCTCGTCGACGTCGACGACCCGGGCCCAGGCGTCGTCGAGCAGCTGCACCGGGTGGTGCACGACGTCGCCGATGAGCACGGTGCGCTCACCGCGCGAGCTGAGCACCACGGTCGTGCAGCCGGGCGTGTGGCCGGCCGCCACGACGGCGTCGACGCCGGGCGCGAGGGTCTCGTCGCCGCTCCAGGTGGTGAACCGGTCCGCGATCGGGGCCAGGGTGGCGGCGGCGACCTCGCGATAGCGGGCGTCCTGCGTCCCGCTGGTTTCCACGAAGTACCGCCAGTCGGCCGCATGGCAGCGATAGACCGCGTTCGGGAACGTCGCGACGCCGTCGACCGCCGACCAGCCGATGTGGTCCATGTGCAGGTGGGTGAGCACGACGTCGGTCACGTCCCGCGGGGCGACGCCGGCCTGCGCCAGGTTGTCCATCAGCCGGGTGCCGCTGACCGACGCGGGGGCCTGCGGCCCGTACCCGGCGTCGACCAGCAGCACGCGGTCGCCGGTGCGGATGAGGAACGTGCCGACGGGCATCTCCAGCCGGCCGTCGGGCAGGCACAGGTCGCGGTGCTCGGCCCAGTCCTCGTCGCGGCCGCCCTTGCCGAGCTCCTCCGGGCGTTTGCCGCCCGCGAGGTACAGCTCGAGCGGCCGGACGTGGCCGATGCCGTCGGGCACGCCGACGACGTCGAGGTCACCGACCCTCATACGCACCGCTTCCGGGGAACACCTGCCGGTACGTCTGCACATGCGCGGCGATCGCGTCGCCGAGCTGCTCGCGCAGCGGTGTCCGCTTTCCGGCGGCCTTGAATTCGGCGGTACCGACGACGTCGAGCGACTCCAGCTCGTACACCGCGAGGTAGGGGTAGTCGGCCTGGGCCGGGTGCACCCCGAACCCGGCGTCGTCGTCGACGGCGCGGCACCGCCGCCCGCCGAGCACGCCGGGCACCGCGAGCATCGCCGGGAAGTGCTCGTCGTCGTACCAGCGGGTGAAGTCGTCCTCGACGGCCGCGTCGGCCCGCATGAGCACGTGGAACAGCGCCGGCCCGGCCGGGTGCTTCGGCTCCGGCTCGACCGGCCGGATCTGCTGGAACACGGTCCGGCCGAGGTCCAGGCCCATGGCCACCTCGAGCGTCCACGGGCTGGGGTCGGTGGACAGCCGGTTGTACTCGTCGCTGCGCAGCGGCTCGTCGCCGGCGAGCTGGTACAGCGTGAGGAAGTTGAACTCGCTGGGCGACGAGTAGGCGTTCTCGACGCGGGCGAAGCGGCGCCCGCCAAGGATTCCCGGCACGTCGACCATGTCGGCGAGGTGCTCCTGGTCGTACCACGCCTCGAAGCCGGGGACCCGGTCGTCCGGGACGGTCCAGCGCAGGTGCAGCAGGACGTCGCCGATGGCTTGTTCGGTCACGTTCACGCTCCTTCCTATGCGTGTTCGCGCGTTTTGTCGGACCAGTTGCGCATCGCGTGCAGCGGCCGGTGGGCGGTCGTGCCGGCGTCGACGACGATGGACTGGCCGGTGATGCAGCGGGACTCGTCGCCGGCCAGCCACGCCACGACCGCGGCGATGTCCTCGGGCCCGGCGGCGTAGGGCAGCAGCCGCTCGGCGGCGAACTCGTCGAGGTGGTGCTCACTGAGCGCGGCGAGCGCGGTGTCGGTGAGGATGAGCCCCGGCGTGACGGCGTTGCAGCGGATGCGGTCGCGGCCGTACATGGTGGCCACGTAACGGGTCAGGGCGAGCACCGCGGCCTTCGACGAGCCGTACGCGGCGCGCATGTCGTCGCCGACGAGCGCCGAGACGGAGGCGACGTTCACGATCGCGCCGCCGCCGCGGGCCCGCATCGCCGGCACGGCGTGCTTGCACGCGAGGAACGTGCCGCCGGCGTTGACGGCCATCGTGCGCTCCCACACGTCGAGGTCGAGGCCGGCCAGGTCGCCGTCGCGGCGGTGCAGTTCGGGCTGGAGGGCGGCGGCGTTGTTGACGAGGATGTCGAGGCCGCCGAACGCGTCGACGGCGGCGGCCACCATCGCGACGACGGACGCCTCGTCACTCACGTCGGCGGCGACCGCGATGGCGACCGCCTCGCCGGCGCCGCCAGTCGCAGCCGTGGTGCCGATTCGGGCCACCGCCGTCGTGTCGGCCGCGCCGTTGGCATTGACGTCGGCCACAGTGACGGCATCGACCAACGCCGCAGCTGCGGCATTTGCCTCGGCCCCACCCGCAGTATTGATGTCGGCCACAGTCGCGACATTGACCAAAGTCAGAGTCGCGGCATTGATCTCGGCCGCAGTCGCGGCGGCGCGCCGACCGTCGATGTCCGCGATCACCACGCGCGCACCATCGCGGGCCAGCCGGGCCGCGCAGGCCCGCCCCGCCCCGCCGGCCGCACCGGTGACGATGGCGACGCGCCCGGCGAGCGGGCCGGAGA
>NZ_JAHYSG010000071.1 GCF_022095675.1 Dactylosporangium sp. AC04546 | reverse complement strand
GTCGGGGGCGTGGTGGCCGGGCGGCTCGCCGGGTCGGGGCAGGAGGTCGCCGTCGTCGCGCGCGGGGCGCACCTCGCGGCGATCCGCCGCGACGGGCTCATCCTGCGCGAGCTCGGTGGCGACAGCGTGCACCGCCTGGAAAGTTACGGCGACCCCGCCGAGGCCGGGTGGCGGCCGGGCGACGTCGTGGTGCTCGCGATGAA
Organism: Dactylosporangium sp. AC04546; assembly: GCF_022095675.1. Taxonomy (GTDB): domain Bacteria; phylum Actinomycetota; class Actinomycetes; order Mycobacteriales; family Micromonosporaceae; genus Dactylosporangium. The sequence continues at coordinate 64,443 of NZ_JAHYSG010000071.1, read as the reverse complement.
GAGCATGGACACCGAGGACGCGCTGCGCCGGCTGCAGGCCGACGTTCCCGTCGTCTGCCTGCAGAACGGCGTCGTCAACGAGCGCCTCGCATTGCGGCGGTTTCCCCGGGTGTACAGCGTGTGCGTCATGCTGCCGGCCGCCCACCTCGCGCCCGGCGTGGTGGAGGCGCAGTGCGCGCCGGTGCCGGGCATCCTCGACCTGGGGCGCTACCCGCACGGGGTCGACGACACCGCCGCGTCCCTGTCGGAGGGCCTGCGCAAGGCCGGCTTCCACTCGGAGCTCAGGCCCGACGTGATGCGGTGGAAGTACCGGAAACTCCTCATGAACCTCGGCAACGCCGTCGAGGCGCTGTGCGGGCACGTCGACGGGCTCGAGGACGCGGTCGCGCCGCTGCGGGAGGAGGGCGAGGCCGTGCTGCGCGCGGCCGGGATCCCGTTCGTGTCGGCCGCGGCGGACGCCGAGCGCCGCGGCGACATCCTCCAGCTGCGGCTGCCGCGCGACGGCGGCTCGTCGTGGCAGAGCCTGGCCCGCGGCACCGGCACCGTCGAGGCCGACTACCTCAACGGCGAGATCGTGCTCCTGGGCCGGCTGCACGGCGTCCCCACCCCGGCGAACGAGACGGCGCGCCGCCTCGTGGTCGAGGCGGCGCGCCGGGGTACACCTCCGGGAAGTCTCACACCCGCGCGATTCCTGGAAGCCGTGAACGAGGCCGTGAACGAAGCCGTGCGCGCCGCCGCCCGTTGATCGCCGCCCTCCAGGTGGTCGGCGGCCAGGTCGTGGGTCGGGACGTGGCCGGAGCGTCCCTGCGGTCGTGACCTTGCGCACGAAGGTGCGGGGATCCGGGCGGACCCTTGGCAGGATCCGTGGTGTGGGTCTGCAGGCGGTGCTCTTCGACATGGACGGAACCCTGGTCGACAGCGAGAAGGTCTGGTCGGTCGGCCTGACCGAGCTGGCCGCGCACTACGGCCGCGAGCTGTCCGAAGCGGCCCGCAAGGCGATGGTCGGCACCAACATGACCGACTCGATGCGCATCCTGCACACCGACCTCGGCCTCCCGACCGGCCGCCCCGAGACGGACGCTTCGGTGGTGTGGCTCGAGGAGCGCGTGAAGTTCCTCTTCCGCGACGGCCTGCAGTGGCGCCCGGGCGCCCAGGAGCTGCTGGCGGATCTTCGAGCGGCAGGTGTACCGCTGGCGCTGGTCACGGCCACCCACCGCCACCTGGTGGACGTAGCGCTGCTGACGATCGGCGCGGCCAACTTCGACGCGGTGGTGGCCGGCGACGAGGTCGACCTGACCAAGCCCCACCCGATGCCCTACCTTACGGCGGCCGCGCTGGTGGGCGCCGACCCGGCGTCGTGCGTGGCGGTGGAGGACTCCCCGAACGGCCTGAAGAGCGCCCGGGCGGCGGGCTGCGCGGTCCTGGCCGTCCCGTGCGAGGTCGACCTCGACCCCGAGGGCGTCACGCTGGTCGACTCCCTGCTCGACGTGGACGTCGACTACCTGCGCAAGCTCGTCGCGTCGTAGCGCTCAGGCGGTCCCGGTCGCGCGGGACAGCAGCACCCGGCGGCTGCGGGTGCCGGTCTTGGTGAAGATGGACTTCAGATGGTCCTGGACCGTGTTCTCGCTCAGGAACATGCGGGCGGCGACCGTGCGGGTGTCCGCGCCCGTCGTCAGGTGCTGCAGCAGCTCGGCCTCGCGCGCCGCGAGGCCGCAGGCGCGGGCGAACACCGCCGTGCGCTCGGCGGGCGAGCTGTCCTCCACCGTGACGGCGATCTGGGCGTCCGGACCGATCCTGGCTGCCCGCAGGGTGAGCCGGCGCCCGCCGGCGAGGTGGATGCGGGCCATCGGCGGCTGCTCGTCGACGCCCGCCTCAGCCGCGACGAGCTGTGCGGCGACGTTGTAGGCGACGGCCGGGACGGGGTCCAGGTCCGCGGGTGGCGGCAACAACATCGTCAGGTACTCGTGGGTCGGCGAGGTCTGGCCGAGCACCCGCAGGTCCGCGTCGAGGAGCAGCACGACCGGGGCTGGGTCGCGGGCCGTGGCCGTGGTCGCGAACGTCGCGGCCTCGCAGCGGCGCACGTGCTCGGTGAGCACGGTCGCGACCTCGTCGAGGAAGGCCAGCTCGGCCCGGGTGAACGCGCCGCCGCACCGCCACAGGTCCAGGAACGCCCAGCAGCCGTAGCGGTCCCGGAAGACCACCGACGCGACGTCGGTGACGGCGTGGGCGTGCAGCAGCTCGCGCCACACCAGGCTCTCCGCGGGCACCTCCAGGTGCGCGGCGCCGGACAGGCCCGTCCAGCGGTTGACCGGGGTGAGGTACTTGAGCCGGATGAGCCGCGGCAGGTCGGGCATGAGCGCCGGCGGGATCGAGGCCAGCGGGTCCGTCGCCACCGACGTCTCGGGGTCGGTCAGCGGCCAGACGTAGGCGGCGAAGGCCACGACCCGGCCGATCTCGGCGAGCACGGCCTCCCGCAGCGCCCGCGAGTGGGTCGCGGCGGCCGCGATCCGCCGGATCCGCTCGAGCGCCGCCGCGTCGACCACAGCCTCACAGTAGAACCCCAGATGTCTGGGATACGGCAGGTGCCACCCCCGACCATACCGTCGGGCGCATGACGACACTGCGCATCGAGCACCCGATCACCGACTACGAGACCTGGCGGGCCGCGTTCGACTCGTTCGCCGACGCCCGCGACCGGGCCGGCGTCCAGCGGTACCGCGTCCTGCGGCCGGTCGACGACGTGCGGTACATCTGCGTGGACCTCGACTTCGCGACCGTCGAAGCGGCTGAGGCCTTCCGCACGTTCCTGCGCACCACGGTATGGTCCGACCCCGGCCGGGCACCCGCACTGGCCGGCACCCCCACGGCCCGCATCCTCTCCGCGCCCGACGACGACCGCTGACAGTTAGACTGGAGAGTGGCTCTGACGCATCAGGAAGTCTTCGAGCGGTACATGTACGCCGGCGCGATCACCCGGAACCCGGACGCGATCGCCGCGATGTTCACCGAGGATGGCGTGTACGAAGCGCCGTTGGCTCCCGATGGCCATCCGCTGCGGCACCTGGTGGGCCGCGCGGCGATCCGGACCGGAACCAGCGCGTATCACCAGCAACCGACCTACCAGGCCACGATGAACGTGGAACGGTCCGCCTACGTCCTGCACGACACCGCGGATCCCGACGTGTTCATCGCCGAGATCGACGTCGCCTTCGACGAGGCCGACGGGCGGCGCACGACGATGTCGCTCCTGCAGATCTTTCGCCTCCGCGACGGGCAGATCGCCAAGCTTCGTGACTACTTCTCGGAGCTGCCATCCGTAGTCTCCGACGACCACTCGAGCTGAACCCTCAGGGCGGGCGGCCGGTCTCCACGTCACCGTGGAGACCGGCCGCCCGCTGTCGCAGCCACCCGGACACGCTGCGTCGCCTCCCCGAGAACCGTTCCGCAACGTTCATAGGCTCATCACGGCCTGGCCACGACGGTACTGAGCTGCGCGCTTAGCGTCGTGACGTCAGTGAATCCAGACCGATTGAGGTTCTATGTTTCTGCGCCACGTACTGGTGAGCCTGGCTGTTGTGCCCGTGCTCGCCGCGCCAGCAGTCGCCCATGCCGCACCCGCCGGCCACCCCGGAGTGTTGCCGCAGAAGACGCACTTCGACCTGCAGGCCCACCGCGGCGGTATCGGTATGACGACCGAGGAGTCGCTCGAAGGGTTCGGCAAGGCGATGCGCCTGGGGGTCAGCACGCTGGAGCTGGACACGCACGTCACGAAGGACGAGAAGGTCGTGGTCAACCACGACCGTCAGATCAGCGCCCAGAAGTGTCGCGACACCGCGCCGCTCACGCCGGGCGACCCGATGTACCCGTACGTCGGCAAGTACATCAAGGATCTGACGCTGGCCCAGCTCAAGACGATGGACTGCGGATACCAGCGGCTGCCCGACTTCCCCGAGCAGGAGGTGGTCACGGGCTTCCGGATGGTCGAGCTCAAGGACGTTCTGGACCTCGTCAAGAGCTACAACGCCAAGCAGATCGAGCTCAACATCGAGACCAAGGTCGAGGCCGGCGCGCCCCAGCAGACCGCGCCGCGCGAGCTGTTCGTCCGCCGTGTCTTCGAGGAGATCCGCGCCTCTGGCATCGAGGACCAGGTCACCATCCAGTCCTTCGACTGGGGTGCGCTGCAGGAGATGCACCGGCTCGCGCCGAAGTGGCCGCTCGTGGCGCTGACGAACTACGACTTCCTGCAGGTCGGCAAGCCGGGCGCCTCGCCGTGGCTCGGTGGCATCGACGCCGATGACTTCGGCGGCGACTTCGTGCGGGCGGCCGCCTCGATCCCCGGCGTCACGGCCCTCTCGCCCGTGTACGGGTTCCCGCAGAACGGCAAGATCGGTGACCCGAACTTCCGGTTCTACGTCGATCCGGCCATGGTGGAGGCGGCGCACGCCCGGGGCCTGAAGGTCGTCCCGTGGACCTGCGACGACCCCGCCACGATCGAGGCGCTCATCGACATGGGCATCGACGGCATCATCACGAACTACCCGAACCGGGTCCGACAGATCATGGCGGAGCGCGGCATGCGACTGCCGAAGGCGTACAACGCGGGGTGATCTCCGCCCGGGTATCCGGGCACTGATGGAGCGATGCGGCGCCTGCCGAAGTAGGCGCCGCATCGTCGTCCCGGGGTCCGGATTTATGCGGGCTTCGCGGCGGCCTTGACCGTCGTCGCCAGCAGTGCGCTCTTCACCAGGGGCGCGTAGCCGCTGGCGTGCCCCGCCTGGTTGGGGTGGTAGGACTCCGACGTCGGGTTCGAGATGCCGTTGATCCACTCGGTCGCGTCGCAGATGGCGTGGCCGGTGAAGCTCGACCGGGGGTCGACGAACGCGAACCCGTGTGCCGTCGCGCGGCCCTTGATCGTGGTGGCGAGCAGGTCCGCGGTGTCGTTGAGCTCGATCTGCTCTCCGGGGCTGATGCGGGCCAGCGACTGGCAGTCGCTCTCGTTGAACAGGCGGGGGTAGCCGACGACGACCACGCGGGCCTTGGGCGCCAGCGCCCGGATTCGGTTGTACAGGTTGTCCAGCGCGCCGGGCAGCGTGCCGGTGATGTACGCGTTGGCGTTGTCGATCTCGCCCCAGCAGGTGTAGGGCCACGGCAGGGCACATCTGCCGATGACGTTGCCGAAGCCGGCGTCATTGCCGCCCACCGACACGGTGACATGGGTCGTCGTGGCGGAGAGGCTGCCGAGCTGGGTGTTGAGCACATCGGTGACCTTCGCTCCACCGCAGGCGGCGAAGACGAACGTGGCCGCTGCGAGCTGGCTCTTGACGAGGACCGGGTACGCCATCGGGGAGCGCTGGCAGTTCGTGCCGTCCGAGTAGTAGGTGCGGGTGCCGACGCCCGACGAGTACGAGTCGCCGAGCGCGGTGTACACAACGCTCGCGGCGTGTGCGGGCAGGCTCCACGCCACAGACGCCGCGAGGGTGACGGTGAGGCTGGTGGCGAGGGTGAAGAGGCGCTGTCTCCAGCGGGACGCGGGGGTGGCCAAGGCGTTCCTCCTGAGGTAGCAGCCCACCGCGCGTGGTTCGCATCGATTGATACCGATGAACGGTGGGCACTACTTTGATGGAGATCGCCGCCGATGGCAAGAGAGGATCTTCCCAGTACCTCATGTGTTCGTCTGTCCGTCAGCGACCGCGACGGCGGACGCCGAGCGGCCCCCCGACCGCCGCACCGGTCGGGGGGCCGCTCGACCCCAGGGGGAGGGTCAGTCGTGCGCGATGGCCTGCAGGACGTTGACCCGCGCGGCGCGGATCGACGGGAGGACCGCGGCGATCACGCCGACCAGGGCGGCCAGGACGAGGTACGTCGCCATCTGGGTCCACGGGAAGGCCAGCGTGCTGAAGCCCTCGTCGCGCAGGGCCCGGACCACCGCGGCGCCCAGGCCCGTGCCCACGCCCAGGCCCAGCAGCGCGCCGAAGACCGAGATGACCACCGCCTCCACCGTGACCATGCGCATCGTCTGGGCACGGCGCATGCCGATCGCCCGCAGCAGGCCCAGCTCGCGGGTCCGCTCCAGCACCGACAGGGCCAGGGTGTTGACGATGCCCAGCACCGCGATGAGGATCGCCAGGGCCAGCAGGACCTGGATCATCGTGAGCAGCTGGTCGAACTGGGCCGACTGGGCGGCCACGAACTCGGCGCGGTTGGCCACCGAGACCTCCGGGTTGTCCGCCAGCAGGCGGTCGACCTCGCGCTGGATGTCGGCGACCGAGGCGCCCGCGGCGGCCCGCACGTAGCCCCAGGAGGGCTGCGGGGTGCGGAAGTCCTTCACGACGTCGCCGGAGACGACCATGCCGCCGGCCACGTCGCTCTTGTTGTACACGCCGACGATCGTCACCTTGTGGACGTCACCGCGGGTGAACTGCATGTCCACGGTGTCGCCGAGCTTGAGGTTGCGATCCTTGGCGCTGTCGACGTCGATGACCGCCTGGTTCGGGCCCGACCAGCGCAGCTCGCCGGACGCCGCCGTGAGCTTGAACATCCCGGCGTAGGCCGCGATGTCCGGCGAGGCCGAGACGCCGCGGTTCTCGCCGTTGACCGTGCCGTACTCCCAGTACTCGCTGGCGACGCTGGAGACGCCGGGGAGCTTGGCCGCCTCCTCCATCACCTTCGGGTCGAAGCGGGCCGGGCCGGTGTTGTCGCCGTCGCCGGAGATGATCAGGTCGACCGTGACCTGCTTGTCCGCCTGCTGGCTGAGGCTCGACTTCGCCGAGTTGAGGATGACGTTGACGCCGGTGATGAGGGCCAGGCCGACCATGAGCGCCGCCGCGGTGATCGCGGTGCGCCGCGGGTTGCGGCCCGAGTTGAGCCGGCCCAGCTTGCCCGGCACCGACCAGGAGAACAGCCGGCCGAGCAGCGACACCACCGGGCGGGCCAGCAGCGGGGTGAGCAGCGCGACGCCGATGAACGACACCAGCACGCCGCCGAGGATCAGCCAGAGCGTGTTGTCGCCGCCGTTGCCGGACAGGCCCAGGCCGAGCAGGGTGCCGCCGGCCGCGCCGACGAGCGCGCCGCTGACCGTGAGCTTGGTGAGCGGCCGGTCCGGCGTCGCCACCTCCTGCAGCGCCGCGATCGGGGGGATGCGGCTGGCCCGCAGCGCCGGCAGTACCGCCGCCACCACCGTCACCAGCAGACCCACCACGAACGCGCTGATCACCGCGGTGGCCGGCACGCCGACGCCGGCCAGGGCCACGCCGCTCACGTTGCCGAACACCCAGGCCAGCAGGACGCCGACGCCGATGCCGGCGGCCAGGCCGAGGACCGACGCGATGAGCCCGATCGCGATCGCCTCGATGAGCACCGAGCCGAGCGTCTGCCCGCGGCTGCCGCCGAGGGCCCGCATGAGCGCCAGCTCGCGGGTGCGCTGGGCGACGATGATCGAGAACGTGTTGAGGATGAGGAACGTGCCGACGAACAGCGCCACACCGGCGAAGCCGATGAGGATGTTGTTGAAGAAGCCGAGGCCCTGCTTGAAGCCGTCGACCGTCTCGGCCTGCAGCTGCTTGCCGGTCTTGGCGACGAAGCCGTCGCCGAGCGCCGCCTTGATGTCGTCGCGCAGCTGCTCGTTGGTGACGCCCGGTGCGGCCTTGACGTCGATGCTGCTGTAGACGTCCTGCTGGCCGAGCATCAGCTCCTGGGCCACCGGCGTGGTGAACGAGACCTCCAGGGCTCCCCCGAGCGAGTCCCGGTTCCCGCTGTACCCGAAGATGCCGACCAGCTTGAACTTCTTCGTCCCCGGCTGGAGCGTCAGGACGCTGACCTCGTCACCGACCTTGATGCCCGCCGCCTTCGCCGTGGTGGCGTTGACCGCGATCTCGTTGTCGGCGGCCGGGCCGCGGCCCTCACGCAGCTGGAGCAGCTCGGAGGTGCCGGTCCAGTTCTGCCCGATGCGCGGCGGGCCGAACGTGGTGACGACCTTGCCGTTCTTGCCGACCACCCGCGCGCCGTCGGCCGAGGCCATGCCGGTCGCGCTGGCCACGCCGGGCACGGCCTTGACCTTGGCGAGCGTCGCGGCCGGGATGACCGACATGGCCTCCGGGCCGTCGAACTCGCCGGTCTCGACCTTGGGCTTCGCCGTCACCTGGACGCCGGTGTCCTCGAAGACGGACTTGAAGAGGCTGTCGAAGGAGCGGCCCAGCGTGTCCGTGAGCACGAACGCGCCGGACACGAACATCACGCCCAGCACGACGGCGAGCGCGGACAGGGTGAGCCGCAGCTTGCGCGACAGCAGGCTCTTGATCGTGGCGCTCAGCATGGCTCAGGCCTCGACCTTGTCGAGCCGCTTGAGCCGGTCGAGCACCGCGTCGGCGGTCGGCGCGTAGAGCTCGTCGACGATGTGGCCGTCGGCGAGGAACACCACGCGGTCGGCATACGAGGCGGCGTTCGGGTCGTGCGTGACCATCACGATGGTCTGGCCGAAGTCGCGGACCGAGTTGCGCAGGAACGACAGGACCTCGGCGCCGGAGCGCGAGTCGAGGTTTCCCGTCGGCTCGTCGGCGAAGATGACCTCGGGCCGGGCGACGAGCGCGCGGGCGCACGCGACGCGCTGCTGCTGGCCGCCGGAGAGCTGGCTGGGCCGGTGCCCGAGCCGGTCGCGCAGGCCGACGGTGTCGATGACCGTGTCGTACCACGCCTTGTCCGGCTTGCGGCCCGCGATCGACAGCGGGAGCAGGATGTTCTCCTCGGCCGTCAGCGTCGGCAGCAGGTTGAACTGCTGGAAGATGAACCCGACCTTCGAGCGGCGCAGGTTGGTCAGGCCACGGTCGGACAGGTCGGTGATCTGGGTGTCGCCGATGTAGACCTTGCCGCGGGACACGGCGTCGAGGCCCGCGAGGCAGTGCATGAGCGTCGACTTGCCCGAGCCGGACGGGCCCATGATCGCGGTGAAGCGCCCCTTCTCCAGCTCCACCGAGACGCCGCCGAGCGCATTCACCTGCGCCTCGCCGGTGCCGTAGACCTTCCAGACGTCGACCGCCCGCGCGGCCACCTCGGTGCGCGTCGCAACCGATGCAGTCATGATTCCCCCTGGTGAATGGTGTGCATTCAGCTTGGGGCCGGCGACAGCCGTTCTCCTCCCTCCGCAGGGGTAGCCGACCACGGGTTTTCTGCTGGGGGAGGGTCCCGGATACGGGCTCAGGGGGAACCCTTATGGCGCGCGTCTCAGGCTTCTCAGAATGGGGCCTGAAAAGGCGAAGGGCCGGTCGGGGAGACCCCGACCGGCCCATTGTTGTCGCGCCGATGTGCTATCCGGTGCTTATTCGTACGCGATCGCGTTGAGCACGTTGAGCCGCACGGCGCGAACCGACGGGATGAACCCGGCGACGGCGCCGACGAACAGCGAGGCGACGAAGTACACCACCATCAGGGTCCACGGCAGGGTCACCGCGCCGAACCCGATGACGTCCTTGAGCGCGGTCACGATCGCCGCGCCCAGCCCGGCCCCGACGGCGAGGCCGAGCACCGTGCCGAACACCGTGATCACCACCGACTCGGTGGTCACCATCAGCCACGTCTGGCGGCGCCGCAGCCCGACCGCGCGGAGCATGCCGAGCTCCCGGGTGCGCTCGATGACCGACAGCAGCAGCGTGTTGATGACACCGAGGACCGAGATGGCCAGGGCGATGAGCAGCAGCACCTGGACGATCGCCAGGATGGCCGTGAACTGCGCCTGGTTGTTCTCGACGTACTCGTCCTTGGTGTAGACGCTGACCTCGGGATTGTCCTTGATGATCGAGTCCACGGCGGCCTTCGTGTCGTCGACCGACGCCCCGTCCTTGACGCTGATGAACGCCTGCCACGGCTGCGGGAACGCGAACCCGGTGCGCGCGTCGTCGTACGACACCACGATCCCGGCGCCGACCGCCGTCTCACCGGTGATGCCGGTCAGCTTCAGCGTCTTCTCACCGGTCTTGGTGAACGCGACCGTGATCGTGTCGCCCAGCTTCCACTTGCGGTCCGCGGCGGTCTTCTTGTCCGTCATGAACTCGCCGCTGCCGAGCTGGTCGATGCGCCCCTGGTCGGCCTTGAGCTTGAGCACCTTGACGACCGCCGCCGGGTCCTCGTACGACACGACGAAGTTCTGCTGCCCGTTGACCGTCACCGCGTCGGCGGTGAACGTCGCCACCGTCGCCGCGCCCGGCAGCTTCTTCATCTGCTCGACCTGCTCGGGCGTGATGGTCGGCGGGATCTCGCTCGTCTGCTGGCCCAGCACCACCAGGTCGGCCTGGAGGTCCTTCTGCAGCTCGTCGCCGAGCGCCGTCGACAGCGAGGTGAACAGCGTGCTGATCGCCGTGACGATCGCGATGCCGATCATGACCGCGCCGGCCGTGATCGCCGTGCGCCGCGGGTTGCGGGCCGAGTTGCGCTTGCCCAGCCGGCCCGGCACCGTCCAGGCGAACAGCGCCCCCAGCGCGGCCACCAGCGGCCGGCTGATCACCGGGGTGAGCAGCGCGACGCCGACGAGCAGTGCGAGCACGCCGCCGAAGACCAGCCACAGTGTCCCGTCGCCGGCCCCCGTCAGGCCCCACGTCAGGGAACCGATCGCCAGCGCGGTCACCACCGCGCCGACGATCGTGAGTTTGGTCAGCGGCCGGTCCGGCGTGGCCGACTCCCGCATCGCCGCGATCGGCGCGACCCGGGCCGCCTTGAGCGCCGGCATCACCGCGGCGACCATGGTGACCAGGATGCCGATCGCGAACGACGCGACGACCGCGGAGACCGGGAAGCCGAGCGAGGCCACCTTCGCGCCGTCGGCCAGGCCCACGAACGCGTACGCGCCCAGGGCGCCCAGGCCGAGGCCGACCAGGAAGCCGAACAGCGAGCCGACGACGCCGATGAGCACCGCCTCCAGCAGCACCCCGCGCAGCACCTGCCCGCGGCTCGCGCCCATCGCCCGTAGCAGCGCCAGCTCCTGCGTGCGCTGCGCGACGATGATCGAGAAGGTGTTGAGGATCAGGAACACGCCGACCAGCAGCGCCACCGCGCCGAAGCCGAGCAGGACGTAGTTGAAGTAGTCGAGGATCTGCTTGATCGCCTTGCTCGACTCCTCCGACAGCTGCTTGCCGGTCTGCACCACGAACCCGCCGCCGAGGTCCTTGGCGATGTTGTCGCGCACCTGCTCGTCGGTGAAGCCGTCCTTGGCCTTGACGTCGATGATGTTGTACTGCTCGGTGGCGCCGAGCATCGAGGTCTGGGCCTGCTTGGTGGTGAAGAAGATCGCGCTCTCGCCCGCCATCGACGCGCGGCCGCCGGCGTACTGCATGAGGCCGACGATCTCGTACGTCTTGCGCTGCTTGTCGCGCGTGATGACGTCCATCGAGTCGCCGACCTTGTACCGCGCGGTCGTCGCCAGGCCCTGGTTGATCACGACCTCGTCGTCGGCCGCCGGCGCCCGGCCCTCGGCCAGCGTCACCAGCTCGTCCTCGCCGGTCCAGTTGGCGCCGAACTGCTGCCCGGTCTGGTTGGCCACCACCTTGCCGTTGCGGCCGACCGGGATGGCGCCGTTGAGGAACACCTGGCCGGTGGCCTTGGACACGCCGTCGACCTTGGCGACCTCGTCGACGACGGCGGCCGGGAACGCGTTGGTGCCTCCGCCGCCGGTGTCCCCGCCCTGCGGTGCCACCTGCGACTTCGCCGAGACCTGGACGTCGGTGTAGGTGTAGATGTTGGCGAACAGGTTGTCGAACGTGCGGCCCAGCGTGTCCGTGAGCACCAGCGATCCGGACACGAACATCACGGACAGCACGACGGCGAGCGTGGAGAGCAGCAGCCGCAGCTTGCGCGCCAGCAGGCTCTTCAGGGTCGCGCGCAGCATCGTCTACTCGCCCGCCTTGTCCAGGCCCTTGAGCTTGTCGAGCACCGCGTCGGCGGTCGGCTCCAGCAGCTCGTCCACGATCTTGCCGTCGGCCAGGAAGATGACCCGGTCCGCATACGACGCGGCGTTGGGGTCGTGGGTCACCATGACGATCGTCTGGCCGAACTCCCGCACCGAGTTGCGCAGGAACGACAGGACCTCGGCGCCGGAGCGCGAGTCGAGGTTGCCCGTCGGCTCGTCGGCGAAGATGACCTCCGGCCGCGCCACCAGGGCCCGCGCGCACGCGACGCGCTGCTGCTGGCCGCCGGAGAGCTGGCTGGGCCGGTGCCCGAGCCGGTCGCGCAGCCCGACCGTGGTGATCACGGTGTCGTACCACGCCTTGTCCGGCTTGCGGCCCGCGATCGACAGCGGGAGCAGGATGTTCTCCTCGGCCGTCAGCGTCGGCAGCAGGTTGAACTGCTGGAAGATGAACCCGACCTTCGTGCGCCGCAGGTTGGTCAGGTCACCGTCCGACATCCCCGTGAGCTTGGTGTCGCCGATGAAGACGTCACCGCGGGTGACCGAGTCCAGGCCCGCGAGCGTGTGCATCAACGTCGACTTGCCGGAGCCCGACGGGCCCATGATGGCGGTGAAGTGCCCGCGCTCAAGGTCGACGCTCACCCCGTGCAGCGCGATGACCTGGGCCTCTCCGCTGCCGTACACCTTCCACACGTCCACCGCGCGGGCGGCGACCGCCTGCCCGGTCGTGACTGTCGTGGTCACGCTCTTTGTCCCCCTCGGAAAGTGGTCCACTTGACCACCTCACGCTACGGGGTCGGCGCACCTTGGCCGTCGTTCGTGGGCGCTAAACCGGGCTACTCCCTGTGGAGGACCCTGATCCCTAGGTGGTGCTCCTCCGTGGGGAGGAGGCGACTACGACCCGGGACGGACCAGGCCCGTCTCGTAGGCGAGGACGACGGCCTGCACCCGGTCGCGCAGCCCGAGCTTGGTCAGCACATGCCCGACGTGCGTCTTCACGGTCGTCTCGCTCACCGACAGCGCCTTGGCGATCTCGGCGTTGGACAGGCCCCGGGCGAGCTGCACCAGTACCTCACGCTCCCGGTCGGTGAGCACCCGCAGGTCCCGCGGCGGGGGAGCGTCGGGGTCGGGCAGCGCGTCGGCGAACTTGTCGAGCAGCCGCTTGAGGATGCGGGGCGCCACCACGGCCTCGCCGGCCGCCACCGTGCGGATCGCCGTGACCAGGTCGTCGGCCGGCACGTCCTTGGCCAGGAACCCGCTGGCCCCGGCCCGCAGCGCCCCGACCACGTACTCGTCCAGGTCGAACGTCGTGAGGATCAGCACTCGCACCGGCAGCTTCGCGTCGACGATGGTCCGCGTCGCGGCCACACCGTCCATCCGGGGCATCCGGATGTCCATGAGCACGACGTCGGGCAGCAGCCGGCGGGCCAGCTCGACCGCCTCGACGCCGTCACCGGCCTCGGCCACGATGTCGAGGTCGGGCTCGCCGCCGAGCACCATCCGGAATCCGGTGCGCAGCAGGGGCTGGTCGTCGACGAGCAACAGCCGGATGGGACGTGCGTCGGTCAACTCGCCAACTGCCTTTCGGACGCGCTCTCGAGGGGGATCCTCGCGTGGACACGGTAGCCGCCTCCCGGGCGGGGCCCGGTGCGCAGCGTCCCGCCGTACAGCATGACCCGCTCCCGCATGCCGAGCAGGCCGTGGCCGATGGCCGCGGTGCCGAGCTGCGGACCGCGCCCCGTGTCGCAGATCTCGACCACCACGTCGGTGCGGCTGAACACCAGCCGTACCTCGACGCTCGCCGCCCCCGCGTGCTTCAGCGCGTTCGTCAGCGCCTCCTGCACGATGCGGTACACCGTCAGCGACACGCCCGGGTCCATCGGCTCCGGGTCGCCCTCGACCCGCAGCACCGCCGGCAGCCCCGCCTCGCGGATCTGCTCCACGAGGCCCTCCACGCCGGCCAGCCCCGGCTGCGGCTCCAGCTCCCCGGCCGGCTCGGCCTCGGTGCGCAGGACGCTCAGCAGCCGCCGCATCTCCCGTAACGCGGTCCGCCCCGTCTCCTCGATGGTCGCCAGGGCCTCGTCGGCCGCCGCCGGGTCCCGCGACAGCATCCGCCGCGACCCGGTCGCCAGCACCCCCATGACGCTCACGTGGTGCGCGACGACGTCGTGCAGCTCCCGCGCGATGCGCCGGCGCTCCTCGGCGACGGCCTTGTCGGTGAGCGCCCGCTGGCTGGTCTCGGCCGTGCGGGCCCGGTCCTCGAGCGCGGCGATGTACGCCCGGCGGGTCGCGACCGACCGCCCGACCGTGAAGCACACCAGGGCGCTCATGGCGTTGAAGATGAGGAAGATGCGGGTCTCCGGCACGAACGGCGTGTCGTCGGCCCGCCCGAGCACCGCGGCCAGCCCGGTCCCCGGCACCCAGATGAGCGCCGAGGCGCCCAGGGCCGCGCGCAGCGACAGGTGGGCGGCCACGGTGTACGTCATGACGATGATCCCGAGCCCGCCGCTGACCAGCGGCATCCCGCTGACGAGCGGCACGACGGAGTGCACGGCGGTGACCCAGACGGCGACCCAGAGCCATCTGCGCCGCACGGCGACGACGGCGAGCCCGATCGTGTCGAAGATGAGCTGGAGCGCGAGGTCCTTGGTCCCGAACGCCGTGGTGGCGATCGTGGTGAGCCCGTCACTGACGACGATCAGCAGCAGCGCGAGCAGCACGTCCTGGACGAACGGCTCCCGCCGCGAGAGACGGACCCGCTCCAGCACGCGCACACACTGACGGTATCCGCTGCATGAGCACAGAGGTCATCGCCGAGCCCGACATCGACCTCGTGCTCAAGGATGAGACCCCTCCACCCCGCGGCGACCACGATGGCGTCCATGATCGAGGGAAACATCCGGCTGTCATAGCGACCAGAAGTTTCCCTCGATCATGGAGCGGCTCGGGCGCGGCGGCCGCATCGCATCCCCGGTTGCGAACATTTGCCGGTTTCGCGCTCTTTGCGAAGCCCGCCCCACGGATTGATGGTCGCTCCGGTGACGGAGGCGGCGATGACGGCGGCCGGACTCGGGGCGGGCACAGGCTTGCTCGCGCGGGGCGGGCCGGGTCCGTGGAGCCGGCGTGTGCGGCCGTCGGCCGCCGGCCGGAAGCCTGGGTCGAGCCCACCGACGGACGGGCGCGGCCAGGAACCGTGCCGAGCCGAGCCCCGCCCGCCTCGAGCCGCCCGTGCCGAGCCGGAGCCCGTGCCGAGCCCGTGCCGAGCCCGAGCCCGTGCCGAGCCCGAGCCCGTGCTGAGCCCGAGCCCGTGCTGAGCCCGAGCCCGTGCTGAGCCCGAGCCCGTGCCGAGCCCGAGCCCGTGCCGAGCCCGAGCCCGTGCCGAGCCCGAGCCCGTGCCGAGCCCGAGCCCGAGCCTCGTCCCGGGGCAGGGCGCTACTCGTCGCGGCCGGCCGGAGGCTCCTCCTCCGCTTCCGGGGGCAGCGCCGGAGCCTCCGGGAACGGCGGGGGCGTGCCGCCATACGCCGGGCACAGCGCCTGGTGGGCGCACCACGCGCACAGCCGGCTCGGCTGCGCCCGGAAGTCGCGGTCCGTCGTGGCCCGGTCGATGGCCTGCCAGAGCGCCAGGAGGGTGCGCTCGAAGCGGGCCAGCTCGTCCGCGTCCGGCGAGAAGTCGCAGATCTCGCGGTCGCGCAGATACATCAGGCGCAGCACCCGGGGCACGACGCCCCGGGTGCGCCACAGGACCAGGGCGTAGAACTTCAGCTGGAACATCGCGCGGGCCTCGAACGCCTCGCGCGGCGCGCCGCCGGTCTTGTAGTCCACGACGCGCAGGTCGCCGGCGGGGGAGACGTCGAGGCGGTCGATGTAGCCGCGGATCACCAGGCGGCCGTCGACCTCCGCCTGGACATAGGCCTCCCGCTCGGCCGGCTCCAGGCGGTTGGGGTCCTCGACCGCGAAGTAGCCGCCGAGCAGCTCGCGGGCGCCGGACAGGAACTCCTCGGTGGTCAGCGGCGTGCCGTCGAACAGCTCGGCGAGGTCCTCCTGCTCGGCGAGCAGGCGCTGCCACTGGGGCTCGACCAGCTCGGCCGCGCGGTCGGGGGTCCGCTCGCCGGCCGGGCTGTCGAAGAGGGTCTCCAGCACCGCGTGGACCAGGGTGCCGCGGGCCTGGTCGGGGGTCGGGCGCTCGGGCAGCCGGTCGATGCTGCGGAACCGGTAGAGCAGGGGGCAGGTCTTGAAGTCGGCGGCACGCGACGGCGACAAGGTGGGCAGGGAGGTACTGACAGGCACCGTCATGCCCAAGAGGTTAAGCGAGGGGTACGACGAAAACTCTCGGCGCAGCGCCCGGCGCCGAGCAACCCGTAGCATCGTTGGCGATGGACGCACACCGCTCGGGACCCACACCGGCGCCGCCGGCCGCCCGCCCTCAGCCGCGGGAGCGCGGCGCCGGGATTCCCCTGGGGCGGATCGCCGGCGTCCCCGTCAACCTCGCACCGTCGTGGCTGCTGCTCGCGGCGCTGATCACGCTCACGTATGGCCAGATCCTGACGGTCCGGCGGGAGCTGCCGCTGAGCACCGGGTTCGCGATCGGGTTCGGGTTCGTGGTGTGCCTGCTGATCTCGGTGCTGCTGCACGAGCTCGGCCACGCCGTGACCAGCCGGCGCAGCGGGATCGGTGTGCGCGGGATCACGTTGGAGATGCTCGGCGGGTACACCGAGATGGAGCGGGAGGCGCCGCGCCCCGGCATCGAGCTGTACATCTCGCTGGCCGGCCCGGCCGTGTCGCTCGCGATCGGCCTGCTGGCCGCCGCGGCGGCGCTCGTGCTGCCGCCGGGGGGCGTCGCCGAGACGTTCGCGTTCCAGCTGGCGCTGTCCAACATCGTCGTCGCCGTGTTCAACGCCCTGCCCGGCCTGCCGCTCGACGGCGGCCGCGCGCTGCAGGCCGTGGTCTGGAAGCTCAGCGGCGACGCCAACCTGGGCCGGCGGGTCGCGGGCTGGGCCGGCCGCGTGGTCGCCGTGGCCACCGCCGCGACGGTCCTGATCCTCTTCGAGCGCGGGATCCTCGCGGGGTACTTCGGCGTCATCTTCACGCTCCTCGTCGCGGTGACCCTGTGGGTCGGCGCCGGCCAGGCCATCCGCCACGGACGGGTGGCGGCCAGCCTGCCGCCGTTCAGCGCGCGGGAGCTGGCCCGCCCGGTCGTCGCCGTGTCGGCCACCACACCGCTGGCCGAGGCGGCCCGGCTGGCGGCGATGAGCGAGGAGCGCCAGCCGGTCGTCGCGGTCGTCGACGGCGCCGGCGGGCTGATCGGGTTCGTGCACGGCGCGTCGGCCCGGGCGGTGCCGGCCGAGCGGCGGCCCTGGGTGCCGGTGGGCGACGTCACCCGGCGGATCGACCCCCAGCACGTGCTCCAGGGCGATCTGCGGGGCACTGACCTGCTCCAGGCCATCCGGGACGACCCGGCCGGTGACTACCTCGTGGTGTCGGGCGAGGATGTGCACGGCGTCCTGCGGGGCGCCGATCTCGTTTCGCTCGTGGAGCCGCGCCGGCCCACCGCCCGGAGGAAGAACACGTGACCCTGGACAGCCCACTGACGATCGACGCACCCGCGACCCCGGGCGAGGCCCGCCGCGGGCCGTTCCGACCCGGCGACCGTGTGCAGCTCACCGACCCGAAGGGGCGGATGCACACGATCGTGCTCGAACCGGGCAAGGGCTTCCACACGCACCGCGGGATCGTCGAGCACGACGCCCTGATCGGCGCGCCCGACGGCAGCGTGGTGACGTCCAGCGGCGGCACGCAGTACCTCGCCCTGCGCCCGCTGCTGTCCGACTACGTCCTGTCGATGCCCCGCGGCGCCCAGGTGATCTACCCGAAGGACGCCGCGCAGATCGTCGCGATGGGCGACGTCTTCCCCGGCGCCCGGGTGCTCGAGGCCGGGGCCGGCTCCGGCGCCCTGACCTGCTCGCTGCTGCGCGCGGTCGGCGCGTCGGGCAGCGTCACGTCGTACGAGATCCGCGACGATTTCGCCCAGATCGCCCGGAAGAACGTCGAGGCCTTCTTCGGCGGGCCGGTCCCCGGGTGGACGCTGCGGGTCGGTGACGTGGCCGGCTGCGAGGATGCCGGGTTTGATCGGATAATCCTTGACATGCTCACGCCGTGGGAGATGCTGCCGCTGGTGTCGCGGGCGCTGGTGCCCGGCGGAGTGTTCATCGGCTACGTGGCGACTACTCCGCAATTGTCGGAATTAGTTGAGGCGTTACGCGAGGATGGTGGGTACACCGAGCCCCGTGCGTGGGAGAGCCTGGTGCGGGACTGGCACGCCGAGGGCCTGGCGGTGCGGCCCGACCACCGGATGATCGCGCACACGGCGTTCCTGGTGAGCGCGCGCAAGCTGGCGCCCGGGGTGACCGCGCCACCCCGCCGGCGCAAGCCGAGCAAGGGTGCCGAGGCATATGCGGCACGGCGGCTGGCGGCCGCCGCGGCCGCCCGGGAAGACGAGGAGGCGAGCCAGCATGGGCCGGCCGAGCTTCAGTGATCTGCCCGCCGTCTTCCCCGACTGGTCCCCCTACCCCGACCTCGAGTCGGCCGCGCGGGCATACCTGCGTGACCCGGACATCGCGTTGGACGCGATGGCAGGTGTACTGCGAGGTCAGAGCGTCCTGGGCTTCACGCTCGAGCGGTTCGTGAACGACGTCAACGGGGTGTGGCAGGAGGTCGTCGTGTGCGACGGCACCCGCCTCATCCTCTGGCACGGCGAGGACATCCCGCCGGAGGAGGCCCCGCCGGGCTCGATGACGTCGTCGCTGCGGGTCGTGGCGCTCTCGGCGGTCACCGAGGTCGGCTGCCGCCGCCGGATCAGCCGCAACCCGAACGGCACGGCCCGGGTCGACAGCGTGGACGTCTACCTGCTGCTGACCTCGCTCGACGAGGCGAACGTGGCCGCCGAGGAGGCCGGCTCGGTGATCCGGCACGACGCGCTGCGCTTCGGCAAGACGCTGGACGACGGCGGGGCGGGCCAGATCGCCCGCCTGGAGGAGTTCGCCCGGCTGGTCAGCTCGCTCGTCGGCAAGCCGATGTTGTAGCCACTAGTCGTCCGCGCCGGGGCCGGCGACGGGGGCGTCGTCGGTCGCGCGGCGGACGTGGATGCAGTCGCCGGGGCACTCCTTGGCCGCGTCGATGACCTCCAGCCGCAGGTGAGCGGGCACGCCGACCCGGCTGCCGGGCGCCAGGCGCAGTTCGCCGTCGAGCCCCTTCACGTAGGCGAGGCCGTCGACGTCGAACTCGAAGACCTCCGGGGCATACTGCACACACAGGCCGTCGCCGGTGCACAGGTCCTGGTCAACCCACACTTCGAGGGCGGTCTGCTCGGCGGTCTCGGTGCTCACGGGTACGACGCTACCCGACACCCCGCAGGGCGCGCAGGGGCCCGTGACGCACACCGCAGAGGGTCGGAAAAGGGTCCCGCACAGGGGCGTTGAGCCCGCAGGATTTGTAAACACCCTGTGGCGCACGTGTTCGAGGGGGCCCGAACCGGCGATCAGCAGTTAGTGTTAGAGCACAACGTTCAAAGCCCCCGGGGAGGTGGGACGTGGCACGCAGCGACGACGCGGAGACGCGCGCCGCACGATGGGAGAAGGACGCCCACGATCTCTCCACGCAGGTCGCGTTTCTTCAAGAGGAACTCGCCCTGGTGCGGCGCAAGCTGACGGAGACGCCTCGACACGTGCGACAGCTCGAGGAGCGGCTCGCCGCAGCGCAGGCGCAGATTGCCCGGCTGACCGAAAACAACGAGCGGCTCGTGGCCACCCTCAAGGAGGCCCGGGCCCAGATCGTGACGCTGAAGGAAGAGGTGGACCGCCTGGCACAGCCGCCGAGCGGTTACGGCGTCTTCCTCGCCCGCCACGACGACGGCACCGTCGACGTGTTCACAGGCGGGCGCAAGCTGCGCGTGGCAGTCTCCCCGGCGATCGAGACCGAGGAGCTGCGCCGAGGCCAGGAGGTCCTGCTCAACGACGCCCTCAACATCGTCGACGCGCTCGGGTTCGAGCGGGTCGGTGAGGTCGTCATGTTGAAGGAGGTCCTGGAGGGCGGCGACCGGGCACTCGTCATCTCGCACGCCGACGAGGAACGGATCGTCCACCTGGCGGACATCCTCGCCGACGCGCCCTTGCGCGCCGGTGACTCGCTCATGATCGAGCCCCGCTCGGCGTACGCCTACGAGCGGATCCCGAAGAGCGAGGTCGAGGAACTCGTCCTGGAGGAGGTGCCCGACGTCGACTACCACGACATCGGCGGCCTCTCCCGGCAGATCGAGCAGATCCGCGACGCCGTGGAGCTGCCCTTCCTGCACGCCGAACTGTTCCGGGAGCACCTGCTCCGACCGCCGAAGGGCGTTCTGCTCTACGGCCCGCCCGGGTGTGGCAAGACGCTCATCGCCAAGGCGGTGGCCAACTCGCTGGCCAAGAAGATCGCCGAGAAGCGCGGCGAGGAGCGGCAGACCAGCTACTTCCTCAACATCAAGGGTCCGGAGCTGCTCAACAAGTACGTCGGCGAGACCGAGCGGCACATCCGGCTCATCTTCCAGCGGGCCCGTGAGAAGGCCAGCGAGGGCACGCCGGTCATCGTGTTCTTCGACGAGATGGACTCGGTGTTCCGGACCCGTGGCTCGGGGGTCTCCTCCGACGTCGAGAACACGATCGTGCCGCAGCTGCTGAGCGAGATCGACGGCGTCGAGGGGCTGGAGAACGTCATCGTCATCGGCGCCTCGAACCGCGAGGACATGATCGACCCGGCGATCCTGCGCCCGGGCCGGTTGGACGTCAAGATCAAGATCGAGCGTCCGGACGCCGAGGCGGCCAAGGACATCTTCTCGAAGTACATCCTGGAGACCGTGCCGCTGCACAAGGACGACCTCGCCGAGCACGGCGGATCGTCCGAGGCCACGGTCCTCGCCATGATCGACGCCGTCGTCCTGCGGATGTACTCCGAGACCGAGGAGAACCGGTTCCTGGAGGTCACCTACGCCAACGGTGACAAGGAGGTCCTGTACTTCAAGGACTTCAACTCCGGCGCGATGATCCAGAACATCGTGGACCGGGCCAAGAAGATGGCGATCAAGGACTTCCTCGGCAACGGGCAGAAGGGCATGCGCCTGCAGCACCTGCTCGACTCCTGCGTCGACGAGTTCCGCGAGAACGAGGACCTGCCGAACACCACTAACCCGGACGACTGGGCGCGCATCTCCGGCAAGAAGGGCGAGCGGATCGTGTACATCCGCACGCTCGTCTCCGGCGGCAAGGGCGCCGAGGCCGGCCGGTCGATAGAGACGGCCACGAACACCGGCCAGTACCTGTAACACGAGCTCATCGACGGCGGGCGGCGACCGATCCGGTCACCGCCCGCCGCCCTTTCAACGGTCCTTCCGGCAAACTGGCCCGCCCGGTGTGGGGTGAGCGCCGGTCCGTGCGACTAGGGTTGTGACATGAGTGTGCGGCGCGTGATGGGCACCGAGGTCGAGTACGGCGTATCGGTGCCCGGCCAGCCGGGGGCCAACCCGATGGTGACCTCCTCCCAAGTGGTCAACGCCTACGGGGCGCGGCCCGAGCTCACCAAGGGCGGCCGGGCCCGGTGGGACTACGAGGAGGAGTCCCCGCTGCGCGACGCACGCGGGTTCACCTACTCGGGTGCCCTCTACGACCCGGCGGAGGCCCTCGCCGACGAGGACCTGGGCCTGGCCAACGTGATACTGACCAACGGCGCCCGCCTCTACGTCGACCACGCCCACCCGGAGTACTCCACGCCCGAGGTGACCAACCCGCGCGACGTCGTGCTCTGGGACAAGGCCGGCGAGCGGGTGATGGCGGAGGCGGCCCGGCGGGCGGCGACGATCCCCGGCACGCTGCCGATCCACCTGTACAAGAACAACACCGACAACAAGGGCGCGTCCTACGGCGCCCACGAGAACTACCTGATGCGCCGGCAGACGCCGTTCGCCGACATCGTCATGCACCTCACCCCGTTCTTCGTCACCCGGCAGATCGTGTGCGGGGCGGGTCGGGTCGGCATCGGGCAGGACGGCTCCGGCCCCGGCTTCCAGCTCTCGCAGCGCGCCGACTTCTTCGAGGTCGAGGTCGGCCTGGAGACCACGCTCAAGCGCCCCATCATCAACACGCGTGACGAGCCGCACGCCGACGCCGACAAGTACCGGCGCCTCCACGTGATCATCGGCGACGCCAACCTGTCGGAGATCTCGACCTACCTGAAGGTCGGCGCCACCTCCCTCATCCTCGCGATGATCGAGGAGAAGGTGCTCTCCGCCGACCTGGGCATCGCCGACCCGGTCACCGAGCTCAAGCACGTCAGCCACGACCCCACGCTCAAGCACCTCATCCGCATGCGCGACGGCCGCCGCCTCACCGCGCTCGACATCCAGTGGGCCTTCTACGAGCGGGCCCGCGCCTTCGTCGAGCAGCGCCAGGGCGGCGACGTCGACGAGATCACCGCCGACGTCCTCGACCGCTGGGAGAGCGTGCTCGACCGCCTCGGGCGCGACCCGATGCTGTGCGCCGGCGAGCTCGACTGGGTCGCCAAGCTGCGGCTGCTGGAGGGCTACCGGGAGCGCGAGTCGCTCGGCTGGTCGTCCCACAAGCTGCAGCTCGTCGACCTGCAGTACTCCGACGTCCGCCCCGAGAAGGGGCTCTACCAGCGCCTTGTCGCGCGCGGCTCGATGGCGACGCTGTTCTCCGAGGAGGAGGTCCAGCGCGCGATCGTCGAGCCGCCGGACGACACCCGGGCCTACTTCCGCGGGCGCTGCCTCGCGAAGTACCCCGCCGAGGTGGTGGCCGCGAGCTGGGACTCGGTCATCTTCGACGTGGGCCGGGAGTCCCTGGTGCGGGTGCCGATGATGGAGCCCGAACGAGGGACCAAGAAGCATGTCGGTGCGCTGTTCGACAAATGCCCGAGTGCGAAGGATCTGCTCGAAGCGATCACTTCCGGGTAAGTTCGATGCAGCGGTTGGTTTGGTGGTCCCCCCGAGGAGGATGAGGGTATGGCTACGAGGGATACGGGCGGGCAGTCCCAATCCGGCAAGTCGCGGCGCGGCGAGGAAGAGGACGTCGTCGCACCTGAGGTCAACCCGGAGACAGCCGAGCGGGTCGAGCAGCTGGGTGAGGACGTCGACGACCTGCTCGACGAGATCGACTCCGTGCTCGAGGAGAACGCCGAAGAGTTCGTCCGCGGATACGTGCAGAAGGGCGGCGAGTAGCCGTCCTGCGCTGCGGCCCGCTCGTCCGGTCGTCCGGGCGGGCGGGCCGCGGTTTCCGCGGTTTCGCCCACAGCGTGGCGCCGTGCCGGGGTGCACGACGCACTGCGGCGTATTGTTGGCACACAGTCGATCACCGATGTCGTTTCGAAGGGAGCTCGCGTTGCCGACGGGTCTTGACCACTCCGGGCGCCTGCCTGCCGCGTTCCACGCCGCCGGGTCCTCGTCGTTCAGCGAGTTCCTGGGCCAGGTGGCCCCCGAGATGCTCCCGGGCCGGCGGCCGCTGCCACCGGGGATGGCGGCCGACGTGAGCGCCCACGCCACCACGATCGTCGCGATCAGCTGCGCCGACGGCGTGCTCATGGGCGGCGACCGGCGCGCCACGATGGGCAACCTCATCGCCCAGCGCGACATCGAGAAGGTGTTCGCCGCCGATGCCTACGCGCTGGTCGGCATGGCCGGCACGGCCGGCTTCGGCCTGGAGATGATGCGGCTGTTCCAGGTCGAGCTGGAGCACTACGAGAAGATCGAGAGCAGCATGCTCTCGCTCGAGGGCAAGGCCAACCGGCTGGCCAGCATGGTGCGCAACAACCTCGGCGCCGCCATGCAGGGCCTGGCCGTCGTGCCGCTGTTCGCCGGGTTCGACCTCGACGCCAAGTCGGTCGACCAGGCCGGGCGCATCTTCAGCTTCGACGTCGCCGGCGGCGTCTACGAGGAGCGCTTCTACGACTCGATCGGCTCCGGCTCGCTGTTCGCCAAGTCCTCCCTCAAGAAGCGGTACCGTCCGGGCGTCACCACCGACGAGGCGGTCAAGCTGGCGATCGAGGCGCTCTACGACGCGGCCGACGACGACACCGCGACCGGCGGTCCCGACCTGCTGCGCGGCATCTTCCCGGTGATCATGACGGCGACCGCGGAGGGCACCCGGCGGTACTCCGACGAGGAGACCAAGGCCGTCGCCGAGCAGATCATCGCCGAGCGCACCGAGAACCCCGGCGCCTGACCCCACCGCCCATCCGACCGAAGGAGAACTCGCCACCGTGGCCATGCAGTTCTACGCCTCGCCCGAGCAGATCATGCGGGACCGCTCGGAATACGCCCGCAAGGGCATCGCGCGTGGCCGCAGTGTCGTGGTGCTCAGCTACGAGGGCGGCGTGCTCTTCGTCGCGGAGAACCTCTCGACGGCGCTGCACAAGGTCAGCGAGATCTACGACCGCATCGGGTTCGCGGCCGTCGGGCGCTACCCGGAGTTCGAGAACCTGCGCTCGGCCGGCGTCCGCCTGGCCGACCTGCACGGCTACTCGTACGGCCGCCGCGACGTGACCGGCCGCCAGATCGCCAACGCCTACGCGCGCACCCTGGGCGCGATCTTCACCGAGCAGCAGAAGCCGTTCGAGGTCGAGATCTGCGTCGCCGAGGTGGGCACCACGGCCGAGGACGACGAGCTGTACCGGATCACCTACGACGGCTCCGTCCAGGACGAGCCGGGCCTGGTGACCATGGGCGGCCAGTCGGACGCCATCTCGGGTGCCGTGAAGACCCGCTTCCGGGCCGACCAGACGCTCGCTGAGGCGCTGAAGCTGGCCGTGGATGGTCTGGGCAGCGTCGGGGGCGAAGGCGGCCAGCCGCGGAAGCTGGCGGCCAACCAGCTGGAGGTGGCGGTCCTCGACCGGAACCGCCCGGGCCGCACGTTCCGCCGCCTGACGGGTCTCGCCCTGACGGCGATCCTGGAGGACGGCACCAAGCCGGCGGCCGAGGCCGTCGAGCCGGAGGCGGGCCTGGAGGACAAGCCCCAGCCGCCGGCGTCGCCGAGCACTCCGGCCGACAACGCGTCGGGCCCGGCCCCGTCGTCCGACGACGAGCCGGCCGAGTAGTCACGCATCGACGTAGTCACGCATCGACAGGACACGCGAAGAGCGGCGGTGGGAAGCCCACCGCCGCTCTTTTCGCGTACCGCGACGGCTACGGGTACTTGATCGGCACGACCTCGACCCGAATGCCCGGGTCGGTCTGCCGGACGTGCTCGACCGCTCGTGACACCGACGGTGCGTTGGTGACGAACCGCACCGGGTCGGGGCTGTCCCGGATGAACTGCTCCAGCTCCGCCTGGCTCTTGATCGGCTTCGGCAGCACCCAGAGGGTGTCCCGCCAGGCTAGGCCATGGTTGTTGTACAGCACCGACAGCCACAGCGTCCCGTTGTAGGTGGTCATGGCGTCGTACCGACCGTTGACGTACAGCACCGTCACGTAGCCGTCGCTGTTCGGCAGCCGCTCAAAGGTGCTGACGATGGCGTTCGCCGGCTCGGCGAAGTTGTTGAGATCGCGGGCGTACGACTCGCCCCAGCTCCGGCCGTTGGGCGGATACCGGAACCCCTTGCTGGCCATCGGCCCGGCGAAGAAGACCGCGCCGACCAGCAGCGCCGCCGCGGCAGCCGCGGACGGCACGAGCCCGGCCAGCCAGCGCCGGGGCCGCCGCTGCGGCGCCCGGATCGCCCCCACCACCAGGACCACCGCCGCGCCCGCGCCGACCAGCAGCACCACCAGCAGCTCGTGCAGTGACTTCTCGTAGTAGTACCGGTTGCCGCTGGTGGCCGCGAAGAGCACCGCGGCGTACGTCACGCTCGTCAGCACCCAGACCAGCATCATCCGCCAGGCCGGGCTGCGCCGGGCGGTCCGGCGCACGACCAGCCCGAGCAGGACGGCGCCCAGCAGTCCCGCCAGCAGCAGGACATTCATCGGCTCGATGCCGCCGTCGCGGGTCAGCTGCTCGGCCGAGCCTGCCTGGCGCAGGTTGACCAGCGGCGCGAACAGCGCGACCGGGCCGCCGACGAGGATCGCGCCGAGCGTCCAGCGCCAGTGCCGCAGCAGCTGGCGGCGGTAGCCGACGGCCCAGATCACCACGACCACCGACGTGCTGAGCAGGAACAGGTAGTAGGTCATGGACACGGCGCACAGCAGCGCCGCGGCCGTCACGATCTGCTCGCGCGGATCGCTCAACGGTCGGGCCAGCACCGCGATGAGCAAGGCGAACGGCCCGAAGACGGCGACCTCGCTGACGAAACCGTGGGTGAGGATGGGGATGCCGTCGCCGAAGAACAGGAATCCGGTGACGATGGCGGCCACGGGCAGGAAGAGCCAGCCGCGCAACCGCTGCCCGCCCACCCACCGGGCGGCCCACATGACGCAGGCGATGCTCAGCGCGAGGCTCAGCGCATACAGCAGCGCGAAGTTGTGCAGGCGGGTGAGCGGCGTGCCGTAGCTGGAGCTGGAGTGCACGAAGTTGTTGACGAGCGCGAACGTCACATGCGCGCCCTGCGGGTAGGTGGCGAAGCCCGACTGGAGCGGCACCGCCATCTCCGACTGGTGGAAGGCCAGCAGGCCGCCGGTGCGGTAGATGTTGTCGTAGATGCCGAAGTGCCGGGCGGCGTCCTCGCCGATCGCGAGCACCTTCAACGCGGCGGTCGGGCTCGACGCGAGCGGTCGCAGCAGCAGCACCGCCGCCAGGATCGACGTACCGGCCAGGACCACGTCGGACGGGTCGATCCGGCCCGGCAACCTGGGCCGGCGCCCACTGACCGCCGCGAACAGGACCAACACGGTGAGCGCGGACCCGGCCACCGGCACCGGCTCGAGACCCCACGGCCAGACCGAGAACAGCAGCGCGCCGAGGCTGACCCCGCCGCTGAGCACGGCGAAGGCGATCACCAGCCGGTCGATCAACGTCCGGCCGGCCCGCAGCAACGATGCCGTGCCGACCCAGACCAGCACCGGCAACAGCACGTCGAACCCGACCAGATGGGTCGCGACCGGAACGGCCCACGCGGCCACGACCCCGACGAGTCCGATCGCCACCCGCCGGAGCCAGCCGCGTCCGGCCGACGCCGGACCGGACTGATCCCGGCCCGGCACCCGATGCCCGCGGCCATCCTGGCCGGGAGATTCGGAAGACGCTTGCCTGCCCCCCTCGAATACCGGCGCGGTCACCGGTGCGCTCCCCCACACAACGCGCTGAACGTGTCCATAGGGGACTGCTCCTGTTTCTTCGGACTACCGGACGGTTCCGACACCGTCGCCTGCGGGGCCCGGCAGAGCCTACGACTCGTCGACCCCCCAAGGAAGAGCGATCTGTTCAAGAAACGTTAACTCTTGCGCCAGACAGCCCATCGCTGGTTCGGATCGGTCACCACCAACCGGAAGCCGTACTTCGCCCCGTCCCACGTCTCCAGGTCGACGTTCTCCGGCGGGTCGTACGGCGCGATGACCACGTTCGCGTCGCTCGGCGGGGTCGGGTCCTCCGTCTGGTCCCAGATGAGCAGCGGAGTCCAGTAGATCTCGCGCATGTGGTTGTACTGGACGAACCAGACGACCTGCTCCTTCGCGAACGCGACCCGGTCACCTTCGCGGACGTACCCTTCGCGGACGATGAGCGGCGTGCCGGGACGGTACTGGTTGACCTCCATCGGCACGCTGATCTTCTCCGTCGCGACCACCATGTTGGCCGCGACCACCAGCCCCATGCCGGCCAGTGTCAGCGTCAGGCCCCACCGGGGCCGCTGGATGAGCAGGACGATCCCGGCCAGCAGGACCAACGCGACGATGGTGGGCCGGGTGACCCCGATGTGGTCCCACCGCCAGCCCATGAAGGACAGCTCCGGCGAGTCGAAGTTGAGGAACCGGCCCCAGCCGTGCAGGCGCGTGCGGATCGACACGACCGCACCGGTGAGCAGGGTGAGCGCCGCGGCGGAACCGCCGAGCACCAGCGCCTGGCGGCGGGTCCTGGCCGCCAGCAGCCCGGTCAGGCCGATGAGCAGCCAGAGCGGGAACAGCATGTGGATGTAGCGCGGGTAGGCGTAGTAGTTGATCCGGTTGTCATTGGGCGGCAGCGCGGCCGAGCTGGACAGCGCGATGAGCACGGTGGTGAAGAGCGTCGCGGTCACGATGATCCGGCGTGCTCCTGCGGCCCTGTCGGCCAGCTCGCCCCGCAGTGCCCGCAACCGGGTCAGCGGCAGCACCGCCGTGATGACGCCGATCGCGCCGAGGCCGAACGTGCCGACGCACAGATACCAGAGCTGGCCGTCGGCGGTACCCAGCATCCGGCCCAGGCCGCTCAACGTGGTGACCGCGTCGATGGTGGTGCTCTTCGGGCTGTTGCCCGCGCTGTCGATCGCGTTGGCGCTGGCGGCCTTCAGGATCGGGTCGAGCGTCATCACCACGCCGGCACCGGCGATCGCGGCGAGGCCGGTCGCCCAGTGGCTGCGCCGCAGCACCAGCACGACGAGCACCAGCAGGACGTGCACCAGCACCACCATGGTGCCGCGGATGTGGGTGACGAACAGCAGGCCGGCCACCGCGCCGGCACCCAGCGCGCCGAGCACCCGCAGGCGGGCCGTGGTGCCGGCCAGCCAGGTGTGGGCCAGCACGAGCCAGGCGATGACCATGGTGCCGAGCACGGAGTCGGTCAGCGCGAACTGCGAGTAGAACACCACCGCCGGCATCGCCGCGGCGACGAACGCCCCGCCCAGCGCCGTGCGCGGCGACAGCAGGAGGGTCCGCCGGGCGTAGAGGTACAGCAACGGGAAGACCAGCGCGTTGAGCACGGCGTTGATGACGAGCACACTGCGGTACACCGTGAAGGTGTCCTGGGTGAACCAGTACACCGGCGAGATGAGCATCGGATAGCCCATGCGCCGGAACGTCTCGTTGTCGGTGGTCTCACCACCGGCGCCACCGGCCAGCGCGCGGGCGGCGACCAGGTAGCCGTCCTCGTCGGCGTGGGCGGCCGGCACGTAGAGGTTGCGCGACAACCAGATCCGCCAGCCGACCTGCAACAGGTAGCCCACGATGACGGCGATGACGACCCACCGCGCGCTGAGCCGCCGGCCGGCGGTCTCGGACGCGACCGCGGGCGCAGTCCCCGTCGACTGCTCGGAACTGGGGTCGTGCACGGTGGGTGTTGCCGTTGATGTGGCACCGTCCGGCGGGCTCACGATCGCCCGGGCTGGGTCCTGCTCCGAAGGCTTCGCCACAGCGGCGTCAGCGTGCTGACCTACCATCGTCCCCTCGAGGTATCGCGGATTGTGGCTCGCCACCGACGAAGCGAGCACCGCTCAGACCGCGCCGACGCTACCACAATGCGAATGAGCGTGTCGCAACGCGTTTCTGCACGTGATGTTCACGAAG
This sequence comes from Dactylosporangium sp. AC04546, assembly GCF_022095675.1. GTDB lineage: Bacteria > Actinomycetota > Actinomycetes > Mycobacteriales > Micromonosporaceae > Dactylosporangium. The sequence continues at coordinate 35,119 of NZ_JAHYSG010000071.1, read as the reverse complement.
ACGCCTTCTCGGCGGTACCGATGCGGCGGGTGGTGGTGATGTCCACGGTGCGCCACGGTCGGTACCGCGCGAGAGTGCCGGTGTTGCATTTTCGGGTGGTGCGCGGCGACGTATTCGGTGGCGATGTCGACGGTGTGTCCTCGCCGTTCCCGGACGTCAACGGTTGGGTGGAACGGCGTGCACGATCTGCACCTTGTCGGGGTACTTGGTCGCCAGGTACTCGGCCGCATCAATGTTCGATTTGGCCTGGGGATCACCGAATGCTGACCGGGAGACGCCAGGCTGGGCCGACGCCCGGACCGGGTGGTCTGGATCCAGGACGAGGAAGCTGGCCTGCGGGTCGAAAACGAAGAACCGAATCGGTACCGGACTGTCCCGCACCAGGGCTTCCAGCGTCTCGAGCGTCTTCGGCTTCGACAGCGGGTCCTGCCACAGGTACCAGACCTGCGCGTACTTGTAGTTGCGCTGCATCACGGACGCATAGGTCGACGCATACCAATTCCGATACGGCGAGCTCATGAGGTCGACATTCATCATGCCGCCGCCGTCCGGAAACATTCGGGTCATCAGAATCGCATCGCGTGCACCGTCGGGCGAGCCCCGCTCGAGCGCGGCCGCCAGCCGCAGCCCGTTGCTGGCCGGCCGGTCGTGCCACCGGCCACCCGCGGCGATCATCGCGACGACCAACGGCAGCACGACGGCGAAGGCGGGCACCGTGCGGCGCGGCAGCGCGCGGGCCAGCCCGCCGAGACCGACCAGCCCCACGATGATGACCAGGTGCAGGGTCTTCTCGAAGTAGTAGATGGTGCGGCCGATGGCGATCAGCTGGTACGTGGCGACGGCCGCCGACAGCGCGCCCGCGACCACGACCGCCAGGGCCGCGTTGCGGCGTCCCGGCGCCCGCAGGCCGCCCCGCCGGACCAGGCAGAACAGCGCCAGCGCGATGAGCACCAGCGTCGCCACCCGGTCGGTGGTCTGGGCGGTGCCCGGCAGCGTGAGCTGGTAGCCGCTGGCCGCCTTCGCGTTGAGCAGCGGGGTCAGCAGCATCGGCGCCGCGATGAGCACCGCCACCAGCCAGGCCACCGGACGCCGCCAGAGCCGTTCGCGCCAGGCCCAGACGCCGGCCATGACCACCGAGTACGGCAGGAAGAGGTGGTAGCTGAACGAGATCCCGACCAGCAGGAGCGCGACCGTGGCGAGCTGCTCGCCGTAGCTGGACAGCGGCCGGGCGACCAGTGCGGTCAGCAGCGCCGCGAGGGCGAGGCCGACCAGCTCGTTCGGGTATCCGCGGGTGAGTACCGAGACGGGGTCGCCGAAGTACAGCCAGGCGGCGATCAGCCCGACCGTGGCCAGCAGCCGGACCGGGCTCGCGCCGGCACCGGCGACCCGGCGCGCACCCCACAGCACGGACAGGACGAGGAACACGAAGGCGGCCACGCAGAGCCAGACCATCACGTCCATCGAGACCGTGCCGTCGACCGCCGCCGTGTCCGACGAGCGGATGAAGTGGTCCAGCACGGCGAAGGAGAAGTGCGTGCCCTGCGGGTAGTTCCGGATCCCCTCGGCGAGATCCGCCGGCGCATACCGCAGTGACTCCTGCGGGTTGAGGAAGGCGTAGCCGCCGACCTGACCGATCATGTCGAACAGCAGGAAATGCCGGGACAGGTCCTCGCCCGGGATCAGCACGCCCAGCCGGCCACCCAGGTCGCGCAGCACGAACGGCTCCAGGGTCAGCGCCGCCCCACCGCCGAAGCCGACGGCCAGCACCCAGTCGCGCGCTCGCCACCGGCCGGGCCGCGCCGGTCGGCGGCCCGTCAGCAGCGACAGCAGCACCAGGACGGTCAGGGCGAACCCGCCGACCGCCACCGGATGCAGGTGCCAGGGCCAGACCGAGAACAGCAGCCCGGCCACGCACAGCGCCGGGAACAGCTGGGCCAGGCTGACCACCAGCCGGTCGAACCATCCGGCCGTGCCCCGCTGCAGGCTGGCCAGACCCGCCACCACCAGGACGGGCAGCAGGAAGTCGGCGCGGATCAGATGGGTCGCCAACGGCAGCAGCCAGGCCAGCGCGAACGCGGCCGCCCAGCCCAGCGGCGCCCGCGAACGTCCGGTCCGTGTCGTGCTTACCGTCATGTTGGTGCTACCGGAGGTGACGGTGGTCAAGGGAGGGGCTCCTTGAAGGGGTCAGGCGCGGATCAACGCAAGCAGCAGGACCATGCCGGCGCGACCGAGGTAGATCGATGCCTTGACGGGTGAGTTGCTGGGGGTGCCCGCCATCCGTGGCCGCATGGCGACCGGGATCTGGGTCATCTTGTACTTCATCCGGGCCACGCGCACCAGGACCTCGATGGTGTCGCCGAGGTACTCGGCCGGATACCACTCGGCGAACAGTTCGATGAGCCGGCGGTTGCACGCGCGGTGCCCCGACGTGGTGTCGGTGAGCCGGGTGCGGGCCAGCCGGGAGATCACCCTCGACAGCAGCCGCATCGCCCACTTGCGGGGCCCCTTGACCGTATATCCACCCTCACCGGCGAACCGGGCGCCGATGACGAGGTCGTGATCGTCGAGCGCGTCCACGAGCTTCGGGATGTACCGCGGGTCGTGCTGACCGTCGGCGTCCACCTGGATGGCCACGTCGAAACCGTGGTCCCGGGCATACCGGTAGCCGGTCCGCATGGCGCCACCGACGCCCAGGTTGTACGGCAGCCGCGCGACGATCGCGCCGGCGGACGCGGCCCGCGCCGAGGTGTCGTCGGTGGAGCCGTCGTCGACCACGATCACGGACACCCCGGGCAGCTCGCCCTTGACCTCCGCGACGACATCGGCGATCGAGCCCGACTCGTTCCACGCCGGGATGATGATGAGGACGCGCTTACCGTTGATCATTGAGGCGCTCCCGCTCGGCACGCTCGGCGCGAATCAGCGCGACGTCTTCGGCAAGGGTCCGGGTCTCTTCCTCAAGGCGGCTGACCTCCCAGCTCAGGTGCACGCACACGAGCAACAGGAAGACGATGCCGAGGAAGAGCACCAGGCTGACGCCGGACGCGATACCGATGGCCTCGGCCACCGAGTCGGCGAGCGTCGGAAAGAAGCCGAGCGGCAGCACCACGAGGCTGACGCCGAGCCAGAGAATCGCGTACTTCTCCTGGAGTTGCCGCCTGCGCAACAGTTCAATCATGAAGCCGAGTGCCGCCAGCGCGGTCAACCCGGTGACGATGGTGAGTTTCATGCCGGTCCCTTCCCGAGGCCGGATGGCCGATTCGACAGCGCTGCGGTCAGCATCCCACGCCATTCGCGCATCGGCGGAACCCCGGCCGCCTGCCACCGGTCGTGCCCGAGCACGCTGAACGCGGGCCTGGGCGCGGGTCGCGCGAAGCGCTCACTGGTCGTGGGTCGTACCCGAGCCGGGTCGAGCCCCGCCTCGGCGAAGACGGCCTGGGCCAGGCCGAACCAGCTGGTCCGGCCGGACGCGGTGCCGTGGTAGACACCGGCCGGCGCGGTGCCGGCCAGCGCCGCGTCGCCGAGGGCGACGAGCTGCGCGGCCAGGTCACCGGACCAGGTGGGCTGCCCGATCTGGTCGTCGACCACGTCGACGAAGTCCCGCTCACCGGCCAGCCGGAGCATGGTGGTCACGAAGTTGCGCCCATGCATGCCGTACAGCCAGGCGGTGCGGACCACATACCCGTGCGCCGGCAGAGTGGCGAGGACCGCCTGCTCGCCGACGAGCTTGCTGCGGCCGTAGGCGTTCAGCGGCGCGGTCGGCGCGTCCTCGGCATACGGCTCGCTGGCGTTGCCGGCGAAGACGTAGTCGGTCGAGACGTGCAGCAGACGCGCCCCGGTCGCGGCGCACGCCGATGCCAGGTGGGCGACGCCGGTGCCGTTGACCGCGGTGGCGGCTGCCTCGTCGGACTCGGCCCCGTCGACATCGGTCCAGGCAGCGGCGTTGATCACTACATCGTGGCCATCGACCATCGCGCGGACCGCCGCCGCGTCGGTGATGTCCAGGTCGGCCCGCTTCACGGCGGTGACCGTGTGCCCCTGCGCGCTGACCCGGCCGGACAGCGTATGCAGCACGTCCTGGCCGAGCATCCCCCCGGCGCCGGTCAACAACCAGCTGCTCATGCGCCCTCCGCTTCGCTCCGGCCGCACGAGCTCCACCCTGAGCCCATGATGAGCGGCCTCCTTCGCTCCGCTCCGGAACCGCTCATGCGCCCAGGGCCGCCCGGTTCTTGAGAGGCTCCCACCACGAGCGGTTGTCGCTGTACCACGCGACGGTCTCGGCGATGCCGCGGTCGAAGCTGACCGCCGGCACGTAGCCGAGCTCGTTCTGGATCTTCTCGATGCTCAGCGAGTAGCGCCGGTCGTGCGCCTTGCGGTCCTCGACGTACTCGACGCTCGCGTCCCAGTCCCGGCCGCAGGCGGCCAGCAGCTGCTCGGTGAGCTCGCGGTTGGTCAGCTCCTGGCCACCGCCGATGTGGTAGACCTCGCCGGAGCGGCCCTTCTCCAGGGCCAGCTGGATGCCGGCGCAGTGGTCGGACACGTGCAGCCAGTCGCGGATGTTGCCGCCGTCGCCGTACAGCGGGACCTTCTTGCCGTCCAGCAGGTTGGTGACGAAGAGCGGGATGACCTTCTCCGGGAACTGGTACTGCCCGTAGTTGTTCGAGCACCGGGTCACCACGAGGTCCATCCCGTGGGTGCGGTGGTACGCCAGGGCGAGCAGGTCGGAACCGGCCTTCGAGGCGGAGTACGGCGAGTTCGGGGCGAGCGGCCAGTCCTCGGTCCACGAACCCTCGGCGATCGACCCGTAGACCTCGTCGGTGGACACGTGCAGGAAGCGGCCGACGCCGGCGCGCAACGCGGCGTCGAGCAGCACCTGGGTGCCGAGCACATTGGTGGTGACGAACGGGCCGGCGCCGAGAATCGAGCGGTCGACGTGGGACTCGGCCGCGAAGTGGACCACCGCGTCGTGCCCGGGCAGCACCTGGGCGACCAGGTCCGCGTCACAGATGTCGCCCTGCACGAAGGTGTAGGACGGGTCGCTCGCCACCGGGAGCAGGTTGTCCAGATTGCCGGAGTAGGTCAGCTTGTCCAGCACGGTGACCTGGGCCCCGGCATAAGCGGAATATCCGCCTTGCAGCAGGGTCCTGACGTAATGGGAGCCGATGAATCCGGCACCGCCGGTGACAAGGATTCTCACGAGGTGGGGAGTGTAGTGCACGCACACGACCCCCCGCCGGGTCGATCGGACGATTCGGTTGCCCGCTAAGGTGGCGTGCGTGCGTGGCATAATCCTCGCCGGCGGGACCGGCTCGCGACTCTGGCCACTGACGAAGGCTGTCTCCAAGCAGCTCATGCCAGTCTTCGACAAACCCATGATATATTACCCGCTCACCACGCTCGTGATGGCCGGTGTGCGCGAGATCCTGGTCATCACCACGCCCGAGGACCAGTCGCAGTTCCAGCGCCTGCTCGGCGACGGCAGCCAGTGGGGCCTCTCCCTCTCCTACGCGGTGCAGCCGCGGCCGGAGGGCCTCGCCCAGGCGTTCCTGATCGGTGAGGAGTTCATCGGCGGGCAGTCCGTCGCGCTGGTGCTCGGCGACAACCTCTTCCACGGCGCGCAGCTCGGTCAGCGGCTGGCCGACAACGCCGACCTCGTCGGCGGCCGGGTCTTCGCCTATCCGGTGGCCAACCCGGAGGACTACGGCGTGGTCGAGTTCGACCCGACCGGCCGGGTGCTGTCGATCGAGGAGAAGCCGAAGCGCCCGAAGTCCCGTTACGCGGTGCCCGGCCTGTACTTCTACGACAACCAGGTCGTCGACATCGCCCGCCGGCTCAAGCCCAGCGACCGCGGCGAGCTCGAGATCACCGCGGTCAACGCGATGTACCTCGAGCGCGACGAGCTGCACGTGGTCGTGCTCGATCGCGGCACCGCCTGGCTGGACACCGGCACGTTCGCCTCGCTGGTGCAGGCCTCCGAGTTCGTGCGGGTGATCGAGGAGCGGCAGGGCCTCAAGATCGGCTGCGTGGAGGAGGCCGCCTGGCGCGCCGGTTTCATCGACGACGCCCACCTGCGCTCACTCGCCGAGCCCTTGCGCAAGAGCGGTTACGGGGACTACCTCATCCAGCTTCTCGACTGGACTTCCTGACGGCGAGTGCCTCACCCCGCTCGATCTGATGGGTGAGATGGGGTACTTGCTCCGGGTGAACCGGTCTGAGAGGGTGTGACGGTGAGTGAGACCCTGAAGGCCTCCGGCGGCGCGACCGAGGGCGTTGACTACACCGACCGTCTCCAGCGCCTCGGTGGTGCCGGTTGGAAACGGGCACTGAACGTGCAGGCCCCCTACCGGTGGAACATCCGCCGGCTTGAGCTCGGCTTCACACTCGACGTCGGCTGCGGCATCGGCCGCAATCTCTCGCACCTCGACGGCAACGGCGTGGGCGTGGACCACAACGCGACCTCGATCGAGGTCTGCCGGGCCGCCGGCCTCACCGCGTTCACCATCGAGGACTTCTTCAAGTCCGAGTACGCCACCCCTGGGCGCTTCGACGCGATCCTCGGCGCGCACCTGATCGAGCACGTCGAGGAAGCGCAGGCCAAGGAGATCATCGGCTCCTACCTGCCGTTCCTGCGCTCGGGCGGGCGGGCCGTCTTCATCACGCCGCAGGAGCGCGGGTTCGCCAGCGACGCCACCCACATCAGGTTCTCCGGGTTCGACGAAGTCGGCAAGATCTGCACCGACCTCGGGCTTACGCTGGACCGGCAGTACTCGTTCCCGTTCCCGCGCCCGACCGGCAAGGTCTTCACCTACAACGAGTTCGTGACGGTGGCCCGTAAACCATGAAATTCCGCCAGCTGTCGGTCGCCGGCGCCTGGGAGGTCACTCCCGTGCTGCACGGCGACCCGCGAGGCCTGTTCACCGAGTGGTACCGCTTCGACCGTCTCGCGGCTGAGATCGGTCACCCGCTCCGGCTCGCCCAGGGCAACCTGTCGGTGTCGGCGAAGGATGTCGTGCGCGGCATCCACTTCGCCGACGTGCCACCCGGTCAGGCGAAGTATGTGATGTGCACGCGCGGCGCGGTCCTCGACGTGATCGTCGACCTGCGGGTCGGCTCGCCGACGTTCGGCCGGTCCGAGAGCGTGCTGCTCGACGACGTCGACCGCCGCGCGGTGTACATCGGCGAGGGCCTCGGCCACGGGTTCTGCGCGCTCACCGACGACGCCACGCTCACGTATGCGTGCTCGGAGGTCTACAACCCGACCGGTGAGCACGGCGTGCACCCGCTGGACCCTGATCTGGCCATCGAGTGGCCGACCGGGGCGCCGCAACTCTCGGCGCGCGACGCCGCGGCGCCCACCCTCGCCGAGATGCTCGCCGCCGGCCGTCTGCCGGACTACGCCGCGTGCGAGGCCTACACGGAAAGTCTGCGCAAGCAATAGCGCCGGATCCGGCGCCAGGCGGCTAATGTCTGTACATGGACCGGCGAATTTTCGGCCTTGAGACCGAGTACGGGGTCACGTGCACCTACCGGGGGCAGCGCCGCCTGTCCCCGGACGAGGTCGCTCGGTACCTGTTCCGGCGCGTCGTGTCGTGGGGTCGTTCCAGCAACGTCTTCCTGCGCAACGGCGCGCGCCTCTACCTGGATGTCGGCTCCCACCCGGAATACGCGACGCCCGAGTGTGACTCGGTGCCCGACCTGGTCGTCCACGACCGGGCCGGCGAGCGGATCCTCGAAGGCCTGCTGGTCGACGCCGAGCGCCGGCTGCACGACGAGGGGATCGCGGGCGAGATCTACCTGTTCAAGAACAACACCGACTCCGCCGGCAACTCCTACGGCTGCCACGAGAACTACCTGGTCAGCCGGCACGGGGAGTTCGGCCGCCTGGCCGACATCCTCATCCCGTTCCTCGTCACCCGCCAGCTGATCTGCGGCGCCGGCAAGGTGCTGCAGACGCCCCGCGGCGCCGTGTACTGCCTCTCGCAGCGGGCCGAGCACATCTGGGAGGGCGTCTCGTCGGCGACCACCCGGTCCCGCCCGATCATCAACACGCGCGACGAGCCGCACGCGGACGCGGAGCGGTACCGCCGGCTTCACGTGATCGTCGGCGACTCCAACATGAACGAGGTCACCACGCTGCTCAAGGTGGGCACGGCGGACATCGTCCTGCGGATGATCGAGGCCGGCGTGGCGATGCGCGACCTGTCCCTGGAGAACCCGATCCGTGCGATCCGCGAGGTGTCGCACGACGTCACCGGCCGCCGCCGGGTGCGCCTGGCCAGCGGCAAGGAGATCTCGGCCCTGGAGATCCAGCAGGAGTACTTCGACAAGGCGACCGAGTTCCTCGACCGGCGCGGCGCCGACGCGGCGACGAAGCGGGTCATGGACCTGTGGGGCCGGGTGCTCGTGGCCGTCGAGACCGGCAACCTCAAGAGCGTCGAGCGCGAGATCGACTGGGTGACGAAGCTCGGCCTCATCGAGCGCTACCAGACCAAGCACGACCTGCCGCTGTCGCACCCGCGGGTGGCCCAGATGGACCTGGCCTACCACGACCTGCGCCGCGGCCGGGGCCTCTACGGGCTGCTGGAGAAGCGCGGGACGGTCGACCGCGTCGCCACCGACCTGGAGATCTTCGAGGCGAAGGAGACCCCGCCGCAGACCACCCGGGCCCGGCTGCGCGGCGAGTTCATCCGGCACGCCCAGGAGCGCCGCCGCGACTTCACCGTCGACTGGGTGCACCTGAAGCTCAACGACCAGGCGCAGCGCACCGTGCTGTGCAAGGACCCGTTCCGGGCCTACGACGAGCGGGTCGACCGGCTGATCGCGAGCATGTGACGCCCTTTTGACGTCGGGGCCGATCGGCTCGGGACCCGTTTGTTACCGGCGAGTTGAGAAAGCGGGGCCGCCTCGGGTTAGGCTGGCCGTCACCATGTATGACGAGCCCGATCCGCCCAAACAGCGGCCCCGCTCCTTCCCGACGGCCGACTTCAACCCCGACCGGCCGGCCCGCAGCCGCCACGGCCGCCGGTTGCAGCGCATCCGCGAGGAGATCGAGCGCAACCGCACCGAGGGCCCGTCCATCCCGACCTGGGTCCTCGCCACCGTGCTCGCCGTCATCGTCGGCGGCTTCATCGCCATCCTGGTGTGGGCATGAGGCGGGCGCTCGCACTGGGCGCCGCGGCGCTCGTCGCCCTCGCCGCGGGCTGCACCGACGACGGTGAGCGCCGCCAGCCGCTGCCGGCCAGCGCGGCACCGCCCGCGGCCGGCGCCTCGATGCCGCTGCCCTCGCCGAGCCTGCCGCCGGCCGTGAACACCGACGGCTGCCAGGGCCTCATCACCGCCGCGCAGGTGCAGAAGTCGACCGGGCTGGCCGTCCAGCCGAGCGCCGGTGACGGCGCGGCGGCCGTCGCGCAGTACGGTCAGGCCGTCCAGAGCCTCGGGCTCAACGCCCGCGCCCGGATGTGCCCGTTCGGCAACGCCGGCGGCGACCAGGTCACCGTCGTCGCGCTCACCTTCCCCGACGCCGCCCAGGCACAGCAGCTGTGGACGACGATCGCGAAGCTGGAGGCGGTCGGCGGGGTCGGTGAGGCGGCGCTGAGCGACAAGTCGAAGACCCTCCTGGCCAAGCGCGGCAAGGCCGTCGTCGCGGTCTACCTGCTCGCCGGGGCGAACCCGGACGCCAACCACCTGCCGCAGCTGCAATCGGTCGCCAGCGCGGCGCTAGCCAAAGCTTGAACCGAGGCCTGAGCCTGCGTGCCGGCCGGCCGCGGCGGCTGAGAGGAAGTACGCGCGGTCCTCGGCGAAGCCGCGGCCCATCGTCGACAGCCGCACCGGCAGCGCGGCCAGGGCGTCCGCGAGGTCCCCGGCCGGCACCTCGACGAGCGTGTGCGGCGGGCACAGCGGCGCGAGCGCGTCGCGCACCGGCCCGGCCAGGTCGGCCGGCAGGTCCGAGGGCATGACGAGGTCGGCCGGCGCGAGGGCCACCCGGCCGAACGCGGTCAGGCTGTGGTGCGACACCCCGCGGTGGCGCGGGCGCGGGTCGGCGTCGGAGATGCGCGGCGCCGCCACCGGCCGGCCGCCGAGCGCGGCGACCGCGTTGACCGCCTCGCCGGCCGCGACCCCGGAGAAGCCCCACGACGTGCCGGTGCCCAGGTTGCCGGGCCCCTGGGTGACCACGGCCAGGTCGGCCCGCAGGCCGTGCCGCGCGGCGAGCAGCCCGCTGTGCACGTTCGTAGACTCCAGGTCGCCGCCGAACGCCTGCCCGGTGGTGACCGTGCCGGCCAGCAGCGGGCCGAGCCCGTCGAGCGTGCGGGAGAACCAGGCCGGCAGCGCGCCGCCGTCGGTCATGACGTAGGCGATCCGCGCGCCGGGGGCCGCCGCGAGGGCACCGGCGACGACCGCGGGCAGCGCCGAGTGCAGGTCGGCGACGACCACCGGCATGCCGGCGAGGTCGGCGGCGCCGGCCAGGTCGGCCCGCAGCGGCGAGGCCTCCTCGTCGGCGGCCAGCACGATCGCCTGCAGCGGCGTGTACCGCGCCTTCACCACGTGCCCGGGCACGTCCACGTCCTCGGGCAGCCGGTCGGGCACCGCGACGACCAGCGCGTAGCCGCCCGTGCCCAGCCCCAGGGCCAGGGCGTTGAGGTTGAGCAGCACCCGGTCCCCGGGCTCGGGCGTGCCGACGAGCGCCGGGTACGCCAGCGCCCGGACCGTCGCCGGATCCTCCGGACGGCGGGCCTGCACCGTCACGTCCAACTCGCGGCTGCCCCGCCACTCGCGGCGCACCGCCCCCACCGTTCCCCAACGCCAGCGGATCACGGCGCCCACGGTAGTGCAACGACGGTCCGCTCACACGCGGTGACGGTCCGAGACGGCACGTTCGGTGCGCGTGTGGGCGACGCCGAACAGGCGTTCGGGCTGGTAGGTTCACTGAGTGTCGCGTACCCGAACCGAGCGTCTGGTCAATCTGGTGATCTGCCTGCTCGCTACGCGCCGCTTCCTGACCGCCGACCAGATCGCCACCATCGTCCCCGGCTACGAGCACGACCCGTCGGACGAGCGCGACCACGAGGCGTTCCAGCGCAAGTTCGAGCGGGACAAGGCCGAGCTGCGGGAGCTGGGCGTCCCGCTGGAGATCGGCACGGCGAGCATCTTCGACAACGAGCCCGGCTACCGCATCGCCCGCCGGGAGTATGCGCTGCCCGACATCCCCCTCGAGCCCGACGAGGCGGCCGCGGTCGGCATCGCCGCCCGGCTGTGGCAGCAGAGCGGCCTGGCCGCCGCGGCCTCCAGCGGCCTGGCCAAGCTGCGCGCCGGCGGCATCGACGTCGACCCGCACGCCACCCTCGGCGTCGAGGCCGTGGTCACCGTCGACCCGGCGTTCGAGCCGCTCACCGCCGCGGTCCGCGACCGGCAGGCGGTCACCTTCGACTACCACGTGCCCGAGCGCGACGCCGCACACACCCGCCGGCTGCAGCCGTGGGGCGTGGTGTGCTGGCGCGGCCGGTGGTATGTGGTGGGCCACGACCTCGACCGCGGCGCCGAGCGCTGCTTCCGGCTGTCCCGGATCGTCAGCGGCGTGCGCCGGGCCGGGCGGCGCGGCGCCTACGAGCCGCCGCCGGGTGTCGACCTGATCGGCTACGTGGCGAGCTCCAGCGGCCCGGTCGAGCGCACCGGCCGCGCCACCGTCCGGGTCCGGCCCGGGAAGGCGGCGGGCGTGCGGCGCTGGGCCGAGGCCTGCGTGCCCGGTCCCGACGGCGACGTGCTCACGCTGCGCTACGCCGACGTCGACTTCTTCGCCAATTGGCTGGTCGGCTACGGGTCCGACATCGTGGTCCTCGACCCGCCGGAGATCCGCGACGCGGTCATCCAGCGCCTCAAGGCCATCGCCGCCGCCTACGACCCCGCCGAGCTGGAGGTCCTGGCATGAGCGGTTGCGCCGCGCAGCGCGGCCGGAGCGGAGCGGAGGGCGCATGAGCGGGGGAGCGGAGCGGCTCGGACGGCTGCTCAACCTGGTGCCATATCTGCAGGCCCGGCCCGGGATCACGCTCGCCGAGGCCGCCCACGACCAGGGGATCACCGAGCGGCAGCTGCGCGACGACCTGGAGCTGCTGTGGATGTGCGGCCTGCCGGGATACGGGCCGGGCGAGCTCATCGACATGGCCTTCGCCGGCGACAGCGTGACCCTCACCTACGACGCCGGGATCGACCGGCCGCTGCGCCTGACGCCCGACGAGGCCCTCGCGCTCATCGTCGCCCTGCGTATGCTCGCCGAGACGCCCGGCGTCGCTCAGCGTGACGGCGTCCACCGGGCCCTGGCCAAGATCGAGCACGCGGCCGGCGACCTGGCCGACGCCGCCGTCGCCGTCCGGCTGCCGGGCAACGCCGACCGCCTGGAGGAGCTGCGCGGGGCGGTCGAGCGCCGGCACGCCCTGCGGATCACCTACTACACGGCCACCCGCGACGAGACCACCGAGCGGGTCGTCGACCCGATGCGCGTGCTCGTCGTCGGCCGCTGGTCCTACCTGGAGGCCTGGTGCCGCCGCGCGCAGGCGGTCCGGCTGTTCCGGGTCGACCGCATCGACGCCTCCACCGAGCTCGACGAGCCGGCCCAGGTGCCCCGCCAGGCCCAGCCGACCGACACCCGCACCGGCACGCTGTTCACGCCGACGCCGGACCTGCCGCTGATCACCCTGCGGGTCGGCCGGGGCGCCCGGTGGATCACCGAGCAGTATCCCTGCGAGGAGGTCGTCCGCGGGCCCGGCGAGCACTGGACGGTCTCGCTGCGCGCCTCCGACCTCGACTGGGCCCGCCGGATGGTGCTCGGGCTCGGCGCCGAGGTGACGGTCGTCGCCCCGCAGGCGCTCGCCCAGGCGGTCGGCGCCGAGGCCCGCAGCGCGCTCGACGCCTACGCCACTCCGGCCTGAGCCGCCTGACGGGCCGGAGCGGGCGCGGTGCACTAAGGTCAGTTCCGTGCTCTGGCTGATCGCTGCGGCGGTGGTACTTCTGGCGCTCGTGATCCTGGTGGTCGTCGCCACCAAGGTCGGTGGCACCCTGCGCCGGTTCGGCATCGTCGCCCAGTCGCTGCAGCGGCGCCTGCTCGACGGCCAGCAGCGCGTGGAGCCGCACCTCGTGCGGTTACAGGCGACCGTCGAGGCGCTCCAGCCCCGCCTGGAGTCGATGCAGGACCAGGCCCTCGTTCTCCAGGCTCGCCGCGGCACGGACGATAACAGTTAAGAAACCTGGCGGATCAACCGGGCAAATTGCCTGTTTGTCCGGACGGATGGTTGACGATCGGGCGTTCCAGCGTCAACACTCGTCAAGACTTCAGCGGCCGGACCCCTACCCGCTAACCCCGGCCTCTGCCCTCACCCCCAAGTGGTCAGTACCATGGGTCGGGCAGCTCAAATACAGTGAGGTGGCTTCACATGGGTGCACTCAAGCCGTGGCACATCCTCGTGCTGGTGGTGGTGCTGATCCTGTTGTTCGGTGCCAAGCGTCTCCCCGACGCGGCGCGTTCGCTGGGTCGCTCGCTCCGGATCATCAAGGCCGAGACCAAGGGCCTCGCTGAGGACGACGTCGACGCCAAGGCCGAGGCGCAGTCGGGCCGTCAGCCGCTGAGCGGCACGATCGACGACAACAAGCCCTCGCCGGCGCCGACGGTCGACCCGGTCGACCGCGTGCGCGAGCGCTGAGGCGCCACAGCGTCGTGAGCATCCTGCCGGGACGGCGCCGGAGCAAGGCGCCGTCGCAGTTCCAGCGTGCCTCGGACGGCTCCATGACCCTCATGGAGCACCTGCGCGAGCTCCGCAACCGCCTGTTCAAGGCGTCCCTGGGGGTCGTGGTCGGGTTCGGCATCGGCTACTGGCTGTCGGGCCAGGCGATTCATCTGGTCCAGGACCCGGTCTGCGACGTCCTCAAGCCGCGGACCGGTGAGTGCAACTTCGTCCAGCTCGGCGTCGCTGACTACTTCCTGCTCCAGCTGAAGGTCGGCCTCTGGCTCGGCCTGCTGTTCACCGCGCCCTGGTGGATGTACCAGCTGTGGGCGTTCATCGCGCCGGGCCTGCACCGCAACGAGCGCAAGTACGCGTACATCTTCGTGTCGATCGCGGCGCCGCTCTTCGCGCTCGGCGCGTACCTCGCGTGGTTCGCCCTCGGGCACGGCCTGCAGTTCCTGCTGCCGCCCGAAGAAGTCGTGACGACGTCGCTCGACATCACGCGATACGTCGACTTCATCACCACCGGCATGCTGGTCTTCGGTGTCGCGTTCGAGTTCCCGCTCGTCGCGATGATGCTCAACTTCGCCGGCGTGCTCAGCGGCCGCAAGCTGCTGAGCTGGTGGCGGTTCGTGGTCTTCATCTTCTTCGCGTTCGCGGCCGTCGCCACCCCGACGCCCGACCCGTTCACGATGACCGGCCTCGCCCTCGCCATGTCGCTGCTCTACTTCGGCGCCGTCGCCGTCGCCCTGATCAACGACAAGCGCAAGGGCCGTAACCGCCCGGCCTACGCCGACATCAGCGACGACGAGACGTCCTCGCTCGACGACTACGAGGTCGAGCCGGTCGGCGCGGCCAGCTCCGTCGGCGGGTACGACCCGATCGAGCCCGTGACCCCGGTCGACGCCCCGACCCCGGTCGAGCGGTCGCGGTCCCTCGACAGCCGCTACGACGACGTCACGTAGCCCCAGCGCATCACGAACGCCCCCGGCCGGACTCTCGGCCGGGGGCGTTCGAACGTTTAGCATCTGCGCCGTGAACATCGCGTTGCTCGCCAACCCCACCGCCGGCAAGGGCCGGCGGGCGGCGCTGCTGCCCGTGGTCGTGGAGCGGCTCGCCGCCGAAGGGGCCGCCGTCCGCGTCGTCACCGGCGCCACCGCGGCCGAGATGGCCTCCGGCGCGCGGGCCGCGGTCGAGGACGGCTCGGCCGTCGTGGCCATGGGCGGCGACGGGACCGTGCACCTCGGGCTCCAGGCCGTGGCCGGCACCGGCGTGCCGTTCGGGATCGTGCCGGCCGGCACCGGCAACGACTTCGCGGCCCGGCTCGGGCTGCCCGCCGACCCGCTCGACGCGGCACGCGGGGTCGCCGTCGCGCTGCGGGACGGCGCCACCCGGGCCGTCGACCTCGCGCGGGTCGCCGGGGCGGACGGGACGACGGCCTGGTTCGGCGCGGTGCTCGCGGCCGGGTTCGACGCGTTCGTCAACGAGCGGGCCAACCGCATCCGGTGGCCCCGCGGGCCGCAGCGGTACAACCGCGCGATCGTGGAGGAGCTGCTGGCGTTGAAGGCTCGGCGGTACCGCATGAGCCTCGACGGCGACGAGCAGGAGTTCGCGTCCGTCCTCGTAGCGGTCGGCAACACGGAGAGCTACGGCGGCGGGTTCCGGATCGTGCCGGACGCCGACCCGGCCGACGGGCTGCTCGACGTGGTGGTGGCCGAGCCCCTGGGACGGCTCACCCTCATGCGGCTGCGCCCCAAGGTCTACACCGGCGAGCACGTCCGCGACCCCCGCGTGTCGACCTACCGTGCTCGGGTCATCGAGCTGGCGGCCGAGGGCGTGACGGCCTACGCGGACGGCGAGCGCATCTGCCCCCTCCCGGTGACGATCACCTGCGTGCCAGGCGCACTGACCCTGCTCACCTGACCCGACTCACCTGACCCGCGCGCCGCGCGCCGCAACAGTACGCGATCTTGGAGTTGTGGTCCCTAACTTGTCCGAAATAGCGTGACAAATTCGGGACCACAACTCCAAGATCGCGGAGGCTTGGGGCGGTCGGTGGGCGGTTAGGCGGCGTTCTTGATGCGGATCTTGACGCCGTTGCCGGCCGGCTCCGTGACCACGTCGTCCGCGTCCACGCCCTCCGGCAGGGAGAAGCTGCGGGCGAAGGAGCTGGAGCTCGACGAGAACGACTGGAAGTGGGCGCCGCCCTCGTCGCGGCTCTCCGACGAGCTGCCGCCGCCCTGACCGCGCACGGTCAGCCGGCCGCCGGAGACCTGCACGTCGACGTTCGACGGGTCGATCCCGTCGACGGTGATGACCAGGTCGTCGCCGTCGGTCGTGGTCTGCACGGTGGTCGAGTGGGCGTGCTGGGCGGCGCTGGCGACGTCGTTCTCGATGCGGGCCAGGGCGCTGGCGGGATCCCAACGGCTCAAAGGCATGACGAACCCTCCGGAGTTGCGAAAGTGATAACTCCTGCACTGTCGCGCCGCGACACGGAGCCGACAAGCGCACAGGCGGTGTTGCGACAGTGATTCCCGGTGGGCGGCGTTTCCACACCTGCCGTCACGGCCGTCACAGCAGCCGCAGGATGCCCCCGAGGCCGTGGACCTTGCCCGGTTCACTCTCCGGGAGGACAAGCACGCTGCAGCCGGCCGCCGCCGCACCCGCGTCGGCGGGCGTGTCGCCGACCATCAGCGCCCGCTCCGGGTCGACCCGCAGCGCCGCGCAGGCCTTGAAGAAGATCGCCGGGTCCGGCTTGATCCGGCCCACCTCGTAGGACAGCACGAACTCGTCGACGAGCCCGGCGAAGCCCAGCTCGTCGGCGAGCTTGCGCAGGTCGAAGCCGATATTGCTGACCACCGCCACCGGCACCCCGGCCGCGCGCAGCGCGTGCAGGGTGGGCAGCGTGTCCGCGTACAGCTGCCAGCCGTCGGCGACCAGCAGCCGGTCGTACAGCGCCGGGGCCAGGTCGGCGTCGACGGTCGCGGCCAGGCCCTCGTAGCTCGCCCGGTGCGCGTGCTCGGACAGGTCCCGGTCGGCCCACACCTCGGCCAGGTGCGGCGGCACCCGGTGCGGCTTCGGCCCGCCGGCCCGCCCCGCCGTGGTGAGCCGGTCGGCCAGGACGGTGGCCCGCCCCCGGTCGAGCGCGACACCGACGCTGCCGGCCGCCCTGGTGACCCACCGGACGGGGTCCTCCACCTGTGCGAGTGTCCCGTGGAAGTCCAGCAGCACCGCCTCGATCGGTCGCGGGGACGGACGAGACTCTTCGCTTTCCGGCACGCGAGCACGATACCGAGAAGCGGATCCGGGCATTCGTCGCCTAGCCTAGGTCCTGTGAGTGGTACCGAGGACGTGGATCTGAGCCCAGCCGACCGGTACCAGGCGGCTCGCCTGCGGGCCGAGGACGCGGCGCGGCACCCGGCGCTGGCGGAGTTCACCGACGAGCTCGAGTTCGCGCTCGACCCGTTCCAGGCGGAGTCCTGCGAGGCGCTGGAGCGCGGCACCGGTGTGCTGGTCTGCGCGCCCACCGGGGCCGGCAAGACCGTCGTCGGGGAGTTCGCCGTCCACCTGGCGTTGCGGCAGGGGCGCAAGTGCTTCTACACGACGCCCATCAAGGCGCTGTCGAACCAGAAGTACAACGACCTGGTGCAGCGCTACGGGACCGACCGGGTCGGGCTGCTCACCGGCGACAACGCGATCAACGGCGACGCGCCCGTGGTGGTCATGACCACCGAGGTGCTGCGCAACATGCTGTACGCGGGGTCGGGGACGCTGCAGGGGCTCTCGTACGTCGTGATGGACGAGGTGCACTACCTCGCCGACCGGTTCCGCGGCGCCGTGTGGGAAGAGGTGATCATCCACCTGCCCGAGTCGGTGACGCTGGTGTCGTTGTCGGCCACCGTGTCCAACGCGGAGGAGTTCGCCGACTGGCTGGTCACCGTGCGCGGGGAGACCACCGTCGTGGTGAGCGAGCACCGGCCCGTCCCGCTGTGGCAGCACATGCTCGTGGGCAAGCGGATGTTCGACCTCTTCCACGACGCGGAGGCCGCGCAGAAGCACGACGTGCATCCGGAGCTGCTGCGGTACCACCGGGAGATGCTGCGACGCGTCGAGCTCGCCGGCGACATGCGGCGCGGGCGCGGGCGGCGGTGGACCGGGCCGCACCGTCCGGAGATCGTGGAGCGGCTCGACAACGAGGGGCTGCTGCCCGCCATCCTCTTCATCTTCAGCCGCGCCGGCTGCGACGCCGCCGTCCAGCAGTGCCTGGCCGCCGGGCTGCGCCTGACCGGGCCGGACGAGCGGGCCGAGATCCGCGCGATCGTCGAGGCCCGCACCAAGCACATCCCGTCCGACGACCTGCAGGTGCTCGGGTACTGGGAGTGGCTCGACGGCCTCGAGCGGGGCCTCGCCGCGCACCACGCCGGCATGCTGCCCGCGTTCAAGGAGGTCGTCGAGGAGCTGTTCGTGCGCGGCCTGGTCAAGGCGGTGTTCGCCACCGAGACCCTCGCGCTGGGCATCAACATGCCGGCCCGCTGCGTGGTGCTGGAGCGGCTCGTCAAGTTCAACGGCGAGGCCCACGTCGACCTGACGCCGGGGGAGTACACGCAGCTCACCGGCCGGGCCGGCCGCCGGGGCATCGACGTGGAGGGCCACGCCGTGGTCGTCTGGGCGCCCGAGGTCGACCCGCGGCACGTGGCCGGGCTGGCCTCCACGCGCACCTATCCGCTGAAGTCGAGCTTCCGGCCGTCGTACAACATGGCGGTCAACCTCGTGGGCAGCGTCGGGTCGACCGCCGCCCGCGAGTTGCTGGAGAGCTCGTTCGCGCAGTTCCAGGCCGACCGGTCGGTCGTCGGGCTGGCCCGCCAGGTGCAGCGCAACGCCGACACGATGGCGACCTACGAGGGGGAGATGGCCTGCCATCTCGGGGATTTCTCGCAGTACTTCGGGATCCGCGTGGCCATCGCGGACCGGGAGCGGGCGATCGCGCGCCAGGGCGCCCAGCAGCGGCGGGCCGCGGCGCTGGAGTCGCTGGAGCGGCTGCGCCCCGGCGACGTCATCCGGGTGCCCACCGGCCGGCGCTCCGGCCTCGCCATCGTCATCGACCCGGGCGTCGGCGGCCGCGGGTTCGGCGAGCCGCGCCCGCTCGTGCTCACCGAGGACCGCTGGGCCGGGCGGATCTCCGGGGCCGACTTCACCAGCGCCGTCGAGCCGCTCGGCCGGGTCCGGGTGCCGAAGCAGTTCAACTACCGCTCCGCCCAGGACCGCCGCGACCTGGCCGCGGCCCTGCACCGCCTCGACCTCGACCCGGCCGACCGGCGGCCGGGCCGGACCCGCAACACCCCGGCCCAGGACGACTCCGAGCTGGACTCGCTGCGGGCCTCGATGCGCCGGCACCCGTGCCACCGCTGCCCCGATCGGGAGGAGCACGCCCGCTGGGCCGAGCGCCGCCACCGCCTCGAACGCGACACCGAGGCGCTGCGGGGCAAGGTCGCCAGCCGGACCGGGTCCCTGGCCCGCACCTTCGACCGGGTGTGCGGGCTGCTCACCGACCGGGGGTACCTCACCACCGAGGGCAGCGTCACCGACGCCGGGCGGATGCTCGCCCGGATCTGGTCCGAGACCGACCTGCTCGTCGCCGAGTGCCTGCGCCGCGGCGTGTGGGACAAGCTCGGCCCGGCCGAGCTGGCCGCCGCCGCGAGCGTCCTGGTCTACGAGGCCCGGCGCGAGGCCGAGGACCGCGCGTCCGTCCCGCGGGGCGAGGTCACCGACGCCGTCGACGAGACCCTCGCGCTGTGGGCCGAGCTCCGCGAGGACGAGGACTCGCGGGGCCTGCAGCTGACCCGGGAGCTCGACCTCGGCTTCGCGTGGCCGATGTACCGCTGGGCCCGCGGCGAGTCGCTGACCAAGGTGCTCGGCAGCGTGCACGGCCTGGACGGCGACATGCCCGCCGGCGACTTCGTGCGCTGGTCCCGGCAGGTGCTCGACCTGCTGGGGCAGCTCACCGACGCGACCGGGGCGCCGGAGGGCGTCCGCCGGACCGCGCGGCAGGCGATGACGGCGGTGACACGTGGCGTTCTGGCGTATAGCGTCATGGCCTGATCACGGAGCGAAGTTTCACCACTTGTGATTAGGAAAAGCCGTTCGGATCCGCAATGATGCACACGCCGGTTTTTGCCGGTCGTGCACAGCCGCTCGGCGCGGGAGGAAACTCGTGGGTCAGTTGCACCACTTCACGTACGGCGCGATCACCCCGATCTTCGCCTACGCCATGTCCTTCCTCGGCTGCCTCCTCGGTCTGGTGAGCACCGCCCGGGCCCGCGCCGCGACCGACACGCGTCGGCGGGCCTGGCTGCTCGTGCTGGCCGCGTGGTCGATCGGCGGCACCGGCATCTGGGTCATGCACTTCATGGCCATGGTGGGCTTCAGCGTGACCGGCTCGCCGCTGCGCTACGACGTGCCGATCACGGTGGCGAGCTTCTTCATCGCCGTCGTGACGGTCGGCATCGGCCTGTTCATCGTGGGCCTGGGCAAGCCGAAGCTGTGGAAGGTCCTGCTCGGCGGCCCGATCACCGGCGTGTCCGTCGCGTTCATGCACTACACGGGCATGGCGGCGATGCAGATCAACGGCACGTTCGAGTACCAGAACAACCTCTACCTGGCCTCCTACGCCATCGCGGTGGTCGCCGCGACGGTCGCGCTGTGGTTCACGATCGTGGTCCGCGGCGTCCCGGCCACGCTCGCCGCCGCCGCGGTCATGGGCGTCGCCGTCTGCGGCATGCACTACACGGGCATGGCCGCGATGCACGTCCACCTGGACCAGGCGGTCGAGCCGGTGCCGGGCGTGGACGTGAACTGGTTCCTGGCCCCGATCGTCCTGTTCGTCCTGGTCGTGGTCATCGCCCTGGCGAGTGCGGTGATGGCCGTCCCGTCGGAGCGCGAGCAGGCCGAGGCGAAGGCGGTCCACGACAAGATCGCGTCCGGCCAGGCCATGCGCAACGCCGCGGCCGGCTCGGTCTTCGGCGGCTCCACGACGCAGGCCGGCACGCCGTCCACGGCCGGCGGTCCCGGCTCGGCCCCGACGTACCCGAACGGCGGCGGCAAGGCCGCCCAGGCCTTCGCGGCGCGGGCCGCGAACGGCATCTCGGACGCCCGCCGCCAGCGCGGCCGCTGACGCCACCTCCTCCGCCCGCCGCCGCGGCCCGCGTTCTTTCGGGGCCGACGGCGGCGGTTGCGTCTCGGGGCGCCTGCGGCGACGTGCCTGCCGGGATTCCGCGTTCGGTCGTCCGCCGCTACGTCCGGCTGACGTTCGGGGTGGGTGGCGAACAGCAGTCATGATCCAGGGGAACTTCTGGTTGCCGTGGCAGGCGTGTCGTGCCCTTGATCGTGGCGGGCGGCCGAGGTCAGGTCGTTCGCTCGGGCGACATTTCCGAAAAGTCGCCCGAACGTCGCAGGCGTAGGTTTCGAGGCGGGCAGGGTCCGTAGCGGGAGATACTAGGGCCGTGACCGATGCTCGGCCCCGGCCCAAGATGCGCTCCGTCGGCGGGACGCTCGAAGCGTTCGAACAGGACCTGATCAGCAACCTGTACTACCAGCGGGGCACGACCCTCGAGTCCGCGAGCGGGCCCGACGGGTACCACACGCTCGCGGTCACGGTGCGGGACCGGCTCGTCGGGCGGTACGCGCGGACCGCGGCGGCGCACTACCAGGCCAACCCGCGGTTCGTGTACTACCTGTCCGCCGAGTACCTGCTCGGGCGGCAGCTGCGGCAGAACCTGCTGTACACCGGCACCGAGCGGTTCGTGCGGCCCATCGCCGAGGACCTCGGGGTGTCGCTGGAGGAGCTGGAGGCGTTCGACGTCGAGCCGGGGCTCGGCAACGGCGGGCTCGGGCGGCTCGCCGCGTGCCTGCTCGACTCCATGGCGACGCTCGACATCCCGGCCGTGGGCTACGGCATCCGGTACGAGTTCGGCATCTTCAAGCAGGGCTTCCGCGACGGGGCGCAGGTCGAGCGGCCCGACGACTGGACGTTCTACGGCAACCCGTGGGAGTTCCCGGCGCCGGACGACCGGCAGGTCGTCGGGTTCTACGGCACCACCGCGCCGGCGCTGGACGACCCGAGCGGGCTGCGCCGGCAGTGGACGCCGGGGGAGACCGTGCGCGGGGAGCCGAGCCACATGCTCGTGCCGGGGTACGGGACGCAGACGGTCAACATCATCCGGCTGTGGCAGGCGCGGGCCAGCCGCGAGTCGTTCGACCTCAGCCGCTTCGGCGCCGGGCTGTACAAGGAGGCCGTCGAGGACATCGTCCGGGCCGAGAACATCAGCAAGGTGCTGTACCCCGACGACAGCACCGAGCAGGGCCGGGAGCTGCGGCTCAAGCAGCAGTACTTCCTCGTCGCGTGCTCGCTGCGGGACATCATCCGGCGGTACCGCCTGCGCAACACCGGCTGGGACGCGTTCCCGGCGAAGGTCGTCATCCAGCTCAACGACACCCACCCGGTCATGGCCATCACCGAGCTGATGCGCCTGCTGGTCGACGAGCACAAGCTCGACTGGGACCTGGCCTGGTCCATCACGAAGCGGACCTTCAACTACACGTGCCACACGCTGCTGCCGGAGGCCCTGGAGACGTGGCCGGTGGCGCTGCTGGAGCGGCTGCTGCCCCGGCACATGGAGATCATCTACTCGATCAACCACTTCTTCATGCAGGAGGTCGTCGCCACCTACCCAGGCGACCTGGACAAGATGCGCCGCCTGTCGATCATCCAGGAGGAGCCGGAGAAGCGGGTCCGGATGGCGCACCTCGCGGTCGTCGGCAGCACCGCCGTCAACGGGGTCGCCGAGCTGCACACGAGGCTGCTGACCGAGACCACGCTGCGGGACTTCGCCGAGCTGTGGCCGCAGAAGTTCCACAACGTCACCAACGGGGTCACGCCGCGGCGGTTCGTACGGCTGGCCAACCCGCGGCTGTCGGAGCTCATCACCGAGCGGCTCGGCGACGAGGCGTGGCTCACCGACCTGGAGCGCCTCGACGGCCTCGCGGGCGCGGCCGACGACCAGGCGTTCCTGGAGCGCTGGCGCGAGGTGAAGCGGCTCAACAAGCTCGACCTCGCGCACCAGGTGGAGAAGTCGACCGGCGTGGTCATCGACCCCGATGCGCTGTGCGACGTGATGATCAAACGGTTCCACGAGTACAAGCGGCAGCACCTGAAGCTGCTGCACGTCATCACGCTGTTCAACCGGCTGCGGGAGATGCCGGAGATGGACATGGTCCCGCGGACGATCCTGTTCGGCGGCAAGGCGGCCCCGGGGTACCACGCGATGAAGCTGCTCATCCGGCTGGTGAACGCGGTCGCCGAGACGGTCAACACCGACCCGGTGGTCTCCCGGCACCTCAAGGTCGTGCTGCTGCCCGACTACAACGTGAGCCGCGCGCAGGTGATCATCCCGGCCGCCGACCTGTCGGAGCAGATCTCGCTGGCCGGCAAGGAGGCCTCCGGTACCGGCAACATGAAGCTCGCCCTCAACGGTGCCGTCACGATCGGCACCCTGGACGGCGCGAACATCGAGATCCGCGACCGGGTCGGCGCGGAGAACTTCTTCCTCTTCGGCCTCGACGCGCAGCAGGCGGCCGACCTGCGCCGCCGCTACGACCCGCGGGCGTTCTACGAGCGCGACCCCGAGCTGCGCGCCGCCGTCGACGCGATCGCCTCGGGCATGTTCGCCAAGGGCGACCGGGCCCTCTTCGCGCCGGTGGTCGAGGCCATGCTGGGCCGCGACGAGTACCTCGCGCTCGCCGACTACCGCGCCTACGTCGAGTGCCAGGACCACGTGGCGGCGGTGTGGCAGGACCGCGACCGGTGGACCCGCATGTCGGTGCTCAACGCGGCCCGCACCGGGTTCTTCTCCTCGGACCGGACCGTGCGCGAGTACTGCGACAAGATCTGGCGCGTCGACCCGGTCCGGGTCGAGGACGACTAGGCATCGAGGACGACTAGGCCGGGGCGTTCCAGGCGCGCAGCGACTCCACCTCGTGCTCGTGGCCGAGCACCGAGACGGTCGCGGTGTCCAGGATCAGCCGCGCGCCGAACGCCACCGGCTCGCCGACCCAGCGTGCCGCCAGGGCCCGGGAGGCGTGCCCGTGGCTGACGACGGCCACGTCGCCGAGCGCCAGCATCGGCCGTACCTTGGCCAGGAACCGGTCCAGGCGGACGGTCACCTGCTCCGGCGACTCGCCCGCGGGGCAGCCGTCGGTCCACAGGTCCCAGCCGGGGCGCTCGGCCCGGATCTCCTTCGTCGTGCGGCCCTCGTAGTCGCCGTAGTCCCACTCGGCGATGTCCGCATCGACGTCGGTAATCGTCAGGCCGGCCAGCTCGGCCGTGCGCCGGGCCCGCTTGCGGGGACTGCTGACCACCGCCACGAACGGCCGGGCCGCGAGCGCGCGGGCCAGGCCGCGGGCCCGGTCCACGCCGTCGCGGGTCAGGTCGAGGTCCGTCACCGACGTGTGCCGCCCGCTGGCGCTCCACTCGGTCTGGCCGTGCCGCACCACCACGATCTCGCCCACCCGCTCATTGTGCCTTAACGGATCGTTTCATATCCGAAACGGCGAGTACCGCTACGCTTCACCCCGTGGACGGGTTGCTGGTGCTCTGGGACGTCGATCACACGCTGGTCGACGTCGACGGAATCGGACGTGAGGCCTTCGACCTGGCCTTTCTGCGGTTGTTCGGGCGCCCGGTGGAGCACCAGCCGCCGATGGCCGGCCGGACCGACCGGGCGATCGCCCTCGACATGTTGCGGCTCAACGGCGTGACGGGCCCGGAGCAGCACCTCGAGCCGCTGCGCGAAGCCGCCGAGGCGGCGATCGACGAGCTGGCCCACCTGCTGCCGACCCGGGGCCGGGCCCTGCCGGGCAGCCACGAGGCGCTGCTCGCGGTCAGCGAGACAACCGCCGTGCAGTCGCTGCTGACCGGGAACGCGCGACGGATGGCCGAGGTGAAGCTCGGGCCGTTCGGGCTCACGAAGTACCTCGACCTCGACGCGGGCGCCTACGGGTGGAGCGACACCGTGCGCGGCCACCTCGTCCACAACGCCCGGATGGCCGCCGCCATGCGCCACCGCCGCCGCTTCCCCGGCAAGAAGACGGTCCTCATCGGCGACACCCCGCTGGACGTCGAGGCGGCCCTGAGCACCGGCGCGGGCGTGGTGGCCGTGGCGACCGGCCGCTTCAGCGTGGAGGAGCTGACCACGGCCGGCGCCCACGTGACCCTCCAGAACCTGGCCGACACCCGGCTGGTCCTCGAAGCGATCACGGAAGCCGCACGTTAGGCCGCATCTCGTAGGGCGTCGACAGGACCACCGTCGTGCGGGTGGTGACGTTGGCCGCGGAGCGGATCTCCTGCAGGAGCCGCTCCAGCGCCAGCGGGTTCTCGACCCGCACCAGCAGCATGTAGAAGTCCTCGCCGGCCACCGAGTAGCACGACTCGATCTGCGGCAGCTTGGCGAGCCGGTCCGGCGCGTCGTCGGGCTGCGACGGGTCGAGCGGGCGGATCGCGACGAACGCGGTCAGCGAGAGGCCGAGCGCGTCGTGGTCGACCTTCGCCGCGTAGCCCTTGATGACGCCGCGCTGCTCCAGCCGGCGCACCCGCTGGTGCACGGCGGACACCGACAGCCCGACCCGCTCGGCCAGGTCGGTGTAGGACAGGCGACCGTCGACGGCCAGCGCCGCCACGATCGCGCGATCGGTCTCTTCCACGGTGCAGACAGTATCCCGCCGGGCAAGCGGTTACAGTACGACCAGCTCGGTATCGATGATGTTGAGCCGATCGACGCCGTCGGCGGTGCACACGACGATGTCCTCGATGCGGGCGCCGTGCCTGCCGGCCAGGTAGATGCCCGGCTCGACGGAGAAGGCCATCCCGGGCTCCAGCGGCGCGGTGTTGCCGGCCACGATGTACGGGTCCTCGTGCCCGTCGAGGCCGATGCCGTGCCCGGTGCGGTGCAGGAACGCCGGGCCGTAGCCGGCGGCGGCGATGACGTCCCGGGCGGCCGCGTCGACCGCCTCGGCGCTCACCCCCGGGCGCACCGCGGCGACGGCGGCCCGCTGCGCCGCGTGCAGGACCGCGTAGTACTCGCGGAACTCGGCGGGCGGCTCGCCGACGCAGTAGGTGCGGGTCGAGTCGGAGCAGTACCCGTCGGGCATGCGCCCACCGATGTCGACGACGACCGGCTCACCCCGGCCGATCACCCGATCGGAGGTGCCGTGGTGCGGGCTGGCGCCGTTGGGGCCGGCGGCGACGATCGTGAAGTCGACGGTGGCGTGGCCGGCCTCCCGCATCGCGACGGCGATGTCGGCGGCGACCTCGTCCTCGGTGCGCCCGGCCCGCAGCCACTCGCCCATGCGCGCGTGGACCGCGTCGATGGCCTGCCCGGCCCGGCGCAGCGCCTCGACCTCCTCCGGCGACTTGCGCAGCCGCAGCCCGGCGAGCACGGCGCCGGCGAGGCGCTGCTCGGCCTCCGGCAGCGCCGCCCGCAGCGCGAGGACCTGCTCGGCCCACATCCGGTTGCCGAGGCCGACGGCCCCGGTCGGGCCGGTGCCGGCGGCGCCGAGGGCGGCGCGGATCAGCGGGTACGGGTCGGTGCCGTCCTCGTGGTCGGCGAACGTCACGCCGGCGGCCTGCGCCTCGGCGGCCGGGCGCTCCAGCCGGGGCACGACCAGCGTGGCCGCGCCCTGCGCGGGCAGGACCAGCAGCGTGAGCCGCTCGAGGGCGTGCGCGTCGTATCCGGTCAGGTACCGCAGGTCGGCGCTCGGCGGGATGAGCAGGGCGTCGAGGCCGGCCTCGGACATGGCGCGCTGCGCGGCGGCGAGTCGATGCTGGTGGACCACGACAGCAAGCCTATCGGGCGTTATGTGAATGAATGGGTGCCGCCGCCGATCGGGTGGCGTAATCTGGCGTCGAACGTTGAGTAAGCGGTGCCCTATCGAGATGAGCAGCGCATCTCCATGACCGCAGCAGGCGTGTCGA
The DNA here is from genome assembly GCF_022095675.1 of Dactylosporangium sp. AC04546. GTDB lineage: Bacteria > Actinomycetota > Actinomycetes > Mycobacteriales > Micromonosporaceae > Dactylosporangium. Next base: position 8,386 of record NZ_JAHYSG010000071.1, on the reverse strand, counting down.
AGGGTGGCGGCCGGGTCGGCGACCCGTTCGTCCACGAGGCGTTGCTCTACCACGACACCGCGGGCTACCTCGACGGCGCCATGAAGTTCATCTATGAGGGCGTCTCCGCCGACGAGCCGATGCTGGTCGCCGCCCCGCCTGCCAACCTGGCCCTGCTGCGGGAGCGCCTCGGCGCGTTCGCCGACCTGGTCAGGTTCCGCGACATGACCGAGGCCGGCCGCAACCCGGGCCGGCTCATCCCGTGGGTCCTCAGCGCGTTCATGGACGAGCACGCCGGCCGCCGGGTGCGCATCATCGGCGAGCCGATCTGGCCGGCGCGCACCGCGGAGGAGTATCCGGCCTGCGTCCAGCACGAGGCGATGATCAACGTCGCGTTCGCCGGGCGGGAGGCGGCCATCCTCTGCCCGTACGACACGGGCGCGCTCGGCCGCCGGCGGGTGCGCGACGCGTGGGCCACCCACCCGGTCATGCTCGAGGACGGCACCCGCCGCGCCAGCGACGGCTACAACCCGTACGGCATCACCGACATCTACAACGTGCCGCTCGCCGAGCCCCCGGCCGGCGCGACGACCCTGCGCTTCGAGCTGCCCGAGCTGGTGAAGGTCCGCCGCGCGGTCGCCGAGGCGGGCCTCGACGCCGCTCTGCCGCCCGACCGCATCGTCGACCTGCAGAGCGCCGTCAACGAGCTGGCCACCAACAGCGTCGTCCACGGCGGTGGGTCCGGCACCCTGCGCACGTGGCACGACGCCGAGCGGGTGGTGTGCGAGGTGCGCGACTTCGGGCACTGCGCCGACGTCATGGCCGGCCGCCTCCGCCCGCCGGTCCGCCGCGGCAACGGCCTGGTGATGGTCCACTACCTGGCCGACCTCGTGCAGCGCCACACGAGCACGACCGGCACGGCGACCCGCGTCCACGTGCTGCGGTGAGTAGGCTGGCCGGGTGGATGCCCGCCCCCTCGTGCTGATCGACTCCGCCAGCCTCTACTTCCGCGCGTACTTCGGCGTGCCCGAGTCCGCGGCGAAGGCCCCGGACGGCACCCCGGTCAACGCCGTGCGCGGCTTCCTCGACATGCTCTCGACCCTGATCCGCGGCCGCCACCCCGACCGCATGGTGTGCTGCCTCGACATGAGCTGGCGCCCGGCGTGGCGGGTGGCCCTGCTGCCGTCGTACAAGGCGCACCGGCTCACCCCGGCCGGCGGCGAGGAGGTGCCGGCCGCCCTGGAGGCGCAGATCCCGATCATCCTCGACTTCCTGGACGCGCTCGGCATCGCCACCGCCGGCGCCGAGGACTTCGAGGCCGACGACGTGATCGGCACGCTCGCCGCCCGCGAGCCCGGCCCGGTCGAGGTGGCCACCGGCGACCGCGACCTCTTCCAGGTGATCGACGACGAGCGTCAGGTGCGGGTGTTGTACTGCGGGCGCGGCGTCGCGAAGCTCGAGGTCATGGACGACGCGGCGGTCCACGCGAAGTACGGCGTGCCGGCCGGTGGCTACGCCGACTTCGCCGCCCTGCGCGGCGACCCCAGCGACGGCCTGCCGGGCGTCACCGGGGTGGGCGAGAAGACCGCGGCCCGCCTGGTCGACCGCCACGGCGGCCTCGACGGCATCCTGGCCGCCCTCGACGACCCGGCGGCCGGCTTCGCCCCGGGCCTGCGCGCGAAGATCGTCGCCGGCCGCGACTACCTGGCCGCGGCCCGCGACGTGGTGGCGGTGTCGAAGACCGCGCCGGTCGGCGCCGTGGAGACCAAGCTCCCGTCGTCCCCGGCCGACCCCGACCGCCTGCTCGACCTGGCACACCAGTGGGGCCTGGCCGGCTCGGCCAAGCGCATCGTGGACGCCCTGGCCGCCTGACCCTGGATCGCCGCCGTGCGTCTGCGGCGGCACCGTGCCCGCCGGCGCGGCCGTCGGGCTGGTCTGAGGAGCGTGGCGGTCCGGTTCGCGCCGCCGGAGCCGGCCTACGAGGGTGGACGACCGCTCAGCCGAGGTCGATCCGGTAGCGGCGGGCCGGGCCGAGCCAGGTGTCGCGGACGTCCTCCAGGACGCCGCCGTTGCGTTCGATCACGCGGGCCGAGGCCGGGTTGTCCGTGCCGCACGACAACAGGACCCGGGGGAGGCGGCGGGTGCGGGCCTCGTCCAGCACCCGGGCCAGGCCCCACGAGGCGACGCCGCGGCCGCGGGCCGACGGTCGCACGCCGAAGCCGATGTGGCCGGCGGCCTCCAGCAGGCGGGCGTTCAAGTGGTGGCGCAGCGTGATCGCGCCCAGCACCGTGCCGTTTTCGACGATCCACCAGTACGTGGCCGGGATCCTGCCGTCGGCGACCGGGCCGGACGACTGGGCGGTCAGGCGGGCCACCCAGGCGGCGAAGCCGGCCGGCGAGTCGACCTCGTCGTCCTCGTGCAGGCCGGCGCCGTCCTGGTGGACGCCGCGGCCCCAGTCGTCGCGGGCCGCCAGCCAGGCCGCGTGCAGGGTTGTCGTCGGGGAGACCAGGGTGCGCACGCCAGGGACCGTACCTCCGGTGGGGAGCGGTCCAACGCCGAGATCGCCGGGCTCCTCGCCATCGCCGAATCGACCGCGAAGACGCACGTGAAACGCATTCTGGCGAAGATCGGCGCGCGGGACCGGGCGCAGGCGGTGGCCTTCGCATATCAGTGCGGTCTGATGGCGGACGATAAATAGGATTGTGCGGGGCGTGGATCGTGCGTACTGTATTCATCAACGGCAGGGCACACGAGAGAAGAGCCCGAGAGAACAGAGGGGATCGGTCATGGGACGGCACACCCAGCAGCTCGGCGGCGATCTCCGCTATCTGTGTGTCTGTGAGCTTGGTGAATACGGACCGGCCTCGGGTCGGTGGAGCGGCTGACATCCCGTCAGCGACGCGACCGCCGCCCTCCCCGCCGGGGACCGGGCGGTTTTTCTTTGCGCAATTCCCGCACGAATTCGCGGCACCGCGGATTCACGATGAAACCTGCGTTGATTGACAATTCCACAGTGGTTTGGCACGCGAGAACAATCGCCCGTGAGGCTGAGGTAGGTAGACCCCCGGATTCTCACTCCGGAAGACCGGGTTCAACCCCCGGACGGGCGACGTTTTGATTGACGTGCGGTAGTCGTCCAACCGGCAGGACACCTGCCTTCCAAGCAGGCCGCGACGGGGTTCGAGTCCCCGCTACCGCTCTCGGTGCCGGGTCGGGGACCGCCCTGGGGGGAGCGGTCCTCGTCCGGACCCACTCGCCGTCGTAGCTCAGCAGGTCAGAGCAAGGCCCTGTCGAGGCCGAGGTCGCCGGTTCGAATCCGGTCGGCGGTGCGCAGTGCACTCGCGGTTGTAGCTCAGTCAGGTCAGAGCGTCGCCTTGCCATGGCGAAGGTCCCGGGTTCGAATCCCGGTTGCCGCTCCGTTCTTCCGTGGCCGGCCGGCCATCACCCGGCCGGCCCCCTTGCGGGCTGGTGTAACCCGGCAACACATCCGGCTCTGAACCGGACATTGGGGGTTCGAATCCTCCGCCCGCAGCTCGGCCGGCGAACGCCGCCGGCCCACGCCCTCGTAGCCCAACGGCAGAGGCACGACGTTGAGGACGTCGACGGTGCGCGTTCGAATCGCGCCGGGGGCACGTTGCACGACCACCTGGCGCGGTGGACGAATCGGGAGAGTCGCCCGGCTTTCACCCGGGACATGTGCGGGTTCGAATCCCGTCCGCGCTGCTTGCAGGGTAGAGGAGCTCGGCCGTCCTCGCCGGTCTCATAAGCCGGAAACCGTGGGTTCGAATCCCACCCCTGCCCCCAGCCCGTGTAGCTCAGGGGGAGAGCGCCGCCTTCACACGGCGGAGGGCCCAGGTTCGAAACCTGGTGCGGGCACGCGACCACCGGACCACGGGGCCGGAGGTCACCACGCGGGTGCGCCGACGTTGGAGAGTCGGGGCTGGCTGTAACCCAGCTGCATCGCTGAGGGGGTTCGAATCCCTCCACCCGCACGCCTTCGTAGCTCAGCGGACAGAGTGCGACTTTCCGAGGGTCGAGGCGCTGGTTCGATTCCAGCCGGGGGCACGCACGGCCGTATGCCCGAGTCAGGTCAGGGGCTCGTCTGCAAAACGAGACACGCCGGTTCGAGTCCGGCTTCGGCCTCCACTGTGGAACCTCACCGCCGCCGCGCGAGCACGTAGCCCTGGGGCAGCGACTCGTGCGGCGGCGTTGCTTGGCGCTCGGCCCGCAGCCGCTCCTCGAACCCGGCCTCGTCCAGCAGCCGGGCCAGGTCCTCGGTGCGCTGACGGTAGAAGTCGAGGCTGAACGTCAGCTCGTCGATCCCGTCGTAGCGGCGGCGGTCGTCGCCGACCTGGAACGCGAGCATGACGTACCCGCCCGGGGCGAGCACGCGGCGGAACTCGGCGAGCACGGCCGGCCGCTGCTCCCAGGGGACGTGGATGATCGAGTAGTTGGCGAGCACGCCGCCGAGCGTGCCGTCCGGCACCGGCAGTTCGAGCAGCGAGCCGACGGTGAACCGCAGGTCCGGCCAGGCGCGGGCGGCGATCGCGACCATCGCCGGCGACAGGTCGACGCCCGACGCGTCGAGCCCGAGGTCGTGCAGCGCCCCGGTGACCCGGCCCGGGCCGCAGCCGGCGTCGAGCACGGCCGGGTTGCCGGTCTCCCGGACCCACTCCGCGAACACCCCGAGCAGCGCCCGGTCGACCGGCAGCCGCCGCAGGTCGGAGGCGACGACGTCGAGGTGGCCGGCGCTGAGCGCGTCGTAGGCGTCGCGGGTCGCGCGCAGGAACGGGGCCTCGGTCATCCCGCGAGCCTACACATGACCTTGTCGCGAGGGCTTCACGAGATATTCATACCCTGATATACATCGATGCGTGACGTGACCCGTCACCTACGCCAGGTCAGGGGAGGCTCGATGAAGAGATCCATCGCCGTCGTCGTGATAGCCGGGGCCGTGCTGGTCGCGCCCGGCGCCGCGCACGCGTCGCCCGCACTCGAAGCGCGCACCGGGCAGGCGCTCGCCGCCCACCGCGCCGACGTCAACGCGTCCTCGGCGGACGTCTTCACCGCGTACCGCACCGCCGTCGACGCCACCGGCGCCGCGCACACCCGCTACACCCGCACCTACCGCGGCCTGCGCGTGTACGGCGGCGACGTCGTCGTGCACACCGACGCCAAGGGCGCCTACGCCGGCACCTCGAACAGCCTGTCCGCCCCGCTGTCGCTGAGCACCGTGGCGAAGGTCGACGCCGGTGCCGCGGCCCGGGCCGCCCGCTCGGCGTTCTCCGGCAAGGTGACCGCGTCGATCGCGCCGCAGCTGCTCGTCGACGCGGCGAGCGGGGTCGGCCGGCTCGCGTACGAGAGCGTCGTGGAGGGCTGGGCCGCCGACGGCCAGACGCCGTCGCGGCTGCACGTCATCACCGACGCCACGACGAACGAGGTCCTCGGCTCGTGGGACGAGGTCGAGACGGTGCTGGGGACCGGGCGCTCGCTGTACAGCGGCAACGTCAGCATCGACACCACGCTCAGCGGCACGACCTACCAGCTGCGCGACCCGAGCCACGGCGGCAACACCGCGTGCGACATGAACAACCGGACCAGCGGTACCTGCACGCTGTTCACCGACGCGGACAACACGTGGGGTACCAACGCCAACTCGAACCGGCAGACGGCCGGCGTGGACGCGTACTACGGCGCCGCCGTGACGTTCGACTACTACAAGAACGTCCACGGCCGCAACGGCATCTTCGGCAACGGCCAGGGCGTGCCCTCGCGGGTGCACTACGGCAACGCCTACGTGAACGCGTTCTGGGACGGCTCGCGGATGACCTACGGCGACGGCTCCGGCAACAGCCGCCCGCTCGTCTCGCTCGACGTCGCCGGCCACGAGATGAGCCACGGCGTGACCGGCGCGGTCGTGTCGGGCGGCCTGACCTACTCCGGCGAGTCCGGCGGCCTGAACGAGGCCACGAGCGACATCTTCGGCAACATGGTCGAGTTCTACGCGGCCAACGCCGGCGACCCGGGTGACTACCAGGTCGGCGAGAAGATTAACATCCGTGGCAACGGGACGCCGCTGCGGTACATGTACAACCCGTCGCTCGACGGCTCGTCCGACAGCTGCTGGTCGACGGCCACGAAGAACAAGGACGTCCACTACTCCTCGGGCCCGGCCAACCACTTCTTCTTCAACCTGGCCGAGGGCACCGGCGCCACCGCCTACGGCACCTCGCCGGTCTGCGGCTCGGCCCCGGCCGTCACCGGCATCGGCCGCGCGAAGGCGGAGAAGATCTGGTTCCGCGCCCTGGACGTGTACTTCACCTCGAACACGTCGTACGTGAACAGCTCGAACCCCGCCAACACGGCCCGCGCCTACACGCTGCGCGCCGCGGCGGACCTGTACGGCAACTGCTCGACGGAGTACCGCGCGGTGCGCGCCGCGTGGACCGCGGTGAACGTCGCCGGCTCCGACGCGGCCTGCCCGTAAGCCCTGCACCGGTCCCGTAGGAAGGGAGGGCCCGCCCCGCGCTACGCGGGCGGGTCCTCCCCGGTCAGGCCGTCGAGCGCCGCACGGAACAGGTCGGCGTGCCCGACGTGACGTGCCGGGCGCTAGGCTGCATTCCGGACGTTCGGCTGCCGGATCGGGGGACTCGTTTGGAACCGTCGCCCACCGCCCGCGCCCTGCTCGCCCTGGAGCTGATCCAGGCCACCCCCGGCATCACCGCCGACCGCCTCGCCGCCAGGCTGGGGGTGTCGGAGCGGGCGGCCCGGCGGTACGTCGGGATCCTCCGCGAGGCCGGCATCCCGGTCGAGTCGGTCCGCGGGCCGTACGGCGGCTACCGGGTCGGCCGGGGCCTGCGCCTGCCCCCGCTGCTGTTCACCGCGGCCGAGGCGCTGGGCCTGGTCATGGCGGTGCTCGACGGCCACCACGACGCGGCGGACCCGGCCGGCCCGGTCGGCAGCGCGCTCGGCAAGCTGGTGCGGGCGCTGCCCGAGCCGGTCGCGGCCCAGGCCGAGGCGGTCCGCCGCACGGCCGCGCCGGCCCCCGACCGCGGCGCCGCCCGCCCCGACCCGTCGACCACCGCCACCCTGGTCCAGGCGTGCTCGACCGCGCACCGCGTCCACCTGACCTACCGCTCGGAGGCCGGCACCGAGTGGTCCACGGACGCGGACCCGTGGGCGGTGGTGGTCCGCCACGGCCGCTGGTACCTGCTGTGCTGGTCCCACTCGTCGTCCGCCCGCCGCGCCTACCGCATCGACCGCATCCGGGCGGTCGAGCCGCTCCCGGAGCTCTTCGAGCCCCCGGCGGACCTGGACGCGGTGTCGGTACTGGAGGAGCACCTGGCGGTCGGCTGGGAGTACGCGGCGGAGGTCGTGATCGACGCCCCGCTCGAGAAGGCGGCGGCATGCCTGCGGCGCGGGCTGGGCCGCCTGGAGCCGATCGACGACAACCGCTGCCGCCTGGTCGGCACGACGAGCAACCCGTGGTGGTACGCCGAGCAGCTGGCGGCGCTGCCGTCCCCGTTCCACATCGTCGGCGGCCCGCAGCTGCGCCACTGCACCCACGCGCTCGGCGAACGCCTACTGTCCGCCGCCGGCTGACCGCCGCCAGGCCAGCCCGACGGGGAGGGTGATGGCGGCCGAGACCGCGTAGCCGAGCGTCACGACCAGGCCGGCGTCCAGCGGACCCAGCAGCAGCAGGAAGACCGTGCCGCCGAGCATGGCGACGGCCGGGACCAGGACCAGCACCGCGGCCAGCCGGTCGAGCACCGCCGGGCCGGGGCGCGTCAGGCGGTAGCCGCGCAGCCCGGCCCCGGCCAGCAGCAGCAGGGCCGCGACCTCGGGCACGGCCTGGACGGTGACGTTCCGCGTCGTGAGCAGGCCGACGACGGCGGCGACGACGACGGCGGCCAGGGTCGCGAACTCGGCGGGGCCGCCGGAGCGCGGCGGGACGTCGCCCGCGTCGGCCTCCGGGGCCGGCGTGGGGCGGGCGGTGCGGCGCGCCCACAGCACGACGGCGCTCGCACCGACGGCGGCCGCGGCCGCACCCGTCACCGCGTACGCCGCGAAATCCACGGCCATCAGTTCACCACCAGCTGCACGACGGCGACGAGGACGAGCAGGAGCGCGCCGAGCCCGGCCAGGACGACGGCGGCCCAGTCGGCCGCCTTCGGGCCGGGCCGGCGCAGGCGCCAGGCCCGCCACCCGGCGCCGGCCGCGAGCGCCAGGGCGCCGATGAGCATGTTCGGGTAGTAGCCGAACTGGACGTAGCCCAGCAGCAGCACGAGCACCGCGAAGCCGGCGCCCACCAGCGCGAACAGCTCGCCGAACCCGGTGCCGAACCCGGCGGCCGCGGTCGTCGCGGCCTTCGGGGTGACCGGGGTGACCGGGGTGACCGGGGGGACCG
>NZ_JAHYSG010000070.1 GCF_022095675.1 Dactylosporangium sp. AC04546 | reverse complement strand
GCAGGTGGCCGGGCATCGCCTCGGCCCGTTCGAGGATCGGCGCGTTGGGGGCGGCCCGCCGGTTCACGCCCATGCCGCGACCACCTCGTCCACTGTGGACAGCGTGGCCAGGTGGCGCAGGCTGTAGCGGATCACGTCGGCCGCGTAGCCGGCCGGGACGCCGGCCACCCCGTCCACCGGCACCACCACCCGGTAGCCCAGCCCGACCGCCTCGATCGTGGCGCCCAGGATGCCCATGTTGACCGACACCCCGACCAGGATGACCGTGCGTACCTCCAGGCCGCGCAGGGTCGCGTCGAGCTCGGTGCCGGTGAACGGGGTCACGCCGTGCAGCCGTTCGACGGTCACGTCACCGGGCTCCGGCCCCAGCTCCGGCAGCAGCCGCGCCGACACCGACCCGGTGAGCAGGTGGCCGGGCATCGCCTCGGCCCGTTCGAGGATCGGCGCGTTGGGGGCGGCCCGCCGGCCCGCGGCGCGGCGGGCCACGGTGGCGTGCACGACCGCGACCCCGCCGGCCCGGGCCGCGGTCAGCAGGCGGCGCACGCTGTCGACGCCACCGGCGGCGCGCAGCTGCTCGCCGAGCTCCGGCACCAGGCTCTCGGTGCCGACGATGCCGCGCTGCAGCTCCATCGTCAGGACCGCGGTGCCGCCGGGCCGGACCACGGCGGGGTCGAGTCGCCGGCTCATGCGAGGCCTCCGAGGGTGATGGTGCGGCGCTGCTCGGCCGACGCCTGGATCGCCTCGACGACGCGGAGGACGGCCAGGCCGTCGGCGAACGTCGCCGGGCGGGGGAAGCCCGCCTCGGCCGTGCCGGAGAGGCGCTGGTGCAGCCAGCGGGCGAGCCCGGTGTACGACGCGATCTCCTGCGCGGTCCACGGCCGCGTGTCGCCGGGTTCCGTCGACGGGGGCGGTGCGACGTCCGGGGTCAGGTCGTGGGACCCGTCGGGCGTGGTGAGGCGGGCCCGGCCGTCCGCGACGGACACGGTGCCGGCGGTGCCGGCCACCCGGGTCACCTCGACCGGCTCGCCCCAGGCCGCCGCGCACTCCTGGAGCACCCCGACGGCGCCGTCCGCGGTGCGGAACAGCACGCCGTAGCCGTCGTCGGCGCCGCCGCCCGAGCGGGGCACCGCCTGGCCCAGGGTGGCCGACACCTCGACGATCGGGCCGAGCCAGAGCTGCAGCTGGTCGATCAGGTGGGTGCCGTTGGCCCGCAGCCACCCGCCACCGCGGGCCGGGTCGAACCACCAGCCGGGCGCGCCCGCGTCGGCGGCGGCCAGGATCGGGTAGGAGCGCACGACCGTGGCCGTGTGCGGCCGGCCGATGCGGCCCGCGGCGATCGCGGCGCGGACCGCCTCGATCGCGGGGTCCCACCGGAACTCGGTGCCGACCAGCGCGACGACCCCGGCCGCGTCGGCCGCCTTCGCCATCGCCTCGGCCTGCTCCACGGACAGTGCGAGGGGCTTCTCGCAGATGACGTGCCGGCCGGCCGCGACGGCCAGCCCGGCCAGCTCGGCGTGCGTGTCCGGCGGCGTGGCGATGGTGACGACGTCGGCGCCGGTGGCCTCCAGCGCGGCCGGGAGGGTGTCGAACCCGGCCGGCACGCCGACCCGCGCGGCCCGGCGGGCCGTCCGCCCGGCGTCCTGGCCGACCAGCGCGGCCACCTCGAACCCGGCCGCCCGCAGCGCCGGCACGTGCACCCGCAGCCCGAAGCCGGTGCCGACGACGATCGCACGAGGCGTCATGCCAAACCACCACCGAGCACGCGCAGCGCGTTGGTGCGCAGGAACTTCTCCCACACGTGCTCGTGCAGCGGCAGGTCGTCGAGCTCGGTGAAGATGCGCTCCAGCGACAGGCCCATCGGGAAGTAGCCGGCGTAGAGCACCTTGTCCGCGCCGCGGGTGTTGGCGAAGTCGAGGATCTGCTTCGGGTAGTACCGCGGGGCGAAGGCGCTCGTCGAGTAGTACAGGTTCGGCCACTTCAGCAGCAGCTTCACGGCCAGGTCGACCCACGGCTCGCAGCCGTGGCGGGTGACGAAGCGCAGCTCGGGGAAGAACCAGCAGACCTCGTCGATGAGGGCGACCTCCTGGGCCGCGAACGGGATGCGCGGCCCGGGCACGCCGGCGCAGACGAAGATCGGGATGTTCAGGTCGACGCAGGCCGCGTACAGCGGGTAGAACCGCTTGTCGTTGATGGGCACCGGCGGGTTCAGGCCGCTCGGCATCGCGCTGGCCGCGACCACGCCCAGCTCCTCGACCGCGCGGCGCAGCGCCCGCACGCCCTCCATCCCGGCGTTGGGGTCGACCGGGAACGCCCCGAGGAACCGCTCGGGATGGGCCTTCAGCGCGGCCACCGCGAGCTCGTCGTCGAAGCTCACCGTGATCATGCCGCGCTCGACGCCCCAGCGGTCCATCTCCAGCAGCACGGCCTTGGCGCCGTCGGCGCTGAAGCGCTGGTCGGGCAGGCCCTTGAACATGTACTCGGCGGGGAACCGGTACGTCTCGCGGCTCTCCTGGTCGCGCAGCTGGGTGCCGAGGAACCGGCGCCAGCTGTCGTCGTCGGGTCCCTTCGGGATTCCCATCATCAGGTCGATGACACCGATGCCGGTGGGTCTGGGCATCGCTCACCACCCCCGGAAGACCGGGTCGCGCTTCTCGGCGAAGCTGCGCAGCCCCTCGGCGCTGTCCTCGGTCCAGACGTTCATGGCGACGGCCATCTCCTCCCGGTCGAACGCCGCGACCCGGTCCGCGTCGAGGGACTGGTTCAGCAGGCGTTTGGCGAGCCCGATCGCGACGGTCGGCCCGGCCGCGAGCCGGGCTGCGAGGGCGTCGGCGGTGGCGTCGAGCTGCTCCGGCTCGACCAGTTGATGCACGATGCCGAGCCGTTCGGCGTCGGCGGCGGACAGGTCGCCGCCGAGCAGCAGCAGCCGCTTGGCGTGGTGCAGCCCGAGAACGCGGGGCAGCAGGTACGCCGCCCCGGCGTCGGGCACGATCCCGCGGGTCATGAACAGCTCCGCGAACCGGGCCTGCGGCGAGGCCACGACGAAGTCGGCGGCGAGCGCGAGCTGGGCGCCCATGCCGGCGGCCACCCCGTTCACGGCGGCGATGACCGGCTTGGGGCAGTCGAGCACCGCGGCGATGAGGGCCTGCGCGCTGCGCACGCCGGGCCCGGTCCCGCCGACGACCTTCGCCGGGCGGCCGTCCACCGGGTCGCGGCGGGGGAGGCTGAGGTCGCCGCCGGCGCAGAACGCCCGCCCGACGGCTGAGAGCAGGACGGCGCGGATCTCGACCGCCGAGCCGGCGTGGGCCAGCAGCGAGATCAGCCGTTCGCGCTGCGGCGGTCCGAGCGCGTTGCGCTTCTCCGGGCGGTCGAACACGATGCGGGCCACGCCGCCGGCGACGGTGCAGCGCACCTGCGTTGTCACGTCCTCGATGGTCGTCATGCGCCCGCCCGCCTCGCCTGGGCGCGGGGCAGGCCGAGGTGCCGCTCCGCGATGATGCCCCGCTGGATCTCGCTGGTCCCGGCGTAGATCGTGGTGACGACCGAGTGCCGGAACTCGTGCTCGATCCAGCCGTCGGCCGGCGCGTCGGTGCCGTGCCCGGCGAGCAGCCCGTCCGCGCCGGCGACGTCCATGAAGGACGAGGCCGCCCGCATGAGCGCCTCCGAGCTGAACAGCTTCGCCAGGGACCCCTGCGTGTGCGGCAGGACGTCGCGGGAGGTGAGCCAGGTCATGCGGTACCCCATGAGGCGGCTCACCTCGAGGTCGGTGCAGGCCCGGGCGAGGCAGGCGCGCACCTCGGGACGCTCGATGGGCGCGTGGCCGGCGGCGTCGGGCGTGCGGGCCCAGGCGACGGCCCGGTCGACCAGGTGCAGCAGGTGCCCGGCCGCGGCCGGCTGGCGTTCGAAGGCGAGCGCCACCATCATGACGTCCCAGCCGCCGTCGACCTCCCCGACCCGGGCGCTGTCGGGGACGCGGACCCGTTCGTAGAACGTGGCGTTGGTGCGCTCGCCGCCGAGCGTGTGCACCGGGCGTACCTCGACGCCCGGCGCGTCGATCGGCACCAGGAACATCGTCAGGCCGCGGTGCTTGGGCACATCCGGGTTGGTCCGGGCGAGCAGGAAGACGTAGCTGGCCTCGTGGGCCATGGTGGTGAACATCTTCTGGCCGTCGATGAGCCATCCGTCGCCGTCGCGGGTCGCGCGGGTGCGGGCCGCGGCGACGTCGGAGCCCGAGTCCGGCTCGGAGTAGCCGAGGCACATGAGGATCTCGCCGCCGAGGATGGCCGGGATGACCTCGTGCCGCTGCTGCTCGGTGCCGACGATCTGCAGCGTCTTGGCCACCAGCTCGGCGATGAGCCAGCCCTCGATCGGGATCCCGGCCCGGGCGAACTCCTCGTTGAGGGTCGCCATCTCGAACGGGTCCCGGCCCTGCCCGCCCTGCTCGACCGGCCAGGCCGCCTTCAGCCAGCCCCGCTCGGCCATGGCCCGGTGCACGCTCCAGCTGTGCAGGGTGCCGGTGTCGTGCACGGCGGCCGAGGTCGCCGGCGGCAGCTCGGCCAGGAACTGCCGGAGTTCGGTGCGGAAGCGCTGCTGCGCCTCGGAGGGTTCGAAGTCCATCTACGGCCGCCCCTCGTCGGTGTCGGCCAGCGCGAGCGCGACGACGGCCTCGGTGGCCGCGCCGTCGCCGCCGGCGGCGTCGGCCAGGAGCCCGAGTGCTGTGGCTCGGCGGAAAAAGAGTTGGATGTCGTACTCCAGGGTGTAGCCGTAGCCGCCGTGGGCGTGCAGGCTGCGGTCGGTGGCGTGGCGGGCGGCCCGGGCGGCGAACGTGCAGGCCATCGCGGCCAGGCCGAGGCGGCGGGCGCTGCCGGTGTCGCCGGCCCAGGCCGCCTCGAGGACGAGCAGCTCGGCGCCGTCCACGAGCGTCGCGGCGTCGGCCAGCTGGTGGGCCAGGGCCTGGAACGCGCCGATCGGCTGGCCGAACTGGTGGCGGGTCTTCGCGTACTCCACGCCGAGCTGCAGGCCGGCGGTGCCGATGCCGACCAGGCCGGCCGCGGTGAGGACCCGCCAGTCGGCGAGGGCCTCGTCGAACAGCGTGGCCGCTTCGGGCCCGTCGGCGAGCACCGTCGCGCCGGTGAGGTCGACGTGGCCGAGCGCCAGCCCGGCCAGGGTCTGCTTCGGCGTGGTGACGTCGTGACCGGGCCCCGAGACGACGAGGCGGCCCGCGTCCCAGGCGATGACCCGGTCGGCGACCGCCGCCCACGGCACCGTCCGGGCGGCGCCGCCCACGGCCGGGCGTGGCGCGAACGTCACCAGGCCGGCGTCGGCGCGGCCGAGGCGGTCGAGCAGCCGGGTCGCGACGAGGGTCTCCACCAGTGGTACCGGAGCGAGGCACGCGCCGGCCGCCTGCGCGGCGATGACGAGCTCGGCCAGCCCGGCCGGCGTCCCGTCGCGCGAGCCCGCGAGGTGAGGGAAGCCGAAGTCGGTGAGCACGGCCCACAGCGCCGGGTCGAAGCCGAGCGGTTCGGCGGCCCGCACGCGCGCCGACGTGGAGTGGTCGGCGAGCAGCGCGGTCAGGCTCGCCCGCAGGTCGAGCTGCTCGCTCGACAGGGAGAAGTCGATCATCGCAGCCGCCACCGGGGCCGGCCACCGGTCCGGAAGGCCTGCTGGCCGGCGGCCAGCGCGGCCGGGTCGGTGCCGGCGGCGACCAGCGCGTGCGCGACGCCGAGCGCCTGTCCCGGCGCCATCTCGGAGCCGATCCAGATGGCGCGCAGGCTCGCCTGGACCGCGAGGGGCGGCAGGGCCGCGATGGTCGCCGCGACCGCTCCGGCCGCCGACCGCAGCTGGTCACCCGGCACGACCTCGGAGACCAGGCCGACGTCGAGCGCGCGCTGGGCCGACATCCGCTCGGCCGAGCCGAGCAGCGTGAGGCGCAGCACCTCGCCCAGGGGCATGCGGCGCAGCAGGTGCAGCGGCTCGAAGACGGCCGGCATGCCGAACGTCGTGTGCGGGTCGAAGAACGTGGCGTGGTCGGCGGCGATGATGATGTCGGCCTCGCCGAGCAGGTAGAACGCGCCGCCGCAGGCGATGCCGTTGACCGCGGCGACGACCGGCTTCCACAGGCCGCACGACTTGGGGCCGAGGAAGTCGCCGACGTCGGCGCGCAGGAACGGGCTGCTCGCCTTCAGCACCGCGGCCGAACCGTCCGCGTCGTCGTCCGCTCCGTCGTCTGCGTCGTCCGCGTCATCGAGGCCGGAGCGGTCGTAGCCGGTGCAGAACGCCTTCTCGCCGGCTCCGGTGACGACCACGACCCGTACCTCGTCGTCGACCCGCAGCCGCGCCCACAGGTCGGCGAGCTCGCGCAGCATCGTCTCGTTGAACGAGTTCAGCACCTCGGGGCGGTTCAGCTCGACCCACGCGACCCCGGCGTCGACCGAGACCTGCAGCGTGGCGGGCGCCGCATTTTTGCTGGTCAGGGGTGTGTTGTGCATCACACGCCGAAGGTTATAAGGTTACGACCTTAGCGTCAAGGGTGGCGGAGAGGAGGCCGGCGTGAACGCAGGTCGAGCGCATCGCCTGTACACCGAGGAGGCTCTGCGCGAGCTGTCGGCGTCGCCCCGCGACCGCCTGCTCCGCCGGCTCGAACACTCCGATGTGGACGGTCTGCGGGCGGAGCTGGCGGCGCTGGAGCGCGAGCACCGCGGGCAGCGCGAGCGCTACCTCGACTGGGTCACCACGATCCTCGACACCGCCGTCGAGCGGCACGGCCGCGACGGCCTGCGCCTCCTGGTGGGCCGGACCCTGGCCTTCTTCGCGGCCTACCCGGGCGTCGACCCCGTGCACGACGAGGAGCCGGCCCCGATGGCCGACGAGGTGGCCGCGGCGGCCGGCCGTGACGACCGGGACACCGCGCTGGCGGTCTTCGACCGCCGCGAGGCCGAGTGGCGCTCGGCCGTCGACGTGCTGCGGGACTGGCTGTCCGCCCTGCTCTCGCAGGTGTACGCGAGCTACGGTCCGGACGAGCTCGAGGCGTTCCACCGCCGCCGCGGCGAGGACGCCCTGCGCGGCCTCATGAGCGACATCGACCGGCCCGCGGGCGAGCGCCTGGAGAACCTGGTCCGCCTGCTGCACGGCCACTTCACCGACCTCGCCATCAGCGAGGACGACGAGAAGTTCACGATCGTGCAGGACCCCTGTGGTACCTGCGCCCGCCAGGTCCTCGACGGCCGGTTCGCGGCCGGGCTCGGGCTCGCGGTCGTGACCGACGAGCACCCGGTGACCTGGGGCGGGCGCCCGACCACCATCTACCGCACCCACGTGCCGATCTGGCACGTGGAGATGGCCCGCGAGCGCCTCGGCGTGCCCTGGCCGGTCAACCGCTGCCCGGCCGGCCTCGACGGCGGCGCCTGCACGATCCTGCTGTACAAGGACCCGCACGACCCGTCCAGCGTCGACCGGCTGCCCCGCGCCAGCGACTC
This sequence comes from Dactylosporangium sp. AC04546, assembly GCF_022095675.1. Lineage (GTDB taxonomy): Bacteria > Actinomycetota > Actinomycetes > Mycobacteriales > Micromonosporaceae > Dactylosporangium. The sequence goes on along the minus strand of NZ_JAHYSG010000070.1, from coordinate 57,244 downwards.
CGCCACCCCCGCAACGAAGGGCCGCTCATGACCGAAGTGGTGAGTGCGCCGGCCGGCTACCAGCTGACCGACCGCTACGACGCCGAAGACGGCACCGTCGTCCTCACCGGCACCCAGGCCATCACCCGCATCCTGCTCGACCGTCACCGCATCGACCGGGCGGCCGGGCTGCGCACCGGCGGCCTCGCCTCCGGCTACCCCGGGTCCCCGCTGGGCGGGCTGGACCTCACCCTGCACCGGGCCGCCGCCACCCTCGCGGCCGAGGACATCCGGCACGTGCCCGGCGTCAACGAGGAGCTCGCGGCCGCCGTCGTCTTCGGCACCCAGCAGCCCTCGCCCGGCGGGTTCCGCGACGGGCTGCAGGGCGTGTTCGGGCTCTGGTACGGCAAGGCACCCGGCGTGGACCGCTGCGGTGACGCGTTCAAGCACGCCAACCAGTTCGGCGTGAGCCCGTCCGGCGGCGTCATCGCCGTCGCCGGCGACGACCCGGCCGCCAAGTCCTCGTCGCTGCCGAACCAGAGCGAGACCGCCTTCTACGACGCGCTGATGCCGGTGCTCGTGCCCGGCACCACGCAGGAACTGCTGGACTACGGCGTGACCGGGCTGGAACTGTCCCGCTACTGCGGCTGCTGGGTCGGGCTGAAGGTGGTCACCAACGTGGCCGACTCCGTCGGGTCGGTGAACCTGGCCCCCGACCGGCTCTCGCTCGTGCACCCGGCGCTCGAGATCGACGGTGAGCCGTGGCAGCACCGCCAGCGCGTCGACCTCGTCCCCACGATCCTCGTCGACCGGGAGCGGGACCTGCTCGAGCGCCGCCACCTCGCCGCCGTCGCGTTCGCCGCCGCCAACGGCCTCAACCGGATCGAGGGCGCCACCGCCGGCGCCCGGATCGGTATCGTCGCGGCCGGCAAGACGTACTACGACGTCCGGCAGGCGCTCGCCGACCTCGGCCTGGACGACGCCGGCCTGCGCGAGCGGGGCGTCCGGCTGCTCAAGCTCGGCATGATCTACCCGCTCGAACCGTCCATTGTGGAGCGGTTCGCCGACGGCCTCGAACACGTCGTGGTGGTCGAGGAGAAGCGCGACTTCATCGAGTCGGCGCTGCGCAGCGCGCTCTACCCGACGCCGCACCGGCCGGCCGTCGTCGGCAAGCGCGACCGCGGCGGCCGGCTGCTCGTGCCCGCCCACGGCGAGCTCGGCGTCGACCGGCTCAAGCCGATCCTGCGCCGCGAGCTCGGCCTGCCGGAGCCGGTCCGGGCCGCCACCCGGACCACCACCCGCTCCACCGGCCGCTCCACCGGCCCCGTCCCGCTGCCGCTGCTGGCCCGCACCTCGGCCTACTGCAGCGGATGCCCGCACAACCGGTCCACCGTCCTGCCCGGCGGCGCCGTCGTGGGCGGCGGGGTCGGCTGCCACGGCATGTCGTACTTCGACCCGCGCCTCGCCGACAACCAGAAGCTGCCGGTCGTGCCCATGGGCTCCGAGGGCGTGCCCTGGATCGGCATGGCCCCCTTCGCGCGGACCGGGCACATCTTCCAGCACCTGGGCGACGGGACGTACTCCCACTCGGGCCTGCTCGCCGTCCGCGCGTGCGTCGCGGCCGGCGTGAACATCACCTTCAAGATCCTGTTCAACGGCTACGTCGCGATGACCGGCGGCCAGGAGATCGCCGGTGGCATGTCGGTGCCGGCCCTGACCCGCGAACTGGCCGCCGAGGGTGTCAAGCAGATCATCGTCTGCGCCGAGGACACCGGCCGCTACCGCGGCGTGCGCGACCTGGCCGCCGGCGTCACCGTGCTGCCTCGCGACGACGTCCTGGCCGCGCAGGAGCGCCTCAGCGCGGTCGAGGGCGTCACGGTCCTCATCTACGACCAGGTCTGCGCGGCCGAGGCCCGGCGGCTGCGCCGCACCGGCAAGCTGCCCACGCCCGAGCGCCGGGTGGTCATCAACGAGCTCGTCTGCGAGGGCTGCGGCGACTGCGGCGTGAAGAGCAACTGCCTGTCGGTCCAGCCGGTCGAGACCGAGCTCGGCCGCAAGACCCAGATCCACCAGACGTCGTGCAACTCGGACTTCAGCTGCCTCGACGGCGACTGCCCGTCCTTCGTCACCGTCCGCACCACGACGGCCGCCCGCAACCCGCTGCGTCCCCGCCGGCCGGACGCAGCGGACGTGCCGCCCGAACCCGTGGCCAAGGCCAGGGCAGGCGATCGGGCCTACGGCATCTACCTGGTCGGCATCGGCGGCACCGGCGTGGTCACCGTCAACCAGATCCTGGCCACGGCGGCCCTGCTCGACGGGCTGCACACGGCCGGCCTCGACCAGACCGGGATGAGCCAGAAGGCCGGCGCGGTCGTGTCCCACCTGCAGATCAGCGCCACCAAGGTCGACGACCGAACCGCCGCCGTCGCCGACGGCCAGGCCGACCTCTACCTCGTGTTCGACCTGCTCAGCGGGGCGGCGCCGCAGCACCTCGCCCGCGCCGACGCGCAGCGCACGGTCGCGGTCGTCGCCTCCTCGCTCACGCCGACCTCGGCCGTCGTCACCAACATCGCGACCACCCTCCCGCCCGCCGGCACGCTGCTGGAGCGCATCCGGGGCGTGGCCGGGCGCACCACGGCGGTCGACGCCGCCGGGCTCAGCCGCACCCTGTTCGGCGACGAGGCGACCGCCAACGTCCTGCTGCTCGGGGCGGCCTACCAGGCCGGGGCGGTACCGCTGTCGGCCGCCTCGATCGAGGAGGCCATCCGGCTCAACGGCGTCGCGGTCGACACCAACATCGCGGCGTTCCGCGCCGGGCGCCGCCACGTGGTCACCCCGGCGGTCCCGCCGGACGGGCTCGACGCCCCGGCTCCGGCCGGCCGCCTCGGGATGGCCGGGCTCGACCCGACGCCCGCCGCGCGGGAGGCCGTGCGGCCGCTGCTCGACGCGGCCGGCCTGCCCGCGGCGGTGCGCGAGGTCGCCGAGCCGCGCGCCGCCGAGCTCGTCGACTACCAGCACGCGCGGCTGGCCCGGCGGTACGTCGACGCCGTGCGCGGCGTGGTGACCGCCGAGACCGAACGGTTCGGTTCGGACGAGGTGTCCGTGGAGTTCGCCCGGTACCTGTTCAAACTGCTGGCCTACAAGGACGAGTACGAGGTCGCCCGGCTGCACCTCAAGGTCGATGTCGCCGGCCAGGCGAGCGCCGGCGGTTCCCGGGCGCGGCTGCAGTACCATATCCATCCGCCCTTCCTGCGGGCGCTCGGCCTGCGCCGCAAGCTCGCGCTCGGCGGCTGGATCCGGCCCGCCTTCGCCGTGCTGCGGGCGGCGCGGACCGTGCGGGGCACGCCGTTCGACCCGTTCGGTCTGGCCGCGGTGCGCAAGGTCGAGCGATCCCTCCCGCAGGAGTACACGGCGGCCGTGCTGGCCGCGCTGCGCGACGACGACCGGGACCGCAGCCTGGCGGTGGCGCAGGCACCGGATGTGGTCCGCGGATATGAGAGCATCAAGCTCGCCAATGTGGCCCGGTTCCGGGCGCTGCTGGCGCGACCCTCCCAGGTCGACGGATGAGGAAGGCGAAGATCATGGCGGACCCAGCTCAGGGCCGTGGCGCGAAGGGCCCGCTGCTGCAGCGTCGCCGGGTCGGCGAGCGTCTCGCCGACGAGCTGCGTGACCGGATCCTGCGCGGTGATCTGACCACGGAGCAGGGCCTGCTGAAGCAGGACGACCTGTTCGAGGAGTTCCGGGTCAGCATGCCCTCCGTCCGCGAGGCCATGCGCACGCTGGAGACCGAGGGGCTCATCACCATCCGCCGCGGCAACCGGGGCGGCGCCGAGGTGCATCCGCCCCAGCTCGAGCGGGCCGGCTACGTCTTCGGCCTCGTGCTGCAGTCCCGCAACGTCAGCGTGCAGGACCTGGGCCTGGCCGTGCGCCGCCTCGACCCGGTGTGCGCCGAGATGTGCGCGACCAGGCCCGACCGCATGGACACGGTCGTCCCCGCGCTGCGCGAGATCCAGCGCCGCACCGAGGAGAGCATCGGCGACTTCGCCAAGTTCGTGGCCTGCATGAAGGAGTTCCACGAGGCGCTCGTGCGCAACTGCGGGAACCAGACCTTCGAGCTGCTCGCGGGCATGCTCGAAGGTCTGTGGTATGCACACGAGGAGGAGTGGGCCGCCCGCACGGTCATCGAGGGCGGCATCCCCGGCGAGGCCGCGACCCGGCGCAGCCTCGACAGCCACGCCGAGCTGATCCAGGCCATCGAGGAGGGCGACGGCCCCGGCGCCGCGATCCTGGCCCGCCGGCACCAGGAGGACACCCAGCCCCAGGCCAACCTCGGCGTCGACCCGTCGGTCGTGGTCAACGCCCAGCTCATCCGCCCCCCGGACTACTGATCCCGATCGCCGGTCGGCCCCGGCGGCGGCACCTGTCCAACGTCGTGATGCCGGTCGGACATGACCTGCATGCGCGGCGCCACCTCGCCGCCGGCCACCCGACAAGGGTTACAGGTGACCTGCGGCCTTACCCCGCCGCCTGACCCTCGGGAGACCTACGCTGGGTGTATGGCTCGGCCGAACGAGCAGGTCGCGGCGCTCCTGCAGGAGTACGCCGACCTCATCTCGATCACGGGTGAGGAACAGTTCAAGGCGCGCGTCTACGAGAAGGCGGCGCGCTCCGTCGCCGGCTACCCGGACGACATCTCCGCCGCCGATGTGAAGACGTTGCGCGGCATCCCGAACGTGGGGGCGTCGATCGCGGACAAGATCGTCGAGTACTTCCACGACGGCGGCACGTTCGCCGCGCTGGAGGAGCTGCGCGCCAAGATCCCGGCCGGCGTCCGGCGCATGATCGAGATCCCCACCCTGGGGCCGAAGCGCGCGATGACCCTGTACGAGCAGCTGCATATCTCCTCGGTCGAGGAGCTGTCGGCGGCGATCGACGAGGGCCGGCTGCAGGGGCTCAAGGGATTCGGCGCCCGCAGTGAGGACAACCTGCGCCACGGCATCGAGCTGCTGCACCACGCCGGGGACCGGCTGCCGGTGAACGCGGCGATGGAGGTTGCGGAGGCCGTCGTCGCCGAGCTGTCGGCGGTGGACGGGTGCGTCCGCTGTATGTACGCGGGATCCCTGCGCCGGATGCGCGAGACGATCGGCGACGTCGACGTCCTCGCCGCCGCGGAACGGTCCGACGCGCTGATGGCCGCGTTCGTCGGGCTGCCGCTGGTCGCCGAGGTCATCGCCCATGGCGCGGCGAAGACGTCGATCCGCACCGCGAACGGCCTGCAGGTCGATCTGCGGGTGGTGCCGCCGAGCGCGTGGGGCGCCGCGTTGCAGTACTTCACCGGCGCGAAGGCGCACAACATCCGCACCCGCGAGATCGCCGTGCGGCACAAGCTCAAGTTGTCCGAGTACGGGCTGTTCGACGCGCCGACGAACACCCTGATCGTGTCGGAGACCGAGGAGGAGGTGTACGAACGGCTCGGCCTGCCCTGGATCCCGCCGCCGCTGCGCGAGGACCGCGGCGAGATCGAGGCCGCGCTGCGCGGTGAGCTGCCGGACCTGATCCAGACGAATGACCTCCGTGGCGACCTGCACGTCCATACGAACCTCACCGACGGCGTGGCGTCGCTCGCCGAGATGGTCGGCGCGGCAGCGCGGCTCGGCTACGCCTACGTCGCGATCACCGACCACGCGCCCAACCTGTTCATGCAGCGGATGTCCGACGAGAAGATGCTCGCCCAGCGCGAGGAGCTGCGGGCGCTCGCGGCCGGCTACCCGAAGCTGCACCTGCTGCACGGCACCGAGCTGAACATCGACCCGGACGGCGAGGTGGACTGGCCGGCCGAGTTCCTCGCCGGGTTCGACGTGTGCGTGGCGTCGGTGCACTCGCACTTCAACCAGTCGCGCAAGGAGATGACCCGGCGGTTCGTGCGGGCCTGCGAGAACCCCCACGTCAACATCATCGGTCACCCGACCGGCCGGCTCATCGGCCGCCGGGAGCCATACGACGTCGACCTCGAGGAGGTGTACGAGGCGGCCGCGCGCACCGGCACCGCGCTGGAGCTCAACGCCTCTCCCGAGCGGCTCGACCTGTCGGCGGAGCACCTCATCCAGGCCCGCCGGCACGGCGTGCGGTTCGCCATCAACAGCGACGCGCACGCGACAACGCACCTGGCCAACCTGCGCTACGGCGTCGGCACCGCCCAGCGCGGCTGGCTCACCGCGGACGAGGTCATCAACACGTGGCCGCTGCGCAAGCTGCGCACCTTCATCAACAAGCCGGCTGCTTGAACGACATGGCGTTGCACCCGCACGGCCCGGGAGGTGAACGATGAAGCCGCACATCGACGGGACGAGGTTCGGTTCGATCACCGTCGACGGAGCCGTCTTCAACCACGACATCATCATTCGGCCCGACGGCCGGGTGAAGAAGCGGAAGAAGAAGCTCTCCAGGGCCGTCTACGGCACGTCACATACGATCTCGCGCCAAGAAGCGAGGTACGTGTACAAGCAGGCGGCCGGCGCGGACCGCTTGATCGTGGGCAGCGGCCAGGACGGCAACGTACGACTCTCACCCGAGGCGGCCGCCTATCTGAAGCGAAGGAACTGCCGCGTGAAGCTGGCGCCGACGCCAAAAGTGATCACTGTTTGGAACCGGACGAAGGGCACGGCGGTCGGGCTGTTCCACGTAACCTGTTGACCCGGCGATCCTCACGCCGGCGGTGGTTGCGACCCCTCCGGTGGTGCCGACCGCGACGGCAACTCCGCCTGGATGCGGCGCCAATGATAGGCGTAGACGGGACCGGCGATGAGCAGCAGCGCGCCGGAGCTGATCAGGCCGAGCACGGCCTGGCGTTGCTGCGCCGCTCGCGCCGCCCGCTCAAGGCGCTGCTGCTGATCGGCCCCCATGTCCGGCTCCTCCATGGGCAGCTTGACGTAATATCCGGGCTCGGGGTACAGGAGTTCGGCCGCGCTGCGAACGACGTTCACCGCGGCGAAGATCGAGATCACCAGCGTGATCAGGCAGACCAGATACAGGTACAGGTTGCGCAGGCTGAAGCGGTCCTGAATCGCCACGGCGTCACCAGCCTTCCTTCGCCCGTCGACGTGCTACCCATTCGTGGCCGGCCAAAGCCGTGCCAGGCCCGGGAAAAGCAGGCCGTTGAGGTTGTTGTCGTACAGTCATACAATCCACTGATGCTTGATCCGCAGCCTGACCGGTTCGTGGCCGCCCAGCCGGAGGGCTTCGACCGGCTGACGCGCGGTGCGATCGACGTCCACGTCCACGGGCAGCCCGACCTGTCGGCCGGGCTGTCGAACCGGGGTGACGACGTCGCCGTGGCGCGGCTGGCGCAGGCCTACGGCATGTCGGGCTGGGTGCTCAAGTCGCACCTGTGGGCGACGACGGACCGGGCCCGGGCCGTGCAGCAGGCGCTGGCCGGCACCGGGTTCCGGGTGCACGGCAGCATCACCCTCAACCCGCCGGTCGGCGGCCTGGAGCCCGGCGTCGTCGAGCTGGCGGCGGCGCACGGTGCGCGCGTGGTGTTCCTGCCGACGTGGGGCGCCGCCGCCGACGTCGCCCGCGGCGGGTACATCGCCGGGCTCCTGGGGCGGGTGGCGCCGTCGTTCGACGAGTACGCCGCGCGATCGGCCGTCGCGCTGTGCGACGCGGGCGGGGCCCTGTCCGGGCGGGCCCGGGCGGTCGTCGACGCCTGCCGGGCGCTCGGTCTCGCGCTGGCCACCGGGCACGCCTCCGCCGCGGAGAGCCGTGCGGTCGCCGCCTACTGCGCCGAGGTCGGGCAGCGCCTGCTGGTCACCCATCCACTGCACTACACGACCGACCCGGCCGAGCTGCGCGAGTTCGTCGACATGGGCGCGTACGTGGAGTTCTGCAACGCGCCACTGGTGCACCCCGACGGGCACCTGCGCGTGCGGGACGTGCACGAGGCGCTGTCCGCGGTCGGGCCGGAGCGGGCGATCCTCACCACCGACGTGTTCTCCCGGTGGGTACCGCCGCAGCCCGAGTGCCTGCGCATGTTCGTCGAGCAGCTCGCCTACCTCGGCTGGACGGCCGAGCAGATCGCCACGATGGTAGCCACCAACCCCCGCGCCTTCCTGGGAGAGCCGGCATGAGAGTCGACCACGTCGATCCCGCGGACATGACCGACGAGCAGCGCACCATCTACGACCGCTACGCCACCGAGCCGCGCGCCGCGCCGGACAACCCGTTCCTGCTCGTCGGCCCCGACGGGCGGCTGCAGGGCCCGCCCGCGGTCTGGATCCTCAGCCCGGTGTTCGGCCAGGCGCTGCAGCAGATCGGCGCCGCGGTCCGGTTCGGCTCGCGGCTGCCCGCCCGGGCCTGCGAGATCGCGATCCTCCTCGTCGGTCATGCCCGCGACAGCCCCTTCGAGCTGTACGCGCACCAGCGGGCCGGGGCGGCCGCCGGCCTGACCGGCGCCGACCTGGCGGCGCTGGCCGACGGCAGGGAACCGGCCGCGCTGTCGGAGGTGGAGTCGTGCGTCCTGCGCACGACGCGGCTGGTCCTCGACCGCGGCTCGCTGGACGACGAGCAGTTCCGGGACGCGGCCGGGGTGCTTGGCGAGGCCGGGCTGTTCGAGCTGGTCACGATCATCGGCTACTACACCATGGTGGCCTGGCAGCTCGCCGTCTTCGACGTCCAGCCACCGGACGCATGATGGGCTGGTCGATCTGGATCCTCGAGTACGGCTACGTGGACCGGTTCCCGGCCAGCAACCTGTTCGCCGCCCAGCCCAACGAGGGTCACCGGCGGATGCCGTACTGCTTCGGGCTGGTCCGCTCGGCGGACCGGTGCGTCCTGGTCGACACCGGCTTCGCCGACCCGGCGGTGTACGAGCGGCTCACGGCCAAGTACGGCACCACCCGGTGGCGCGCGCCGGTCGAGGTGCTCGCCCGGGTCGGCGTCCGGCCCGAGCAGGTCGACACCGTCCTGCTGACCCACAACCACTTCGACCATGCCGGCTGCGTCGACGCGTTCCCCGCCGCACACGTCTGGATACAGCGGCGCGAGATCGACAGCTACCTCGCCGCCGCCGCGCGGCCCGCGCGGTTCGAGTTCCTGACCCGATCGTGCCAGGCGGACCTGCCGCGGCAGCTGGCGGCCCGGCCGGCGACACTGGTCGACGGGGCGGCGGAGGTGGCGCCGGGCCTGGAGCTGTGGCCGGCGCACGACACCCACACGGCCGGCTCACAGGTGGTCGCGGTCACCGGCGACCCGGGCGGGACCTGGGTGTTCGCCGGGGACAACGTCTACAGCTACGAGAACATCGAGGGCATCCGCGGCGACGGCGTCCTCGCGCCGATCGCGATGAGCACCGGCAGCCCCGCCGTGTGGCTCGACTTCGCCGACGCCGTGCTGACCAGCGTCGGCGGGGACACCCGGCGGATCCTGCCGTTCCACGAGTCGGCGGTGTGGGACCGGTTTCCCTCCGCCACGTTCGACGACGGTCTGCACGTGGCGGAGGTGTCGCTCGCCGGTGGGCACCCTAGCGTGGTGTCCGCAGCCCGAACGGGCTGAGCAGGCGGGTCGCGAGCGCGTACGCGAGGTGGCCGCCCGGCCACTGCGTCACGTTGTGCCCCGCCTCGTCGTGGTAGTAGTTGTGGCAGCCGGCGTTCATCGCCGAGGCGCTGCTCGCCATCCGCCGGTCGATCCACGCGAGGAAGCGGCGGGCCGCGACCGGCGACGTCTCGACGGTGCGCCGCCGGGTGCGCCGCAGCCGCCGCACGGCCCGCACGACGACCTCGGACTGCCGTTCGAGCTGCGCGATGATCGACACCCCGCCGTTGGTGTTCGGCCCGTAGAGCATGAAGAAGTTGGGGAAGCCGGGCACCGTGATGCCCAGGAAGGCGCTGGCGCGCTCGCGCCAGGCGTCGTGGATGCTGCGCCCGTCGCGGCCCTTGACGTCGAGGCCGGCCAGGAACCTCGTGGGCTGGAAGCCGGTGCTGAGGATCAGCACGTCGACGTCGCGGTAGGTGCCGGTGGCGTCGACCACGCCGGTCGGCGTCACCTGGCGCACCGCGTGCGGCACCAGCTCCACGTTGTCGCGGTTCAGCGCCGGGTAGAACGTGGAGGAGAGCACCGGGCGCTTGCACCCCCACGGATAGTCCGGGGTCACGGCCGCCCTGGTCGCCGGGTCGTCGATGCTGGCGGCGATGAACCGCCGGCACACCTCACGCATGCGCCGCTGGCGGCGCGAGCCGACGTCGTACCCCTGGAACCGGCGGTTGCCCTGGTGGAAGATCCACGCCCGGTTCAGCCGCTGCGCGAACGGCACGCTGCGGAACCACCGGCGCTCGCGGGGTGTGAACTCGCGTTCGTGCTTCGGCTCGATCCAACCCGGCTGGCGCTGGAAGACGTGGACCCGGCCGGCGGACGGGGCGATCGCCGGCACGATCTGCACCGCGGTCGAGCCGGTGCCGACCACCGCCACCGACTTCCCGGTCAGGTCGTGCTCCTCCCAGCGCGAGGTGTGGAAGCAGGGCCCGGCGAACGTCTCCAGGCCCGGCCACTCGGGGTACCGGGGCACGCTGAGCAGGCCCAGCGCCGAGACGACGACATCGAACTCCTCGCTGTCGCCGTGCTCGGTGGACAACGTGTACGTGCTGGTCGACTCCTCCCACACGAGGTCGGTGACCCGGGTGTTGAGCCGCAGGTGCGGGGTGAGCCCGAAGCGCTCCACCACGTGCTGGGCGTAGGCGAGCAGCTCCGGCTGGGTCGCATGGGTGCGCGGCCAGTCGTACTTGAGGAAGGAGTACGAGTACGCGTGCGAGTGCACGTCGACCTCGCAGCCCGGGTACCGGTTGTCGAACCAGGTGCCGCCGACCCCGGCGGACTGCTCGAAGATGACGACCGTGGCCGCCGTGCTCCGCCGGAGCTTGACCGCGGCGGCGATGCCGCCCAGGCCGGCGCCGATGACGGCGACCCGGATCGGTTCGCCGCGTCTCATCGGCCGGCCGGCGCGGGGTAGTCGCCGGCGTTGAACACCCAGCCCTCCATGGCGGAGAAGTCGAACCGCGGCGGGCAGAACACGTCGATGAGGTGGTTGGTCCCCGCCGCGACGGCCTCGCTCGTGTGCAGCGAGGGCGGCGGGATCACGGTGACCGACGGGGCGGTCACCCGCTGGTGCTCGTCCTCGCGCCAGTTCGCCTTGTCGCTCGTCCACGGCCAGCGGATGTGGTGCACGTACTCGCCCGCCAGGACGATCGAGCACTGCTCGAAGTCGTCGTGCTTGTGCGGCGACAGCTTCGCCGGGTCCCGTGGTCCCTGCTTGGGGTCGATGAAGTTGACCATGAACGTGGTACACCGGTAGAGCCGGAACGGCGGGTTGGCCAGCGGCGGGACCGTGAGGTCGTAGGCGCGGATGCGGTAGCCCTCCGGCGGCTCCGGCCACGGCTGCAACGGCGGGATGTTCGCGTGCGGCTCGGCGTAGGAGTCCGCGTTGGCGGCGAGTCCGGCGAGGTCGTCCGAGCGCGTGGTGAGCAGCCGCAGGACGCGGCCCTGCCCGGTGACCGTGACGGTGCTGTCGCCGGGCGGCAGCACGAGCATCGTCCGGCCGGAGGCAGTGACCTCCTCGCCGGCCGCCCGGGCGTGCGCCGTCAGCGAGTCGTCGGCCAGCAGGACGACGTACTCGTCCGGCTGGCCCTCGCGGCTGAACGTGGCCGTGCCGTCGACCTCGGAGTAGCCGACGACGAAGTTCTGCCCGCGGGCGTACCAGGTGGAGGTGTCGTCGTGCTTCTCCACCGGGGGCAGGTCGCGGAACTGGATGTGCTCGGAGCCGGAGAACCGCTCGGGCGCGGGTGCCGCGGCCGTGCTGGACGGCAGCGTGGAGCGCAGGTCAGTGGAGTCGTACGCCATGGGGTGTGCTCCTTCTTACTGATCTGGTCGGGGCCTATCGGCTCTTGACCCGCACTAGGCGGGTCGGCTGCGCAGGTCGGCGACGACGGACGCCGCGGCGGATCGCAGGAGGCTGGTGTCGTTGCTGACCATCACGTACCGGTAGCCGCGGTCGGCGGCCTGCCGGGCCTGCTCGGCCGTCTGCACCGCCGTGCCGGCCGGCACGCCGCGCAGCTGCGCGGCGGCGAGCAGCCGGTCGACGAGCTTCTGGATCTCGGGGTCGGACTGCGGCAGGCCGGAGGACAGCTGCAGGTCGCCCATGCCGAGGAAGACGCCGTTGAGGCCGGGGACGGCGAGGATCTCGTCGACCGCCTCGATGGCGGCGCGGTCCTCGAGCTGGACGGCGCGCATGACCTCCTCGTCGCCGAAGCGCACGTACTCCTCCCGCGGGGTGGCGCCCCACCGGCCGGCCCGCGAGGTGAGGCCGAGGCCCCGGTCGCCGCCGGGGGAGAACAGCATCTGGCGCACCGCCGCCGACGCCTCGCCGACGGACGTGACCCGCGGCACGAGGACGCCGTCGACGCCGGCGTCGAGCAGCCGCTGCAGGTGGCTGCCGCTGCGGTCCGGGACCCGGACGAGCACCGACAGGCCGGCGCCCTGCGCCACCACCGTCGCCTGGTACACGAACTCGAAGGTCAGCGGTGCGTGTTCCTGGTCGATCACGATGAAGTCGAACCCGGCGTCGGCCAGGATCTCCACCGGCTCCAACGCCGGGATCTTGACCCAGGTGCCGATCAGGCACCGGTCGGACGAGGCCAGTCGGCGAGCGAAACCCAACCGTGCCATATCGCTCCTCACGTGGGCTTTTGAGTTTCAGGATTGTAGCATCGTCATACGATCTGGCAAGCACGCGGCGGCGTCGGGCGCCTCGCCCGGGGACGGTGCGGACTTGGGTAGTATGTGCAGGCACGACGCCGTCGGGTGAGGGCTTGCAGGGAGGAAGACGGTGACCCAAGCCAATGTGTTGCGCGTTGAGCGGAACCCGGCCCTCATCCGCTCGCAGGTCCTGGAGAACCTGCGCCAGGCGATCCTCGATCGCCGGCTCGCACCGGGGCAGCGCCTGATCGAGCGGGAGCTGGTGGAGCTCACCGGCGTCTCGCGCACCAGCGTCCGGGAGGCGCTGCGGGAGCTGGCCGCCGAGGGGCTGGTCACCGCGATCCCCAACAAGGGCATGGTGGTCACCAGCGTCAGCGCCGAGGAGGCCCGCCAGCTCTACCAGGTGCGCTCGGCCCTGGAGGCCCTGGCCGGCCGGCTCTTCGCCGAGCACGCGAACGCGGCGCAGCGCAAGGCGCTGGTCCGCGCGCTGGAGCGGGTCGAGCGGCAGGCGGCCAAGGGTGCGCCCATCCTGGCCGCGAAGGACGACTTCTACGGTGTGCTCTTCGAGGGCGGCGGCAACGAGGCGCTGCGCTCGATCGTGGGCGGCCTGCACGCCCGGGTGAGCCTGCTGCGGTCGCTGTCGACCTCGGTCCCGGGCCGGCTCGAGCACAGCGTGGAGGAGCTGCGCGAGATCGTCGACGCGGTGCAGGCGGGCGACGCCGAGGCCGCCGCGGCCGCCTGTGCCCGGCACGTCGAGGAGGCCGGGCGCGTCGCGCTGCTCGCGCTGTCCGAGCAGGAAGGGGCGTAGCCCGACCGTCACCGCCGGTCGGCACCGCATCCGTCGGCTTTCCAAGATTGTATGATGGTCGTACACTGTCTCTGCCCTGACGGCCTGAGACGGGAGCGGTCCATGAGTGATGACGAGAGCCGGCTCGAACGCGGCAACCGGGTCCGGCGCGAGGTGCTCGGTGACGCGCACGTCGACCGGTCGATGCTGCGGGCGACCGAGTTCACGCGGGTCGTGCAGGAGTTCGTGACCGCGAGCTGCTGGGGCGACGTCTGGTCCCGCCCCGGGCTCGACCGGCGCACCCGCAGCCTGCTCAACCTCGCGATGCTGACCGCGCTGAACCGCCCGCACGAGTTCTCGGTGCACGTCCGTGGCGCGCTGCGCAACGGCTGCACGGAGGCGGAGATCCAGGAGGTGCTGCTGCAGACCGCGGTGTACTGCGGCGCACCGGCCGCCCTCGAGTCGTTCCGGCACGCCGAGCGGGTCATCGAGGACGTACGGCAGGAGGCCGCGCTCGCCGACGAGGCGGTCGGGATCGTCGCCGGGTGACCCGGCGCACCGGCGCCCGGGTCGTCGCGGACATGCTCGACGGCTACGGCGTGACCCATCTCTTCCTGGTGCCGGCGATCCTGCGCCGCACCCTGGCCGAGCTTGAGCGGCACCATCCGCACATCGAACGCGTGGTCACCCACGGTGAGAAGGCCGCCGCCTACATGGCGGACGGGTACGCACGGGTGTCCGGCCGTCCCGGTGTCGCGGCGGCCCAGGTGGTCGGGGCGTTGAACCTCGCCGCCGGCCTGCGTGAGCCGTTCCTGGCCGGCTCCCCGGTGATCGCGCTGACCGGCGGCCGCTCACCGGCCACCAAGTTCCGCCACGTCTACCAGGAGATCGACGACCTGCCCGCGTTCGACCCGGTGACGAAGCTCAACGCGACCATCGACCACGCCGACCGGTTCCCGGACATGCTGCGCCACGCGTTCCGGGTCGCCACCACAGGCGCTCCCGGCCCGGTCCACCTGCAGATCCAGGGCAACGAGGGGCAGCTCGACACCGAGGCGACCGACGCCGAGCCGGTCGTGGAGCCGGACTTCGCCCGGGTGCCCCCGATCCGCCCGGCGCCCGAAGACGAGCGCGTGTCGGCGGTCCTGGCGCTGCTGGCCGCGGCCGAGCGGCCGGTCATCGTCGCCGGTGGCGGCGTGCGCTCCTCCGGCGCCGGCCCCGAGCTCGTCGCCCTCGCCGAGGCGCTGCGCATCCCGGTGGCCACCTCGGCCAACGGCAAGGACACCATCCCCGGCACGCATCCGTTGTCGGCCGGGGTGGCCGGCACATACTCCCGGGAGTGCGCCAACCAGGTGGTCGCCCGCGCGGATCTGGTGTGCTTCGTCGGCACCAGCACCGGCAGCATGACGACGCACTTCTGGGCCGTGCCGCCGGTGGGTACCGCGGCGATCCAGATCGACATCGAACCGGCACACCTCGGGCGCAACTACCCGCTGCGGGCGTCGCTGGCCGCCGACGCGAAGGCGGCCCTCGCCCGGATGCTCGCCCTGGCCCCCCACCACCGGCAGCCGGACCGCGCGGCCTGGCTGGCCGAGGTGGACGCGCTGCGGGCGGCCTGGCGGGCGCGGTACCGCGAGGTCCTCACCAGCGACGCCGTGCCGATCCGGCCGGAACGCATCGCGGGCGAGCTGACGGCGGGCCTGCCCGGTGACGCGGTGCTGGTGGTCGACACCGGGCACGCCGGGATGTGGATGGCCCAGTTCCACGACGTCACCACGCCGCAGCAGAGCTACCTGCGCAGCGCCGGCCATCTGGGGTGGGCGTTCTGCGCGGGCGTGGGCGCCAAGAGCGCGGCACCGGACCGGCCGGTGGTGGTCTTCACCGGCGACGCCGGGCTCTACTACCACCTCGGCGAGATCGAGACCGCCGTGCGCCGCAAGGTCGGCCTGGTCACCGTGGTGAACAACAACCACGGCGGCAACCAGAGCAAGCGCGGCTTCGACCGGGCCTACGGCGGCCAGGGCACCGAACAGTCCCGGGAGCTGTGGACCTATCGCGACGTGGACTTCGCCCGCGTCGCCGAGGAGATGGGCGCGCTGGGCATCCGGGTGGACCGGCCGGGCGAGCTGGCACCGGCACTCGACCGGGCGCTGAGCGCCGGCCGCCCGGCCGTGGTCGACGTGCACACCGACATCGAGGTGGTCGCCCCGCTGCCGGTCAGCTGATGCCGTAGAGCGCGCGGTCGTACGCCTCGAAGTCCCAGGCGCCGGCGCCGCCTGAGGGCCGCACGGTGCTCACGATGCTGGCGCCGCCGTCGACCGAGACCACCTCGCCGGTCATGTAGGCGGCGTCGTCGCTGAGTAGGAAGGCCACCACGCCGGCCACGTCGTCGCCGGTGCCGGCCCGCCGCAGCGGCGTGCTGCTCGCCCGCCGGGTCATGTCGTCGCGGCCACCGGCGACGGCCGGCGTCGCGGCGAACAGGTCGGTGGGCACGATGCCCGGGGCCACCGCGTTCACCCGTACTCCCAGCGGCCCGCCGTACATCGCGGCGCCGCGCAGGATCCCGAGCACCGCGTGCTTGGAGGTCTGGTAGGCCAGCAGGTCCGCGCTGCCGCGCAGGCTGCCGATCGAGCCGGTGATCACGATGCTGCCGGCGCCGCCCTGCGCGGCGTACTGACGGAAGGCCGCCCGGACGCCGAGGAAGACACCGCGGACGTTCACCGCCATGACCCGGTCGAACTCGGCCACGGTCAGCTCGGGCAGCGTGGCGAACGACCCGGCGATGCCGGCGTTGAGGTGGTGCAGGTCGACGCGGCCGAACCGCTCGAGCGCGGCGTCCAGGTACGCCGAGACCCCCTCCTCGGCGGACACGTCGGCGCGGACCCAGATCGCCTCGGTGGGCAGCGCCGAGGCGACGCCGCGCACGCCGTCCTCGTCGAGGTCCACCGCGACGACGCGCGCCCCCTCGTCGGCGAGCCGCCGCGCGGTGGCCGCGCCGATACCGCCGGACGCGCCGGTCACCACCGCGACCTTGCCAGCGATCCCGCGCATGTGCACCTCCGGTTTGGCATGATCGACACTACCGCGGATTGTATGTCAATCATACAATGACGTCCACCGCGAGATGTAACGTCCAGGAAGCCCAACCGAAATCTGGCCGGCTCTTGACAGCGTCCGGGACGGATCACCTACATTGCTCCGTACCGGATAGACGGATGGCCACCCCGCAATGCGGGACGCAGCCCGAACGCACGGGAGGCACGCATGACCAGCACGTCACGAGGTCCGCGGGCCGCTGCAGACGGGCTGGAGATCGCCAGCGGCGATCTCCAGGTGGTGGCCCGCGTCGTCCAGCTGCTCCGCCTGCTCGCCGGCAACGACACCATCGACCTGGTGTCGGCCGCCGAAGAGCTGGGCGTCGGCAAGTCCACCGCACACCGGTACCTGGCCTCGATGGAGAACCACGGCCTCCTGCAGCGCCGGGACCGCAACCACTACGAGTTCGGCGTGCTCCTCGCCGAGCTGGGCACGATGGCCCTGTCCCGGCTGGGGGTCCTCGACCTGGCCGGCCCGGTGATGGAGGACATCAGCGCCCGCGTCCGGCACACGATCGTGCTCAGCGTCTGGAACGGCACCTGCCCCGTGGTGGCACAGGTTCGCGAGGACAGCAGCCGCACGGCACACGTGTCGATCGCGGTCGGCAGCCACCTCGGGCCGAACGCCGCACAGACCCTCGTGTTCTGGGCGTTCCGCACCGAGTCCTACTACCGGTTCCGCGACGTGGCACCCCCGGTCAACGCGACCGAAGCGGAGCTGGCCGAGGTGCGCCGGACCGGAGTCGCCTTCCGCAAGAGCCCCGGCGACGGCGTCAGCGCCGTGGCGACCCCGATCAGAGACCCGGCCGGCCGCGTCGTCGCGACGCTCGCGGCCGTCGACATCGCACAGTTCGTTCCCGAGGAAACCGACAGCCCGGTGGCACGAGCTCTGTTGTCGGGCGCCGAAGAGATCAGCCAGCGGATGGTCACCCCGTGACCAGCACCGAGCGCTCCGGCTCCGGCCGGAGCGGGCCCACCGGGCGGCGCTGAGGGCAGTCGCCGTCCCTCCCACATTCACCGTGGTTCACCGTGCGCGGGAGCAAAAGATGAAGAGATTACGCACGTTCACCGCCATAACTGCCTGCGTCCTGCTGCTGTCGGCCTGCGGCGTCGGCGGCGCCGACACCGGCGAGCCGGGCAAGCAGACGCTGACCTGGGCCAGCACCGGCGGGCAGTTCCAGGACGACGAGAAGAAGGCCCTGCAGGAGCCGTTCACCGCCAAGACCGGCACCACGTTCGTCAACGTCAGCCCGGCCGAGCAGGCCCAGGTGCGCACGATGGTCACCGCCGGCAAGACCATCTGGGACCTGGCCAACATGAGCTGGATCTACGCCGGCGCCTACTGCGGCGAGCTGTTCGAGAAGCTGGACGACCCCGCCCTCGACCGCAGCCGGTTCCCGAAGGGCACGACCGGCGACTGCTTCGTCCCGACCTACCGCTACGCCAACATCTTCAGCTACAACGCCGACATGTACCCGGGGGAGAAGCCGAGCAGGATCGCGGACTTCTTCGACCTGAAGCGGTTCCCGGGCAAGCGGGTCGTCTACGACTACCCGAAGGCCGGCCTGCTCGAAGCCGCGCTGGTCGCCGACGGGGTACCGCCCGAGCAGGTCTACCCGCTCGACCTCGACCGGGCCTTCAAGAAGATCGACACGATCAAGGGCTCGCTGGTCTTCGCGCCCAGCTACGGCGCGATCCAGCAGATGATGGTCGACAAGCAGGCCAGCATGGTCCTCACGGTGACCGCCCGGACGATCGTCTCGGCGCAGAGCGGCGCCAAGCTCGTCCCGGTCTGGGACTTCAACACCACCGACATCGGCGTCCTGGTCATTCCCAAGGGCACCCCGCACAAGCAGCTCGCCCAGCAGATGCTCGCCTTCGTCACCGAGCCCGCACAAGCCACCGCGTACGCCAAGCTGACCGGCACGGCGCCCGCCCGGGCCGACGTCGACCTCAACTCGGTCGGCTACACCGACCAGCAGAAGACGTTCAACGCCTTCCTGCCCGACCGCGGTACCACCATCGAGCAGGACAAGCAGTGGTGGATCGCCAACACCGACGCGCTGACCAAGCGCTGGACGAGTTGGAAGGTCGGCTGACGATGGCAGCGTCGACCGCCACGGCCGAAGCGCCCGCCACCGGGCGCCTCGCGCCGGCCCGGCGCGGCCGGGTGCGGGCCAGGGGATGGCTGCTCCTGCTGCCGTCGCTGGCCGCCCTGGTGCTCCTGTTCGTCCTGCCCCTGCTGAGCGTCGTCGAGGACAGCTTCACCGAGCCGACCACCGGCCTGGGCAACTACGCCTCGCTGTTCACCGACGGCTACACGTTGCGGGTGCTGGGCCGGACACTGCTCGTCGCACTGGTCGTCTCGGTCGTGGGGGCGTTGCTGGCCTATCCGTACGCCTACGCGATGACGCTGGTCGGGCCGACCATGCGGGCGCTGCTGGTGACCATCGTGCTCGTGCCCTTCTGGACGAGCATGCTGGCCCGCAACTTCGCCTGGCTGGTCCTGATGCAGGACGGGGGAGTGATCCAGCGGATGCTCCGGCCGTTCGGGCTGGGCGACGTCACGCTGCTGGGCACCACGCTGGCGGTCGGCATCTCGATGACCCAGGTGCTCCTGCCGTTCCTCGTGCTGCCGATGTACACCGCCATGGAACAGATCGACGGCCGGCTCGTGGCGGCCGGGCAGAGCCTCGGCGCCCCTCGCGCGCGGGCCTTCCGCCGCATCTACCTGCCGCTGTCGGCGCCCGGCGTCATCGCCGGCATGTCCCTGGTCTTCGTGCTCGCGCTGGGCTTCTACGTCACGCCGGCCCTGCTGGGATCGACCCGCAACGCGATGATCGCCCAGGTGATCAACGTGCGCACGAAGGAGCTGCTCGACTTCGGCGGCGCCGGGGCGATGGGCGTGTTCCTGCTCGCCGTCACGCTCGTCGTGCTCGGCCTCAGCCGCCGGGTGGCCGGGCAGAACGCCGCGGCCGCCGTGGCCGGCGGCCGGCCGGCGCGCGCCGGCTCCACCGCGGAACGCTCGGCGCGCGTGCGGCCCTGGCTCAGGGTGCACACCACGCTCGTCGCGATCCTGCTGACGGTGCCCACCCTCGTGGTGATCCCGATGAGCTTCTCGTCGGCCCAGACCTTCCAGTTCCCGCCCGCCGGATGGTCGACGCGCTGGTACGAGCGGCTGTTCACCTCGCCGGAGTGGACCGCGGCGATCCTCAACACCCTGCAGGTCGGCATCTTCACCGCGCTGATCGCGACCGTCCTCGGCACCACGGCCGCGTTCGGCCTGACCCGGCTGCGGCCCGGGTGGCGCGGGGTGGTCAACGGCTTCCTGCTCTCGCCGATGATCGTCCCGCACATCCTGGTCGCCCTCGTGGTCTTCGCCGCGTTCCTGCGCCTGAGCCTCAACGGCACCCTCATCGGCATCATCCTGGCCCACACGGTGATGGCCCTGCCGTTCGTGGTGATCGCGGTGACGGCACGCCTGCAGGGCATGGACAGCCGGCTGCCCGGCGTCGCGGCGAGCCTCGGCGCGAGCCCGGTGTCGGCGTTCCGCCGGGTGACCTTCCCGCTCGTGCTCCCCGGCGTCCTGTCCGGCGCCGTCCTGGCCTTCGTCACCTCGCTCGACGAGGTCGTCATCGCGCTGTTCCTGCAGGCGCCCGGCGCGATCACGCTGCCGGTGCAGATGTACAACAGCGTCACCGTCCAGATCGACCCGACCATCTCCGCCGCGTCCAGCGTGATGGTCGTCCTGGTCAGCGTGCCGATCCTGTTCGCCCAGCTGGCCGGCGCCCGGCGTGGAAAGAGAGGTACCCCCCGATGAGTACTCCGACGGACCAGCGGGCGGCCCCGCAGACCCCGGCGATGCGCGCCGGCGGCGGACGGGTCGAGCTGGTGGACCTCTGCAAGCGGTACGGCACCGCCGAGCCGCCGGCGGTGGACCACGTCACCCTCGACATCCAGCCGGGCGAGTTCATCACCCTGCTCGGGCCCAGCGGCTCGGGCAAGACCACCACGCTCAACATGATCGTCGGCTTCACCGAGCCGACCTCGGGCAGCATCCGGCTCAACGGCCGCGACATCTCACGCACGCCGGCCCACAAGCGCAACTTCGGCATGGTCTTCCAGAACTACGCGCTGTTCCCGCACCTGACGGTGGCCCAGAACGTGGCCTTCCCGCTGCGCGAGCGCAAGGTGCCGGCCGCCGAGACGGCGCGCCTCGTCGGCGAGGCGCTGCAGCTGGTCGACCTGGGCGGCATGGACCACCGCCGCCCGCACGAGCTGTCCGGCGGGCAGCAGCAGCGGGTCGCGCTGGCCCGCGCCGTGGTCTTCTCGCCCAGCGTGCTGCTGCTCGACGAGCCGCTCAGCGCGCTCGACCGCAAGCTGCGCCAGTCGCTGCAGCGCGAGATCAAGCGCCTGCACGACGAGCTGGGGCTGACGTTCGTGTTCGTCACGCACGACCAGGACGAGGCGATGACGCTGTCGGACCGGATCGCGATCTTCGACCGCGGCCGGATCGTCGCGCTCGGCAGTCCGGCCGAGCTGTACCACCGGCCGACGACCCGCTTCGTCGCCCGGTTCCTCGGCGAGTCCAACGTCTTCGCCGGCCGGCACCGCGCGGCCGACGTCTACGAGTGGCACGGTCACAAGTGGACGGTCCGCGAGCCGGCCACCGGCAACGGCGGGGAACAGGCCCTCGTCGTGCGGCCGGAGCGCATGAACATCGCCCTCGACGAGGACTCGGTCCCGACCGGCAGCAACACCGCACCGGCGACGGTCACCGACGTCTCCTTCTACGGCACGTACCACCGCCTCGAACTCGCCTTCGACGACGACACGGTCGGCTGTGCGGTGCTGCCCGTCGGCGCCGTGGCGACCGTCGGCCCGGGCGCCCGGGTGGTCGCCCATTGGCGCCCTGAGCACCAGGTCCTGGTGTCCGAGTGACACCCGAGAGGAGACCGGCATGATGACCGTCGACTACGCGTTCAACCCCGACGCCGACGAGGACCGCAAGGTCCCCGACCCGGAGGCCGACGCGCTCCTCGTCGGGGCGGTGGACCTCCACCAGCACCCCGGACCGAGCCCGTTCCCGCGGCGGATGAGCATCCTGGACGCGGCCAGGGACGCGGCCGGGGCCGGGTTCCGCGCGATCGTGGCCAAGTCCCACCACCACAGCATGGTCACCGACATCCTGGCCCTGCAGAGCGCCGGCCTGGCCGACCTGCCGACCCAGGTGTACGGCGGGATCGCGCTCAACCGGACGGTCGGCGGCCTCAACCCGTACGCGGTGGAGCTCGCCCTGCGGATGGGCGGCCGGATGGTGTGGTTCCCCACGCTCTCCTCGGCCGCCCACGTCCACCACCACGAGCACCACGACACCGGCTTCCCCACCCCGGAGGTCGACCTGCGCCCCAACGAGATCATCTCGATCCTCGACGAGCGTGGGGCGGTCCTTCCCGAGGTCCACGACATCCTGTCGGTGATCGCGGCCGAGGACGCCGTGCTGACCTGCGGCCACCTGGGCGTCGCGGAGTCACAGGCGCTGATCGACGCCGCCCTGCGGGCCGGCGTCCGGCGGATCCTGGTGAACCACCCCTGCTTCGTCGTCGGCGCCTCCGTCGACCAGGCGGTGGCGTGGGCCCGGCAGGGGGTCACCATCGAACACTGCATCATCATGTACTTCGGCCGCCCGGAGCGACGGCGGGACCTCGACGAGCTGCTGACCTTCATCAAGGAGGTCGGCGTCGGGCAGACCATCCTGTCCTCGGACTCCGGCCAGAAGAACAACCCGCTGCCGGTGACCCTCTACCGCCGGGCCGTCCGCGGGCTGCTCGACGCCGGCATCGCCGAGGCGGACATCCGGCGGCTGGTCGGGACGAACGCCGGACACCTGCTCCTGCCATGACCGCGTCCGACCGGTACCAGGTCACGATCGTCAAGTACGGCACCCGCCGGACCGTCCGCAGCGACGTCTACCTCAACCACCACATCTACAGCGAGCCGGACGGCCCGATCGGGATGGACTACTTCTTCTGGCTCATCCGCAACAGCGAGCACACCATCGTCGTCGACACCGGGTTCTCCGCGACCGGCGGCGCCCGCCGCCGGCGCACCACGCTGGTCGAGCCGGCGGCCGCGTTCGACGCCCTCGGCGTGGACCGGGACGCCGGACCACCCGTCGTGATCACCCACGCCCACTACGACCACATCGGCAACGTCGAGCTGTTCCCGGCCTCGCCGCTGACCATCGCCGCCGCCGAGTACGACTTCTGGACCGGCCCGTACGCCGACCGGGTGCTGCTGCACCACTCCGTCGAGGACACGGAGCTCGACCATCTGCGGCAGGCGGAGCGGCAGTCCCGGCTGCGGACCTTCTCCGACGAGGTGGACCTGGCCCCGGGCGTGCGGGTCATCCGGGTCGGCGGCCACACGCCGGGACAGAGCGTCGTCACCGTGAACACCGCGGCCGGTGTCGTCCTGCTGGCCTCGGACGCCGTGCACTACTACGAGGAGTACGAGCGGAGCATGCCGTTCACGCAGGTGGCCAACCTGCTCGACATGTACGCCGGCTTCGAGCGCATCCGGGCCATGCTCGGGGCCGGCGAGATCCACCACCTGGTCCCCGGCCACGACCCGGACACGCTCGGCCGGTTCACCCCGGTCACCGGAGCCCTCGCCGGCCTCGCGGCCACGATCGGAGAGGCATCCCGATGAGGATCGGCTTCGCCGGACTCGGCAACATGGGCGGGCGGATCGCCGCCTGCATCGTCCGGGCCGGGCACGAGGTGCTCGGACACGACCTGCGCCCCGAGAACGTCGCCACCGCCGGCGCGACACCCGCCGGCTCGGTCGGCGAGGTGGCCGGCCACAGCGACCTGATCCTGCTGTCGCTGCCGGACAGCCACGTCGTCGAGGCGGTCGTCCTCGGCGACGACGGGGTGCTCGCGAACGCGCGCCCGGGACAGATCGTCGTGGACCTGTCCACCGCCGCGCCCGACTCGACCGTCCGCCTGCACCGGCTGCTCGCCGAGCGCGGGGCGGCGTATCTCGACGCCGGCATCTCCGGCGGCGCCGCCGCGGCGGAG
Source organism: Dactylosporangium sp. AC04546 (assembly GCF_022095675.1). GTDB lineage: Bacteria > Actinomycetota > Actinomycetes > Mycobacteriales > Micromonosporaceae > Dactylosporangium. The sequence goes on along the minus strand of NZ_JAHYSG010000070.1, from coordinate 33,560 downwards.
CGGGCGGCCCTGACCCTGATGGTCGGCGGCGACGCGGCGGCGCTGGAGCGGGCCCGCCCGGCCCTGGAGCTCTTCTCCGCCCACATCTTCCACTGCGGTCCGAGCGGCGCCGGCCACACGGTCAAGCTGCTGAACAACTTCCTCAACGCGATCGCACTGTCGGCCACCGCCGAGGTGATGGTCGCCGGCAAGAAGGCCGGCTTGGACCTGGAGACCCTGCTCGCCGTGCTGAACGCCAGTTCCGGCGTCAACTTCGCCACCCTGAACCGCTTCCCGAAGATCATCCACGGCGACTACCTCAAGGGCGGGCTCACCAACACGTTGATGCTCAAGGACGTGAACCTCTACGTCGAGCTCGTGGCCCGGCTCGGCGTGGCCAGCCCCAACTCGGCCGGACCCCTGGCCAGCTTCGGGCTGGCCCGCGCGCTCGGCTACGCCGACGAGATCAGCAACACCGTGGTCGACGCCATCGGCGACCTGTCCGGCGGCGTCCGGCTGCACACCAGAGAGGAGCCCGCCGAATGAGAATCGTGCCCGGCCGCGCCGAGCGGATCCCGTCCGAGCAGCGCAGCGCCACCGTCACCGGCGAGGCATGGTTCGACCCCGTCCTGCCGGCCACCGACGCGACGACCATCACCACCGTGTTCTTCGCCCCCGGCGCGCGCACGTACTGGCACCACCATGAGCACGGCCAGATCCTCCAGGTGCTCGCCGGACGCGGGCTGATCTGCACCGACGGCGAGCGGCCGCAGGTCATCCGGGCCGGGGACACGGTGTGGGTGCCGCCCGGTGAGCGGCACTGGCACGGCGCCGCGGCTGACTCGTTCATGACGCACACCGCGATCTCGCTCGGTACCACCCATTGGGCGGAGGAGGTCGGCGAGGATGCCTGAGACGGTCGCCTTCATCGGGCTCGGCAACATGGGCGGGCCCATGTCGGCCCGGCTCGTCCGGGCCGGCTACCGGGTCGTGGGCTTCGACGTGGCCGCGCAGGCGCGCCAGGCGCTGGCCGACGCCGGGGGAACGGCGGCCCCGGACCTGGCCGGCGCGGTCCGCGCGGCGTCCGTCATCGTGCTGATGCTGCCGAACTCGGCCGTCGTGGAGGCGACGGTCCGCGACCCGCGGTTCGTGGCGGCGCCCGGCACCATCGTCGTCGACATGAGCTCGTCGGAGCCCCTTCGAACCCGTGCGCTCGCCGTCGAGCTGGCACAGCGGGGCGTGACGCTGGTGGATGCGCCGGTCTCCGGCGGGGTGTCCCGGGCGAGGTCCGGCGAGTTGACCATCATGACCGGCGGCGAACCGGCCGACCTGGGTCGGGTCGAACCGGTGCTGGCCCACCTGGGCACCACCACGCGGGCCGGCGCGGTCGGCAGCGGGCACGCCGTCAAGGCGCTGAACAACCTGCTGTCCGCCACCCACCTGCTGGTCACGTGCGAGGCCATGGTGGCCGGCGAACGGTTCGGCCTCGACCCGCGGACCATGCTGTCGATCTTCAACAGCTCCAGCGGCCGCAGCGGGTCGACCGAGAACAAGTGGCCCAACTACATCCTTCCCGGCACGTACGACTCCGGCTTCGGGCTGCGGCTGATGCTCAAGGACATGCGCATCGCCACCGGCCTGGCCGACCAGGTCGGTGCGCCCGACCCGCTCGGCCACGCGGCCACCGACCTGTGGACACAGGCCGCCGAGGCGCTCGAGGACTCCGCCGACCACACCGAGATCGTCACCTGGCTGCGAAAGGACTGACCCCGATGGCGCTGACCGCCCGTCAGGAAGCAATCAAGCAGGAGTTCATCGAGGTCCGCGGCACGTGGAGCGACACCTGGGAGAGCGTGCTCCGGCTCGACCCCGAGTTCCTCAAGGCCTACCTCGAGCTCTCCGCCGTGCCCTGGCGCAAGAACCACCTCGACGACAAGGTCAAGGAGCTCATCTACATCGCGGTCGACGCGAACGCCACCCACATGTACCTCCCGGGCGTGCGCCAGCACATCCGGGCCGCCCTCGGGGTGGGCGCCACACCGCAGGAGATCATGGAGGTCCTCGAGCTCGCGGCGACGCTGGGCATCCATGCCATGAACGTCGGCGTGCCGATCCTGGTCGAGGTGCTGCAGGAGCGCGGGCTGCGGACCGGCCCGGCGCCGCTGACCGAGGCGCAGGAGGAGCTCAAGGCGCAGTTCACCCGCACGCGGGGCTACTGGCACGCGTTCTGGGACGAGATGCTCGAGCTCGACCCGGAGATGTTCGCGGCATACACCGACTTCTCCTCGGTACCGTGGCGCTCCGGCACCCTCGAACCCAAGGTCAAGGAGTTCGTCTACATCGCGTTCGACACGGCGGCCACGCACCTGTACGTGAAGGGGCTGAAGCTGCACATCGAGAACGCCCTCGGGTACGGCGCCACCCCGCAGGAGATCCTGGAGGTCATGGAGATCGCGTCGGTGCTCGGCATCCACGGGGTCACCGCCACCGCGCCGATCCTCATCGAGGAGATGGAGCAGGCCGCCGCTCAGCGGGCGATGTAGCCGCCGTCCACGCTCAGGATCGTGCCGGTGATGCCGGACGACTGCGGTGAGGCCAGGAAGACGATCGCCCGGGCCACCTCGTCGGGCGTCGACATGCGCCCGATCGGATGGTTGCCCAGGGTGACCGCCAGGCTCGCCGCCGGGTCCGGGTCGGCCCGCCGGGCCTCGGCCATGAACTCGGTGTCCACCGCCCCCGGCGCCACCGCGTTGACCCGCACGCCGGCGCCGGCACACTCGATCGCGAGCTGCCGGGTCAGCTGCACGACCGCGCCCTTCGTCATCGCGTAGACACTCTGGTTCGCGATGCCGACCAGCCCCGAGATCGACGCCGTGTTGACGACGCAGCCGCGGCTGCCGACGAGATGCGGCAGGGCGGCGCGGGTGAACCGGAACACCGGCCGCACGTTGACGGCGAACACCGCGTCGAAGTCGTCGTCGGTCGTCTCCAGGATGGGCCGGCGCAGGAACCGCCCCGCGTTGTTCACCAGCAGATCGAGCCGGCCGAACTCGGCCACCGCCCGGCCGACCACGGCACCCGGCGTCGCGTCCGCGCTCACGTCGGCGGCCACCGGCACGACCCAGCCGTCCTCGGCCAGCTCCGACACCGCCGGGGAGACGTCGACGGCGACCACGCGGTAACCGGCGGTCCGCAGCCGCGTCACCACGCAGCGGCCGATACCCCGGGCGGCACCGGTCACCACAGCGGTCAGCACCATGCGTCGCCTCCTCCGAGGATTGTACGATCATCATACATTTCTTCGGCGGCGCATCAACCGCACGCGGCGGATCGTCGGCGGGGTCAGGACCTGGCGTAGACCTTCTCGGCGAACTCGGCGAGCCGGTGCTCGTCGACGTTGCGGGCCAGATCGGCCTCGCTGATGATGCCGACCAGGCGGCGGTTCTCGATGACCGGCAGCCGCTTGATCTGGTGGTGCTCCATCTTGCGCAGCACCTCGTCGACGTCGGCGCCGGCGTCGACCCAGATCAGCCGCTCCTGGGCCAGGTCGCGCGCATGGACCTCGTTGGGATCCTGGCCCTCGGCGACGCACTTCACCGTGATGTCGCGGTCCGTGATCATGCCGTGCAGCCGGTCGTCCGGGCCGCAGATCGGCAGCGAGCCGACGCCCAGGTCGCGCATTCTCCGCGCGGCGGTCACCAGGCTCTCGCCCTCGCCGACGCACTCGGCTTCCGGGTGCATGATGTCCCGGGCATGCTGGCGAGCCGACTGCCGTTCGCGAAGCGTCCGCTCGTAGTCATCCAGGGCGCCGAGCTTGCCGGCCACGGCCTCGCGGGTCGCCTTGCCGGTGTGCTCGGCGTAGCAGACCTCGCCGAGTTCCTGCAGCAGTCCGGCGCGCTGCCGCTGGGCTCGCGTCTGTTCCACCCGTGCCCGGCCCGTCTCCAGGCCGCGCTTCGCGGACGCCTTTACTCTGTCGAAGGCCATGACGACCCTCCTCTTCTGCGCGACTGCGGCGCAAGAGGCAACAGCGGTCCCCACCTGCCAAGCTACGTCGCCACCGGTACGACCGACATGCCAACACGACGACGGAGGCGCAGCCGCTACCGCGCCGCCGGACGCACCGAACGGCGGTGGGGCATCGGCCGCATGTGCGATGACCAAGCTCCCGCGGGCGGTGCGATGATGGCCGCAGAGATCCACCTCGTCGGCCGGGTTGTCGCCGCCGGGCGGGACCTGGGAGGTGGCGTGCTGGTCAGTGACGTCATGACGGCGTTTCCGGCGTACATCCGGCTCGGCGAGACCATCCGGCGCGCGGCCGAGGTCGTCAGCGTGTCGGAGGTCGGCCAGCTGATGGTCCTGGACCATGACGGCCGGTTCGTCGGGTCGGTGTCCGAGGAGGACCTGGTCCGGGCGATCCTGCCCGGCTTCGACGACGTGACGGCCGCGGGCGGCACGCTCGCGGACGCGTTCCGGCTGTTCCTGGAGCGGGGCCGGGCCTTCGCAGACCGGGTCGTCGACCCGCTCGTGGTGCGCGACGCGGCGACGGTCCGTCCGGGCGACGAGCTCGCGCGGGCGGCGATCGTGATGATCGACCGCGGGATCCGCCGGCTGCCGGTGGTCGAGGACGGAGCGCTCGTGGGCACGCTGTCCCGGGCCGATCTGTGCCGTGCGGTGATCTACCATTCCTGACCTTCGGCTGATCGTCACCGACCGGCACACCCGCGAGCGCGACGAGCGGGTGTGCGCCCTGCCGGCCACGCTCGGCCGGGGAAGCGGTGCGGCGGCGGTGGTGCTCGACGACCGCGACGTCTCGCGCCGGCACGCCCGGCTCGAGCTCGTGGACGACCGGGTGGTCCTCACCGATCTCGGCAGCACCAACGGCACGTTCGTCAACGACGAGCTCGTGACGCGGCGGGTGCTGGAGCCCGGGGACCGGCTGCGGATCGGCCGGTTCGAGCTGGCCTGGATGGTCATCGACCCGGACGCGACGGCATTCATCGACCCGGGCGAGCGGACCGCGCTGCGGCCCCTGGCGCCGACCGGGGTCGCCGCGCGGCGCGTGGTGGAGGCCGCCGAGGCGCACAACCGGCAGGCCGGGCACGAGCTGGCCGGGTTCCTGTCGCTGGCGCACGGGTTCCTGCCGGTCGAGGCGCCGCTGGTGGCATTCCCGGAGTCGCACGGGGCCTGGGACGAGATGACCGACCGGCTGCCGGAGCTGTTCCGGCGGCTGTCGCTGCGGCGGGCGTTCGACGCGATGCCGGTGCTCGACGCCCGGCCGGAGGCGCTGCCCGACCGGTACCTGCTGCGCGCCTCGACGATGCTCGGGGTCTTCTCCCACGCGTACCAGTACATGGCGGTCGACCCGCCGGCGCAGCTGCCGGAGTCGCTGCTGCGGCCGTGGACGATGGTCTCGCGCCGGCTGGGCAAACAGGTCCCGGCCGTGTCGTACATCGACCTGTTCCTCTACAACTGGCGGCTGCGCGATCCGGCCGGCCCGCGGGCGCTGGACAACCTCGACCTGCTCGTGCCGACCTGGAACAACGCCGCGGAGCGGGTCTTCTACCTGGTCACCACCGAGTTCGCGATGGCGCTGACGCCCATGCTCGGCGCCATGCTCGACGCGCAGGACGCCGTGACCGCCGACGATCCGGCGGCCCTCGAACGCGCACTGCTCGTCATCCTCGACTGCCTGCAGTACGCCACCCAGACCATCTATCCGCAGATCGACCCCAACCCGCGCGGCCGGCACCCGCTCGACCAGGTGTTGTGGGCCAAGACCGTCGGCACCGCGGGCGTGCCCATCTTCGACGGCGCCCCCAGCCCGAGCGGCACCGCACAGCCGCAGATCCACGCGCTGGACGCGTTCCTGGAACGCCGCGACTACGGCTCGCTGGTCGGGCAGCAGAGCGTCCACCTCGCCGGGTTCTTCCCGCGCCACTGGCAGGAGCTGGTGAGCGCGCTGCGCGAGGTGTCGGTGCGCCGCTACATCGAGGAGACCCGCAACAGCACGCTGCGCGGCATCTACAACGCGGTGCTCGACGCCTACGTCGGCGACCGCGGCTGGATGGGCCTGCACCGCATCAAGGCGTACGGGTTCCTGGAGGTGTCGTTCAAGGTCGGCCGGCAGGTCACCACCGGCGCCCGGTTCACCGGCCTGTTCAAGGACCGCACCTGGGACAAGGTGGACCACGAGCTGGCCGTGGTCCGTGAGGAGCGCCGCCCGCCGGTCGGCCCGCCGGTGGTGTTCGGCACCGCCCGCCGGGGGCGGCTCGTCACCGGCGCGTCCGGCGCCTGGACCTGTCACCTGGAGATCGACGTCGCCGGCCAGGGGGTGCACCACCAGCCCGGTGACCGGGTCGGCGTTCTCGCCGAGCACGAGGACGACCTGGTCCGGCGGGCGGTCGCGGCGCTGCAGGCGACCGGCGACGAGCTGGTGCCGCTGACCGCGCCCTGGCGGCGGGCGGTGGCCTGCCGGGCCGGCTTCGGCGACGTCGACGTGCTGCCGCTGCGGACCCTGCTGCGCTTCGCCCGCCTGCGCCCGGTCGGGCGGGACGTCGCGAAGCGGCTCGCGAAGCTCTCCGCCGTGGGCACCTGGCAGCGTGTGGTGGACGCCCGCATGGAGGACCAGTGGGAGCTCTGGGACGTCCTGAGCCTGCTGCACTCGGGTGGCTACGACGTCACCCGGCTGTGGAAGGCCGGCCCGGGCGACGACGACGCGTTCTGCGCGGTGGTCCCGCCCGAGCCGTTCCGCCTCTATTCGATCGCCTCGGCGCCGCCGCCCGGCCAGCCGGCCACCACGCTGCGGCTCGTCGTCGCGGGCCTCGACTACACCACGCCCCGCACGCCGTGGTCGTACCCGCGGCAGCGGCGCGGCGCGGCCTCGCACTTCCTGCGCCGGGCCGCCGCCGAGGGCCGCCAGCGGCTGTCGCTGCAGATCGTGCCGGCCCCCCGGTTCCGGTTGCCGCTGGATCCGGCCCGGCCGGTCGTGATGTTCGCGGCCGGCTCCGGCATCGCCCCGTTCCTGGGCTTCGCCGCGGCCCGCACCGGCCCCGGCGAGAACCGGCTCTACCTCGGGATCAGGACGCCGGAGGAGTTCGTCGAACAGCCGGTCCTGGACGCGGCGGCGGCCGCCGGCCGGCTCACGTTCTCGGTCGCCTTCTCCCGGGCCGACGCCGCGGTCGCCTTCGACGGCCGCCGCCACGTCGTGCGGGAGGGGCGGCGGCGCCGGATCGACGACGTGATCCGCGACGAGGCGGACGCGCTGTGGGAGCTGCTGCGCGCCCCCGAGGAGGGCGGCCGCGGCGCGCACGTGTACGTCTGCGGCAGCGCCCGGTTCGCCGCCGCCGTCATCGAGGCGCTGACCGACGTCGTGCCCGGCGACGGCCGCGAGTTCATCCGCCGGCTCGTCGCCGACGGGCGCCTCGGCGAGGACATCTTCACCACCTACCTGGGCCACGCGCAGCAGGGCCCCCGCTTCGACGTGTCGGAGCTGGCCCGGCACAACACCGCCGAGGCCGGCTACTGGATGGCGATCGGCGGCGCCGTGATCGACGTCGGCGAGTTCCTGCACCTGCACGTCGGCGGGGCGCACATCATCCGCAACCATGCCGGGCTCGACGCGACCGGCGCATACCGCACGGTGCTGCACCACGCACACGCCGAGATCGACGCGCAGCTCGCCAAGTACCAGCTCGGCCACCTGCGCCGGCTGCGCTTCGGGGCACGCTGGGGCGTCGTGCTCAGCGAGGAGGGCCTGCACGCACTGTCGCTGGAGGAGCTGTTCACGACCTGGGTGCGGTTCGTGTACCTCATCGTCGGCATGGAGAACGCGCTCAGCGCCGACTACGGGTTCACCACCGCCGTCAGCACGCTGGCCGAGGACCCCCGCGAGCTGACGCCGTTCAAGGCCCAGTACGTCCTGGAGGCGCACCGGCGGTTCCTGGTCAGCTACCTTGACGGTCTCGTGCACGAGGACCTGCGCACGCTGTGGCTGCGCACCGCCGGCTTCTGCGACCCGCACCTGGACGTGCGGACCTTCGACGCCGACGTCGCCGCCGTCTCGGCCGGGCCGTCCTTCGACCTCGTCCGCCGTTCCGTGCCCGCCGTCAAGGACCTCCTGCTCGCCGGCGACGACCCGCGCCGGGTCGAGGCGCTGTGCCGCGCCTACGTCCACGCCGACACCCAGCTGCTGCGCAACCTGAAGGCCGCGGTGCTGGACGGCGTCCGCGCCTTCGAGGAGCACGAGGCCGACGTCATCGAACAGGCCGGGGCCACGCTGCTGGCCGCGGTCCGCGCGACGCTTGCCGCGGTGCCGGCCTACTACCAGCGGCTCGCCGAGCAGACCCGCGGCCACGGCATCACCGCCGGCGCGGGAATCGACCCGCCGGTCCCCGACGACCGCGGCCTGCCCGGTCACGGCGGACCGCTCGCCCTGCCGGGCTGACGGCTCAGTCAGGGCGACGGGGGGACGAGCAGGGCGACGGGCTCCGGGCCGACGGTGACGACGTCCGCGTGCCAACCGGCGAGCGCCTCGTGCCAGAGCGCCGCTTCGGCCGGCTGGACGTGGCTTCGCACCAGCCAGACCCGGCCGCCGGGGCCGGCCAGCCGGCGCGCCTCGTCCAGCGCCCCGACGATGCCGCGGTGGTCGCGGTCCGCCGCCACGATGATGCGATCCTCCGGCCGGTACCGCACGTACCAGCCGGTGGCCTGCACCCCGCCCCGGACGAACTGTGGCCGGTTCGCCGGCCAGTAGTACGCGAAGCCGTACTGGCCGGACATGTTGACGAGGACGACGTCGCCGGGTCCTCGATGGCCGGCCACGTACCGCACCTGGGCTCGGACGTCCTCGTCGGCGGCGTTGACCCGCGACTGCTGCCACACCTCCGTCCGGTTCGCCACGGCGTAGCCCGCCACGGCGACCGCCACCACGGCCGCGGCGACCGCGGCGGCCCACGGACGGCGGAGCCGGCCTTCGAGGAGGCCGGCCAGGAGGTCGGCCGCGCCGACGAGCCCGATAGCGGCGGTCGCCACCCAGAGGACGAGCAGGAAGTGGGAGGTGCGCAGGTCCAGCAGCGGGTAGGACCGGGTGACGCCGGCGGCGACGGCGATGACCGGCAGCAGGGCCAGCGCCGCCGCGGTCGCCGGGCGGCGGCGCCACGCGACGGTGGCCACGCCGGCACCGGCCAGCAGCACGAGGATCGGCCACGGCACGCCCAGCGCCGGCTGCAGCTCGTCGAGCCGGAGCCGCAGGTACTGCGGAAGGTCCGCGACGGCCGGGAAGTAGCCGTCCCAGTAGCCGACCAGGCTCTCGTTGCGGTTCGCCCGGTCGACGGTCAGGTAGACCGCCGCCATGCCGAGCCCGGCGAGCCCGGTGACCGCGACGGCGTGCAGCTGCCGGGCGCGCTGCCGTGACCACAGGGCGGCGCCGAGCATCGCCGCGAGGACCGCGGCGCCGACCAGCGCGGCCGCGTGGCTGAACAGCATGCCGAGCACCGTCGCGGCGCCGGCGGCGGCGAGCCGGCGCGGCGACCACGACCGTTCCGCCCACGCCAGCAGGAGCACCAGCAGCAGCCCGACCGCGGCGTCGGCGGTGTACTGCTTGAGGTCGTGGCGCTGCTGCTGCGCCGGCAGCAGCAGCACGGCCGCCGCCGCACCCAGCCCGGCGGTCACGGCGGTGGTCCGCCGGGTCCAGCCGAGGAGGCGCGCGACGCCGTAGGCGGCGACGGCCGAGACCGCCAGGAACAGCCAGGGCACGAGGCGCTGCACCTGCCCGGCCGGCGGCAGCAGCCAGACCAGGAATGTCCAGCCGAGCGGGGTCGAGGAGGTGACCAGCGGGAGGTCGGCGAGGCGGGCCTTCGTCGCCAGCACCACCCACGACTCGTCCAGCCAGTACGGCTCGCGCAGCAGCGGCGCGACCGGATGCGCCAGCATGAGCAGCGCCCCCACCGCCAGCATCGCGCACCCGTCGGCCTTCGGCCTCACGCAGACGTCCCCCGCGTCGTCCCGTCATCGGGGGACGGGTCGCGGCGGCGCGCGACGTACACGGCCGCCGCCGCGGCGCCCGCCAGCGCGAGGTCCGCGGCCGTCATCAGGGCCCGGGACAGCACGGTCACCGCGGTTGCCTGCGCGACGGTGAGCTGCGTGCCGAGCAGGCCCACCAGCAGTACCTCCCGGACCCCGACCCCGGCCGGTGCCACCAGCATCAGGAAGCCCAGGCACCACGCCAGGGCGAACCCGCCGACGGACACGGCCGCGGCCCGCAGCGTGTCGGCGCCCAGCGGCCGGCCCAGCGCCGCGACGTGGGCGCCGAGCAGCACCCAGGACAGCACGGCCCATCCCGCCGCGGCGACGATCGTCCGGCCGGACAGCGGCTTCGGCATCGGCGGGCGGCGGGCGAGCCGCAACGCGGCGCCGACGACGCCGTTGACGAGCTTCGGATGCAGCAGTACGGCCAGCAGCGGTACGCCGAGCAGGAGCCACCACGAGCGGCTGCCGGCCTGGTCGCCGGCGAACGGCAGGGCGACGACCGTCGTGAGCAGCCCGGCGCCGAGTGACACGGCGATGGTGAGTGCGGCCGCGGTGGCGGTGCGGCTGCGTGGCACGTGGTGCGCCCTGGCGAGCTCCATCTGGGCCAGCACCGACCACATGGACCCGGGAAGGTACTTCGCGAGCTGCCCGACGAAGAAGGTCTGCGCCGCGGCGAGCGGCCGCAGCGGCGCGCCCAGGCCGGCCAGCAGCACCCGCCACACCTGCATGGTGGCGATCAGGCCGGCGACGACGAGCCCGGCCGCGCTGAGTAGGGCGCCGGCGCGGACCTCGCCCAGGGACGCGGCCAGCGTCGTGCGCTGCACCGCGAGGGCGTAGAGGCCGCCGGCGACCGTGGCGGCGAGGAAGGCCCGCCGGGTCCACCGGTGGGTGAGGACGTGCTGCAGCCGCCGCGCGAGGGCGACCCATCGCGGCGCCGTGTCGGTGGTGGCCGGGTGGGTCTGCTCAGGCACTGTCCGACCTTACGGTGTGCGGGACGGGCGCGACTGAGCGGCGGCGACGCAGCGGCACGCCGATGGTGCCGCCGATCGACACGACGACGAGCAGGGCGGCGGTCGCCGCGGTCAGCCAGCCGCCGAGCCGGCCGTGCGGTGCGGAGAACGTCAGCGAGACGAGGTGGTCACCGGCGGGCACGGCGACGGCGACGACGCCGTGGTCGGCGGGGAGCAGCGGGACGCGCCGCCCGTCGACGGCCGCGGTCCAGCCGGTCTGGTCCGCGTCTGCGACGACGAGATAGCCGCTGGTCTCGGCGGAGACGGCAACCTGGATGACGTCGTTGTCGTCTGCTTCGACCCGCAGCCCGGCGTTGCCGCCACCCGATGCGCCGGCCGGCCCGGACAGCAGCACGGTGTGCGCGTCCACCGCGCCGGCCGCGAGCATCTCCAGCCGCCGGTCCGCCGAGCGCTCCACGACCGCGCTGCCGGCCCAGCGGATGCGCTCCAGGGCGTGCCGGCGTTCGTAGATGACGGTCGAGCCGGCGTACGCCAGCCGCAGCCCGTCGTCGTCGGCGGCGACGGTCGGGATGGTGACGGACCCGGCGTCGGTCATCACGCCGACGGCGGCCGGCCCGCTCAGGGTCAGCGTGACCGCGGCCGGCCCGCTCAGCTCGAACTCCGCGACCGGCAGCACCCAGGGCTGTCCGGCGGTCAGCTCGGGGACGGGGTAGCTCGTGTCGGCGACGGTCACGCCGGCGCCGTCGCGCACGGTGATCCGCAGGCGGGCGCCGGGCCCGGCCGGGGACGTGTCGGCCGGGACGACGCCGATGCCGCGGATGCCGCCGGACAGCGTGGCGGCGACGGTGACCGGACTGTCCGGCTCGAGGGTCATGGTGTTGTCCGCGAGCGGCTGCGCGGCCGGCGATCCGAAGATCGTGGCCGATGGCGCGGTGACGAAGTACCGGACCCCGAGACGATCCAGGATCGTGCTGGTCGCCTGGGCGACGTCGGCGTCGAACGTGACGTAGGTCGGCCACGGCACGGCGGTGCCGGGTGCGGCGCCGAGCAGCTCGGCGAACGAGCGGTCCAGGAACGCGTGACCGTTGAGCGAGCGCAGGCGGTACGCGGCGCCGGTGCCCATGATGAGGGCGTCGCCGGCGGCGGCGAACCGTTCGTGGCCCAGGCCGTCGGCGAGGTACTGGTGGGTGTCGGTGACCGGGTAGAAGGTGGCCCGCGACGAGTGGGGCCAGTACTGGTGCACGAGCCAGCCGGCCTGGCCGCCGATCTGCAGGAGCAGCGCGCCCGCGGCCACCGGCGCGGCCATCCGGCGCCACCGGCCGCTTCCGGGGCGGGCCCGCCGGGCGACGACGGCGCACACGACGGCGCAGCCGACCAGCACAGCGCCCGTGAGGACGGCCCGGTCGTAGCCGTCGACGGCGGCGTTCGCGGCGGCGACCTGCCGGCCCCGCCAGACCACGGCGCCGGCCCCGGCGGCGACGAGCAGCCACACCGCCGCCGGGGTCAGCCACCAGCGGCCCGGCCTGGCTGCCGGTGAACGGCTCGTCAGCAGCAGCTCGAAGCCGACCGCGCCGAGCGCGGCGAGCATGAAGCCGAAGATGCTGCGGGCCCGGCCGATGAAGTTGCCGGCGAACAGCCCACCGATACCCGGCGTGTGCTGCGCGATCGCCAGCAGCGGCCCACCGGCGAAGATCAGCACGCCCCAGAGCAGGACACCGGCGACGAGGAAGACCCAGACGCCCCGGGGAAGGCCGGCCCGGCCCGCTCGGGTCAGCCCGATCGCCGCCACGGCGAGCACGAGGGTCGCGGCACCGGTGTAGCACAGCGACTCGACGACGTTCGTGCCGAGCAGGAACGGCTGCCGGTTCGGGTCGGCCGTGCCGAGCGCGAACGGGGCGACCGTGGTGACGAGGGCGGCGGGGTCGAGGTGCTGGCCCGGGGTCTGTGCGCGGCCCTCGATGTACCAGGACCGGTAGAACCCGATGAACGGCAGCAGCTGGAACGCGGCGAGGCCGAACCCGGCCAGGACCCCGCCGGCGATGCCGGCGACGCTCGCCGCCGCGGACCGTATCCCCGCCGAGCGCTGCGCCACCACCCGGGCCAGCGCGTACCCGCCGACGGTGAGCAGCGTGTACCCGGTCACCGCCGGGAAGCCACCCAGCAGCATCGCCGCGACCGGTACCGCGACGAGCGCCGCGTCACGTGCCCGCCGCAACTGCAGGAACCGTTCGACGGTCCAGAACGTCGCCGGGATGAACGCGGCCACCTGCGTCTGCGGGAAGTCGAGCCAGATGAGCATGAAGGCGCTGGTGGCGAACATCAGCCCACCGCCGAGCGCGGCGGGCCGGCTCAGCTGCCACCGGCGCAGCAGCAGGAAGCCGCCACCGACCGCGCACACGATCTCGAGCAGTTCCTCGTACGCTGGCGCCAGCCACGTCGGCATCAGGTAGTACGGCAACGACAGCGGTGAGAACAGCGCGTTGTTCGGCACCGCCGCCAGCGGCGTCCCGCCCGCCTCGTACGGGTTCCAGCCGGCGATGTCGCCCCGGTCGAGGGCGTGCTTGAACAGCATGGCGCTGGGCAGCTGGGCGGTGTAGACGTCGTCGAGCCAGGCGTTGTCCACCCGCTCGCCCGGCGCCCCGGCCGCCGCATACGGGCTGCCCGCGATCATCTCGTCCGTCGGCGCCAGCACCGTACGCCCGGTGAGCGGGCCGGCCAGCCCCCACAGCGCGAACAGCACCACCGCCGCCACGCCGGCAACGGACAGCGAGCGACTCGGCATGGTTACGCTCCGGGCCGCGACCGCACGATGAGGTCGGCGAGCAGGGCCATCGAGGCGATGACCAGCCCGGTCATGACGAGCATGATGGTGTTGTTCGCGACCCGGACCGGATGGACGGCGACGTCGAAGACGCTCTTGGCGGCACCGACGGCGAGCAGCGTCAGGGCGACCGGCATGAGTGCCTTCAACGGGTTGAAGTACATCACCATGCGCACGACCTGCAGCAGGTAGCGGTAGGCGTCGGTGACGAAGCGGAACTTCGACTTGCCCGCTCGTTTGGCGTAGTCGATCGGCACGTACCGGATGGCGTGCCGGTTGGACAGGAACGCGAGGGTGAGCGTGGTGACGCAGGAGAAGCCGGGTGGCAGCAGCGGCAGGTATGGTTCGGCGACGCGGCGGCGGAACGCCCGCAGGCCGGAGTTGAGGTCGGGGATCGGCTGCCCGACGAGCCACTCGGCGATCTTGCGGATGGCCCACTTCGCCGGGATCCGCAGCAGCCGGTGACTGCCCTGCTCGGAGGTGCGGGCGCCGACGACCTGGTCGATGCCGGGGTCGTTGTAGAGCATGTCGACCATCTCGGGGATGCGCTCGTTGGGGTACGACATGTCGGCGTCGGTCCACACCACGACGTCGCCGCGGGCCATCCGGGTGCCGGTCCGGCGGACGGTGCCGGCGCCGCCGTTGCGGTGCAGGGCGATGACCCGCACGTTCGGCATCACGGGTTCGGCCTGCCGGAGGACGTCGAGCGTCGCGTCGGTGGACGCGTCGTCGATCGCGAGCAGTTCGTAGCGGTACGCGCTGGCGTCCATCGCCGCGCAGATGCGCTCGAGCTCGGCACGGACGTGTGCCTCTTCGTTGTAGCAGGGCAGCACGATCGTGACGTGCGGCGCCTCGGACTGGTCGGGTGTGCTGGCTGCCGCGGTTGCGCGCGGGTACATGGTGATGTCCTTCATCGCTTCTCGTCCGGGTTCGTGGATAACGGATCGTTCATCGGAGGGTCGACCTCCTCGGGTGGTACCGCCGGCTGCGGCACGCGGGCCCTGGCCACCAGGCCCGGGCCGGTCCCGGGCGCGGCACGCTGCATCCAGCGGAACGGCGCGGTTCCCCAGCGGTGCAGCAGGCCCCGCAGCCGCGCCGACGGTTGCAACAGCCGGCCCGACGCCGCGGACCGCTCGTGGCCCGACGCCCCCCGCACGCCGGCCAGCCGCCGCCGGGCCAGCACGTTGCGGCTGGTCTCCAGCAGGTAGCCGAGCGGCATCCCGTAGTGGCGCACGTCCACGTCGACCAGGCCGGCACCGCGCAGCAGCGCGTCGAGCGCCGCCGGGTCGTAGCGGCGGACGTGGCCGACGAGCTCGTCCGCGGGCCCGTACCGGTGCTGGTAGGCCGGCACGGACAGCAGGAGCCACCCGCCCGGCCGGAGCCGGTCCCGCCACGCCCGCACCGCCGCCACGTCGTCGTCGAGGTGCTCCAGTACCTCGAACGCGCAGACGACGTCGAACCGGCCGGCCGGCAGCCCGTCCAGCGTCGAGTTGACGACCCGGCCGGCGCCCGCCATGCGCAGCCGCCGCTCGGCCACCCCGAAGGAGGACCGGTCCGGCTCGACGCCGACGTAGTTGTGGCGCTGTGCGAGGCGGGCGCCGAAGCCGCCCTGCCCGCAGCCGACCTCCAGCACGTCGGTGGCGCCGGCCGGGAACATCCTCGTCACGACGTCCATCCGCAGCCAGGCGTTGGGGGACAGTGGCGCGATCCGGTCCATCCGTGCCGTGTCAGGCATCGTCGTTACCTCCTCCCGGCGTGCCGAGCCGCTGCCAGAGCGGCCGCACGACCTCGTGGGCGGTGAAGCGTTCCTGCGCCGCCGAACGGGCCTGCCGCCGCAACCGGGCGAGCTCGTCGCGGTCGGTGGCCAGCCGCTCGAGCGCCCCGGCCAGGGCGGCAGCATCACCCGGCGGTACCAGGAGTGCCGCGCCGGCGAGCGCACGGCGCTGCGGCCCGGTGTCGGCGGTGATGATCGCGCACCCGGCGGCCGCACCCTGGAACACCTTGTTCGGCACCACCCGGTGCGCCTTCGGGCTGGTGCCGAAGATGCCCAGGCAGACGTCGTGCTCGGCCACGAGCCGCGGCAGGTCGTCGGGGTCGGCCCACGGCAGCCACCGCACGGCGGCGCCGGCCGCGGCCCGCCGGGTGGCCGCCTCGTCCTGGCCGTGGCCGATCAGCGTGAACGACACCGGGCGGTCCGTCAGCAGCGCGGCGGCCGCGCCGATCGTCGGCGCGCCCTGCAGTGGCGTGAACAGCCCGAAGAACACCACCCGCAGCGGCCCGCCGTCGGGCTCTGCCGTGTGGGCCCGGGCACCCGCCGCCATCCAGGCGTCCGGTGCGCCGACGGCGCACACGACGCCGCGCTCCCGCACGCCGGCCGGCAGCGCGGCCAGCTGCTCGTCGGTGTCGACGACCACGATGTCCGCACGGGACCAGGCCGCGCGGTCGACGGCACGCAGCACGCGCTGCCGGACGCCGCCCCCGAGGCGGCGGTCGGCCGCGGTCTCGGCCGCGCCGGTCATGTGGTCCAGGACGATCGGGGTCCGCCGGAACAGCATCCGGGCCAGGTGCACGTCGAGCAGGCCGAGGTAGCCGACGACCACCGCGTCGGTGGCGGACCGCTCCGCCCGGTCCATGCGCCGCACCATCCGCAGCAGGCGCCACCACCGCTGGGCGACGCGCATCGCGAGCAGCGGCAACCGCCACGGCCGGCGAACCGCGGCGACCCGCTCCGCGGTGCTGATGCGCAGCGGTGCGTTGCACTCCACGACCGTGGCGCCCCGCGACCGGAGCCCCTGTGCGAGCACGAGGACCCGTGGATGCGCGCCGCTGTCGTAGGTGCCGAAGAACACGACCCGTCGATCAACCGTCATGTGTCACGCCCGGACAATCCAGCACTCCAGCCGTCGCGGGTCGGTGCCGTCGGGCCGGCGCACCAACTGGTGCTGGTCCTCCTGCGTGTCCAGGTACACCACCTTGTCCAGCGGCAGCCCGTACGGCAGCAGCGGCAGCGTCGAGGACGACATCAGCACCGGATCCCGGCCGGCGGCCCGGACCCCGGCGACCGCCGTGCGGATCGCCTCGACGGTCGGGTCGTCCAGCGCCGCCACCGGCACGCCGCACTGGTTGCGCACCGTGGGTGCCCACTGGGTGTCCATCAGGATCACCGAGTCCGCCGGCCGCAACGCGTGGCACACCGCGGCCGCGGCGGCCGGTTCGCCGACCTCCGTGCGCAGCGGCGCGAGCTCGGAGGTCACGACGGCACCCGGCACCAGCGCCGGCACCAGCAGCAGGGCCGGCAGGAGCCGCAGCGCGCGGCGGGGTGCCCGCCGCAGCGCCGGCCGGGCCGCGGCCGCGCGGCTGACCCGCGTGGCACGGGCCAGGGCGACCACGGCGAACAGCACGACCGCCGGCAGCACCTCCACGACCAGCCGCCGGTCCGCCCACGGGTGATCCGGCGTGATCGCCGGGCGCAGCAGCGTGGCGACGCCCGAGCCTCCGTACACCAGCAGCACCGGCAGCAGCCGCCAGTCCCGGCCGCGGGCCACTCCCGCCGCGGCGAGCATCGCGCCGGACCACGCGAGCACCAGCGCCGGCCAGCCCACGTACCACGACACCCACGACAGGCTCTGCTCCGCGTAGCTGCGGGTGCCGTCGACCGGCAGACCGAACCGCTGCTGGTGCGACGCCACGTAGTCGAT
This sequence comes from Dactylosporangium sp. AC04546, assembly GCF_022095675.1. GTDB lineage: Bacteria > Actinomycetota > Actinomycetes > Mycobacteriales > Micromonosporaceae > Dactylosporangium. The sequence continues at coordinate 16,065 of NZ_JAHYSG010000070.1, read as the reverse complement.
CGTGGAGGCGGCGGTGATCGAATGATCGACGTACAGCAGCGGCCGGGCCGCCAGCAGCGCGCCGCCGACCACCACCGCCGCGACGGCCACACCGGTGAGCGAACGCCGCCGGACGGGCAGCGGCCCGGCACCCCGCCACCGCAGCGCCGCGACGGTGACCACCGTGCCGGTGACCGCCACGACGAGCAGCAGCACCATCAGCCGCACCGACTCCCAGTTCAGCTGGACGTACGGCCAGGTGACGAAGCGGCTGTCGAGCAGTCCCAGCCCGCCGCCGAGAACGGCGCCGGCGGCGAACGCCGCCGCCCCGGCCCGTCGCCGCAGGCACCACCAGCCGACCACCGGCACGACCAGCGCGAAGTCCACACCCATGTCGAGCCGCACCAGTTGCCCGCCGGAGAGCACCAGCCCGGCCAGGCCGAGCAGCACACCGGTGTCGCGCCGCGCCGGCGCGTCCATGCGGGAGCGTGTCCGCCCGGCCGCCAGGGACCAGCCGTCGATGAGCAGGCTGATGCCACCGGCGAGCATCAGGCAGGCCAGCGGCTCCGAGTACGTCGTCTGGCTCACCCGCAGCACCGGCCACGCCAGCGCCAGCAGCAGCGCCGCGGGTGCGGCCCAGCGCGCCCCGCACAGCCGCGCCGCCAACCCGGCCACCGCGAGGACCGCCGCGCCGCCGACCAGCGCGGGCAACACGAACATGCCCTGCCAGCCGCCGACCCAGAAGGCGGCCGCCAGCATCGTCGGCCAGCCGGTCATGAACTGCGGCACGATCAGCCCGTCCTGCACGAAGAAGCCAGGATGGGCGAACGTCACCGCGTCGGCGGCCGGGCCGAACGCCTCGACGGGAACCGGCGTGGTCAGTGCTGGATGCTGGCTCAGCCACAGCCCGACCTGGGCGTACGTGCCGGCGTCGCGGTGCAGCACAGCCTGCTCGCTGTAGGTCGCGGCGGCCAGGATCGCGAAGCCGGCGGCCACGGCTGCCGTGGCGAGCAGCGACCACCACGGCGCCGGCCGGACCGGCACCGCCCGCAGCCGGGGCATCGCCCACCGCACCAGCAGCACCGCCGCGCCGCCGGCCAGCGGCACGACGAGCCAGGCGTGGAAGGCGCCGGCGGCCGCCAGCGGCACCGCCACCACCAGCCAGGCGATCGCGACCAGCACCGGCAGCACCGACGCGACCAGCAGTACCCGGCCGGCAAGCTCCTCGCGGGTCGCAAGCCGCACCAGCAGACCGGGCCGGCCCGCCGGGGTCCGATCAGCAACGGCGGCCGGGCAGGGCATGTGGTCCGGCACGCATGCAGCGTTCCCCGTCAGTGTGGCGGACGTTTCGCGCTTTTATGGCGATCGCATGACGAAATCGACGGCCGGCGCGCCCGGCCGGGCGCGCCGGCGGGGTCGTGGCGCTGCGTGAGCATCCCCTTGCCGATCGATGCCCGGTGAGGGTGAGATCGTCAGGTGATCGATTTGGCGCGTGTTGCGAAATGGTGTTCCGGCGTGACGAAGTCGCGGGCGTTCGAGGTGGCGATCGTGCTGCTGGTCGGCGCCAACGCGCTGGTCCTCGCCATCGAGACCTATCCACATCCGGGCGCCATCGGTACCCTGCTCGACGAGCTGGAGTGGGGCTTCCGCGTCGCGTTCGTCACCGAGATCGCGATCCGCATCCTCGCCCACGGCCGCCGGCCGCAGGACTTCTTCAAGCAGGGCTGGAACGTCTTCGACTTCGTCGTGATCGCGGCCGCGTTCGTGCCCGGCCTGCACGGCGACTCGGCCGCCCTGCGGGTGATCCGCATCGCCCGTGTCGTCCGCCTGGTCCGCTTCTCGCCCGGCCTCCGCACGATCGTGACCGCGTTGCTGCGCAGCCTTCCCGGCGTCGGTGGCTTCCTCGCCCTGGCCCTCGTGACGCTCTACGTCTACGGGATGGCCGGGTGGCTGATCTTCGGCGAGACGTATCCGCAGGAGTACGGGACGATCGGCCGGGCGGTGCTCACCCTGTTCGTGCTGCTGTCGCTGGAGACCCTGCCGGAGCTGATCCAGCAGGGGATGGAGCTGTCACCGTGGACGCTCGTCTACTACATGAGCTACGTGCTGCTGACCGCCAACCTGCTGATGAACATCCTCATCGCCGTCATCGTCAACTCGATGGAGGAGGCCCGCCGGCTCGAGATGACCGACGGCCTGTCACCGGACTACGACGTCGACGGCGACGGCGTGCCCGACGAGATCGACCGGATCGCCATCAGCCAACGCCTCGACGACCTGCGCACGCTCCTGCAGGAGCTGGAACGGGACCTTCGCATCGACCGTGGCCAGGCGGTCTCCCACGACGTGGGTCCGCGGTGATCCGCGGCCGCGCACCCGTCAGAGCAGGGCCGGGACGTCCTCGGCCGGGGTGGGTGCGCCGAACAGGACGCCCTGGGCGTGGTCGTAGCCGAGCGTGCGGAGGTGGACGGCCTGCTCCTCGGTCTCGACGCCTTCGGCGACCGCGTGCAGGCGCAGGCCGTGGGCCAGCGTCACCAGCGTGGTGAGCAGGACGTCGGAGCTCGCCAGCAGGGAGCGGTCGATCTTCAGGCTGGACACGGCGGTGCGGCTGACCTCGTGCAGACGAGCGAAGTTCGAATATCCGGTACCGAAGTCGTCGACCGCGAAGCTCGCGCCCAGCGCGGCCAGCGCCGCCAGGGTCGACGCCTGCGGCGCGGTGATCGACTCCTCCGTCACCTCGAAGGTCAGCAGGTCCGGCGGGAAGCCCGTCTCGTCGAGGGCCTCGCCGACGATCGCCGGCAACGACGGGTCGGTGAGCTGGGCCGTCGACAGGTTGAGGTTGAGGCGCACCGGCCGGCCGGGGCGCTGCCACTGCAGCGCGTGGTGGCCCGCCGTGCGAAGCTGCGCGCCGATGAGGCGGTTGAGCAGGCCGATGCGCTCCGCCAGGGGGATGAACTCGGCCGGGGCGATCTCGCCGTGCTCCGGGTGCCGCCAGCGGGCCAGGGCCTCCACGGCGACGACGCGGCGGTCGGCGAGGCTGACGATCGGCTGGTACGCCAGGCGCAGCGCCCCTCCGCGCACCGCGCCCGGCAGGTCGCGGGACAGGGTGTGGCGGCGGTGGTCGGCGTCGTGGCGATGCTGCTCGAACATCGCATACGCGCCGACGGGGTCGCTCTTGGCCCAGGTCAGGGCCATCTTCGCCGTGCGCAGCAGCTCGCTCGCCGCCGCGCCGGCCGCCGAGCGCTCCAGCAGGCCACCCTTCGCGTCCAGCTGGACCGGGCTGGCGGCCGGGCCCCAGGGGTACGCGAGAGACTCCTTGACCAGGTCGAAGAGCTTGACCGCGTCGTCGGGGCCGCGGGTGCCCGCCTGCACCAGGACGAACTCGTCGCCGCCGAGGTGGGCCGCGTAGAGGCCGTGGGTGTCGGTCAGGTCCCGCATGCGCAGGCCGACCTCGCGCAGCAGCGCGTCGGCCTGGTCGGTGCCGAGGGCGTCGCTGATCTCGGCGAAGCGGACCAGGTTCAGCACGCACACGGCCACCCGGTCGGACCGCTCGGCGATCGTGGTCAGGTGGTCGGTGAGCGCGTGGCGGTTCGGCAGGCCGGAGACCTGGTCGTGCAGCAGCGCGTGCTGGCGTTGCTGCTCGGCCCGCAGCACCGCACGCTGCGCGGTCGCCCGCTCGTGGCGGCGCAGGTCGTCCGTCTCGGTCAGCGCGACGGCGCGCACGCCCTCGGCGAACGCCTCGGTGAACGCACCCAGCAGCGGCCCGAGCCGCTCGGCGGACCCCGGGCGGGTGATGCCGAGGTCGCTGCGGAGACGCTCGTGGATGAGCTCGACGCTCGCCCGCAGCGCGGCCGGGGACCACAGCTGTGCCTCGACGAGCGCGGTGCCGGCGCGGTGGCCGGCCGCCGGGTCGGGCTCGTCGCCGGTCAGCGCGGCGGCGAGCCGGTCGGTCAGGTCCTCCAGCAGGGGGATGGTGCGGCCCAGCCGGCGTGGCACGAAGGAGACCTCGTGCAGGCGCTGGGCCCAGGCGCGGGCGAAGGCCCTGGTCGGTGGCTCGTGCTCGTCAAGCGGGTGGGCAGGCCGCTGCCGCATGGAGACCTCGTTCGACTCGGGACGCTTCCTCGGCGGTGTCGAGTGAAGTATGTCGAGATTTCGGCGGGCGCGCTAGTTTGCGACCGATTTGCGACCCAGCGCGGCGAGGACGGCGGGCTGCTCCGGCTCGTCGACCTCCGGGTCGGGGTGCCACGCCGTCGCCGGGACCACGCCGGGCGCGACCAGTTCGAGGCCGCCGAGGATCTCCGCCACCTGCTGCGGCGTGCGGGCGCGCACCGAGGTCGGCGTCTGGTCGTACAACTTCGTGACCTGGTCCTGCTCGGAGTCCAGGCCGGTCGTGCGGGTGAAGTGCGAGACCGCGACGTAGCTGCCGCCGACGAGCGCGTCACCCAGCTCGCGCACGATCCCCGCCGGGTCGTCCTCGTCGGCGATGAAGTGCAGCACCGCCACCAGCAGCACCGCCACCGGCTGGCCGAGGTCGAGCACCTCCTGCACCCGCGGGTTGGCCAGGATCTCCTGCGGTTTGCGCAGGTCACCCTGCACGGCCGCGGCGCGGGGGTTGCCGGCCAGGATCGCCTCGCTGTGCATCACGGCGACCTCGTCGATGTCGACGTACAACACCTTCGAGTCCGGCGCCAGGGCCTGCGCCACCTCGTGCACGTTGCCGAGCGTCGGGATGCCCGAGCCGATGTCGAGGAACTGGCGCACCCCGGCATCGACGAGCCACTCCACGGCCCGCCCCAGATACGCCCGGTTGGCATACGCGACCCGGCCGATGCCCGGCCAGGCCTGCATCGCCCGCTCGGCGAACTCCCGGTCGACGGCGAAGTTGTGATAGCCGCCGAGCGCGTAGTCATACACCCTGGCCGCGTTCGGCACGGTCGTGTCCACTCCGGCTGGCGCCCAGTCCGGCAGGCTCACGGCAGCCCCTCCCCATGTTGATCACGGTCGGTACGTGACAGGTCAGCCTATCGTGTACCCGACCGGCATCGTGGCCCCGCTGGCGCCCGTTGCTTATCTTGGTCGTGTGACCGAGCCGACCGCAGCGCCCGACCTCTCTGACAGCAACTCTGACAGCGATGACGGGCCCCCGAGCGGTCTGTGGCAGAAGATGAAGGCCGACCCGGAGTACGCGCCGGAGCACCTGGCCCTCGAAGCCGTCACCCGCCTCGGCCCGCGCATGGCCCGTGAGCTGGACAAGCTCAAGGGGCAGAACCCGGGCGCCCCGGCCGACGCCCTGGCCAACATGATCGTGTACCGCTACGTGAACCAGTCCCGCCTCTCCGGCGCGGTCTCGGGCGCGGTGCCCCTGGCCGGCGCGGTCCTCGACATCGGCGTGCTGGCCTGGACCCAGGCCCGCATGGTGCTCATGCTGGCCGCGAACTACGGCATGGACCCGGCGCACCCGGACCGCGCGGCCGAGCTGCTCGTGCTGCAGAACGTCCACAAATACGCTCAAACTGCCCGCACCGCGCTGGCCGTGGCGAAGGGCCGCGAGCGCCTCGACGCGCTGCTGCCGGAGGACCGCCCGACGGTCGGCCGGGTGATGGTCAAGCTCGGCCTGAAACTGGCCCAGATGGCCGGCGTCCGGGCCGCGAAGAAGATGCTCGCGAAGGTCGTCCCGGGCGCCGGCATCATCCTGGGCGGCGTCGCCAACGGCAACGCGACGAAGGCGCTCGGCGGCCGGGCGATCACGTTGTACCGCAGGCCGCCGTTCCGGCCCGCACTGCCGCCCGGCGTCCCGTACCAGGCGGGGCCGCCGCCGCAGCACTACACGGTGCACCCGCCGCACGCGCTGCCTCCGGCGCCGTACCACCCCGGGGTTCCGCCGCAGCCGGGCCCGCCGGTGCCGTCCGCCCCGCCGGCCTACTCCGCGCCGCCTCCGGTCGGTCCGCCGGTGCCGACCGCACCGTCCGCGCAGGCCGCACCGTTCGCTCCGGTCGCGCGGCCGGTCGGGCCGCCTGTTCCGGTCCGGCCGTCCGCTCAGCCCGCGCCGTCCGCTCCGCTGGCTCCGAGCGGGCCGCTGCCTCCGACCGGGCCGCTCGCTCCGACTGGGCCGTTCGCTCCGTCCGCGCCGGCTGCTCCGGCTGCTCCGTTCGCGCCGACGGTTCAGGCCCCGCCCGCGGCCCAGGTCGCGCCGCCGGTCCAGGGCTGGTTGCTGGACCCGCCCGCGCCGGCGGGCCAGCCCGAAGCGGCGACCCAGCCGGCGACGGCCGTCGCGGCCGGGGCTGTCGCGCAGCCCGGGGCCGCCGTGGCGGGCGGGGCGGTAGCGCCGACCGCGGAACTGCCGGGCGAGCCGGAAGCCCCGGTCTGGCCCACCAAGCCGCTCCCCGCGGCGCCCGTCGCCCCGACGAAGGTCCTCCCCGCCGACCCGCCGACCGGGGAGACACCGGCCGGCTGAACCGGGGCCGGAGCGCCGCCGCATGATCCAAAGCGGATAGCGTGGGGCCAGGCGCGGCACGGATCGGGGCGGCATGGGCGCGAAGAAGGGCATCCTGGCGATCGCTGACGGCGACCCGATCCCGATCCTCCGGCAGCGCCCGGCCGTCGACCCCGGCCGGGCCCGGGAAATGGTCGACCGGCTGCACCCGGGATTCCGCATCGAACCGGACGGCGAGAGCGACCTGTGGGAGGCCTGCTACCGGCCGGACGACACGGTGTACGCCCTGAGCGTCCCAGGCCTCGATCTCGCCGGCGACCGGCGGTTCACCTTCGACCGCCCGTCCGGGCTGCCGCCGCACCTGCTGCGCCTCGGCGCGGACCGGCGCATCCTGCTGCACGCGATGCACTCGGTCTCCGACGGGCTGGCCTTCGCGGTGTGGAGGACGGTGAGCTCGTCGAGGTCGACCCCGACGAGCGCTGACAGCTGATCAGCCGGCGTCCTGGATCGCCTGCAGCAGTGCGGGTGGCAGGTGTGCGCGGGCGCCGATGATCTCCAGGCCCAGGATGTGGCCGTCGGCGTTGAGGTCGAGGTTGAACATGCCGAGCTCGGCGTCGAACAGGGCGTTCTGGACCGCGGCGCCAGGAGCGACCGGGTGCTCGAGGTAGATGTATGCGGCGTCGGCCTCGCTGTCGTAGGTGCAGACCAGCGGGATCGTCACTTTGGTGTACATGGCGATCATGCTGACATGTCGCAGTGCAGGGCCAGGCGGGTGAGCTCGGGCATCGTGCCGTTCCAGAGGATGTCCGAGACCTGGGTCAGCAGGACGAACACCCGGCCCGTCGCCGGGTCGTTGCACCATGACGTTCCGTAGCCTCCGTCCCAGCCGTAGCGGCCCGGGGCCGAGATGTCGTCCGGGCGTACCGTGACCGACATGCCGTAGCCCCAGCCGCTCCCGTCCAGCAGGACGCCGGCCGACTCGATCTGGTCCTGTGTCAGGTGGTTGGTCGTCATCGCCGCCACCGACGACGGCGACAGCAGGTCCCCGCCGCCGGACAGCAGGAAGCGGCCGAACGTCAGGATGTCGTCCACTGTGGACGCCAGGCCGGCCGAGGCGTCCGGGAAGGGCGGGCGCTGCGTCCAGATCGACGGGGGTGACAGCTCGGGGCGTTCGCCGGCCATGTAGTGCGCCGGGAGTTCCGCGGCCGTCGATGGCACAAGCGTGAAACCCGTCGATGTCATGCCCAGCGGCGTGCGTAGCCGGTCGCGCAGCAGGTCGTCCAGGGCCACGCCCGACGCGCGGGACAGCAGCACGCCCAGCAGCAGCGTGCCGGTGTTGTACGCCCAGCGGGCGCCCGGCTGGTACATGAGCGGCAGCGAAGCGAATCGGCGCAGCCACTCGTCCGGCGGGTGCGGCGTGCGCGGGAACGGCTCCGCGAGGGTCAGCTGCAGTGCTCGGCCCGCGGCCGCGACCGGGTAGTCGGACTCGGGGCCCAGCAGCAGGCCGTGGCCCAGGCGGAAGGTCAGCAGGTCCTCGACCAGGATCGGGCGCTCGGCCGGTGCCGTATCCTCCAGTTCCCCGTCGAGGCGCCGCAGGACCCGGCGCCCGGCCAGCTCCGGCAGCCAGGACTCGACCGGGGCGTCCAGGGCGAGGGTGCCGTCCTCGACGAGCATCATGGCCACCGTCGCCACCATCGGCTTCGTCATCGACGTGATCCGGAACGGGGTCTCGCGGCGCATCGGGACCTCGCCGCCGAACTCCGTCACGCCGAACGTGTCGACCCGCGTGTGGCCGTCGGCGGTCGCCACGGCCGTGACGGCGCCCGGCAGCACTCCCGCCTCGATCCTCGCCCGGAGTGCCTGGCCCAGTTCGTCCATGCGCCCCACCCTATGCGGCTGGATCCGGCGGGTCGGCGTGGAACGACCGTGCTGTGGGAGGCGGTGAGTCCCTGCCGGGTCACCTGGCGCCACGCCGACCCGTATCACGTGTACCCCCCTCGGAGGTGGGTTGGGGAGTCGCCGGCGCGGAAATCTCTGCATGCCGCACACAAATCACCGACCGGCCACGCCGCGGCGCCGGACGGCCCACCCGTTCCGGGTAGGGTGCCGGCGGGCGGGCCGACAACACCCCGCTGGCCTGCCCGCCGGCTGTGGTGGCACCCGCGGTGCGCCACCACGCGTGCCGGGGCGGGCGGTGCAGGAGACGCGGTAACCCGGCCCCGGTGCGACCTGGCTACCCGCACGTGCAAGCGCAAACCTGGCCGGCGCGTATGTGGCCGAACGGCCGACCCGTTCCGGGTACGCGCGACCGGCGGCGCGTTCGCGACGTGATCCTTGTTTGGTGTGCTTGGCGCGATTCGTCCGTGCACCCCACCCTATGTAGCATTCCGGGCGGTTCGCACGGGGGAGGGGACCGATGGAGTTCGACTACGGGGCGCCGGCCGCGATCCGGGCCGCGCGGGACGCGATCCGGGCCGAGGCCGCGCGGTGGGACGACGCCGCCGAGCGCATGCGTGCCACGAAGACGGCCGTCGCGGGGCTCGGGCTGTCGCCGCTCGGGTTCGCCGTCGCCGACGTGGCGGACACCGGGCAGTGGCGGGTGTACGAGGAGATGCGCGCGCACCTCGGCACGCTGTGCGGCGCCGCGGCCGCCGAGTTCCATGCGATCGCGGCCGTGCTGCGGGCGTGCGCCGACCGGTACACCGCGGCCGATCTCGACGCCGTGACCGACCTCGCGGCGGTGTGGGGTGACTGAGCCGCTGCGGGCCCTGGAGGTGAGCCTGGCCGGGGTGCGCGCCGAGTGGGACCGGCTGCTCGCGCGGGTCGAGGCCGGCATCCGGCTCGTGGAGCGCGGCCTCGCGGCGGACGGCTGGGCCGGTGGGGTCGTCGAGCGGGTCACCGGCGACGCCGCCCGAGGTCTCGCGGTCATCCGGGAGCGGCTCGGTGTGCTGCGCCTGCGGATCGAGCACGTGCTCGACCGGGCCGAGCTCGCCGTCGCCCGCGCGGTGCCGGTGCTCGCGCTGCTCGACGCGAGCCTGGCGTGGCTGCCGGCCGTCGTCACGCCGCTCACCGGGGTCACCGCGGCGCTCGACCCGCCCGGGCGGAACCTCGTCTACTGGGCCGGTCCGGCGAAGGAGGCGTACCTCGACGTGCTCCACGAGCAGACCGGCGCGCTGCGGCAGGTCGCCGGCCAGGCCCGCGCGACCAGCGAGTGGCTCGCCGACGTCGCCATGGCCAACATGGGGTACCTCACCGGCCTCGCCGACCGCGTCGCCGCCGTGGCGGCCGCGCTCACCACCGCCTGCCTGGAGGGCGGGGCGACGATGGCCGGCGTCCTCACCCAGTTCCCGTCGTCGCTGCAGGACCTGGCGGACCTCGTCGGCACCGTCGTCGGCGAGCTGATCTCAGGTGCCGCGCACCTCGCGGAGCGCCTGGCGGCGGACGTGGCGAGCGTGCGCCGGCTGGCGGGGGAGCTGGCCGACCACAGCGACCTGCCCGGCGGTCGCTGGCCCCGCTCGGTGACCATGGACCGATGACCGAACCGCTGATCCGACCCGCCCGCCCGAACGACTACGACGCCGTCGCCGCCGTGGTCGACGACTGGTGGGGGCGGCCGATCCTGGCCGGGCTGCCGCGGCTGTTCCTCGACCACTTCCACCGCACCAGCCTGGTGGCGGAGGGGCCGGAGGGGCTGCGGGGGTTCCTGGTGGGCATCCTGTCGCCGTCGGAGCCGGACGAGGCGTACATCCACTTCGTCGGCGTCCACCCCGCCACGCGCGGGCAGGGCCTCGCCCGGACGCTGTACGAGCGCTTCTTCGCCCTGGCCAGGGAGCACGACCGGCGGGTCATCAGGGCGATCACCTCGCCCGTGAACGAGGCGTCGATCGCGTTCCACCAGCGGATGGGGTTCACGGTCGGCGGCCCGGTCGCCGACTACAACGGACCGGGCCACGACCTCGTGACGTTCGCCCGCGAGCTCTAGGCGAGCTCTAGGCGGTCTTCGTCGGCTTCGGTTCGCCGCTGCCGCGGGGCTGTTTGTCCGTTTTGTCCCCGCGTAGCGACCGGTCGGCGATTGTCGTCGCCGTCACGGTCGTGCCGTCGACGGTGCCGACGACGGTGACCGTCTGGCCGGTCTTGACGTCGCCGATCTTCGCCGAGCCGTTGTGGACCTTGGTGCTGCCGTTGACGACGAAGGTGGTGCTGAACCCGTCCTCGCTCTTGACGGTGATGGAGGTGTCACTGACGGCAGTGACCGTACCGCTCTGGAGGCGGTGGGTGACGTACTTGCCGGCGCTGTCCTTCACGACGAAGTCGCCGTGGAGGGCGCCCATCATCCCGCCGCGCTCCATGCCGCCCCGGCCGGGCTGCCCCCCACCGGGGAAGCCCTGGCCGCCCGGGCCGCCGTAACCGCCATAGCCGCTGTGGCCGCCGCCCGGCCCCTGCTGGACGGCGCCGGTCCCGGTGCTCGCCGCGTTGGCCACCGCCACACCGCCGCCGACCACGATCACGCCGGACACGGCCGCGACGATGCCGATCTTGAGCTTCGAGGAACGGCCACCCGATGTGCGTGCGGCGGGCGGGGTCTCGGGCGCCGGCCCGGCCCACGGTGGCACCGGCGTGCCGTTCGTTTGATCCTCGGTCATATTCGGGCTTCCCTTCGGGCTCATGGCTGTCGAGCCGACGATGCCCCCGCAACCTGTGCCGTCAATCCCACCGACCTTCGGGCTACCTGTGAGTTCGGCTGTGCGGGCGCCGGTAGGGTGCGCGGATGGTCACCGCGGAGGACGAGGTCGTCGGGCTCGCCAGCGAGCTCATCCGGTTCGACACCAGCATCACCGACGACCCGCGCGACGGCAACGGCGAACGGGCCGCCGCCGAGTTCGTCGCCGAGCGCCTCGCCGACGCCGGCTACGCGCCGGAGTACGTCGAGTCCGGGCCCCGGCGCGGCAACGTCGTCGTGCGGCTGCCCGGCGCCGACCCGGGCCGCGGGGCGCTGCTGGTGCACGGGCATCTCGACGTGGTGCCGGCCGACCCGGCCGAGTGGTCGGTGCACCCGTTCTCCGGCGAGGTGCGCGACGGCTACGTCTGGGGGCGCGGCGCGATCGACATGAAGCACATGGTGGCGATGTCGCTCGCCCTTGCCCGGCGGTATCGGCGGGAGAGCCTCGTCCCGCCGCGCGACATCGTGTTCGCCTTCCTGGCGGACGAGGAGGCGGGCGGCTTCCAGGGCGCGCGGTGGCTCGTCGAGCACCGGCCGGAGCTGTTCGACGGCGTGACCGAGGCGATCAGTGAGGTGGGTGGGTTCTCCCTCACCGTGCGTGACGGGGTCCGGGCGTACCTCGTGCAGACCGCCGAGAAGGGTGCCGTGTGGCTGCGGCTGAAGGTGCGGGGGACCGCCGGGCACGGGTCGCTCGTGCACACCGACAACGCCGTCGCCAGGCTCGCCGCCGCGGTCACCCGCCTCGACGGGCACCGGTTCCCGCTGGTGCTCACCGGGCCGATGCGGGAGTTCCTGCACGGGGTGGCCGAGCTGACCGGCGTGCCGTTCGACGAGGCCGACCCGGAGGCCGCGGTCGCCCGGTTCGGCAACGCGGCCCGGCTCATCGGGGCGGCGCTGCGCGACACCGCCAACGTCACCATGTTCTCCGCCGGGGTGAAGGCCAACGTGGTGCCGTCGGTGGCGTCGGCGACCGTCGACGGGCGGGTGCTGCCGGGCCGGGAGGACGAGTTCCGGCGGACCGTCACCGAGCTGCTCGGGCCGGACGTCGAGCAGGACTGGGCGTCGCTGCCGCCGGTCGCCACGACGTTCGACGGGCGGCTCGTCGACGCGATGACGGCGGCCCTCGTCGCGGAGGACCCGGGCGCGCGGGTGCTGCCGTACCTGCTGCCCGGCGGTACCGACGCGAAGGCCTTCCAGGCGCTGGGCATCCGCAGCTTCGGGTTCGCGCCGCTGCGCCTGCCGCCGTCGCTGGACTTCACGTCGCTGTTCCACGGCGTCGACGAGCGGGTGCCGGTCGACGGTCTGCGGTTCGGCGTGCGCGTCCTCGATCGGCTCCTGCGCGGTTGCTGACCGTCGCGGCGTTGGTACCGTCGGGATCATGGACCAGCGGATCAGCATCGTCACGCTCGGCGTCGCCGACCTCGCCCGTGCCCGCGCGTTCTACGAGCGGCTCGGCTGGCGCGGCCAGGAGACGCAGGAGACCGTCTTCATCCAGGCCGGCGGGCTCGCCCTGGTGCTGTGGAGCCGCGCCAAGCTGGCCGCCGACTCGGGGATCGACGACCGCGGCGGCGACGGCTTCGGCGGCATCTCCCTGGCCCACAACGTGCGCTCCCGCGAGGAGGTCGACGAGATCCTCGGCACCGCTGCCGCCGCCGGCGCGACCGTGACGAGCCCGGCGCACGAGACGTTCTACGGTGGCTACGCCGGGTGCTTCACCGACCTCGACGGGCACGTGTGGGAGATCGCGCACAACCCCGGCTTCGCCCTGGCCGACGACGGCTCGCTCATCCTGCCGTTCGGCTGAGCAGAGGCTGCTGCCACAGCCAGGCCAGGTACTCCCGCAGCTCCTTCGGCCCGGCGACCCAGCCCTGCTCGCGGTACGCGATGATCCGGCGGATCTCGCCCGGCAGCAGGTCGAAGGAGGTCGCCCCGGTCTCCGGCGCCGGCACGTCCGGCGGGACCGGCACCGGCACGGGCAGCAGCTGGATCGGCTCGCCGAGCGCCTGGAGCAGGGTGAGGTACACCCGCGGCAGGTGGTACGGCGAGACGACCAGCCCGACGGACCGGATCTCCAGCTTCTGGATCTTGGCGGCGATCCAGGCGGCCTGATCGGCGGTGTTCGTCACCGGCTGCGGCTGCAGCTCCACCCCGTCCGTGCGGCGGATCCCGTCGAGGGTCAGCGGGATGTAGGTGGTCTCGGCCGGGTTCCCGTCCGCGATGAGCAGGTGCCGCAGCCGCGGGTTGCTCTCCCAGAGCCGGATGGCGTGCCGCTCCCGCCAGGTCTCACCCTGCCCGATCACCACGGCCAGCGCGTCGACGTCGTCGGCGGCTCCGTCCGGCAAACTGAAGATCATCGCGACGGCCTCGACCACCTCGAAGAGCCGCCGCGACGGCACGTCGTCAAGGTCGGTGACGACCCGCGGGATGCCCGTCATGCCCACACCGTAGACGGCAGGATGGTCGGCATGCGGCAGAACCGGCCCCCGCTCGCGGATGAACGCACGACCCTCCTGGCCTTCCTCACCTGGCACCGCCAGACCCTCCGGCTGAAATGCTCCGGACTGCCACCCGAGGCGCTGTGTGATCGGTCGGTGCCGCCGTCGGCGCTGTCGCTGCTGGGCCTGGTCCGCCACGCGGCCGACACCGAGCGCTTCTGGTTCCGAGTGGTCCTGGCCGGTACGGCCGCGACGCCGCTGTACCCGGACGCGTTCGCGGTCACCGCCGACCCGGCGGACGCGTTCGCCGTGTGGGAGTCGGAGGTGGCCTTCGCCGAGCAGTTCGTCGCGGCGGCCCCGAACCTCGACGTGACGGGGGAGGAGCCGGGCGAGGGCCCGGTGTCACTGCGCTGGGTCCTGCTGCACCTGATCGAGGAGTACGCCCGCCACAACGGCCACGCCGACCTCCTCCGCGAACGCCTGGACGGCAGCGTCGGCCTGTGAGCCGGCCGGGGGACGACGTCGTGCGCAGCCCGGTGCCCACCGTCACCATCTGGCCGTGAGCAACGGGCCGGCGCCGGCTCATGCGTCAGCGGTGCGGGTGAGCTCCAGGACGGGGATGGTGCGGATCCCGGTGGTCTTCTGCGCGTACTCGGCGAAGCCCGGGTACCGGCGGGCCTGCTCGTCGTAGCGCTCGTCCCGCTCGGCGCCGGCGAGCTCGCGGACGCTGACGGCGTAGGTCTCGGTGGCGCGTTCGATGGTGGTGTGGCCGGCCGACACGAGGTTGTGGTACCAGTCGGGGTCCTCGGGGGCGCCGCCCTTGGACGCGAAGATGTAGATGACGCCGCCGTCGGTCTCGTGCGGCAGGTACATCAGCGGGTTGACGAACTCGCGGCCGCTCTTGCGGCCACGGTGGTGGATGAGCACCATCGGCGCTCCGGTGAAGGGACCGCTGACGCGGCCCTCGTTCGCCCGGAACTCGTCGATGACTGCGGCGTTCCAGTCGCTCACGTGCTGCACCTCTGCTCTCGGTCGTCCTCGATCCTCATGGACCATGATCGACCATACCGCGCCGGCCGGGCCGGACCGGCGTGTCCGTCGTGACGGTCCCGTGCTCCGGCTGACCGGTGACAGCGATCTGTCCAACCGCCTCGCGCTGGCGTTCTGCGTCGCGGATCTCCGCGAGGACTGCGCCGCGCAGGGCCTGCCGATGACGATCGACGCGTCGGCACTGCGGTTCGCCGACCGTGCCATCGCCGAACTGCTGCTGCAGTCCGCGCAGGCCGTACCGGGGCTGACCGTGCGCTGTTCGCCGCAGCTGCGGTTCATGATCGACATTCTTGATGGCGGGTCAGCGTCGGACCTCATACACGGCGATGGGTCTCTTCGAGCCAGTGGAGGTACCACTGGGTGAACGTGGCCCGGCGGATGCCGCGCCAGGGCATCAGGGGCGCGGAGCTGGGCCGTCCGGGATGCGGGTCACCCGGGTCGGCTCGGCGGCGCCGTCCACGCGGAAGATCAGGCGGGTGTTGCCGATCACGATCTCGTCGCCCGGGGTCAGGTTGGCCGTGGCCACGCGGCGGCCGTTCACCAGGGAGCCGTTCGCCGAGCCCAGGTCCGTCAGCACCACCTGGCGGCCGTCGTAGTCCAGGCGGGCGTGCTGGCGGGACGCCCGGACATCCGCCAGGCGGACCGTCGCCTGGTCGCCTCGGCCGATCACCGTCGAGCCGACCGGGAGCAGGTAGCCGCCGCCGTCATCCGTGACGAGGCGCACGCCGGACGCCTGGCGCGCCGGGGTCTCGCCGCCCGTGTGGACCGAGGCGACGATCTGGAACAGGCCTGTGTCGAGCGTCTCGTTGCGGTCGACCTCGACCAGGACGTCGCCGTAGACCGCCCAGCCCTGCTCGCCGATGAACTCGGCCTGGGACTGGGCCAGCTCCTGGGCCAGGGCGTTCGCATAGGCGGCCAGGCGGGTGTGGTCCGCCGGTGAGAGTTCGATCACGAAACGGTTCGGGACCAGGATGCGGCCGCCGACGTTCTGCTTGTGGGCGGCGGCCTCCCGCTGCATGGCGTTGAGCAGCTCGACCGGGTGGACCACGCCCTTGAACACCTTGGCGAAGGTGCCCTCCACCAGGCCTTCGAGCCGCTTCTCGAAGCGCTGCAGCACGCCCACGGCGCATTTCCCCCTTCGGACCCCGTTCCGGACTCCTGTGTACCACAGGTGTCCCACCGCGAAATGTCGGTGATCCTGCAACGATCCGGGTGCCCGGGTCCGTCTACAGCGCGAAGGACCGAACGTTCACAGGTCGGGGCGCTATTGTGCCCGTCCGGGGGTGCAGGTGACGAGGAAGAGGCGCGCGCAGAAGGATCCGTTGTGGGCCCGGCTGGCGCTGGTGTTCGGCGCGGTGCTGCTGGTCGGCAGCGGCGGTGCGCTGGTCGGCGGCAAGGTGCTGCTCGACCACTACAGCAACCAGATCACGCACGAGGGCGGGCTGGGC